>CACXAT010000047.1 GCA_902765725.1 uncultured Lachnospiraceae bacterium | reverse complement strand
TGCCTGAACGGCCAGGGATTACCGACTTTGCTTTGCTGTCACAAAGGGCTTCCGGATATGATCACCGTAAAGGAGGTGGTCTTATCCATGAATACGATTAAAAGCACCAAAAAGTGGCAGGAGGACGAAGCGCTCCGCCGGTTCCGGCTGATCTCGCCGATCCTGGACGAATCCCTCGATCCGGCAAAACGACTGCAGGTCCGGAAGGAGATCGCTGATAAGGCCGGTGTAACGACCAGAAGCCTGTACCGATACGAAGCGGCTTACCGCTCGGGTGGTTTCGCCGGCCTCAAGCCTATGAATCGGGAGCAGAGACGCTCATTCGCCTTGCCGGAAAACTTCGAGGAACTGGTCGGGGAAGCGATCCAGCTGAAAAGGGAGGTACCTGCCCGCTCCGTCGCCCAGATCATCCTGATCCTGGAGATGGAAGGCCTGGTCGCGCCGGGCATCCTGAAGCGGTCAACTTTACAGAGATATCTCTACGACGCCGGTTTCGGTAAAAAGCAGATGAAGAAGTATACCGAAGCCAGGAGCAGTTCATCGCGGCGCTTCTGTAAAGCTCACCGGATGCAGCTGGCGCAGGCGGATATCAAGTACATCATGAAGCTCCCCATCGGCCCGGGCGGGAAGATGGTACAGTGCTATATCTGCTCCATTATCGATGATCATTCCAAGATGATCCTCGGTACTGGCGTTTATGATAACCAGGAAGCCGCGATCGTCGAAGACGTATACCGCCGCGCGATCCTTTCCTATGGCGCTTTTGATGCCACATATGTCGACAATGGCAGCCAGTTTATCTCCAAAGAGTTGGTCGACGCACTCTCAAGGCTTGGGATCAGGCACCTTCGGGCAAAGCCTTATTCAGGTCAGAGTAAAGGAAAGATCGAGGTCTATAACCGCCTGATCAACAGCTATATCAACGAATGCCGCGCCCAGAAGGTAAGGACTCTTGAGGAAGCCCGTCACTGGTGGACACTGTTTGTCGAGGACTATTACCACGACAAGCCCCATGAGGGCATCCGGGAATACTACAAAAGTCAGGGGATCGATGTTCCGGCAGAGGGCATCACGCCCCGGCAGGAGTTCAACCGCGATTCCCGTCCGCTGAAATATCTGGATGCCGGTATCGTAGGGCAGGCATTCCTGCACCATGATACCCGTGAGGTAGACAAAGGCGCCTGTATCAGCTTCGAAGGCCGGAAGTACGAAGTCAGTTCCGCACTGATCGGCGCCACCGTGGAGATCTCCTGGGATCCAATGGCTTCGGAGACGGTCACCGTAAGCTATCCCGGCACAAAGCCTTTCCTCGCAAAGCCGCTTACGATCGGGGAATTCTCTGATCCCAAACCGGAGCTGCCGCAGAGCATGCTTCCGGAAGAGGTGGAATGTTCCCGCTTCCTGCAGGGCCTGCAGAAGGTGCACGACAGAAAGCGTGTCCATAACACGAACGCGATCTCCTTCGGGGAATACAGGAAGAACACGAACGCGATCTCCTTCGGGGAATACAGGAAGGAGGCGGACGGCAATGTATGAGCAGTTCTTTGAGATGACACACACGCCATTCACGCGGGATGTGCCGCCGGAAGCCCTGTATGAATCGCCTGCTATGAGGGACGCGCTGGGGCGTCTCGCGTATGTGGCGGACCGTCAGCTTTTTGCGGTCGTAACAGCGGATGCCGGCTGCGGAAAGTCCACCCTGATCCGGAAGTTTGCATCCAGCCTGCCGAAGGAGAAATACATCCTTCTGTATCTTTCGGACTCAAAGCTGACGCCAAGGTGGTTCTACCGCGGATGCCTCGACCAGCTGGGTCTGGAAGCACGCTTCTACCGGGGTGATGCCAAGCGTCAGCTCCAGAAGGAGATCGAGATCGTCCGAGGGATCCAGCATAAATACGTCGTATGCATCCTGGATGAAGCACACCTTCTGGAAAAAGAGATGCTGGAGGAATTCCGCTTCCTTCTGAACTACCGGTTCGATTCCATGAGCCCGATGGCGCTGGTGCTTGCCGGACAGACAGAACTCTGGGAAAACAAGCTGAGGCTCCAGAGGTATGCTGCGATCCGCCAGAGGATTGACATCAACTGTGTCCTACCGCATCTTGACCGGTCGGAAACAGAGCAGTATATACAGTCCCACCTGTCATACGCTGGATGCAACAGGGATGTCTTCAGCGATAAAGCACTGGATGAAGTTTTCAAGGTAACAACGGGTATCCCCCGTATGATCAACCGGATCTGCGAGAAAAGCCTGATGTACAGCTTTCAGCAGCAGAAACGGATCATTGACGATTACATGGTCAAATATGTAGCCGAACATGAAATGCTTGCCTAATGCCATTAGTGGGTCACGGCGCCGCTGGCCGAAAGGCGGCGCCGAAGACTCGTGACAAGCACCGACAGCCTTGTGAGCAGTTCAGCGACAGCTGTCCAAAGCAGTTCAGCGACAGCTCAGGCGAGCATTAACACTATATTGTAGGCGGAAAGGTGATTTACTGTATAACTTTTTTACTCTCACCCGCATAGCGGGTGGATTTCTGTTTCGCTCATTTCGTTTTTCGGATCCACGAAAAACTCCATATCGCTCAACTGGCTAAAGCCAATGAATACAAAAGGCGGCTGCATGAAAGCTTGCAGCCGCCCTTTTTTTCTGACTGACGTGACA
>CACXAT010000046.1 GCA_902765725.1 uncultured Lachnospiraceae bacterium | reverse complement strand
GGCTGAGGAAAGGAAGCAGCAGAACAGATTTGAGGAGAGCCGGATCCATTACGTGGAGTGAGGCGGGCAGTCATTTGTTTACAGGATTTTGAGGCATAATGTTATTGATCTCCTGAGCTGTCGCCAGACTGCTCTGATTGGCTGTCTCTGACCTGCTCTGAATTCTGTCACTATACTGCCGAGATCCGGCACCGCCAGTCAGGCGGCACCGGGCTCAATGCGTTTTGTTTAGTTTGTAACCAGCATCTCATGCTCGATGACATATTTGACCATGTAGTCATCGATGATCCGTTTCTGCTGTTGGAAGCTGTACATCAGACTCTTCTCACAGACACGGTTGATCATACGGGGGATCCCCGTTGTTACCTTGAAAACTTCATCCAGCGCTTTGTCGCTAAAGATATCCCTCTCACAGCCGGAATACAAAAGGTGCGAATGGACATACTGTTCTGTTTCAGCGCGGTCCAGGTGCGGAAGGACACAGTTGATATCGATCCTCTGCCTTATGGCGGCATAACGCTGCAGGCGCAGCTTGTTGTCCCAAAGTTCCGTCTGTCCGCAAAGGACAAGCGCCATAGGGCTCATGGAATCAAAGCGGTAGTTCAGGAGAAAGCGGAATTCTTCCAGCATCTCCTTCTCAAGGAGATGCGCTTCATCCAGGATGCATACAACGTTCCTGCGCTGGACACCGCGGATGATCTCGATCTCCTTCTGGAGCTGGCGCTTCGCGTCGCCCCGGTAAAAGCGGGATTCCAGCCCCAGCTGGTCAAGACAGCCCTTATAGAACCAGCGCGGTGTAAGCTTTGAGTCTGAAAGGTATAGCAGTATGTACTTCTCTGACGGCAGGCTGGCCGCAAACTTCCGGATCAGTGTGGATTTCCCGCAGCCTGCGTCGGCGGTGACAACTGCGAACAGCTGTCTGTCCGCAACATAACTGAGCCGGCCGAGCGCATCGTGCATGGATGCGGATTCGTAGAGTGCTTCAGGCGGCACGTCCCGTGAAAACGGCGTGTGCGCCATTCCGAAAAACTGCTCATACATCGCCGGCCACCTCCTTCCGATAATCACCGAAGGAGATCGCGTTCGTGCTGTGCATGCGTTTCCTGTCATGCTGCTTCTGCAGCCCCTCAAGGAAACGGGAGCATTCCGGTTCTTCCGGGAGCATGCTCAGCGGCAGTTCCGGTTTCCTGTCACAGAATTCGCCGATCCTGAGCGGTTTTACAGAGAACGGAGCCATACCCGGGTAACTGACCGTCAATGTTTCCGTCGCCATCGGATCCCAGGAGATCTCAACGGTCGCACCGATCAGCGCTGCACTGACTTCGTATTTGCGGCCTTCGAAGCTGATACAGGCCCCCTTGTCCACTTCGCGTGTATCATGATGCAGGAATGCCTGTCCTACGATCCTGGCGTCCAGGTATTTCAGCGGACGGGAATCACGGTTGAACTCCTGCCGGGGTGTTATGCCCTCGGACGGTACGTCGACCCCGTGACTCTGATAGTACTCCCTGATGCCCTCATGGGGCTTGTCGTGGTAGTAATCCTCGACAAAGAGCTCCCACCAGTGCCTGGCCTCTTCCAGGGTCTTTACCTTCTGGGCGCGGCATTCAGCGATGTAACTGTTGATCAGGCGGTTATAGACCTCGATTTTCCCTTTACTCTGGCCGGAATAAGGCTTCGCCCTGAGGTGCCGTACGCCAAGCCGGGACAATGCGTCGATCAGTTCTTTTGAGATGAACTGACTTCCGTTGTCGACGTAGGTGGCATCAAAAGCCCCGTAGGAAAGGATGGCACGGCGGTAGACATCTTCTACGATATACGCCTCCTGGCTGTCGTAAACGCCTGTCCCGAGGATCATCTTGGAGTGATCGTCGATGATCGAACAGATATAGCACTGGACCATCTTCCCGTTTGGACCGATGGGGAGCTTCATGACATACTTGATGTCCGCCTGGGCCAGCTGCATCCGGTGTGCCTTGCAGAAGCGTTTTGTGGAACTCTTCCTGGCCTCCGTGTACTTTTTCATCTGCTTCTTGCCGAAACCTGCTTTGTAAAGGTATCTCTGCAGGGTAGAACGTTTCAATACGCCCGGAGGTACAAGCCCTTCCATCTCCAGGATCAGGATGATCTGTGCGACGGAGCGGGTCGGAACTTCCCTTTTGAGCTGGACTGCCTCGCTGACCAGTTCATCGAAGTTCTCAGGAAGGGACTGCGAACGGCGCTGCTCACGGTCCATCGGCTTTAGTCCTGCAAAGCCATCCGCCCTGTATGCCGCTTCATAGCGGTAGAGGCTGCGGGTCGTCAGGCCGTTTGATCCGGCGATCTCTTTCCGGAGCATGAGGCGTTTTGCAGGGTCGATCGTTTCATCAAGAAGCGGCGCGATCAGCCGGAAGCGTTCCAGTGCTGCATCTTCCTGCCACTTTTTGGTATTGTCTGTGGTTTTATTCATGGTCATGACCACCTCCTTTGAGGCGATCATATCGGACCGGCCGGATGACAGCAAAGCAAAGTCGGTGATAAGGTCGGATCAGGCAGGGACCAGAAACCCGCCTGAATTATAAATAAAGCATAGGATGGTCTCAAGCCATCTTTCCGAGGATCTTCGGAGTTCTCTGAGCAGGGATATGCCGGACCTGAGGAGTTCCTCTCCAAACCCCAGGTCCCGGAAACCGACAGACTTCAGTGTGCCGTCGATATACTGTTCGTTTGCCATCAGCCAGTGATGCCATCTTTTCATGGTATCCGCAGAAGGACGATCCTCCGAATCGGCATCTTCCGGTGTGACGAAGCCATCCAGGACACCGGAGATCACCTCTGCGGAGTAATGTTTGAACTGTACCATAAAATCCGGGAGCATACGGTGCAGGCGCCTGCATCCGGCGTTGTCACACCTGCTCCGGGGGATGAAAAACCATTCAGCCTCTCCGCCCTCATGGCGGACGATCCGGCGACAGTGGTCACGGTAGTGTAGATGGCCCTTCCTACAGGTTGGGCAAATATAATCTCTGCTCTCAGGTAAAAATATACTGTCCCTCACGGACGTAATCTGATAAGCTATACATGGTAGCAATACCATGAGCC
>CACXAT010000045.1 GCA_902765725.1 uncultured Lachnospiraceae bacterium | reverse complement strand
ACCTCCGGTTTGAACAGTTTCTTCTCCATATAAAATGCTCCCCTCTAGATAGCAAGCTTTTGTTATTTTGCTTGTCTACCTAAAAGGGAGCATATCAGTATCGTTCTTTATTTCTACCGGAACGCCTTTGAGTATTCCAAGAAGGGCTATGCTTCGGCGATCGCGATCTTCCTGTTCCTGATCATCATGCTGATCACTGCTTTCCAGATGAAAATGCAGAATAAGTGGGTCAATTACGACCAGTGACAGAGGGGACTGTTATGAGATACAAAACTAGAAAGAATAATAAAGCGCATATTGCCGCCTATATCATCCTCCTGTCCGGGGTACTGATCACCATTCTCCCATTTCTCTGGATGCTTCTCACTTCGCTGAAGACGCAGTCTGAAGCAATCCATATACCGCCGGTGATATTCCCCGCACAGCCGGTCATCTCCAATTATACGGATGTGTTCAGGGATGTTCCGTTCGCGCGGATGTACCTCAATACGGTCATATCGTCGGTGGTAACGGTAACGGCTCAGCTGCTGCTGTGCTCGATGGCGGCATACGCATTTGCAAAACTGGAATTCCCCGGCAGGGAGGCGATCTTTATCACGCTGCTGGCCGTGCTGATGGTTCCGTCCTCCTTCTTCATCCTGCCCCAGTATCTGATCATTCAGAAGCTGGGAATGCTGAACACGATTCCTGCGCTGTTCCTCCCAAACCTGTTCAGCGCGTTCGGGACGTTTCTGCTGCGGCAGTTCTTCATGTCGCTGCCCTCTGACCTCGAGGACGCCGCGGCACTGGATGGGTGCAACCCCTTCATGACATACTGGAGGATCATGCTGCCGCTGGCAAAACCGGGCCTGGTATCGCTTGGGATCCTGACCCTTCGGTTTGCCTGGAACGATCTGATGTGGCCGCTGATCGTCAACACTTCGCAGGAAAAGATGACGCTGACGGCAGGCCTTGCGTTCATGCAGGGACAATATCACACGAACTACCCGGAGATGATGGCCGGTGCCATGATGGCGATCCTTCCGCTTCTGGTCCTGTTCGCGATATTCCAGAAACAGTTTATAGAAGGAATCGCGCTGACCGGGATCAAGGGGTAGGAATCATACAGACAATTACTGAAGAACAGATCGGAGTATGGAGAGAGCAATGAGCAGAGAGATCAGGATTGGTTTGATCGGACTTGGCAACCGGGGACTGTCCCTCCTTGAAGATGTGATCCTTCCGCAGGGGATAATTGTCGCTGCAGTCTGCGATGTGTACGAAGACAGGCTGGATGATGCTGCGGGGATCGTCATGCAGGCAGGGCAGGCAGAGCCTCTGAAAACGGATGACTACAGGAAGATCCTGGAGATGCCGCAGATCGATGCGGTGGTGAACACGGCGGCATGGGAGACGCATGTCGCGGTCGCGTGTGAGACCATGAAGGCCGGGAAATATGCAGCCTTTGAGGTTGGCGGCGCCTATTCGCTGGAGGATTGCTGGAAGCTGGTCCGCGTGTATGAGGAGACCGGGGTCCCCTGTATGATGATGGAAAACTGCTGCTACGGCCGCAATGAGCTGATGGTCCTGAACATGGTCCGCCAGGGGCTGTTCGGCGAGATCGTACACTGCCAGGGCGGGTACCGACACGATCTGCGGGAAGAAGTTTCGACAGGGCGGGAGAGAAGGCATTACCGCTTCCGCAATTACCTGAACCGCAACAGCGAGAACTATCCGACCCATGAGCTGGGACCGATCTGCAATGTGTTGGACATCGGTCACGGAAACAGGATGGTGTCTCTTGTGTCTGTAGCGTCGAAAGCAGCAGGACTTCGCGAATACATGCTGAGCAGGAAGGACCAGTTTCCGGATGCGGCAGATCTTCATTTTGCCCAGGGAGACGTCGTGAATACGATCATCACCTGCGCCCACGGTGAGACGATCTCGATCGCGCTGGACACGACGCTGCCCAGATATTATTCCCGCGCCTTCCAGGTCCAGGGGACAAAGGCGATGTACATGGATGACAATCACAGCATCTTCATGGACGGCAGGGACAACGCGGACGAGTTTGAATGGAAAAAGAACTGGGACAATGCTTCCGGGTATTTTGAACAGTATGACCATCCGGTCTGGAAGACCTATCAGAAGGCAGGCGTCAGAGGAGCCCATGACGGCATGGACTGGCTCGTCTTCAGGGCATTCTTCGAAGCGGTCAGAGAGAGGCGCCAGACCCCGATCGATGTCTATGATTCGGCTGCCATGATGGCGATCACACCTCTCTCGGAGCAGAGCATCCTGGCGGGCGGCATGCCGGTCGGCATCCCGGACTTCACGAATGGGGCCTGGATCTCAAGACCCAGGTGGGAAACGGGTCTGCAGGACAGTTATTTCTGATGCGGCGCAGATTGGTTCATATCCGGCAGGATCAACTGAAATGAGCCGGAAGAGGGAAGGCTGCCATGATTAGATTCGGAACAGGCGGATGGAGAGCAGTAATCGGGGATGAGTTTATCAAAAGCAACATCCAGCTGCTGACAAAAGCGCTGTGCGTCCTGATGAAGTCGGAAGGCAAGGCGCAGCAGGGAATCATCCTGGGCTATGACAGGCGTTTCCTGTCTAAGGAAGCCATGCGGTGGTGCGGAGAAGTGTTTGCGGCCGAAGGGATCCACGCCAGTCTGGTAAACCGGTCATCGCCGACGCCTCTGATCATGTTCTATGTCATGAAGCATGATCTGCCTTACGGGATGATGGTCACAGCCAGCCACAATCCTGCCATTTACAACGGTATCAAGGTGTTTACGGAGGGCGGCCGTGATGCTTCCAGGGAAGTTACGGACGAGATCGAGCGCATCGGGGAAGGGATCAGTCCGCAGGAGATCCGTACGATGGACTACGATGCTGCCGTGTCAGCAGGACTGATCGAAGAGATCTATCCGCTGAATGAATACATCGACGATATCATAGAAAAGATCGACATGGATGCGATCAAGCATGCAGGTCTTCGGGTCGCCTTGGATCCGATGTACGGCGTCTCAGAGCTGCCGCTCAAGACGCTTCTTCTGACTGCGCGCTGCGATGTGGAGACGATCCATGACAGCCATGATACGCTGTTCGGCGGAAAGATGCCCGCACCCAGCGCAGGGACTCTTCGGCAACTGATCACCCGCGTGATGGATTATGGGTTCAACATCGGCATCGCAACCGACGGCGATGCGGACAGGCTGGGCGTGATCGATGACACCGGCCGCTACCTGCACGCAAACGATGTGCTGGTGCTTCTGTATTATTATATGATCCGGTACAAGGGACTGCACGGCGCCATCGTGCGCAATGTAGCGACAACGCATATGCTGGACAGGGTAGCAGAAAGGTTCGGGGAGCAGTGATATGAAGTGCCGGTCGGTTTCAAATACATATCGGCGAAGATGAGTGAAACCGATGCCCTGATCGGCGGCGAATCCTCCGGCGGCCTGACTGTAAGAGGGCACATCAACGGGAAGGACGGAATCTATGCCGCCATGCTGCTCATCGAGATGATCGCGGTGACAGGGAGAAACATCTCTGCGATCTACCGGGAGATCGAATCTGAATGCGGAAGCATCTTCATGGAAGAAAAAGACTACCGGTTCACTCCGCAGAGGAAAGAGGAGCTGCGGGAGATCCTGTTTGAGAAAAAGGAGGTCCCTGAGATTCCGTTTGAGGAAGAAAAGATATCATATATGGACGGCGTAAAGATCTATTTCAAAAACGGAGGATGGGTGATCGCCCGCTTTTCCGGTACAGAGCCGCTCCTTCGGATCTTCTGCGAGATGCCCTCGCGAGAAGAAGCCAAGCAGGTGTGCGGAATCTTTGAGCAGTTCCTGGCATTGTAAACATATTGAACACAGCAGGCCCCGGAATCCCTGATATGCTACCCCCAAGTAGGACACTGAAATATAAAACCTGCTTGGGGGTATTCTATGTCCAGAAAGAGTAAAATCGATCCGGTATTGAAGGTAG
>CACXAT010000044.1 GCA_902765725.1 uncultured Lachnospiraceae bacterium | reverse complement strand
CTCTACACCGTCGCTTCGGTCATCATCGCGCTTGGCTACAGCAAGTTCTACATTGAGCTCCCGCTGCCCAACGGAAGCATCGGCCAGCTCCTGGACCTCATGGACTACATCAGCAACAGCTTCATGATGCCCTTCATCTCCATGCTGTCCGCTATCCTGATCGGCTGGGTTGTCGGTCCTTCCTGGATCGTCGAGGAAGTCGAGTACGGCGGACGCAAGTTCGGTCTCAAGGGCCTCTACAGGGTTATGATCAAGTACGTAGTGCCAGTGATCATGTTCATTCTGTTCCTTACTTCAGCCGGTATCCTGAATTTCTGAATATCTTTATAACCAAAGAAAATAGAGGGCGCCTCCTCCTGCTGATCATTCAGCAGGAGGGGCGTCCTCTCTTCATTTCTTAAATCCGGCCGATCACCTCAGTTCGTCCATATACTTGCCGTTTATGACATCGAGCAGGTACTGTCCGTATTGATTCTTCTTCATGATCTCATAGGTCTTGAGCACATCCTCTTTGCCGATCCAGCCGTTCAGATAGGCGATTTCTTCCAGACAACCGATCTTTCTGTGCTGGTGCTGCTCCACGGTCTGCACGAAGATGGTCGCGTCTACAAGGCTCTCGTGGGTCCCTGTGTCGAGCCATGTGAATCCCTGGCCCAGCAGTTCCACATTCAGCTTGCCGTTCTCCAGATAGATCCGGTTCAGGTCCGTGATCTCATATTCGCCGCGGGCTGACGGCTTCAATGCTTTGGCATATTTGACGACATCGTTGTCGTAAAAATACAGGCCGGTGACGCAGTAGTTGCTCTTGGGATGCTCGGGCTTCTCTTCGATGCTGATCACATGGCCGTCTTTGTCGAATTCCACAATTCCGAATCTCTCGGGATCATCGACATAGTAGCCGAATACGGTCGCTCCCTTGCCGGTCTCCGCGTTTTCTACAGCTGCCTTGAGTCTCTTTTTTAACCCGTGTCCGGCGAAAATATTGTCTCCCAGGACCATGCAGACGCAGTCGTCACCGATGAACTCCTCGCCGATTATGAAGGCCTGCGCGAGTCCGTCGGGGCTAGGCTGGGATTTGTAGGACAAACTGATCCCGAACTGGTGGCCGTCTCCGAGGAGGATCTCGAATCTCGGCAGGTCCTGCGGAGTGGAGATGACCAGGATGTCCTTGATGCCCGCGTTCATGAGCACCGACAGGGGATAATAGATCATGGGTTTATCGTAGATGGGCAGGAGCTGTTTGGACGTCACCATTGTGAGCGGATATAGCCTGGTTCCCGATCCTCCCGCGAGTATAATTCCTTTCATTTCTCTCCTTTCCGGCCGGCAGCCTTCCCTTGGGTTCAATTAAAACGTAAATGTATCCTTGATCCCGAGCCACTTCTGGTCCTTCTCGCTCAGGATCAGCGGTGTCCCGTCTGTGAGCGCGTATTCTCCGGCGTAAGCGCTTCCCGGATAATCTCCTACCACTTCCGGCCACCTGATCCCGAGATCCGGGTCATTCCACGCGAGGCCGCCCTCGTCATTGGGGTGATAGAAGTCGTCGCACTTATAGCAGAACTCGGCTACATCCGACAGTACAAGGAATCCGTGCGCGAATCCTCTGGGGATCAGAAACTGTTTCTTGTTCTCCTCTGAGAGTATTACGCCGTGATAGCGGCCGTAGGTCTTGCTGTCTTTTCTCAGGTCAACAGCGACATCATAGACTGTGCCCCTGATCACTCTGACGAGTTTGGTCTGCGGGAACTGCTTCTGAAAGTGAAGCCCGCGGAGCACTCCCTTTACGCTGCGGCTCTGGTTGTCCTGCACGAAACGAATGTCCAGGCCGTTTTCCTTCATGTCATTCTCGTTGTATGTTTCCATGAAATAGCCGCGGCTGTCCCCGTGAACTTTGAGATTGATCACACATAGTCCTTCAATGCCATCCACGTTGCGCAGCACTTCAATCTGTCCCATAGCTTGTACCTCTTGTTATTTGTTATCTGTTTTGCCTGATTTACTGCTGATCTCCCTACTCATTATAACGGTCCACCCTGCCAAAATATAGAAGATCGGAAGATTTACCCTCAGCATTGCAAAGAGCATGGTCTCCACAAGGTCTATGATCAGTATTCCCATCAGGGTCACCGGAACGGTCCAGGAGTACCGGAACGGGATTCCCCGTCCCTTAAAGACGATCATGAAGCACCGGGCAATGATACTGATCTCAAAGAGCAGGAACATCAGCATAGCCGGCGCTCCGATTCCGATGCCTACCTGCAGGATTCCGTTGTGGGCGTGCGGGATCGCCCTGTCAAAGCGGCTGGTTACCTCCAGCTGCCTCTGGACATGAACCGGCGATACACCGAACAGTAAGTGATCCGGAGAAGACCCGATGATCTTGATCGCGAAGACCCATACTGAGACTCTTCCGTTCAGGTCATCCATCTTGCGGACGGTCTCATCCGCGTAGGGTGTCGAGGGAGGGGCCGTGGAGGGGGCAGGCTCCGCTTCTGCGGCAGTTTCTCCTGCCGCTGCCGTTTCTCCGGCCGCTGCGGCTCCCGCCGCCGTTTCAGCAGTCGCGGCCTGGTCTGATTCCTGCGCGGACTCCTCTGCTGCTGCCTGCTCCGTTTCCTGCGCGGACTCCTGCGTCACAGTCTGCTCCGCAGTTGCCGCTTTCCGGGCATACTCTTCCATCCACATCTCATGGGCGGCCTGTTTCTCCGCCTCCCGCTCGGCTGCGGCCTGTTTCTCTTCCTCTGCCAGCTGCTCCAGGTAGGTCGGATACACGTGCGCGAACATCCTGACCAGAGAAGCCTGGATCAGGAAGACCGCCCCCGCGCAGAGCGCTGCCGCGATCAGGCCCGCGGCGATCCTCACCGGAATAGCTCTGTTTTGCAAAATGTCCCACATAAACAGAAATGCCGCCACTATCGCCATGCACAGAAATGCCAGATAGCTGGTTCTCGAATTGGTCAGGATCATCACCGTCAGCTGGACGGCTGCCGCGAATCCATAGGCGATCCTGACCAGCGGTTTCTGAGTCAGGATCATGTACATACAAAGGCCCAGCAGCACTACCGCCGCTGCCGCCGTTATATTGATGTTGCCCCCCATCATCATGGAGATGCCTTCTCTGTAGTTCTGCAGGCGCAGTCCCGACGGGAAGGTGAAGAATTCCACCCTGTAGTACTTCCACACGCACCACGCGCTGAACACTGTGTAGATCGCCATGGCGACGTGGATCATCCCCTCGAAGATCCGCTTCGCGCGCTCCCTGCCCATCAGGGACATGAAGGGGAAGAAGACGAAAACCGTCATCGTGAACATGAAGAGCCTGTTGTCGTTGAACTTGAACAGCGGCTCCGCGTCCAGTCTGCTGCGCACCGCGCACCCCAGTATATACCACAGGAGCATCAGGATCAGCATGATCTGTTCAAAAGAGCACATCCGCCTGAGCATTCCGCCGATTCTCTTTAATTCGTCTCTGTCCGTGCAGGCCGCGATAACCGCATAGAGGAGCGCGGCGAGAAGAATTACAGTGCCGAGCCTCTTCTCATGCTTCAAGTAATTCCTCTCCGGGATCGCGTACTGCATCAGAGACCATATAATAAAAAACTCTGTGAGCAGGATCACTCCCCACCGCAGTCCTGTCCGGTAGATGGCCCAGAACCTGCTCTGCTGAAGTTTAGACTTCTTTTCCATATTTTCTGATCTGCTTTCTCTTTAGCCGCTTGAGCTCTCCTTCTTCCCGCTTACCTGTTCAGGATCTCCAGATATCTCGCCAGCGCGTCCTTCCAGTCGGGAAGGGGCGTGAAGCCGGCCTCTCTGAGTTTGGACTTGTCGAGGCGGCTGTTGAAGGGGCGGGCGGCCTTGCTGAGGCCGTATTCCGCGGTCGTGACCGGCACGACCCTGGTGTTCATTCCGGCCTGCCGGTAAATCTCGCGCGTAAAATCGTACCAGCTGATGTAGCCGCCCTCGTTCGTCGCGTGGTAATAGCCGTAGCGGTCCGTCTCCGCCATGTCCACGAGCAGGCGCGCCAGGTCATAGGTGTAGGTGGGCGTG
>CACXAT010000043.1 GCA_902765725.1 uncultured Lachnospiraceae bacterium | reverse complement strand
CTGTTTACGGGCAAATCTGCTTGTCTTGGTTTTGATGACATTTACCAGTTCACCAACACAGGTAAAAGGATCTGCTTCAAACAAAATATGGACATGATCGTAAGCATAACAACGGACGTACCATGACCCGGATCAACCTCTTCTGTAGAATGAGGCTAGGAAACTACTAGCTGCGTTCTACAGAGGAGGCTTTTTTATGGACAAGAAACAGCAGATGGTTCGTGAGGAGAAGCTTCGCTATTGGAGGCCGATCATCAATGCGTACGAGAACAGAGAAACGAAGCTGATGTCGATTGCACAATGGTGCAGGGAGCATGAGATCAACGCCTCGCTCTTCTACTACTGGAAAAACGTGATCAGGGAGACGGACGCCAGTAACAGGAAGGCATCCTCTGGTTCAGTGCCAGAGACAGAGAACTTCGTAGACATCACCGACATCGTAAACGGACAGGCACGCCCTGATGTCAATACAATAGGCTCGGAACCGGGTACTGCTGATGACTCGGGTTCCCGCAGCCAGTCGAACCACTCTAATCTTCCGCGGATCACCGGTACACTGGAAGAAGGAAATGCCGGATCTGTTCCAGGCAGGCCGGGAGGGCCTGCCGTGTCTCCGGAAGTTATCCTGGAGACACGGTCCTGTCGGCTCTATCTCTACTCTTCTGTCCGGCGCGAGACCCTCTCCATGCTTAAGGAGGCTTTTCATGTTTGTTGACGGCATCGGCTTCAGGAAGATCATTCTCTGCACGAAGAGGGTGGATATGCGCCGCGGCGTTGATGGACTCTCCGCTTATGTCATGCTGAACTATCACCTGGATCCAACGGACCGTGGAGTTCTCTATCTTTTTCGTGGCAGATCTGCCAGAACGATCAAGGGGATCTGCTTCGAGGGAATCGGCACTGTGCTCTATACGCTTCGCCTTGCGCCGGGAAACTCATTCCTGTATCCCAGGAATGCGGACGAAGCCAGATCTCTTTCTCCGGAGCAGTACCGTCAGCTCATGAGCGGAATCGCACTTGACGGTACCATCCGCGAAGTATACCCGCACATCGATATGCCTGATCAGGTGGCCGCAGAATCCCAGAGATCCTGAAAACACGCGGCTTTTGAACTTTCAGGCTACTTCAGTAGGGAGTATAAATATTCAGATATCTATACCCTTATTTTCGGTTGACAGGAGGGTATAGATATGCTACTATACTCCTGAGAACTGATAAGCAGCTCTCAGGAGGTCTGACATGGGTACCATTCATCTGAGACGCGGGGATACGGTATACGTTTATTCTTCACACAGCTATTGGGACAAGGAGGCTAAACAGCACAAGACAGACCGGAAGCTGATCGGGAAGCTTGATCCCGTTACAGGGGAGGTTGTGCCCACAAGGAAGTACGTTCGAAAGCAGGCATCGGCCTCCGACGCACCGGCAGAGCAGGCAAACTCTGTTCGGGCTGAAGGTTCGACGAAAACTTTGATTTCCAGAATAACAGAGCTGGAGGAGACAAATGCATCTCTGCGGAATGAGAATACACAGCTGAGGAAGGCTCTCCGCGCCTATCAGGATGCCGTTCAGAAGGCCAGCGCAAGCCTTGCTTCCGTAAACAAAGAGGCCCGGTGATGGAAACCGAGATCCCTGTCCAGAGACTTCATAAGTACAACCTCCTGTACCAGTGTGGCGCTTTCAGTCCGAGCGACATCTCGAACATCTTTAGTGAGGTTATCGTGGATGACATCGTCAAGACGAACCGCATTGCAGCGCTGATAAAGGCAGCTGAAAAGGCAGCTGAAGATTATAAAGCGCTGCAAAAGGAAAATGAGGAGCTCAAACAGAAGGAGCAGAATAAGGACGAGAACAACAAACTCGGACGTAGGAGAGCCTTTGGGGAAAAGGACGAGCAGCTCTCTGGGAAAGAACTCGAAACCGGGATTCCACAAGGCGGCAGCGAGGATGTGGAGACAGATCCGCTCACCGAAGAGTCCGACGCTGATGGAGAGCAGGCCAAAGACACGACAGGGACAGAAGCACCTGCAGAGCCAGCCAATGCAGACGAAAATGGGAAAGACAGTGACGGAAAAACTCAGGATGAGAATCCGTCCAGGAAAGGCGGAGCTGGCGAAAAAGGCAGGAAACCCAGACGGAGCAGCCGTCCCCCGAGAAAACCGATACCCGATGAATCAAAGGAAAAACAGAAGCGCAAGCCGGGCATCTGGGAGCGTGATACGCAGAATCTCCCGCACAGAATCAGCTATGATGTGGATGATCTGACTCCGGAAATGATCGAAAAAGCAAAGTCTTTATCTAAGCTGGGATTCGAAGCAAGCGAAAAACTCAGTATAGAGGAGGCTCATGTCGTCGTGCTGACGATCATGAAACCAATCATCGCATACTCAGAGAATGTCAGCGACGAAGAAAAAGCCGATCCTGACAGTCATGAGGTGAATCGTACGCTATACCGACCCTACAGCGAGGGATATATCATGCCGGGATCCCGGGCAACCCCGGAGATCGTCGCCTTCATGTACTACATGCTGACCAGTATGAGCATCCCGTACAAGCGCATCGCTGCTCTGATCTGTCACATGGGCTATCCCATGAAAACGCAGAAAACGGTTTACTGGTGCAATACCTGTGCCGCAAGATATCTGCTTCCCGTCTTCGATTATCTCGTCAGCTTCATCATAGCAGGCAAGTACATTCAGATGGATGAAACCACCTGGAGATCCATCTATGATGCTGAGAAGCCGGGAGAAAAGTCCTATATCTGGCTGCTGATTACAAGTGAGCTGCGGGAAGGTCCCAAGGCTGCCGCATATTTCTTCAATCCCTCCAGGGCTGAGTCATTTCTGGATGGACTGTTTGCAGACTTTCTTCCGGATAAGGACGCGGATCGTTCGGATACCGCAGGCCAGACAACTCCGCCGGAACAGGAAACGGAGCCCGATCCTACGACAGTGACAGGAAATGCATCTGTCGTATGCAAGAACGACAAGTATGCTGCATATCCGGAACTGGAGCGCAAGTCTGAAGGAAAGATCGTGGTCTCATTCTGCCTTGCGCATCTGAGAAGGCCGTTCTTTCTTGCCTGGCTTATTGTGAAGATGGCCTCAAAAGACCTCATGAAAACGGAGGAGGGCAGAAAACAGCTGGCACAGACCTGGGAATGGAAAATCCTGCGCGAGATCAGCCTTGCCGAGAGCGAGGATACGAAGCTCAAGCGCCTGTCCGGAGAGGAGCGGGTTGCTGGAAGAATCAAAAACGTAAAGCCGCACCTGGATCTGGCCTGGCAGTACGTCTGTGAGTATGAGGAGGCCTATCAGGCCTCGCTGCATGGTACTTCCTCTGATCCATCAAAACGAGTAACGATGACTGCGACGATGCGCAAGGCGATGAACTACTTTGAGGACTGCAAGAAAGGCGGTCACATCGACAGCTTCCTCTACGATTCTAACGTACCTGCGGACAACACTTACTGCGAAAGAAACATCCGTAGGATTGCTTTGCAAAGAAACAGCAGTCTCTTTTCGTATTCAGATGAAGGTGCCACCGACCGCATGATTGCGAACTCCATCGCAACAACAGCGGAATTGAATGATGCCGATCCGGAGTACTACTTCCGGTATCTCCTCATCGAGATACCCAAGCATCAGAGGCGGGGAGACAACCCAGATGAATATCTTCCAAAGATGATGTGCTGGTCTGAAGAATACAGGGCATACGAAGCGAAGCAGCGAGAAGCCACACAGGCCGGGAAAGGTATCAGTTTTCAATCTGAGACAGAGCCCATCCTGGTAAATGGCCGGTGGATGCGAGATGGAAAGGTGGTCGGCCCATACCTGGTAGCATGATAACCTCCTGACAAACAGAATAACCCGAGTAGCCGACGTCTGCCGAACAGGCAGGCATCGGCCACTTGCAGTCGCATAAGTGAAACTGCAGAATTGACCGTCCGGCATGGTATTGTTCCCACCTGGGGAATCGCCATGCCGGACTTTCTTGTGTCTGGATCCATCGCTTCAGGGTGACAGGAGACTGGGACCCGGATGCCCAACCTATCCAGGTACACGGAGACGCCCCATCACAACCGGCGTACCTGCAGGCCAGATCCGAACCTGCGCAGTTCATTCCCAGGGGATGCGTCGGCCGAAGGCAATACATCTGCAAAGAGATTCACCTCCGCTGTCAACCGCGAATCTCTGAAGTATTTGCGGTTTCAACTGGAACCCTCCCCCTTAATGATAACGCCTCACGCAGGTTTCGTCAGCGTACGCTGGTTGTTATGCTTAC
>CACXAT010000042.1 GCA_902765725.1 uncultured Lachnospiraceae bacterium | reverse complement strand
ACAGTATTTGGCGGTGGCGTAAAAACTGCCACCAGATCAAATCTGATGGCAGAATACTTTTTGTATTTTAATTGTCTACTTGACGGGTAGCAGTTCACTCATGCAGGATTGCACGAGCGGCAGTCTCTTTCTTACATAGCTCCTTACTCACAACAGGTACCTGATCACACTCTCACTTACATCTTGCCCTGTCCGGGCCGTGACATACAGCTGCTATGGCAGCTGCCGCAGTTTCCGCTGCAGCCCGATGAGCCGCAGCTGCAGCTCTTTCCGGCCTTCTTGTCCCGGTAGATCTTGCGCACGGCCAGCGCGACAATCACGATCAACAGGGCCGCAAGCAGAATATCGTACACATTCATCTCCATCACCCCATTCCGAGCATCATGCCGATCATGCGGACCAGCACTGCTGCGGCCCACGCGATGAAGCACTGCCATACTACAACGCTGACTGCCCAGCGGGAGCCAAGCTCGCGCTTGATGGAGGCGACTGCCGCGACGCAGGGGGTATACAGAAGGCTGAAGACCAGCATGGAGGCCGCGGTAAGCGTGCTGATCGAAGCTGCGACGCCGCCTTCATTTCCGAACAGGACCTTCATGATGGAGACAACGCTCTCCTTCGCCATGAAGCCGCTCACCAGGGAGGTGACGATGCGCCAGTCGCCAAGTCCGGCCGGTCTGAAGATGGGGACCAGCACACCGGAGATGGCTGCCAGGATGCTCTCCTGTGAATTCTCAACGAGGTTCAGGCTGAAGCTGAAGTGCTGCAGGAACCAGACTACGATAGTGGCCACCAGGATGACGGAGAAGGCTCTCTGCAGGAAGTCCTTGGACTTCTCCCAGAGCAGCAGAAGTACATTCCTGGGGCTGGGCAGCCTGTAGTTGGGAAGCTCCATCACGAAGGGGACGGCCTCTCCCTTGAACAGGGTGTGCTTGAAGAGCAGCGCCACCAGGATGCCTGTCACGATCCCGATCATGTACAGGGCGATCATGATCAGCCAGCCGTAATCCGGGAAGAATGCGCTTACGAAGAACGCATAGATCGGCAGCTTGGCGGTACAGCTCATAAACGGCGTCAGCAGGATGGTCATCCTGCGGTCGCGGTCACTGGGAAGCGTGCGCGTGGACATGACGGCAGGGACCGTGCAGCCGAAGCCGATCAGCATCGGTACGATGCTTCTGCCGGACAGACCGATCTGACGCAGCAGCTTGTCCATAAAGAAGGCGACACGGGCGATATAGCCGCTGTCTTCCAGCAGTGACAGGAAGAAGAACATCGTAACGATGATGGGCAGGAAGCTCAGGACGCTGCCGACACCCTCGAAGATCCCCTTGATGATGATCCCGTGGATGAAGGGATTGACATTGGCTGCGGTCAGCCAGGCGTCAACCGCGTCCGTGAGGGCTCCGATTCCCATATCCAGCAGATCCTGCAGCCAGGGGCCGACGATCACGAAGGTCAGGTAGAAGACCAGCCCCATGATACCGATGAAGACCGGGATCGCTGCATATTTGCCGGTAAGGATGCGGTCGATTCTCTGGCTGCGGGCGTGTTCCCTGCTCTCCTGGGGCTTGATGACGCATTCGCGGCAGACCTTGGAGATGAATTCAAAACGCATGTCCGCGATGGCAGCGCTGCGGTCCAGTCTTCGTTCCTTCTCAAGCTGCAGTATGATATGCTCCAGCGTTTCCTTCTCATTCTGGTCCAGACCGAGCTGCTCCAGGATCAGAGCGTCGCCCTCGATCAGCTTGCTGGCGGCAAACCGCGGCGGGAGACCGGCAGCTTTGGCGTGGTCTTCGATCAGGTGGGCGATGGCGTGCAGGCATCTGTGGACCGCTCCGCCGTGATCGTCGGCTCCGCAGAAGTCCTTGCGCCCCGGCTTCTCCTGGTACTTTGCAATGTGTACGGCATGGCGCACCAGTTCGTCAACACCCTCGTTTTTGGACGCGGAGATGGGAACCACAGGGATGCCGAGCATATCCTCCATCCGGTTTATGTCGATGGAGCCGCCGTTCCCCCTGACCTCATCCATCATATTCAGGGCCAGGATGACCGGGACATCCATCTCCACAAGCTGCATGGTCAGGTAGAGATTGCGCTCTATATTCGTTGCGTCGACGATATTGATGATCGCCTTGGGCTTCTCATTCAGGACAAAATTCCTGGAGACCAGCTCCTCGCTGGAGTAGGGGGACATGGAATAGATCCCCGGAAGATCCGTGATGGAAGTGTTGGACTGGCCGCGGATCTGGCCGTCCTTGCGGTCCACCGTAACGCCGGGGAAGTTTCCCACGTGCTGATTGGACCCGGTCAGCTGGTTGAACAGGGTCGTCTTGCCGCTGTTCTGGTTGCCCACCAGCGCAAAGGTCAGAAGCGTGCCCTCAGGCAGCTGGGTGCCGCTTCCCTTCGGATGGAACTTGCCTTCTTCACCAAGACCCGGATGGGCAACCTTCTTCCTGCGTCCGCCCTGTGCGGCAGGACCTGCAGATTCCATGGCAGCCCTGTCTGACTCTTCGGCAGGCCTGACCTCGATCTTGGCCGCGTCCGCCAGACGCAGGGTCAGCTCATACCCATGGATGCGCAGCTCCACAGGATCCCCCAGAGGAGCCAGCTTCGTCAGCGTGACCCCGGCTCCGGGAATCACACCCATGTCAAGAAAATGCTGCCGCAGCGCGCCTTCGCCTCCGACAGCGGTCACCACGGCACTGTCACCGGGCTTCATGTCTCTGATCGTCATAGCAGTTACTCATCTCCTAATGATAATTTGTTATCAATTACTAGAGTTAGACGTAGTGTACACGTATTCGGAACATTAATCAATAGTAAGATTGCGCTGGCAGTCATGTATTGATTGTGAAACATGTGTTTGCTATAATGATGCACACAATAAAACGCCCTGTAAGATATGACACCATCGGATTACAAACTGCCCGGGATTATGACTCCGGGCAGTTTTCGCACCAGTATATATGTAAGATAGGGAGGGAAATAAATGAAATACCGCAATTTTGGCAAGCTGGGCATCCAGGGCTCCGCGTTCGGCCTTGGCTGCATGCGCTTTAACGGTGCGGCTTCAGGAGACAGCACCGTCGACGAGGAGAAGGCGATCTCCCTGATCCGCCGCGCGATCGACGGCGGAGTGACCTATATCGACACCGCCTATGTCTATCTGGACAAGACCTCCGAGATCATAGTGGGCAAGGCTCTCCAGGATGGGTACCGGGACAGGGTCACCATCGCGACCAAGGTTCTTGCGGATCTTGTGCATAATCGGGAAGAGATGGAGGCTGTGCTGGATGAGGAGCTGAAGAAGCTGCAGACCAACCACATCGACTTCTACCTGATGCACGCCATCAATAAGGAAAAATGGGAATACTTCAAGTCCATCGGGGCGCCCCGGTTCTTCGATGACATGAAGAAGGCGGGAAAGATCCGCTACAAGTGCTTCTCCTTCCATGGTCCCTATGAAGAGTTCGAGTACATCATCAAGGACTATGACTGGGATATGTGCCAGATCCAGTACAACTTCATGGATATCGAGAACCAGGCCGGCACCAGAGGACTGGAGCTTGCGGGAAGCCTCGGGATCCCCGTTGTCATCATGGAAGGCCTTCTGGGCGGCCGCCTTGCGAAGGCTCCGGAAAATGTGCAGGCCCTGTATGACGCCTTCCCGGTGAAGCGCTCCCCGGTGGAATGGTCCTTCCGCTGGCTGTGCAACCATCCAGAGATCGGAACGGTCCTGTCGGGCTGCAATGAAGAGGAGCAGGTCGATGACAATCTGCGCATCTTTGATTCCGTCGAGCCGGGCATCATGACAGAGGATGAGCTGAAGCTCATGGCAGATGCCCGCCAGGCCTACCTCAGCCGCATGAAGATCGGCTGCACGGGCTGCCGCTACTGCATGCCATGTCCCAATGGCGTCAATATCCCCGGCATCTTCTCCGCATGGAATGACGTCTCCCTGTACGGGGTTGACCCGGCGGAGCACTTCGGACTGAAGGATATCAGGAAGAACGGCGCGGGAGCCGACAACTGCGTGGGCTGCGGAGCCTGTGAGGCAGCATGTCCCCAGAACCTGTCGATCATCGACTCGCTGCAGGAAGCATGGAAAGAATTGGGATGACCGGAGACAATAGATGATAAGAGTGACAGAGGCAGACCAGGGGGTCTGGAATAATTACCACACACATACATACCGCTGCGGACACGCGGAAGGCGATGTGTCAGACTATGTGAAGAAGGCAGCTCAGCTTGGCATGAACCGGATCGGATTCTCTGAACACGCATTTATAGCAGGTGAGGAGAGACCGCTTCGCATGTCACAGGCGGACGTCCCCGGGTATATCGAAGCCTGCCGCGCGGCTGACGGACAGAGCGGGATCAGAGTTCTGTGCGGAGTGGAGTGCGATTACGATCCGGCGGATGAGTCATTTTTCAGGGAGTACTACCTTGGAGAAATGGGCATGGATTATCTGGTGGGATCGGTGCACGGACTCAAAGGACGGCCGGACATCATGGACGTATTTTCCAATGCTCATTTCGGAGTAAAAGAACTGCGCATCTATACCGACCTCTACGTCAGGATGATCGAGAGCAGGCTCTTTACATTCTGCGCGCATCCGGACCTGTTCGGAAGACCTATCGAAGTCGGAGAAGGCGGAAGGGGCTGGGATGAAAATGCAGCCGC
>CACXAT010000041.1 GCA_902765725.1 uncultured Lachnospiraceae bacterium | reverse complement strand
ATGCGGAGGCTCACCTGAAAGAGCTGCTTGCCCAAAATGAGATGAATGGGCTGATGTTCAAGATGGAGGATGACCCTCGGATCACGAAGATTGGGCGCTTTATCCGCAAGACCAGTCTGGATGAGTTTCCTCAGTTCTGGAACGTACTCAAAGGAGAGATGTCTCTTGTGGGAACCCGGCCGCCGACAGTCAGCGAGTTCAACCAGTACAACAGCTACCACAAACGCAGACTCAGCATGAAACCCGGTATGACAGGCCTCTGGCAGGTCTCTGGAAGGTCCGATATCAAGGACTTTGAAGAAGTTGTCCGGCTGGACTGCCAGTACATTGACAATTGGTCGATTAGGGGGGATATCAAGATCCTGTTTAAGACGATTGGGCTTGCGTTCAAGAGGGACAATGGTGCAGCATGAGCCTAAGAATTGGAATCATTCTTACTTAATAGAGTTATTCCATAAGCTGCAGGTTGTGAGACGAATGAAAAAGGGGTGCCTTCTCATCACAGAGCTTAACAACCTTTTGCTTATGATTGTTTGTATTCCATGCTCTGGCATTCATTCACGGGCTGGTCAGCGATTGAACGGCGAGAGAATGATTAGACCCGCGGGTGAATGGAAGAGTAGGAACTGGTGTGAAGGCGTAATTATCTTAGATAAAATTTAATTATGACTTACATTAGCGTCCTGTTTGGGACGCTTTTTTAATTATGATGGATACTACCGATTCATATATAGTAAATACATAATTATTACAGATACTATTGAAATATATGTAATTAAGATATATACTGTTAGTGGGCAGTTTTTCATCCATTCACCAGAAGAGGAAGATCCCATGAGCAGACGAGGCACGGTATGGTCGTTGGAAACAGAACGCCGAAGGATTAAAGAAGGGCGCGGCAGTGGCGAAGGCTCCGACTACAAGCCCTGGATTACGACGCACGACTTTCCATCCAAAGGTCAGGTATGCAGAGCAAGAGGACAGACGACAGGAAGAATCCACCACATGTTGTCCAGCCTTGAGCGTGATCTGTTTCTGATCCTTGATTACGACCCTGCGGTGACGGATATCCGGGAACAGTACCCCCTTGAATTGCGGGAGACTCTCCTGATCGCTGCAGAAGCCGGCATCAGACATCCGGAGGCAAACGGCTGGCCGAATGTGATGACAAGCGATTTCTACTACTCTAAAGATGACGTTTGGCACGCGGTGGCGGTCAAGCCATCCTCAGAGCTCTTCAGTGCGAGAGTCGCCGAAAAGCTTAAGATCGAGCAGCTGTACTGGGAGAAAAAGCAGGTCAGCTGGTCGATTATGACAGAGAAGGAGATCAACAGAACCCGGGCCCGAAACATCCTGTGGATCACTGGCGGCCGTTCCTTTGAAGAGCTTGTACCTTCTGACCGTCAGAGAGCGCTTCTTGAGCAGGCGTTTCTTCAGTGCTACAACGATCCCGGCATTCCATTTCCCGTACTCATCCGCGAAATGGAGACTGCTCTCCATCTGGAGAACGGCACGGTGATTCAGATGTTCAAACACCTGGTGCAGGCAGGACAAATCACACTGGATCTTGACAGAACGATCTGCCTTGACGATCCCCGTACAGGCATACAGGAGAATACATGAGATGACGGATACAACGATGAATACAGAAGCATCTGAGAGCTTTACTCCCGTTGTGGGGCAGCTGCTGCGGAACAGACAGAGCGGACGCGTCTGCCGCGTGCTCTATGTATCTCCAAATCTTCAGGACAGCTGCTGGTGGATTGATATCAACGACCTGAAATGCAATACCCCGGACCGCATCCGCGGAGAAGAGCTGCTCTCCTCCCTGAATAGCGGCTCTTTGGAGGCAGTCATCGACAACGAAAAAAGTGTCAGGGAGGATTCCCTCTCTGAAGCTATGAAGAAGAGCCGTGACAGGGTCTGGGAGCTGATCAGGGATGTCGTAGCCAGAGAACCGGAGATTTATCAGAGAGCCGAACGGACGGATCTTCTGAAGCAGGTCGAGGCAAAAACAGGCGTTCCCAAGTCCGATCTGTATCGGTATCTCGGAAAGTACTGGAGGGGCGGCAAGGATAAGAACGCTCTTCTCCCCGGATACCGCAACTGTGGCGGTCACAGGACCGAAAACAGCGTCAAAAAGCGTCTTGGCCGTCCCAAGAAACCAGGAAGCAACGGGAAGATCCTGAACCAGAAGGACTTCGAGAACTTCGCAGATGCGATTGATCATCATTACAGCAAAAGCAGAAACGCTACGCTCTCGAGCACTTATCACCGCATGATCGGACTGAAATATACGACAAAGGATTCTCAGGGAAATGTTGTCTCACTGCCTCCGGATGAGATTCCGTCTATCAATCAGTTCCTGTACTGGTATCACAGAAACAGAGATTCTGTTTCTTCGAAGCGGAAGAAAGATGGAGAGCATAAGTTTGCACTCAGTTCACGGGCTATCACCGGAAAAACGGAGTGCACGGTCAGCGGGCCCTCTGAAAAGGTACAGATCGATGCCACCATTGCGGACTTCTATCTTGTCCGGGAGAACTTTCCAGGGCAGATCATCGGAAGGCCTGTGATCTTCCTGATCAAAGATGCCTACTCCCGTATAATCACCGGAATGCATGTCACTCTGGACAACGCCTCCTGGAACCAGGCGCTGCTGGCCATCAAGAACTCCGCGGAAGACAAGGTGGCATTCTGCAGACGGTTTGGTGTGGAGATCACCGAGGAACAGTGGCCCTGCCATCATCTTCCGTCGGTTCTCATTGCGGATAACGGAGAAGTGGGAGGAAAAGGTGTTGAGTCACTCATCTCAGAGCTTGGCATCATGGTAGAAAACTGCCCACCCTATCGCGGTGATCTGAAGGGAATCATTGAGCATGCGTTCTGTCTTGCACAGGGGGCACTGAAGGACATCCTCCCCGGATATGTGGAGAAGGACGCCGGCACCCGGGGTGCAGATGATTATCGTCTGAAGGCAGCCTGCGACTATGGAACCTTTATGAAGGCACTGATCCTGTGTATCCTGAAGTACAACTCATCGTGGCTGGATGAAGATACCTATCAGCGCACACCGGAGATGATCCGGGATCATGTCAACGCAGATCCTCTTGACCTGTGGAACTATGGCATACGATATCGCTCCGGCGCCATGCGTCTCGTTTCGCAGGAGGATATGTACCGGGTGCTCCTGCCGCAGGGAAAGGCAAAAATCACCGAGCGCGGCATCGAGTTCAATGGGCTGTACTATACCTGTCAGGAAGCTGTTGACGAGGAATGGTTTGCCACTGCCAGAACCAAAGGACGGTACGCCGTCACAGTCATCTATGATCCGACCTGTGTGGATCACATCTATGTCACCACCGAAGATGATCGGAAGCTCATCACCTGTTCTCTCCTGGAGCGCAGTGCTTCTTTCAGCGGTATTACGGAGGAAGAGATGGACCGCTACCGCGATGAGGACAGGAAGCAGAAGGCCGAGTATACCGCTACAATGAATCAGAAGAACGCGGAGTTCGAACAGGCGATGGAAAAGATCCGCCGGCAGATCAGCAGCCGGAAGGCAGCTCCATCGATCATCAGGGAATCCATTAAGAACATCGAACAGAACCGGAAGGCAGAGCGCGAGGAACTGTCCGGCGCTGCCAGAGCCAAGCGCATGCAGACGGAACTGAATGCGCAAAAGGAGGGGGCCACCGCAGACAAAGATCAGCGGTATTATGGCGAAGATTCTCCAATCGACCAGTCGATTGACGAGGCGTTGGAAAAAGCAGGCCTGATCTGAAGAAAAGGAACGGAAAGGGGGTTCGCTTTGAAGAATGAGATCTTTGAAAACGCAGTATATCAAAGCCCGACAGAAGTGCTGTTTATGGGAAATCCACTGATCGAGGCGATCCCCTCCATCGGGGATCCACTGGAGTATGCCGCACAGCTCATGGTGATCATGCCCTATCAGGAGAGCGACCGGAACCTGAACCGGATGGAGCGGCTTAACAAGCTGCCGTATATTAAACAGCTCCATGTGCCCTGCACCTGTGACACCGAAATCGCCATGAATGTCGACCGGTGCCTCCGTTGGGGCTACTACGGGAGGAATCCGATGCCGCTTTCGGTCATACAGCAGGCCATTACCGAAAACGGGATTCCATTCGATGACCGGCTCAGACGAGTTTTTCGGTCCTACAAGCAGCCTGCATACGGCTTTCCAGTGTTCGGCATCTCCGGCGTCGGAAAGACCTGTTCCGTCATGAACGTCCTGACTCTCTACCCGCAGGTCATCGTCCATACGAACTACAGAGGCGTCCCCTTCGATCTTCATCAGCTTGTCTGGCTGAAGGTTGACTGTCCGCAGGATGGCTCCACAAAGGGACTATGTCAGCGCATACTTCAGGAGATGGACCGGATTCTCGGCTCTCACTTCTCAGAACAGCACTCCTTCAATCGGATCAGTAAAGAAGTACTTCTTGGGGATCTCCGGTCAGCGATTGATTCCTGCAGTCTGGGCATCCTCGTCATTGACGACGTCCAGAACCTCTGCAGTGTCAGAGACCAGGTCTCCACAGAGCTTCTGAACTTCCTGGTCTCCCTCGTGAACACTGCCGAAGTCCCCATTGTCATGGTCGGTGCACCGAAGTTTACCACCATCCTGCAGTCTGAGTTCCAGCAGGCCAAGCGCGTCACCGGAGAGGGAGAGGTCCACATGGACCTGCTGAAGCAGGGAAGCAAAGAATGGAACCGGTACATACGGGCACTCTGGCATTATCAGTATACCCGGAAGAAGGTGGAGCTTACAGCCGCCCTGTCTGACGCGTTCTATGAGGAGACTGTCGGGAATCAGTTCCTGCTTGCGATCCTGTACAAACTGGTACAGGACTATGCCATCATCAGCAAAACGGAGACCTTTGACGCTGAAACTGTCCACAGAACAGCAGATCTCAGACTTGGTCTGACGAAACAGCAGCGGAAGGACATGCGGGAAGGCAGGGATGTCGACCTGACCCTGTACGAGCATCTCTGGAGAGCACCTGCCATTCCGGAAGAAATGAATCCGCAGGAGCAGATGCCGAAGGATGATCCGCTGCAAAGCCTCATTTCAAACCTCGTTACCGTCTTTGGCGTCAGCATGCAGGACGCCAGGAAAGCTGCGCGCAGCGTGGCTGCCGCTTTTCCGGATGAGAAGGATCCGGCAAAGCTTTTGCTCTATGCTGCGGAACTCCTGGATAAGTCCGGCATTGGGAAAGATTCTGCAAAGGGATCCGACAATGATTCGTGAAGACCAGGAGCATCTGCTTGTGTTTCCTATCCCGATGAAGGGGGAATGCTGGTACAGCCTGCTTGCCAGGTACCATGCCATCAGCGGGAACAGAAGCGAGAAGTATACCTTTGACCAACTGTTCGGCGGAAAAACGGTGCTGGATGCTGCCGTCACCCTTCCCGCCCGTGTAAAGCTTATCGACGCATGGCTCCCCAGAGAATGCGGGCTGACATCGGACAGAATCATTCGTGAGTTCACAGCATACCAGTACCTGCGTCTTTCCTCACGGTTTCCGGACACCGCTTATCAGCGCCTTATGCAGGGCAGCGCAAAACGTGGACGCGGTATGCGCTCTCAGATGGCTGGTGCTCTACGGGGCCGTCATCAGAAGCTTTGCTTCTGCCCTGACTGTGTCAGGAGCGACACAGAGGAATA
>CACXAT010000040.1 GCA_902765725.1 uncultured Lachnospiraceae bacterium | reverse complement strand
GGTGGAAGTGCAGTAATGCATGGAGCTGACTGTTACTAATCGGTCGTAAGCTTGTCCTTATGGTATAGGTTCTGTGTTGAACAGATGTTGAAGGGTTAGATTTTCGTGTGCGGTTTTCAAGGTATAAGCAAGCACTGGTAAAGGCCAGTGCTTTTTTTATTGATTTCAGTGCGGGTGTGAAGATATAATTCATATACTGTTATGTCTGATGTTTTATATCTGGTTTTTATTGAAAGGATTCGATCATGATTGCCATCTGTGATTACGATGCGGGCAATATCCGAAGCGTTCAGCGTGCATGTGCGCATCTTGGATACGAATACATACTTACGCGGGACAGGAAGGATATCCTCAGTGCTGACCATGTGATCCTTCCCGGAGTCGGTTCATTCGGCAATGCCATGGATAAGCTGAAGGAGTACGGGATCGACAGTGTCCTGCAGGAGGTTCATGAGAGAGGGATCCCGCTTCTTGGCATCTGCCTGGGACTTCAGCTGTTCTTTGAGGAGAGCGAAGAATCTCCGGGGGTAAAGGGCCTTGGTCTTATGAAGGGAAAGATCAGACGAATTCCTGATCAGGACGGCCTTCTGAAGATCCCGCATATGGGATGGAACAGCCTCCGGTATCCTGCACCGGGAAAACTGTTTGAGGGGATTCCCGAGAGTACCTATGTTTATTTCGTTCACAGCTATTATCTTCCCGTTCCGGGAGAGGGCTGTGTGACTGAAGGCGGAGACGGTACCAGGATCACGGCCAGTGCGGAATATGGTGTTCCGGTCGGAGCCAGTGTGGAGAGGGAGAACCTGTTCGCGTGTCAGTTCCATCCCGAGAAGAGCGGTGAGTGGGGCCTGAAGATCCTCGATAATTTCCTGAAGGTATAAAGATATGCTGACGAAGAGAATTATTCCCTGTCTTGATGTCAATAACGGCAGGGTTGTGAAAGGTGTTAATTTTGTCAATCTGAGAGATGCAGGTGATCCGGTGGAGATCGGCGCGGCCTATGACAGGGCCGGCGCGGATGAACTGGTCTTCCTGGATATCACGGCTTCCAGTGATTCAAGACGTACGGTGGTGGATATGGTGAGAAGAGTCGCGGAGACTGTTTTCATTCCGTTCACCGTGGGCGGCGGCATCCGCACAGTGGATGATTTCCGCCAGATCCTCAGAGAAGGGGCTGACAAGATCTCGGTCAATACGGCTGCGATCCTCAATCCGGACCTCATCAGTGACGCGGCCGACAAGTTTGGATCCCAGTGCGTCGTTCTCGCGATCGATGCCAAGAGAAGACCGGACGGAAGCGGCTGGAACGTATACCGCAACGGCGGCCGGATCGACATGGGGATCGACGCGGTGGAGTGGGCCATGAAGGCGGACCGGCTTGGGGCAGGGGAGATCCTGCTGACCTCCATGGACTGTGACGGAACCAAGGCGGGATACGACCTGGAGCTCACCAGAACGATCGCTGAGAATGTAAGGATCCCTGTGATCGCCTCCGGAGGCGCCGGAACCCTGGAACATTTCTATGACGCGCTCACTGAGGGAAAAGCGGATGCGGCCCTTGCCGCCTCCCTGTTCCACTATAAGGAGCTTGAGATACGTCAGGTGAAGGAGTATCTTCGCGGCCGCGGTGTTGCCGTGCGGCTGTGATACTGCAGACTGTAGATTGTAATGTAGATTCTAAGCCACGCCGGATTCACGAGCGTGGCAGGAGAGAAGGAAAATGGCTGCGATCGACAATGACTGGCTGGAGCCGCTCTCTGCGGAGTTCAGAAAACCCTATTATGCCCAGCTGTATAAAAAAGTGCGCGAGGAATATGCTTCTTTTCAGGTGTATCCGCCCGCGGGAGATATCCTGAATGCGTTTCATTATACGCCACTGTCCTCTGTGAAGGTTGTCATCCTCGGACAGGATCCCTACCATGAACCGGGCCAGGCCCACGGACTCAGCTTCTCCGTGAAGCCCGGCGTTCAGATCCCGCCCTCCCTGGTGAATATCTATCAGGAGCTCCATGACGATCTGGGCTGCTACATTCCGGACAACGGCTGTCTGACGAAATGGGCCAGACAGGGTGTGCTTCTGCTCAATTCGGTTCTGACAGTCCGGGCGCACCAGGCATTTTCCCATGCCGGCTTCGGGTGGCAGACCTTTACCGACGCGGCGATCCGCGCGGTCAATGAGCAGGACCGTCCCATCGCGTTCATTCTGTGGGGAAGGAGCGCGCAGGATAAGAGCAGTATGCTGAACAATCCGAGGCATCTGGTCCTCAAGAGCCCCCATCCAAGTCCACTGTCTGCCTACAGAGGATTCTTCGGGAGCCGTCCGTTTTCAAAGGTCAATCATTTCCTGGAGGAAAACGGGGAGAGCCCCATCGACTGGCAGATTGAGAACGTCACATAATGTAAATGAGATTCGTTTATTTTTGACGGGTCCTGTCTGATTGAATAACAGGCAGTGATGTGCTAGTATGATTCTGCGGCGCATCACTGCTTTTTTTATCTGTTTCATTTCTTCAGGCTTTATGGCCTGTCCGGAATCAGCCGATTCATTTATTATAGTCTGCAGCAGACCTGACACAATTGAATAGAGTCTACTTAAGGGAGGAGTCTGTTTTGATCACATACAAGGAATTTCTCAGTCTTATCGAAGAACAGGTATCGGAAAGTATCGAGGACGATTATACGGTCCGGATCGTTCCCGTACGAAAAAACAACGGAGTCATGCTTGACAGCATGCTGATCTCCCGTCCGGGGGATATGGTATGCCCGAATATCTACCTGAATGCTCTGTACGACTGTTACCAGTCGGGCATGAGTATTCCCGGGATCGCTGACCGGATCCTGAAACAGTACAGGAAGTCAATGCCTTCCGAGGCCTTTGACGTGGAGGGCATGCTGAACCCTGACTCAGTGCGCAGCAATGTCGTGTACAGAGTTGTGAACAGCTCCATGAACAGGGAGCTTCTCAAGGGGGTGCCCCACCGGGACTTTCTTGATCTGTCCCTTGTGTATTATGTGATGGTGCGGAGCAATCAGATCGGAGATGGAGCGGTGCTGGTGCACAGGGAGCATCAGAGACTGTGGGGGATCAGCGACGAGGAGCTGGACCAGGCGGCCAGGGAGAATACCCGCAGACTGCTTCCGCCGGATATTATGGGAATCGATAAGATGATGGGAGAACTGAGTGAGGAGATCGGCATCAATCTCAGCGTGAAGGAAGAGGATAACACAGACCGCGGGGGTGAGAGCGGGGAAGAAGAGTTCAGGGAAGTTCCGATGTATGTTCTGACCAACAGCAGCCGGCAGTTCGGAGCCTGCTATATGGCGGACAAAGCCGTTCTGAATGAACTGGCCAGGAGAGAGGACGATGATCTGTACATACTGCCAAGCTCCGTGCATGAATGCATGATCGTCCCCTGCAGATATGAGGAGGATCCCGAGGATCTCGGGAAGATGGTGCGGGAGATCAACCGGACCGAGGTGGACGCGGAAGAGTTTCTGTCAGACAGCGTGTACCACTATGACAGAATCATGGACAGGGTCGAGATCGCAGCCTGATAGAACACGAAAAAGCCTCCGGCATCAGCCGGAGGCTTTTGTCAGCGCATCTGGAGGGAATCGAACCCCCGCCACACGGTACCGGAAACCGTTGCTCTATCCCCTGAGCTACAGATGCACGGATCCTTTCGGACGCAGAACATCTTAGCATAGCAGGCGGGCAAAGTCAAATCTGAAAAAACTTTCTTAATTCGATCTCCATCAATGATTATCAATTGCAATTGTAATAAAAAGCCTTTATAATTATTAATAGTTTTTTGGGAGAAATTAATAAAGGGAATTGACTTTGTGACTGGAGGCTTTGCCATGATAGATGATTTCAGAGAATGGCTGTCTGACAATCTGCGCTATATTCTGCTTGGACTGGCTGTAGTGCTGGTGATTATTATCGGCTTCTGTATCTTCCGCCTGGTGGGCGGCTCTTCCTCTAAGAAGAAAACAACAGGGAAGAAGACGACCGCTGTAACTACGAGTCAGAAGGACGAAGCGTCTACAGAGGGTGCAGGCTCCGGTTCGGCGCCCACGGCTTCAGAGAATCTGGCACAGGATGATCCGGATCTTCTGGCCCTTGCGCAGAAGTATTACAAGGCGGTCGCGGCGAAGGATTCGGCGACGCTTGCGACGATCGTAGATCCCTGGAACGATACGGTTCAGTCTGAGACCTTCAGCAGTGATATCGAGAGCTACAACAATATCTCGACCTATTCCAAGGAGGGCCCGGTCGACGGTTCTTCACTGGTCTATGTCTACTGTGAGTGCAAGCTTCCGAACATCAGCACTGCGGTACCGAGTCTGAGGCAGCTGTTTGTGACCACCAATGACAGTAAGGATCTTGTGATCTCCGACTGGAGTCAGTATCAGGACTTCGTCACTGAATCCAATAAGAGCGACGATGTGCAGGATCTGATCCGGGAAGTGAATTCCAAGTGCCAGCAGCTGGCGGCATCGGATCCGGATCTGAAGGCTTATCTGGAATCCCAGGGAATCAGCTCCGGCAATGAAGCCTCCACGGAAGCAGCCTCCTCTTCAGGCTCCGGTTCCTCTTCGACAGGAGTGTCGAGCGGAACGGCGACCGCGACGGATGGCGTGAATGTTCGCTCTGAGGGAAGCACCAATGGTTCTGTTCTCGGAACCCTGTATCCCGGACAGCAGGTGAACGTGGTCGGATCCGAGGGAGACTGGACCCACATCAATTATACGAATTCCTCTACGGGCGGGACGATCGACGGATATGTCTCCACCCAGTACCTGGATTTCGGCGGCAGCACCGCAGATTCCACTGCGAGCACGAGCACCGGGACAACCGCAGATGCAGGCAGTGCTGGTAATACCGCAGCATAAACAGGATCAGATATGAATTTGGTTAAAAGCTGCCGCAAGATCTTTTGCGGCAGCTTTTATGACGATCATGGGAGTGATTTCGTGAGATTAAATAAATACCTGAGTTCGCACGGAGTGTGTTCCAGGAGAGAAGCAGACCGGCTGATCGAAGCGGGGCGGGTGTCTGTGAACGGCGAGACGGCGGCCATCGGTGCGATGGTCAGTGAGGCGGATCAGGTTGCCGTGGACGGCAATCCGGTCAGCGCCAGGATCGATGAGATCTTCCTGGCGGTCAACAAGCCCAGGGGCGTGGTCGTCACCACGGACCGCAGATGGGGAGATACGCTGCTGGAGGACATCGTATCCTGCAGCGAGCGGGTCTTTGCTGTGGGACGGCTGGACAAGGAGTCTGAGGGGCTGATCCTGATGACCAATAACGGAGAGGTCTCCAACCTGATCCAGAAGGCGCACGAGCGCCACGAGAAGGAGTATATCGTAACCGTCGACAGACCCGTCACACAGAGCTTTCTGACAGGGATGAGGCAGGGGGTCCTGCTTAAGGAACTGGGAAGGACCACCCGGCCCTGCAGAGTCCGTAAGATCGATGATCATCGTTTTGACATCATCCTTACAGAGGGGATGAACCGGCAGATCCGCAGAATGTGCAGTGCCTTCGGATACGAAGTGACTTCGCTTAAGAGGATCCGGATCATGAATATCCTGCTGGGGGACCTTGCCGTGGGCGAGAGCAGAGAACTGACACAGGATGAGATCCGGGACATCAAGGCCCTTACAGGAATATCAGATTCATACAGTACAGAGGTAGCACAATGGCAGAAGACACCAGAATGATGCGCATGAAGGAGCTTGTACGCATCCTTGATGAGGCGAGCAGGGCCTATTATGTCGAGAACCGGGAGATCATGAGCAACCGGAAGTTTGACGCGCTCTATGATGAACTGGTGCAGCTGGAGGAAGAGACGGGGACCATCCTTGCGGGCAGTCCGACCCAGAAGGTCGGCTACGAGGCGGTGGATGAGCTTCCCAAGGAGACCCACGAGAGCCCCATGCTCTCCCTGGCCAAGACCAAGGACCGGGAAGAGATGCGTGCCTTTGTGGGATCGCATAAGGTCCTGATGAGCTGGAAGCTGGACGGACTTACGGTGGTCCTGACCTACCGGGAAGGCCTGCTTCAGAAGGCTGTCACCAGAGGGAACGGGATCGTGGGGGACGTGATCACGCCGAACGCGAGAGTGTTCCGGAATATCCCCCTCAGGATCGCCTATCAGGGAGAGATGGTACTGCGCGGAGAGGCCGTGATCACCTATCCGGACTTTGAGAAGATCAATGAGACCATCAGCGGTGATGACGCGAAGTACAAGAATCCGAGGAATCTGTGCAGCGGTTCGGTGAGACAGCTCAACAGCGAGGTAACCGCAAAAAGAAATGTCAGGTTCTACGCATTTTCACTGGTCAGCGCGCAGGGCGTGGACTTTGCCAATTCCCGCGCAAGACAGTTCGAGTTTCTGAAGGAGCAGGGATTTGAAGTTGTGGAACATGTGATGGTCACAGCGGAGAATCTGGATGAAGCCTTTGATTATTTTGAGGAGAAGATCAAGACCTTTGAGATCCCCTCGGACGGACTGGTGGCCCTGTATGACGATATCGCCTACGGGGATTCCCTCGGAAGGACTGCCAAGACACCGCGCAACGCGCTCGCGTTCAAATGGCAGGATGAGCAGGCTGTGACCCATCTTCGTGAGATCGAGTGGAGCCCCTCCAGGACCGGACTGATCAACCCCGTGGCCATATTTGACCCGGTGGAGCTGGAGGGAACCACCGTTTCCAGGGCAAGCGTCCACAACATCAGCATCCTGCGGAGCCTGAAGCTTGGGATCGGAGATGAGATCACGGTCTATAAGGCCAATATGATCATACCGCAGATCGAAGAGAACCTGACAGGCTCAAATACACTGAAGCTTCCGGACCGCTGTCCGGTCTGCGGGCAGCCGACCTCGATCCATGAGTCGGATACGACCCAGACGCTGTACTGCGACAATCCGGACTGCGCGGCCAAGAAGATCAAGTCCTTCACCCAGTTTGTCTCCAGGGACGCGATGAACATCGAGGGCCTGTCGGAGATGACGCTGGAGAAGATGATCGCCAGAGGTTTTATCCACACCTTCGCGGATATCTTCCGGCTCCGGGAGCACAGGGAGGAGATCGAAACGATGGAGGGCTTCGGCGCAAAGAGTGCCGGAAAGCTGGAGGAGAGTATCGAGAGGGCCAGACAGACCACGCTTCAGAGAGTCCTGTTCGGCCTGGGAATCCCGAACATCGGGGTGGCAAACGCAAGGATGATCAGCCGCGCCTTTGACGAGGATATAGACCGGATCCGGTCCTCCCAGACCTTCCCCGATCAGATTTACGCCTGCAAAGTAATAGGCGCAGAGGGGGAGGGAGGAGCAGCAGTAATCCCCGGTTCCGGGAGCCTTTCTCTTCGCCTGCCCGTAACGGCTGCCCCAGGAGGCATTGCGGTAGCCGCTTCCAACGTCATAGCCGTGCCATGGACTGTCGCAGACGGCTCTTGCCCACCAGGCGGCTTTCTGCCGGGTGGCCATAACGTCCGCTTTTCTGAGCCGGACGCCGGGAACGCCC
>CACXAT010000039.1 GCA_902765725.1 uncultured Lachnospiraceae bacterium | reverse complement strand
CCTCCCCGGAGGCAAAGAAGGCGTTTGAGGCACTGGCGGATCTGGTTATCGGAGAAGAGCCTGTCACGGATCTGGAAGGCCTGACCACTGCCGGCGCTCTGGAGAACTTCCAGAAGCTGTACGCTGACCAGGCACTGTTCGTCCCGCACGGACCCTGGGTCATCGCGGACGGCCTGACCACCTTCGGCCTGGAATACGGAACAGATTTCGACTATGTCGCACTTCCGTGGTTTGGCGATGAGATCGCCTTCCCGGCAGAGACCGGATGGTGTTTCTCCATCAATGCCGCCAGTAAGAACAAGGAAGCGGCAAACCGGTTCCTGGATTATCTGTTCTCCGACGAGGTCCTGATGGAGAACAACGTGGCCTGCGGACAGATCCCGTCGAAGAAGAGCGTCGCGACGAGCGATGAATATCTGGAGAAGTTCCCGTACGCAAAGCCGCTGGTAGACATCCTTGAGAAGTCATCCTTCATCGGATTCTTCAACACAGACCGTTTCAAGGAAGTGATCGACAATACATTTGTAGACTACTGCACCGGCGTCTATGAGTCTTCTGATGCCGCGCTCGCGGATATGGAAGAAAAGCTGAACGGGATCCTGTAAAACTATGAAGAAGGGTAATCGCAGATTTCTGCTGCTGGTATTGATCCCCTGTTTTGCGGAGGTGTTTGTATTCCTGGTGCTCCCGATCATCGGGACCTGTCTGGTTTCCTTCATGGAATACAATCCGCTCCGCAGTCAGAACTCTTTTGTAGGGATCAGCAATTATATCCGGCTGCTGCATGATCAGTCGTTCTTCCGGGCGATGGGAAATACGCTGGTATTCACATTTGCGGCAGTCGCGATCAATATCGTTCTCGCGCTGGCGATGGCAGTTGCCATCAGCCAGTTCGAGTCCAACCGCACGAGAAGTTTCTTCCGCATGATGGTATTTCTTCCGTGCATCGCGCCGATGGTGGCCTCGGCAGTGGTCTGGCTCAGATCCCTGTATGAGCCGCGCGGAGGTATGTTCAATGCGCTTCTGAAGGCCTTCGGACTGGAGGGCATCGCCTGGGTGGGGGATGCCCGCTATCTGATGGTTTCCGTCATCATCTTCACGCTGTGGGCGGATATCGGCTACAACGTGATCCTGTTTTCCGCCGGGATCGACGGCATCCCGGGGAACCTGTATGAGTCCGCCAGGCTGGACGGCGCAGGAAGGTGGCAGCTGTTTCGCATGATCACGCTTCCGCTCCTTGGGAGAACGACCACGTTCATTCTCCTTATGACGCTTACATCGTATTTCCAGATGTTTGCCCAGTTCCAGATCTTCGCCCCGAAGGAAGGGCCGCAGCAGTCCGGACTGGTCATGACCGGCTATATCTACAAGCAGGCCTTTGTCAATAAGGAAATGGGATATGCGGCTGCGATCTCCATGGCGCTCTTCGCAGTGATCCTCATCGTCTCCGCGGTGCAGCAGCGGATCAGCAGAGTGGACTGGGAGTATTGATATGACACGGAATACGAAGAAAAGATTCTATCAGAGAGAAGGTTTCCGGATCAGGCTGATCCTGTTTCTGGTGATGGTCGTGGTGTCGCTGATCATCGTGACTCCGTATGTCTGGATGCTCTCCAATTCATTCAAGTCCACAAAGGAGACACTGGTGGATGCTTCCCATCTGCTGCCGAAGGAGCCTACCGTCGACGGCTACCGCAAGGTGCTGACGGATTCGCCGTTTTTCTACTGGCTGCGCAATTCGGTGATCATCACGGTGTCGGATACGGTGATCATCCTCTTTACAAGCACGATACTGGGCTATCTGTTCTCCAGATTCGAGTTCCGCGGCAAGAAGTTCCTGTTCATGATGCTGCTGTTCACGATGATGGTGCCGGCTCAGGTGACGATGATCACAAAGTTCATTCTGATCGACCGGATCGGTCTGTATGACAATCTGCTGGCACTGATCATCCCGGCGATCGTCAGTGCCTTCGGCGTGTATCTGTGCAGGCAGTACTGCGACGAGATCCCGAGGGAGCTCCTGGAGAGCGCAAGGATAGACGGTGCAGGTCATTTTCAGGTGTACATCCATATCGTGATCCCCCAGATCCGTCCTGCGATCGGATCGCTGGCGATCTTTACCTTCCTGGAGATCTGGAATGACTACCTGAATCCGCTGCTTTACCTGTCGTCAACGAATAAGCAGACGCTGCCCCTGGCACTGTCCTTCTTCTCCTCGCAGCATCAGACGGACCTGTCTGCGACCATGGCTGCCTCTGCGCTGATCATGATACCGGCATCCATCGTATTTATTATCTTCCAGAAGCAGTTCATCAAGGGGATCGCCATGACAGGTATGAAGGGCTGACCGAGTTGTATTCTGAAAGGAAATGCTGATTGATTCAGTGTTTCCTTTTTCTTTTGGAGTGGATCAATGAAAAGACTGATGAAAATAAACACATTGCTGATCGCATCTGCCCTTGCGCTGACATCCTGCGTGTGCGCAGTGCCGGCATCGGAAGAAAGCATACAGACGGAAGGAATGACTATGGAAAATATCCCGGAAGGACTGGTACTGCAGGATCTGGACTACAGCGAGGCTCCTGTCGATATCCCGAACCCGGACCGGGGCTTCTACCGGGCCAATGACGGCATGGTCGTGCCGGTGACCGGAGAGGGAGAAGAAGGAACACAGATGGAGGTCGGAGAGGAGCCGGTCACGGTCGGCGGAGCGCAGGTGACCACGCGGGTAAGCCACGTGTATTTCGATCTTCGGAACTTCTCGGACAATGCCATTACAGGATGGGGCGTCCCATACGATGAAGATTACTTTGCCCCGGAGGATGTGTCGATACGCTCCCGCGAGGGCGATCAGGCGCCCTATGACTATGATACCCATCTGGAATACTGGCTTGAAAATGAATTCCCGAAATGGCCCCGCGGCACTTCCCGGCCTCTGACGAAGGACGCGCTCGCGTACATCCGGGACAAGCTGGAACAGGTGAGGGCAGGGGAAGGCGTTACCATGGTTCGGTTCAATTATGACGGACCGGGTTTTTCCTGGGTGAGCGCGGAACATCCCGACGACGGGTATGTCGATCAGAAGATCACAGATGTGGAACCGGAGAAGGAAGTGGTTCTTGAGCACATATCCCAGATCGCGCCAATCCTGGAGGAGTATGAAGATGTGCTGATGGGTGTGGACGGCGGTTTCTTCGGCCCCTGGGGCGAGATGCATTCCAGCACCTTCGGCACAGACCCGGAGGCATATGTATGGCTGCTGGACGCTCTGCTGGAGGCTGTGCCTAAGTCCCGTTCCATCACGGTTCACGCCGGCGCTTTTCTGTCCTGGTACAATGCGACTTACGGAACGGACTATACCTTCGGGACGATCGACCGGATCCCCGCGCCGGAGGAAGGCACTCCGGAGGCGAGGTTCGGATTCTTTGACGACAGCTATGCCTACGGACAGGATGAAGGGGAGGACTGCCCGGACGACTGGGGCTCCCTCTCGGAAGGACTCTGGTGGCCGGGGGAAACACTCGGGGATCCGGAGGAATATGACCGCGGTAAGCTGATGACCTGGATCCGGGGACAGAACAGCCTGTTCGGCGGGGAGGCGCAGGGTGACGAGACGCTGTGGAACACATTTCCCTATGTTGCCTGGGAGGCATCCTATGCGCAGACGGTCTATCTGAACGCGGATTATGAAGACCAGGTCCATGACCGCTGGGGAGAGTTCCTCTACACAGAGGAGAACATGTCTGAGGAGATGACCAATGCCTTTGATGAGCCGTATACGGTCAGGCAGGCCGTCTTTGATCCGGTATATGATCAGAAAACCGGCGCGGAGTACATGCGCGACCGGCTCGGATACCGGCTGGTGCTGAGAGAGGCTTACGCAAGCGAAGAGGTTGCTCAAGGAGAAGAATTCTCCTTCCGTGGGAAGATCCAGAATGTGGGCTTCGGCAATATCGTGAACCGCAAGGCCGTGACTGTGATCCTGAAGGGAGAAGACGGCTCGGCGTATACAGCTCCCGTGGATGTGGATGTAAGATCGTGGAAGCCGGATACAGACAGCCGTGCAGAGAATACTTCGGCATGGAGAGACCTGTCCTTTGATCTCTCTCTGTCTGCGTTCGGGGAAGTGCCGTCCGGACAGTATCAGGTATATCTGAAGATCTGCGATCCGAAGGAGAAGAGCGCAAACAGGCGCTGCGTCCGTTTTGCGAACAGCGGGACGGATATCTGGGATGCGCAGCTTGGAGCAAACCTGATCGCGCGGACGTTCATCCGCTGACCACAAGCTGAAGGTCTCTGCCTGTACAGCAAATTTACCAAAAGAAAGTCATTTTGTCGGTTGACACTTGTTTAAAACAGTGCTACATTGCAGTTAAGAATTAGTTTTATGGGTTAACTAATTAGATATTTTCTATGTGAGGACTGATATGCATCCTTTCGCAGCAATGGAGAAGCAGTTTGATCCAGAGGATGAGATCCGGGAAGTGATCTCATCCTTTGGACTTTCAGGGCATGAACACATCCGCAGGTACGGAAACGGTCATATCAATGATACATACCTGCTGGAGAGTGAAGACAGCAGGCAGTCCACTGATTATATTCTGCAGCGGATCAACCGCAGTGTTTTTGCCTGTCCGGAAGAGGTGGCAGAGAATGTCTGGAAGATCACGCAGTACCTGCGGCAGGCTGTCGCCCAGGAGGGCGGCGATCCTTCCAGAGAGACCCTGACCGTTCTGGAGTCAAAGGACAGGAAGCCCTATGTGAGGGACAGAAGCGGTGAGATCTGGAGGCTTGTGCGGTTTATAAAAGACTCCATAAGCTATGAGATCGCCGATACGCCGCAGCTGTTCGCCGCATCGGGAGAAGCCTTCGGCCATTTCCAGTATCTTCTGCGCGGCTTTGATGCGTCCTGCCTTGCCGAGACGATCCCTGATTTTCATAATACTCCGAAGCGGTATCAGCGTTTTGAAGAAGCGGTCAGCAGGGATGCGGCCGGAAGGGCCGGGGGTGTTCAGGAGGAGATCGAGGAGATCAGGAAGAGGAGCTGTGTCTGCAGCATGCTGACAGATCAGATCCTGAGCGGAAGCCTCCGGCAGAGCGTCGCGCACAACGACACCAAGCTGAATAATGTGCTGTTCGACAGGGAGACAGGCCGGCCTCTGTGCGTGATCGACCTGGATACGGTGATGCCCGGGCTGGCTGCATACGACTTCGGTGATTCCATCCGGTTCGGCGCCAATCATAGCCTGGAGGACGAGAGAGATCTTGATAGGGTGGAATTCGACCTTCATCTGTATGAGGTCTACGCAGCGGGCTTTCTGAGAGGATCCGGAGCGATCTTCGGGAAAAATGAGCTGCAGTCGCTTGCCTGGGGGGCAAGGATCATCACGCTGGAACAGGCGATCCGTTTCCTGACAGATTATCTGGAAGGAGACTGCTATTACCATACAGACCGGGAGGGACAGAATCTTGACCGCGCAAGGGTGCAGATCAAGCTGCTGAACGGGATGGAGGAGCATTTCGGACAGATGCTGAAGATCGTTGAAGATACCCACGCTTGAAGGGATATACATGAAGACACAGCCGATCATTAAAAATGAAAACCTGAAGGCAGTCTATCAGGCTGTATGCCGCAGCGGGGCCATCTCAAGGGCTGCGCTTGCGAAGAAACTGAGGCTGTCCAAGCCTACCATATCGATCCTTGCCGACGAACTGATCAAGGGCGGATTCCTCAGAGAATCCGCTGATCCCGGAGAGCAGAAGAGCCGGGCCGGGCGAAAACCCATCTGTCTTGTTCCGCAGACGGATGTTCACAGGATCGCAGTCGCCCACTGGAGATCAGGGGGCTGCTGGATGGATTTTGTCGACGCCGGTACAGGGATATGTGTGGAACGCGTCAGGATCGGAGAGGGCCCGGATGGCCATGTGGATGACTGTCGTCTTCTTCTGCAGCTGACGCGCAGTACGTTTGAAGAAGCATGCAGCAGGCGCTCATCCATGCAGAAGGATCAGAAGGAGAGCATCCTGGCCCTGTGCATCGTACTGGAAGGGATGCTGGATCCGGACCGGAAGCGGCTGATATCGACGCCTCTTCGCATCAGCTGGGAAGAAGGCGGAAGGATCCTGTCTGAGACGGAGAAGTATTTCCGGGATCTGTGCGTGGGGATCTTCGTGGATACTGCGTGCGCAGGCTACGGCGAGATGATCACACAGCACCTGGAAGAGCGTGATTTTGCTTATATCAATATGGGAGACGGCATCGGTGCTTCCCTTGTCCTTCATGGAAAGATGCTGGGCGGAGCATCCGGTTCTGCCACGCAGTTCGGACATATCTGTGTGGATCCGGACGGACCCAGGTGCAGATGCGGGGGATACGGATGTTTCGAGGCATTGTCTTCAGAATATGCGCTGTATGAAAGATACCGGGACCGGATACCTGCAGGATGCAGAGATGCCATGAACGGGCTCTCCTATGAAGACCTTGCCCGGCACTCAGAGACGGGAGAGGAGTGGGCAGTCCTGGCTGTCAATGAGACGGCGGACAACTTCTCAAAGGCTGTGCGGAATCTGATCACACTTTTCTGTCCGGAGCTGATCATTATCGGCGGCGACGGGACCGTTCTCGGGGAACGGTTTATGGACAGGGTGGAGAAGAACCTGAACCGGCTTGATTATCTCTTCATGGCTTCGAAGGTAAAGACGGTGCTTGGCGGCGATACAGACCAGCTGGTGGACATCGGCGCAGCCGGATACATGATCGATCACTATATCAGCCTGGCGGATCCATACCGTCCGGGGCTGCATATTGGATAGTAACCCGTCAACCGCAGTAACAGGTTGGCTGCATAAGAAAACGCATCAATGGTCAGGCAGCAGGTCAACCCCCACAGGCAGGATCCCCGGAGAAAGGGCGATCTGAAAATGCACAGAAAGGAGCGTTATGAAAGGATTCAGGAGATGGATGGCATTGGGGCTTGCAACAATGATGGCAGCGGTCATGATGGCCGGGAGCGGAGCAGTCTTCGCGGATGAAGTGAATGAGGACGTATCCGGTGAAGTGCGATACGCTTACTGGGACAACACGCAGACGCCGTATATTGAGAAGTGTATTGAAGAATTCAACAAGATCTATCCGAATGTAACGATCACACAGGAACCAAACACATGGGATGAATACTGGACGAAACTGGAGGCAGCAGCTACCGGCGGCAGCATTGCGGATGTATTCTGGATGAACGGTCCGAATATCACCAAGTACGCACAGGGCGGGATACTGATGCCGATCGATGACATGATCGAGGAGCAGGGCATCGATGTTGCGAACTACCCTGCAGGACTGGTATCCCTGTACAACATTGACGGTGCTCAGTATGCGCTTCCGAAGGATTTCGATACCATCGGCGTCTGGTACAACAAGGCTCTCTTTGACGAGGCGGGCGTGGAATATCCGACTGACGACTGGACATGGGAAGACATGGCTGAAAAAGCAAAGGCACTGACCAAAGACGACGGATCGGTCTACGGAATCGGCGCAGGGTTTGATACCCAGTGCGAAATCTACAACACGATCTATGCCTGCGGCGGACATATCATCTCTGAGGACAAGAAGTCTTCCGGTTATGATCTTCCTGAGACCCAGGCCGGCGTACAGTGCTGGATCGACCTTATGGAAGCAGGCGTCAGCCCGTCAGAGGCTTCTCTTGAAGAGACTACGGCAGATGCACAGTTCCTGTCCGGACGCCTTGCAATGTACTGGGGCGGCTCCTGGTTCCTCGGCGCCCTGAAGACTTCCGACATCCTGGACGACATCGATGTTGTCGAGCTTCCTTCGATCGAAGGCAAGAAGGCGACTGTCATTCACGGTCTTGGCAACTGCATCTATGCAGACACGAAGTCTCCGGATGCAGCGAAGGCATGGGTCAGCTTCCTTGCCGGTGAGACCGCGAACCTGATCTCAGCTGAGACCGGAGCTGCGATCCCGGCTCTTGCAGGCACGGCAGAGCAGTGGGTGGAAGCATCTCCCGATATCAATCTTCAGAGCTTCATCACCTCCTCAGAGGAATATTCCTATCCGTATCCGGCAAGCGCCAACACCGCAGAATGGCAGACTTATGAAGCCGACTGTCTGAAGACGGCGTTCAGTCTGGATGTTCCGGTTGCGGATGCGTGCGCGGATCTTGCAGAGAAGATGAATGGAGTACTCGCTGCAGAATAATCGGATGAACCGGTTTGATCGGCGGAAGCCGCGGCGTCCATGGGGCGCCGCGGCCGGAATACAGGGAGCAGGTTCTCATGAAGAAAAAGCGGATGAGCCGAAGAAAAAGAAGCCATATTTTATATGGGTATCTCATGATCGCCCCGCTGGCTGTCGGACTGGGTGTTTTTTATTTCTACCCTTTTTTTAAAGTGTTTTACGACAGCTTTCACGTGGTAGGCGCTTTTAACAAGACATCGTGGGCAGGCCTTTCCAACTACATAACGATGTTCAAAGACCCGGTGATGTGGTCCACACTCTGGAACACGCTGCGGTATGTGCTCGTGATCGTTCCGTTTACGCTGGCACTGTCCGTTCTTATTGCCGCGCTTCTGAACATGAATATCAGGGGACGATCCGTGTTCAGGGTCATCTACTTTATTCCTGCGATCACGATGAGCAGCGCGATCTCCATGATCTGGCGCTGGATCTTCAACAGTGATTTCGGAATCCTTAATTTTGTCCTGTCGAAGTTCGGCATTCCGGGTGTGCAGTGGCTGAGCGATCCGCGCACTGCCTGGATCACGATCACCATTGTTGCGGTATGGATGAACGTCGGGTATGAGATGATCATCCTTCTGGCAGGGATGCAGGGAATCTCCCGGACATATTATGAGTCTGCCTCGCTGGACGGAGCGGGAAGATTCCAGCAGTTTTTCAAGATCACGCTTCCGCTGCTGACGCCGACGATCTTCTTTGTCCTGATCACGACTCTGATCTCCACGTTCCAGATCTTCGACGTCATCTACATGATGATCAATTCAAAGAGCCTGGCGAAGGAAGCTTCGCAGAGTATGAACTGCTACCCGTCAAGTAGACAATTAAAATACAAAAAGTATTCTGCCATCAGATTTGATCTGGTGGCAGTTTTTACGCCACCGCCAAATACTGTT
>CACXAT010000038.1 GCA_902765725.1 uncultured Lachnospiraceae bacterium | reverse complement strand
TATCGGATGAAAGAAGCAACACTACAAAATCGCAGTAAACATGCGGCTTTCAGCCGTCTTCACCGTATATCGGTGAATAATTCAGGATAAATTATGAGATTCTGCGTGGATTTTTTTTCTATGAGCGTATATATCAATGTAAACAAAATACAACCGCCGCAAGAAAACAGACAAACAGCGGCAATTAGAATATAAAAACACATATACGAAAAGGAGAAAAAATCATGACAGATATCAGAAAGATGAACGAGCAGGAAGCAGCAAAGGTAGCAGGTGGAGTTGAGGGATACAACTACGGCAACGGCTGGAGAACCGTCAAGAACCTTCAGGGCGGATACCTGGCACTTCGTACCGCACCGAGCTTCAACTATGAGAACGAGATCATCCACGCAGGCCCGAAGAACGGCATGCTGGTGCAGATCGTAGGCGAGACCGTCAAGGGCACCGGAATCAACGGCGTACCGGCAACCTACGTCAGAGTGTTCTCCCCGGACTTCGGCATCACCGGTCTTGCGAACGCTTACTACATTGGGTAATAAAATCCATCGCGTAATTAAAAACTGTAACTGAGTAACTTCAATCCCGCCGGGCAGCGTAAAAGCAGCCTGGCGGGATTTTTCGTAAGATTGAAGACGCAAGTTATAACGCAAAAAAACTGCGTGGATTTTTCCCTCTTTCTGCGTATGTTATATCAAACAGAATATGGCAAAGAAGTATCCGTCTGAAATCCGTTTTAGGAATAAAAAATATAAATTCCATATCAGAAAGGAGATTTTAACAATGAAGAAGAATATTTTTGCAGGAGCAGTATTAACAGCAGCGATCACCGCATTCGGAGCTTTCGCGGCATTTGCGGGAGAGGCAGTCACCGTCGACACACAGGGAATCAAGTTTGAGGTTCCTGCGGAGATCAGTGATCTGGTAACGGTACAGACGGAAGGTCTTGAGAATGGCACTCTGGTCAGTGTCTATGAGAAAGCTTCCGTTGAGGCAGCCAAGGCTCAGGGCGAGAATCAGGATGGTGCCGGATGGATCTTCAGCATCACCGCGGTTCCGGAGAACGAGGTAGATAAGCTTCGCGGCGGCGCCATGGACGGCATGGAGGTTTTCGCAAAGGACGATGACATCTGTTATCTGTACACGCATCCGACCGATGTTCGGTTTGTGAGAGAAAACTATGATGACGTCGAGAAGGATCAGCAGGAGTGGACGAAGATCAATGAATGGGCCGGACAGGAGGTTCGTCAGGAGATCCTCGCGAATAATCCGGAGCTGGACAATGAATTCTTCACCAACACCGTTCTGGATATGTATCTGGCAAAGGCCGCATACGTTCCGGGAACAAAATATGAGCTGAGATCTCTGGATTTTGGTCCGGACGCTCTGGATCCCTCCACCCTGGCAGAGGATGACTTCATCAAGGAGCTGGCAGATGACTTTACCTATGAAGTACTCCCTGATGCTGAAGCACCGGATGGTGAGTACTATGTGCTGGCCTTCAATGAAGACGGCGAGGAGATCCGGTTCGACTTCTTCAAGTCTCAGGATGGACAGAATCTGATCCGTGAGGTGAAGACCATCGACGGCGAAGAAATTACGACCCTCTACCAGGCAAACCGCAAGGATGCCGATGACGCCGGCGAGACCACCACTTCCATCGTGGAAGCATGGTGCAAGTCCATCGCGGCAGGCGCGGAAGTGGATGAAGACTGATCTTTGCCCCTCCATCGATGGAACGGAAAGATGTCACAAAAAAGAGGGAGAAAGAACTCATCATTCTTTCTCCCTCTTTTATCATGCTGATGTCAGATCCAATGCGTCTCAGTCGATCAGTCGATCACATGTACCCAGCCTTCCGGTCCTTCGATGGTTCCCATCTGGATGCCGGTAAGGGTATCGTACAGCTTCTGGATGACCGGGCCCATTGCTTCCATGCCGCTCGGCATCTCGTAGTAGGTGCCGTGGTCGAAGATACGGCCGACCGGTGAGATGACTGCAGCGGTTCCGCACAGTCCGCACTCTGCGAATTCGCCGTCGCGCACTTCCTGGAACTCTACTTCTCTCTCCTCGACCTTCATGCCCAGCATGTCGCTTGCGATGGTCACAAGGCTTCTGCGGGTGATGGACGGAAGGATGCTCGGGCTCTTCGGGATTACGATCGTGCCATCCTTCTTGACCAGGAGGACATTGGCTCCGCCGGTCTCTTCGATCTTGGTGCGGGTCGCCGGATCCAGATAGAGGTTCTCGTCGAATCCGTTGCGGTGCGCATCCATGATCTGGTACAGGCTCATGGCATAGTTCAGGCCGGCTTTGATGTGTCCGGTGCCGTGGGGCGCCGCACGGTCATAGTCGGAAATACGGATGGTGATCGGCTTCGCGCCGCCCTTGAAGTACGGTCCTACCGGCGTTGTAAGAATACGGAACTGGTACTCTTCAGCCGGCTTGACACCGATCACGGCGCTGCTCGCGAACATGTACGGACGCAGATACAGGGTAGCGCCGCTGCCGTAGGGAGCGACCCATGCTTCGTTGGCGCGGACGACCTTCTCCACAGCCTCGACCCACTTGTCTACCGGGTAGACCGGCATCTCCAGACGCTCGCAGGAGTTCTTCATACGCTCTGCGTTGAGGTCCGGACGGAAGGTGACGATGTGGCCATCCTTGGTGGTGTATGCCTTCAGACCTTCGAAGCAGGACTGTGAATACTGCAGGACGCCTGCGCATTCAGTGATGACAACCTTATCGTCATCCGTCAGTACGCCTTCATCCCATGCACCATTCTTGTAATTCGAAACGAAACGATAGTCGGTCTTCTGGTAATTAAATCCCAGTGACGACCAATCGATGTTCTTCTTCTCAACCATGATTTTTCCGCCTTTCTACTGTTTTACAGTGATAATTAATCCTTTTTGAGTTTATCACCACAATATTTAGCAGTCAATATTTCAGAAAAACTCTGCAGGGCGATACTGTGCATTTCGTTGCGCCAGAGGCCCGGATAAAGTAAAATGAGTCAGACAGCAGCGTCTTCGCACTGTCTGATATCGTACATCTGACCTGGAAAGGATATGGATATGATTCATTTTTCTGCATTATCACGCACTCACTGCCGACGGATACTCTCCGCCCTCACTGTATCCCTGATGCTGGGGAACGCGGCGGGGGCTCTGGCGGATGAGATCGTCATCGACAATTCGCCGGACACGGACGATATGATGGTGATGGGCACGGAAACTCCGGAGGACCTGTCGGGAGGCGCCCTGATCGAGGATACCGGCAATTCCTCCGAGGGAGTGGTCGGTCTGACCATCGATGAGCTTGAATCGGAGAGTGCGCCTGACGCGGAGCTGATCGATGAGATCACGCTGACACCGGCAGATCCGGAGCGCATCAAGGCTCATCTGGAGGCACTTCTTGAGACCGCAGATCCCACGGGATCAGAGGAGGAGCTCTCGATGGCTTCCTATATCGGAGAGCAGATGAAAGCCCTCGGGTACACCGTCCAGCAGCAGCCATTTCATGAAGGCTTCGTCAATATCAATGGAATCGATGCGCCGGGCGTCAACCTGATCGCGGAGCGCGGCGCCGATTCCCAGGAAAGCCGCACGAGAGACATCTTTCTGATCGTCACCCACTATGACTCCATGACGCTTCCCCAGGCGGATCCTGCTGCCGGGGAGAAGATCCCGTATGCAAATGACAAGTCCGGCGCCGTTGTCCTTCTCGAGACGGCCCGCATCCTGTCCCAGGTCGAGACCGATACCGATCTGTGCTTCCTCTTCCTCTCGGGGCAGGAGGACGGCGGATACGGCGCCAGGGCCTTCATCAGTTCTCTGAGCGATGAGAACCGCGGCCGCATCCGGGGTGTTCTGGCGGTCGACCGTGTCGGCTATGACACCGGCATGCCCTCCATTCTCAAGACGCAGACCGGCGAAGTGAACCAGATCGCCGCCCTGGTCCGGGAGAACGGCCTCTGGCAGGAGGCCGGCCTGATCCTTGACGGGCTCAGCACACTTCCCGAGGAAGATGCTGATCTGGCTGCAGAGGAGTCCCTCCTGATCGGGGATACCGCACTTGCCGGCGATACTGCACTGTCCGGCGATACCGCACTTGCCGGGGATACTGCACTGTCCGGCGATACCGCACTTGCCGGAGATACTGCACTCTCCGGGGACTCTGCTCTGTCCGGGGACGGGGTGACAGAGGATGGCATCCTTCCGGAGACGGAAGAGGAGCCTGCCGGATCGGTGGAGATTCCCGCACTCTGGAGCTGTCTGGCTGATCCCTTCGTTGTGTCAGAAGACGCGGATCCGGTCCTGGACCCGGACCTGAATTCCATCCAGAGCATCTTCGCGGATGCCGGCTTCCTGTCCGCCCAGATCACCCAGTATGATCAGGAGCGTGACCTGGAGCTCTATCTGAAGACGAAGGAGCTGGGACTTGCAGACAGCGCCGCTCAGGATCTGAGGGACCTGTACATGGCACGCCAGCAGGACGGAATCTATAACACGGCAGATACCTTTAACAACGCGCAGATCCTGGGACTGGAGGAATCCACCCTCGGCGCAGGCAGCTCTGAGGGCAGCGAAGCTCTCTCTGAGACAGAAACAGAGACTGAAGACGGACTCTCCCTCCCGCAGGCAGATCCTGTACTGCTTGCCCGCTGCGCTGATGTCACGGCGCAGACGCTGGCATACATCATGGATACAGAATAAAGAATACCCCTAACAAAAGAATAACCCTTGCCAAAAGAATACCCCTTACCAGTACACGGCTGCTTTTCAGGCCGCAGATGCTGGTAAGGGGTTTTTTATTCCGTATCTGAATGACACGTCTTACTTGTCATTTTCTATGAATTCTTTGTAGATCGCGCGGATCGTGCGCTCGAAGTCTTCATCTCTCACGCCGACAATGATGTTGAGCTCGCTGGAGCCCTGGTCGATCATCTTGATGTTGACGCCGGCATTCGCAAGGGCCGTGCACAGCCTTCCGGCAGTACCCTGGGCATTCTTCATGCCGCGTCCCACGATCGCGACCAGCGCAAGGTCGGTCTCCAGATAGATATTGTCCGGATTGACGGCTCTGTGCAGTCCGGCGATCACGTCCTGCTCCTTGTCGGCGAACTCTTCCTGATGCACCAGCACCGAGAAGGTGTCGATACCGGAGGGCGTATGCTCGAAGGAAATGTTATTTTCCTCGAAGACCTGCAGGACTCTGCGGCCGAATCCGATCTCGGAGTTCATCATGGCCTTGTCGATGTTGATCGAACAGAAACCCTTCCTGCCCGCGACACCGGTGATCACGTGCCTCGGACTTCTGACGGTGGACTCTACGATGAGTGTCCCGTGGTCCTCCGGGCGGTTGGTGTTGCGGATATTGATCGGGATGCCTTCCACTCTGACCGGGAAGATCGCGTCTTCGTGAAGCACGGAAGCGCCCATGTAGGAGAGCTCGCGAAGCTCACGGTAGGTGACAGTCTCGATGACCTCCGGGTTGTCCACCAGACGCGGATCGCAAGCCAGACATCCCGAGACGTCTGTCCAGTTCTCATACACGTTGGCATGGACGGCTCTGGCGATGATGGAGCCTGTGATGTCGGAGCCTCCTCTTGAGAAGGTCTTGATACTTCCGTCCGGCATCGCCCCGTAGAAGCCCGGAATGACGGCCTTCTCCACGCTCTTGAACCTGGCGCGGGCCACGTCGTTGGTGCGCTCTGCGTCGAAGTTGCCGTGGGCGTCGAACAGGATCACTTCCTTCGCGTCGATGAAACGGTAGCCCAGGTAGGCTGCGAGCACGATGCCGTTCAGATATTCTCCGCGGCTTGCCGCATAGTCACGGCCGGCTCTTCTCTTGAACAGGTCCTTGATGACGGCGAATTCATCATCCAGACTCAGATCAATGTGCAGTCCGTCTATGATCTCCTGATAGCGTGCCGCGATCTGCGCGATCCTCTGGTCGATATCCTCTCCCTCAGACGCAGCGTCGTAGCACTGATACAGCATATCAGTGACCTTCGTATCATCCGAGAAGCGCTTTCCCGGCGCAGACGGAATGATATACTTCCTGTCCGGATCCGAGCGGATTATGTTTCCGACCTTCTCCATCTGCTGCGCGCTCGCAAGCGAACTTCCCCCGAATTTTGTGACCTTGATCATCCTCTGAGTCTCCCTGCTTCCCCTGTCTTCTTATTTTTCAGCCTATCACATCTGCCATACTATAAAACTTTGCGCTCTTTCCTGCAAGGAATTTTGCCGCGGATATGGCACCTTTTCCGAAAATACTCCTGGAGTATGCCAGATGGGTCAGCTCCACGACCTCATCCGTGCCCGCAAAGATGACTTCGTGGGTTCCCGGGATCGTCCCGCCTCTGACGGCGCTGATGCCGATCTCCTTCGGATCTCTCTTCTGGAGACGGTTCGAACGGTCATAGACATATTCGTAGGCATGATCCAGGCCTTCATTGATGCTGTCTGCCAGAGCCAGGGCGGTTCCGCTGGGGGCGTCCTTCTTCTGGTTGTGATGGCGCTCGACGATCTCGATGTCGAATCCGGCATTCGCCAGTGTCTGAGCAGCTTCCCTGACCAGCTTGATCAGCAGGTTGACGCCCAGTGACATGTTGGCGGAGCGGAGCACCGCGATCTTCTTCGAGGCTTCGTCCAGACGGGCGATCTGTGCCTCGGACAGGCCTGTCGTACAGACTGCCACCGGGATCGTGTGTGCCAGCGCCCAGTCCAGCATCGAATCGAACACCGCCGGCGAACTGAAGTCGACGATGACGTCCACCTCCGCGCTGACCTCGTCAAAGGAGGCTGCCACGGGATACTGTCCCGCGCAGGTTCCAGCCACATCCACGCCTGCCGTGATCTCGATCTGGGGATCTGCCTCTGCAAGCTCAGTGATTACCTTACCCATACGGCCGTTACAGCCGACCAGCAACATCTTAACCATAATTCATGTACTCCTGTCTGTGTGGATCAGAGGATCCCGTATGCCTGCATTGCCTTCTTCAGTCTCTCGACATTCTTCGGATCCATCTCGCACATCGGCATCCGAAGCGGGCCGACATTCCTGCCCATCAGGTTCAGGGCGGTCTTGACCGGGATCGGGTTGACCTCGCAGAACAGAGCCTCGATCAGATCGATGGCCTCCAGCTGCAGCTTCGCTGCCTTCGCCGGATCTCCGTCAAACCAGGCCTGGCAGATGTCATGGGTCTGGCGCGGCGCCACGTTGGACAGGACAGAGATCACGCCGATACCGCCCAGAGAGAGGATCGGTACGATCTGGTCGTCATTGCCCGAATAGACATCGATGCTGTCTCCCGCAAGAGCCTTCACCTTGGCGATCTGGGAGATATTGCCGCTGGCCTCCTTGATGGCGCGGATATTCTTCGCATTCTTAGCCAGATACGCGACGGTCTCCGGAAGGATGTTGCAGCCCGTGCGGCTCGGCACATTGTACATGATGATCGGGATATCGACCGCATCCGAGATCGCGGTATAATGCTCGATCAGTCCCTTCTGGGTCGCCTTGTTGTAGTACGGGGTCACGCACAGGAGCGCGTCTGCACCGTACTGTGCGGCTTTCTTCGACATGGCGACTGCGTCTCTGGTGCAGTTCGATCCGGTTCCTGCGATGACCGGGACTCTGTGATCCACATGGTCGATGCAGGCCTTGATGGTCTGAAGATGCTCCTCCACCGTCAGAGTCGCCGACTCGCCGGTAGTCCCGCAGATGATGATCGCATCGGTTCCGCCCGCGATCTGCTCATCGATCAGCTCATTGAGTTTCTCAAAATTGACAGTGTCATCCTCATTCATCGGCGTTACGATCGCGACACCCGCACCCTTGAATATAGCCATAGCAAACCTCCTTAAAGCTCCCGATTCATTTCCAGAGTCTTCTGCGCAGGAGAATAAAATATCCTTCTGCAACAGCAAAAGAGCCGGCACATACAGCGCCCGCCCATATCCTTCCTTGCACGGATCTCCCGCGCAGTCTCCTATAGGGGTGATAGCGCTCCACCATGTACATGCGGACATAGCGCTCCATCACGTGCATGATGACAGTTGCAGACCTGTTCGATCTGCACCCAGGAACTGCTGCCCCCGATCACAGCATACCTTCGGCGCGCCTCCCTTTCCTCTGCCTTCCTCTGTATCCGGGAACATCCGGCAGTCTACTGATCAGGCGCGCGACCTCTATCAAAAATGTATATTGACTATAACATCGCCCTTCCTGCATGTCAACCGGACATGCAGGCATCAGGCCGCCTTTCTGTGAAAATGAGCCCTCTTCTTCAGATCCCCCTCACCTGCACGGACGGGACATACTCCGCCGCTGCCGCGCACATGTCCAGAAGCTGCTGCGCCGCAGGTGCGTGCAGGTCCAAAGGCTGCTGCGCCTGCCCTGCGCCGTCCTCCCCGGGGAAACCCACCATCTGTTCTGAGGGGATGAACTGCTGCAGATACCAGGCCCTCACCCCCTGCAGCCATTTTGCCATGCATACGATGTCCTCCTGCGTATGCAGACCGCCCACCACGGTGGTGCGAAGTTCATAGGGGACCGTGTCCCGGCGAAGGTACTCCAGGCTCCGCTGCACACATTCAAGCATATGCGAAGCTGCGCTTCCCGCCGCATACCCGCATGTGAGGGCATACTTTTCCGGAGTGTTCTTCACGTCCATCGCCACATAGCTGACCAGGCCCTCTTCCACGACGCTCTCGAGCATCTGCGGATTGGTTCCGTTGGTATCCAGCTTCACGAGGAAGCCCATCTCCCTGATCCTTTTCAAAAAGCGGGGAAGGTCCGCATGCAGCGTCGGCTCTCCGCCGCTCACTGCGACTGCGTTAAGTCTCCCCTTTCTGGATTCCAGGAAGGAGAAAAATGTATCCTCCTCCAGCAGATCGCATCCTCCGAAGCGCTCCGGCAGGACCAGATCCGCGTTCTGGCAGAAGGGGCAGCGCAGGTTACACCCCTGGGTGAATACGGTGCAGGCAAGCTGCCCGGGATAATCCAGCAAAGTCAGTTTCTGCAGGCCCGCAAGCTTCATGAAGCACCTCCGGACAGATAGCTGCAGGCTGCGATGGCCGCATTCGCTCCGTCAGAGCAGGCGGTCGTGACCTGCCGCAGTGCCTTCGTACGGCAGTCTCCGGCCACAAACACGCCCGGTGTCTGTGTCACGCCGGTCTCATCCGCTTCAAAGTATCCCTGGCTGCTCAGCTTTGCCACAGACGCGAAGAGCTCATTTTCCGGAACGTGGCCCACACTGAGGAAGATCCCGTCGCAGGGGACGGTCTTCTCTTCGCCATTCTCCAGGTACGATATACCCTCGATCACGCCATCCTTCGTCCTGTACGCCGTGACCCGTGCCGACAGGTGGGTCTCTACCTCATAGTTTGAGAACAGCTCCTCCTGGGATCTCGCCTCCGCGGTGAACACGGGCAGGTCCTGGAGCATGATCAGCCTGCGGGCTGTCTGGGCAAGGATGATCGCTTCGACAAAGGCGGAGTTTCCGCCCCCGACCACCACTACGTCCTTCCCGGCGTAGAGATCGCCGTCGCAGACCGCGCAGAAATGAATCCCGTTTCCGATCAGGTCCTCTTCTCCCTCAAGGCCCAGGGTCCGGTGCGTCGTTCCGGTGGCAAGGATCACGCTTCTGGCCTCATACTCTGTGCCCTCGGCGGTCCTGACCTGGAAGTTTTCTCCGATCTTTTCCACCCCGGTCACCTTCTCCAGCGCCACCTCGCAGCCCTGGCTCATCGCCTGGTCCAGATAGCGGTCGGCAAACTCCTCCCCGCTGATCGAGCTGAAGCCGGGAATATTCTCCACCTTGGGAGAATTGACGATCTGGCCTCCGAACACCTCTTTTTCGAGCAGCAGCACGCTCCTGCCCATCCTGCAGCCATAGACCGCAGCCGTCAGCCCTGCCGGGCCTCCGCCGATCACGATGATATCGTACATGGTTATTATCCGCCTTTCTGGCGAAAGGCACCGATGGGGTTATGAAAACCGAGGTGCTTTCGCTCTTTCTGATTTTCTATATTCCTGATATCCTTT
>CACXAT010000037.1 GCA_902765725.1 uncultured Lachnospiraceae bacterium | reverse complement strand
ATTCAGCGGCATAAGAATACCGCCAGCCGATTGCTCGACTGGCGGCACAAAACTTTTTAATTATTCACTGTCCTCTTGACGGGTAGCACACCACCCGGCAGATGCGGAGGATTCCGGGGTTTTTTCTATCTTGAACAAGTGCCTGTCTTAAACAAGTGCCTGTCACTCGTTCAGTTTTGAACAGGTGCCTGCCACTTGTTCAAATTTGAATGTTGTGTGAAATTAGCACTCACCTCTTTACAGTGCTAACAAACCGTGCTATAAATGATTTCAGAACAGGGAGAACAAGATACCTGTGCGGAACAGGAGGTAAACAGGATGAATATACAGAAATTTACTCAGAAGTCCATCGAAGCTGTGAATATGCTCGAGAAGACTGCTTCTGATTACGGAAATCAGGAAATAGAACAGGAACATCTGCTGTATGCGCTGGTACATCAGGAGGATTCGCTGACTGCCAGACTGATTGAGAAGATGGGGATACAGAAGGAGTATTTTGAAAATGCTCTGGACAGCGCTCTGAACAGACGTCCGAAGGTTTCGGGGGCAGGGCAGGCTTTTATCGGCCAGTATCTGAACAAGTCTCTGATCAACGCAGAGGATGAAGCGAAGAAGATGGGGGACGAGTATGTCTCGGTAGAGCATCTGTTCCTGGCCATTCTGGACTATGCGTCCCCTTCCATGAGTTCATTTCTCAGGGAATTCGGGATTACCAGAGACCGCTTTCTCCAGGTGCTGTCTACGGTCAGGGGGAATCAGAAGGTCACTACGGACAGCCCGGAGGATACCTATGACTCTCTGGCCAAGTATGGTACGGAGCTGGTGCAGAAGGCAAGAGAGCAGAAGATGGATCCGATCATCGGCCGTGATGAGGAGATCCGCAATGTGATCCGGATCCTGTCCAGAAAGACGAAGAATAACCCCGTTCTGATCGGCGAGCCCGGCGTCGGCAAGACGGCGGTTGTGGAAGGCCTGGCGCAGAGGATCGCAAAGGGCGATGTCCCGGACGCGCTGAAGGATAAGAAGGTGTTTTCCCTTGATATGGGCGCTCTGGTCGCAGGGGCAAAGTACAGGGGTGAGTTTGAGGAGAGACTGAAGGCAGTCCTGCAGGAGGTCTCAAAGAGTGAGGGCCAGATCCTGCTCTTTATCGATGAACTGCATCTGATCGTCGGTGCCGGCAAGACAGACGGCGCGATGGACGCAGGCAATATGCTCAAGCCGATGCTGGCCAGAGGTGAGTTGCACTGCATCGGCGCAACGACCCTGGATGAGTACAGGAAGTACATAGAGAAGGATGCCGCGCTGGCCAGAAGATTCCAGCCGGTCATGGTGGATGAGCCGACTGTGGAGGACACGATCTCGATCCTGAGAGGCCTGAAGGAGCGCTATGAGGTCTATCATGGAGTGAAGATCGCCGACGGTGCCCTGGTAGCGGCGGCAACGCTTTCCCACCGGTATATCTCTGACCGTTTCCTGCCTGACAAGGCCATCGACCTTGTGGACGAAGCCTGTGCCCAGATCAAGACGGAGCTGGATTCCATGCCTGCGGAGCTGGATGAGATGAACCGCAAGATTATGCAGCTTCAGATTGAGGAGACGGCGCTGAAGAAGGAGACAGATCCTGCCTCGAAGGAGAGGCTGGAGAATCTGCAGAAGGAACTGGCGGATCTGAATGAGCAGTTTTCGGCCAGAAAGGCACAGTGGGACAATGAGAAGAACGCGGTCGGCAATCTCAGTGCCCTGAGGGAACAGATTGAGGAGATCAACCGCCAGATCGAAGCTGCCAAGCAGAAGAGCGATTTGAATGAGGCTGCCAGGCTGCAGTACGGAGAGCTTCCGCGCCTTCAGCAGCAGCTGGCCGGTGAGGAGGCTGCCCTCAGAAATAAAGACCTGTCCCTGGTCCATGAGTCCGTGACGGAGGAAGAGATCGCAAGGGTCGTCAGCCGCTGGACCGGAATACCGGTATCCAGGCTGAATGAAGGAGAGCGCCAGAAGATCCTTGCCCTCGGCGATAAGCTCCATGAAAGGGTAGTGGGGCAGGATGAAGCGGTAGAGCGCACTGTGGAAGCCATCCTGCGCTCCAAGGCCGGCATCAAGGATCCGACGAGGCCCATAGGATCCTTCCTGTTCCTGGGGCCGACCGGTGTCGGCAAGACAGAGCTGGCCAAGGCACTGGCGCAGAATCTGTTTGATGATGAGAACAATATGGTCCGTATCGATATGAGCGAGTATATGGAGAAGTTCTCCGTGTCCAGACTCATCGGAGCGCCTCCGGGATATGTGGGCTATGACGAAGGCGGCCAGCTCACGGAGGCCGTCCGCCGCAAACCCTATTCGGTCGTGCTGTTTGACGAGATCGAGAAGGCTCATCCGGATGTGTTCAATATCCTGCTGCAGGTTCTGGATGACGGCAGGATCACCGATTCCCAGGGCAGGACGGTGGACTTCAAGAATACGATCCTGATCATGACCTCCAATATCGGGTCACAGTACCTGCTGGAGGGCATAGCACAGGACGGTACGATCAGCCAGGCGGCTTCTGCTGCGGTGGAAGCGGACCTGAAGGCACATTTCCGTCCGGAATTCCTCAACAGGCTGGATGAGATCATCCTCTTCCATCCTCTGACGAAGGACAACATCGGGCACATCGTGGATCTGCAGATCCGGGAGCTCAATGAGCGACTGGCAGGCCAGCAGATGAAGATCGAGCTGACGCCTGAAGCCCGTGAGTCGGTCGTGGAAGGCGGCTATGACCCCGCCTTCGGCGCGCGTCCTCTGAGGCGTTATATCCAGAAAAATGTGGAGACACTTGCTGCCAGGAAGATCCTGGAAGGAAGTGTTCTGCAGGGACAGACGATCGTGATCGGCTGCAGCGGCGGATCTCTGACCGCGCAGGTCAGATAACGATATGCTTTATTGACGGGGACCGGCAGCAGTGTTAACATGGGTTTAGCGATTGACATGTTCACATGAGTGAGGAACTTGTATGGCTACCCTGAAGGATGTTGCACGTGAAGCCGGCCTCTCTGTCGGTACGGTCTCCCGCGTTCTCAATAACCGCGGATATATCAGCGAAGAGACCAGGCAGAATGTTAACCGCGCCATGAAAAAACTGAATTACCAGCCCAATGAGATGGCGCGCTCTCTGTCAAAACAGAGAAGCAGCATGATCGGTGTGATCGTTCCGACGATCTCCCATCCGTATTTCTCGAAGCTGATCGAGTCAATGGAGCGCGCAGCGCATCAGGAAGAGTACGATCTGCTGCTCTTTGTTTCCCAGGGCAGGGTGGACCGCGAGGAAGAATACGTAAGGGCGTGTATCAGCAACAGAGTCGCGGGCCTGATCCTGTGTACCGGGTCGGTGCGGACGGCCAGACTGAAAAACCTTGGATTTCCTGTGGTTGCCTATGAGCGGCTTCTCAACGAGGCGGACGCCGGAGTTGAGTGTGATAACTACGAGGGCGGTATCCTGGCTGCGCAGGAGCTGATCCGGTGCGGCTGCCGAAATCTGCTGTGCATCAGCGGAATCGGTGAAGTGTCCATGCCGGCGGATGTGCGCAGAGACGGTTTTATGGATGCCTGCGCCAGGCATGAAGGGATCCGCACGCAGTTCTTTTGCTGCAGCGAGGAGCGGATCACAGACCTGAGGTACAAATCACAGCTGGATGAATGCATGGATCTGTATCCGGATGTGGACGGAGTGTTCGCAAGCTCTGACGTGATCGCGGCCGAACTTCTGGGGGTGCTGAGCAGCAGAGGAAAAAGGGTTCCGGAGGATGTGAAGATCGTCGGATACGATGATGTGTTTGTCTCGGAGCTGACGACCCCGGATCTGACGACTATCCATCAGCCAGTGCAGGAGATGGCCCGGACCTGCATTGATATCATCAGGCGGGCGTCGGAGAACGAAGCCTTTCCTGCAAGGACTGTACTGAGGGTAAACCTGGTCCGCAGGGGAAGTACACGCACAGCGCAGGACGAATGACAGGTGCTGCCGGGGGGCTGACATATAAGAGATTCTGCAGGTGTTTTGCATTGCAAAATACCTGCTTTTTTATATGTAAATGCAGCGTCAGAAACTGCACGCAGGGCAGGGACAGGACCTGAAAACGAGAAAAGGTGATTCTGCACAAAAAACGAGACGGATGATTGTGAAAATCAACCAAACATGGTGGTTAAACATGTCAACCGATTGACATAGAGCCTTCGAAATGATAGAGTTGTCCTATCTGAAAACAGTCTATTTTCTTTAGGAGGGAAAATCAGATGAGAAAATTAGGTTTTGCAATCGCAACTCTTGCTGTAGCGGCTATGACGGCATCGCCGGTCCTTGCAGCAACAGACCTCACCGTCTTCAACTCCAAGTCTGAGATCCAGACCCAGTTTGAAGAGGAAGCAGCAGTTTATTCCGAGGAGAAGGGTGTGAACATGGAAGTCGCCATGTCCAATGACCCGGTCATCACCCACATGGGAACCAGATATTCCTCCAACAATCCGTACGTCCTTTCCATGGTCGACGCGAAGGATATCTACTCTCTGACTCCGGAGCACGGCATCGATCTGGCAGATCTGGAAGCAGCGGCTGACACCGATTATGCCATCGAGATCGACGGCAAGGTTGCAGCTCTTCCGTTCTGTATTGAGGCTCGCGGCGTGATGTACAACAAGACTGCGATCGAAGAGATCACCGGCGAAGACTTTGATCCGGCAAGTGTAGCGACTCTTGATGACTTCAAGGCACTCCTTGACAAGCTGGTCGAGGGCGGCATGGAAACTCCGGTTGCTATCATGAAGGAAGACTGGTCTCTGGCTGCTCACTATCTTGCACAGTGGGTCGAGGAGCAGGAAGATCCGGAAGCTTATGTCCAGGCTCTGTGCGCAGGCGAAGGCGACATCATCAACAACGAGAAGTTCAATTCTCTGATGGATACCTTTGATGTCCTGATGGAGTACAACTACGCGAAGGACAGCGCTGTCAACGCAGACCGCAATAAGTCCGAAGATATGCTGGCATGGGGCGATGTCGCGTTCATGTTCGGCGGCAACTGGGACTGGTCTCTGATCGTACAGTCCGAGTCTGACTGCGAGATGGGCATGATGCCGGTTCCGCAGAACACCGAGGACGGCTCCAACACGAAGCTTGTCGGCGGCGGCTCCAAGTACTTCTTCATCGACAGCTCCGTTTCCGAAGAGCAGCAGCAGGCTGCAAAGGATTTCATCAACTGGTTCGCAATGGATGCAGAAGGACAGGATTTCGTATCCAACACCTGCGCTCTGGTATCTCCGTACAAGAGCAACACGCTGGATGTCTCTGATCCGCTTTCCGTCTCTGTCAAGGCTTATGCGGATGCAGGCAATCTGATCCCGAACTACAACTTCTTCCCGGATGATCACATTACCAAGGCTGGCGCTTCCATGCAGAAGTATCTTGGCGGCGAGATCGACAGACAGGGTCTGGCAGATGAGCTGACCGAGTACTGGAAGGGCGCTACCCCGATCGAGCACTGATCACGACTGAACGAGTTTTGTAGAATTGATACTGGGAAGGGGGTATCGGCAGGTACCGGTATCCCCTTCCTGCTCTTATGTATAGTAGGGAGACTGACATGAAACGTAATACAATGTCTTACAAGATCAGACAGTATCTCATGTTCGCCGGTCCTGCGACACTTCTGTTCTGCGGAGTTGTTGTCATCCCGCTGATCTATGGTTTCTATCTGACCTTCACCAGCTGGGACGGCATCTCAAAATCGAAGCCTTTCGTAGGGCTTACGAACTATATCACCGCATTCGGCGACAAGGCATTCTGGGTCGCTATGGGCAGAACGCTGATCTATTCAGCGATCGCAGTCATACTGGTCAACGTAGTTGCATTCCTTCTGGCCTACATGGTCACCAGAGGAATCAAGGGACAGAACTTCTTCCGTGCAGGCTTCTTCATTCCGAACCTGATCGGCGGTATCGTCCTTGGTTATGTATGGAAGTTCGTCTTCAACAGTGCATTTGTAGCGATCGGTGAGAATCTGAATATCGGATTCCTGAAGAATTCATGGCTGGGCACACCGTCCGGCGCCATGGCTTGCATGATCATCGTTGCGGTCTGGCAGTATGCCGGCTACATGATGCTCATCTATGTCGCGGGATTCATGAGTGTATCCAAGAGCCTGATCGAAGCGGCTCAGATCGATGGCTGCACACAGTCGCAGGCGACCTGGAAGGTTATCGTCCCGCTGATGAGATCTTCCTTCGTACAGTGTATCTTCCTGACCATCACCAGATGCTTCATGGTCTACGATGTCAACCTGACGTTGACAGAGGGCGGACCGTTCAACTCTTCGGTCATGGCAGCTATGCATGTCTATCGTACCGCATTCACGGAGCGCGCATTCGGTACCGGCCAGGCAGAGGCTCTGATCCTCTTCATTGTCTGTGCGATCGTCGGTGTCACACAGGTCTATATCGGACGTAAAGGGGAGGTGGCTGCGTAATGTATGAACTTGAAAACGCAAAGGCGGCCCGCCACAGAAAGATCGTAAACGCGTTCATGTGGGTGGTACTGCTGGTTCTCTTTATTGCATTTATCTTCCCGTTCATCATGTCGGTGATCAACGCGTTCAAGGCGAACACGGATATCAACCGCTTCCCGCTGTCGCTGGTCGGCCCGAGAAAGGGATTTATCTTCGATAACTTCCCGACCGCGATGGAAAAGATGAACTTCTGGGGCGTGTTCGGCAATTCGCTGATCATCACGGTTTCCGCAACGGTTCTGACGCTGCTGTTCGCCGGGATGTGCGCATTTGTCGTAACCAGAAATAACTGGGTGGCCTGCCGTCTGATCTTCGCTCTGATGATCGCGTCCATGGTCATTCCGTTCCAGGTTCTGATGATCCCGATCGTTTCGATCTACGGCGGAACCCTGAACGTCCTGAACCACAGGCTTACACTGATCCTGATGCATACCGGCTTCTCGGTGTCCATGGCGACCTTCATGTACAGCGGCGCCATCAAGACGAATATCCCGCTGGAGCTGGAAGAGGCTGCTCTGATCGACGGCTGCACCAGATGGCAGACCTACTGGAAGGTCGTCTATCCGCTGCTTGGGCCGACGACCGCAACCGTTGCGATCATCGATGCGATGGCATTCTGGAATGACTATCTGCTTCCGAGCCTGATCCTGACCAACAAGCCTCTGTACACGATCCCGATCGCGACCCAGATCTTCTACGGATCCATGGGCGGTTCCGATATGGGCTGCGTACTTGCGGCTCTGATCCTCGCGATGCTGCCGATCCTGATCCTGTATCTGGTCATGCAGAAGTACATCGTAGAAGGTGTCACCTCCGGTGCTGTCAAGGGCTGATGCTCTGAGAGACATATCGGAATTGTAATTGCATAAGAACATGCTGCGCGGGCGCAGTCGGGTGCTGTTGAACGCATCCGCTGCACCCGCGTCCTGTATGCGGAGAATGAATATGAAGATCAGCAGTAAATTACTTGAAGTGAGAGAATACGAGGAGAGGATGGGTGACCGGATCACTCCGGAGGAGAGGCCTGCGTTTCATCTTTCCAGCCGTGTGGGATGGATGAATGATCCGAACGGATTCTCATTTTACAAAGGGAAGTATCATCTTTTCTATCAGTACTATCCGTACAACACGGTATGGGGCCCCTGCTTCTGGGGACATGCTGAGTCAGAGGATCTGATCCACTGGCGGTATCTTCCCGCGGCCCTGGCGCCGGATGAGGAATATGATGCTAACGGCTGTTTCTCCGGATCCGCTGTGACGCTTCCGGACGGCAGGCAGATGCTGATCTATACGGGTGTGGTGCAGACGAAGCTGGAAGACGGAAGCATCCGGGATATCCAGCATCAGTGTCTGGCTTTCGGAGACGGGGAGCACTATGAGAAGTATGAGGGCAATCCGATCCTGACGAAGGAGGATCTGCCCGGGGACTGCAGTCCCTATGACTTCAGGGATCCCAGCATCTCAGTCGCAGAGGACGGGACCTACCGGATCGTTACCTGCTGCGGCACACCGAACCGCGACGCGAGGATCGTGCGGTTCACGAGTGAGGACGGGATCCACTGGAGCGCCGGAAAGACCGTGATCAAGAATAATGAGAGGTTCGGCAAGGTATGGGAGTGCCCGGATCTGTTCAGGCTGGGAGAGAAGTGGGTCCTTCTGTGCAGCCCCATGGACATGCTTCCGGAGGGATTCGAATACCATAACGGAAACGGGACGCTGTGCCTGATCGGTGACTACGATGAGTCAGCGCAGATATTCACCCCTCAGCATGACCAGTCGATTGATTACGGCATCGATTTCTATGCGACACAGACGATCGTGACCCCGGATGGGAGACGGGTCATGATGGCGTGGATGCAGAACTGGGATACGACTCCCGGATACCGCCTGGATCCGACTTCATGGTTTGGTCAGATGACGGTCCCGAGGGAACTGTCGGTGAGAAACGGCAGACTGTATCAGTGGCCGGTCCGCGAGCTGGATGCGATCCGGAAGAACCGGATCAGTTTTGAGAATGTATACGTGAGCGGAGAGATGGAGCTGGATGGAGTCCGGGGAAGAATGATAGACCTTGAGATCCGTCTCAGGTCCGCGGATCCGGAGCAGCCCTATGAGAAGTTCACCATCAAGTTTGCGGCAGGCGGCCGATACTACACGATGCTGAGCTATCATCCCAGAGATCAGATCATGAAGATCGACAGGAAGTTCTCAGGATCCCGCAGGGCGATCATCCACCAGAGAAGAGCTATGGTTCCTTCCGAGAACGGGGAGGTCTCGATCCGTCTGGTCCTGGACCGCTTCAGCGCCGAAGCCTTCCTGAACGGCGGCTCGCAGACGATAACAGCCAACCTCTACACGGACATGGGTGCGCAGCGGCTCACATTCTCCGCCCAGGGAGCTGTCTCCATGGACCTGGTGAAATATGATCTGATCCCCTGAGACAGATTCCGGCAGGAGATACTCTACAACGCGTTACAGCTCACAGGTCAGCCAACATTGCTTCGAGTTTGTGTGCACAGTGAAAACACGTTGCCTGCCTTCGCTTTGCGGCGGTTGCATTGCAGCCGCAGCTCCTATAGATGCGTGGTCGCTTCCGCGGCTGCAGCAACTTGCAAAGCTCAGTCGGCTGCCTATGGTTTTCATCTGTGCCCACAGAACTCTGTGCAATTGACAGAGGCTGACCTGTGAGCTGTAACTGCAGAAAGCCTCTGACATCGCCGCAGACGATGCCAGAGGCTTTCTTTTGTGTTATACTGTGCAAAGTGCGCCGCCGGGGCGAAGGTTTTATGGATCAGAGAGGAAATATCTGTATGGAGAGGACAGGAGTACAGTTTCAGGAAGATCAGTTTGAGCGTACGCGCCTGCTGCTGGGCGGGGAGGCCATGGAGCGGCTGCACGCCGCGAAGGTGGCCATCTTCGGGATCGGCGGTGTCGGAGGCTATGTTGCAGAGGCACTGGCAAGATGCGGGGTAGGCTCGCTGGTACTGGTAGATCATGACACGGTTTCTCTGACAAACCTGAACCGTCAGATCATAGCACTCCACAGTACTATCGGGAGAAATAAAGTCGATGTGATGGCGGAGCGGATCGCGGATATCAATCCCGGCGCAAAGGTGGAAGCCAGGTGCTGTTTCTATCTGCCGGAGAATGCGGATGAATTTGACTTCTCGTCCTATTCCTATGTGGTGGATGCGGTGGATACCGTCACTGCGAAGCTGGAGATCATACAGAGAGCAAAGCAGTGCGGTGTTCCGGTGATCAGCAGCATGGGAGCCGGCAATAAGACAGATCCCACCCTGTTCCGCGTTTCAGATCTCTACAGGACATCCGTCTGTCCCCTGGCGAAGGTGATGCGCAGAGAGTGCAGGAAGCGCGGCATTCAGGACCTGAAGGTGGTCTGGTCGCCGGAAGAACCCACAGTGCCGGAAGAGCAGATCCGGGACGCTTCCGGGAAGAAGGTGATCCCCGGAAGCATAGCCTTCGTACCCTCTGCAGCCGGACTGGCCCTGGCTTCGGAAGTGGTGCGGGATCTTATACAGGGAACGTGACTGCCTGTATGGACATTTCGATTCAGACAGTGTTGGAGAGATTGCATGATTGTTTCTGAACTACTGGTTTTGTTTATTTTCTACAGCTTTCTGGGATGGGTCTGGGAGACCATATATTGTACCATCCAGAATGGCCATTTTTCGAGCAGGGGCTTTTTGTTCGGACCGGTCTGTCCCATCTATGGCTTCTGTATCCTGGCGCTGCAGATGCTGGGCCGCTGGGGGCGCGGTCTGCTGGACGAGCAAACACCGGTCTGGCAGGTATTTCTGATCTGTGCGGCAGGAAGCGCGGTGGCTGAATATGTGACCAGCTGGTACCTGGAGAAGAGGTTCCATGCAAGGTGGTGGGATTATGCCAACCTTCCGCTGAACCTGAACGGAAGAATCTGCCTGCCGGTCACCCTGAGTTTTGGCGCAGGAGGCGTGGTGATCACACGGTATATCCTGCCGGTATTTGAAACAACCGCCAGCCGGATCCCGCCGCTTGCGTGGGAGACAGCGTCCCTGATCCTGACGGCCCTGTTTGCCGCGGACCTTGCCCTGACGGAGGCAGAGCTGAACAGCCTGCTCCAGCGGATCGAGAATGTCGAAAATGAATTCAACATCCGCGCGGAGAATCTCTATACTGCCGTTGCGGGAACGCCGCAGCAGGTCGGCGCGAAGGTAAAGGGACTGGAGGAGGAGTTCAGGACCAGACTGGTCAGCGCGGCTTCCGGCCTTAATGTGAGACAGAAGCACATCATGAAGAATATCCGGTCCTTCCGGCCTGGAAAGGTCTATCGCTATTCTCTGCATGCCGGGCAGAAGCTGAAGGAGGCTCTGGGGGAGCTTCGGCGCAGGGGCAGAAAATGATCCCGGATCAGTCCGCCCGCGGCCTGGGTGTGCCGGCGCCGGTGCGAAATGTCCTTGATTCTTCGCATGGAAAACGATAAGATATGTGATGGTCTTCAGACCTGATAAGGGACTGGAACGGAAAAGACTGCCCTGGGGCATGGACAAGGAGGAGCTGCAATGCTCGAATTGAGGAATGTTTCATTTGCGGTTGACGGGGACGACGGGGAGAAAGAGATCGTCCGCAACCTGAGCATGACCGTGGATGATGGAAAGTTTGTTGTGATTACCGGACCGAATGGCGGCGGCAAATCAACTGTCGCAAAGCTGATCGCCGGAATAGAGACGCCCTCGGAAGGGCAGATTCTTCTGGACGGAACAGATATCACCGACCTTGGAATTACCGAGAGAGCCAAGCTGGGAATCGGCTATGCGTTTCAGCAGCCGGTGAAGTTCAAGGGAATCCGTGTATTTGACCTGCTGAAGATCGCTTCCGGACAGAAGATCACGATCAAGGAGGCCTGCTCCTATCTCTCGGAGGTGGGACTGTGTGCCAAGGATTATATCGAGCGCGACGTCAATGGGTCTCTTTCAGGCGGCGAGCTGAAGAGAATCGAGATCGCTACGGTACTGGCAAGAAAGACCCGCCTGTCGGTTTTTGACGAGCCTGAAGCGGGCATCGATCTGTGGAGCTTCCAGAATCTGGTCCGGATCTTCGAGAAGATGCAGACAGAGACCAGGGACAGTGCGATCCTCGTGATCTCGCACCAGGAGAGGATCCTGAATATCGCGGATGAGATCATCGTGCTGAGCGGCGGCAGGATCGAGCGCCAGGGCAGCCGGGATGAGGTACTTCCCAGGATCCTGGGAACAGACTCCGCGGTGGACGCATGTGCCAGACTGAACGGACAGGAGGTGTCTTGAGATGCTGCAGATGGATGAGATACAGAAGAGACTCCTGGATGAGGTGGCCGGCCTCCATGATGTACCGACAGGGGCCTACAACCTGAGGGCAAACGGAACCTCCGTCGGAAGACAGAGCACTGCCACCATAGACATCGAATCAAAAGAGGACGGGAGCGGACTTGAGATTACGGTGAAGGACGGGACGAAGAATGAGAGCATCCATATCCCGGTGGTGCTGAGCGCAAGCGGCCTGACAGAAACGGTCTACAACGATTTCCATGTGGGAGATGACTGCGACGTCCTGATCATTGCAGGCTGCGGCATCGACAACTGCGGAAGGCAGGATTCTGAACACGACGGAATCCACCGCTTCTGGGTCGGAAAGAATTCAAAAGTAAAATATGTGGAAAAGCACTATGGCTCCGGAGACGGTGAGGGCAAGCGCATTCTCAATCCGGTGACGGAAGTCTATATGGATGACGGAAGCTCCATGGAGATGGAGATGGTGCAGATCAAGGGCGTGGACTCTACCGAGAGAAAGACGGTGGCGGAGCTTGGCGCCGACTGCCATCTGGTCGTGAGGGAGCGTCTGATGACCCATGGCGTTCAGGAAGCGGTCAGTGACTATGAAGTCAGTCTGAACGGCGACGGATCCAGCGCGGATATCGTCTCGAGAGGCGTTGCCAGAGACCATTCCTATCAGAAGCTTGATCTGAAGATCGTCGGCAATGCCGCCTGCAGCGGACACACCGAGTGCGATTCCATTATCATGGATAACGGACGTATCCTGGCTGTTCCGTCCCTTGAGGCAAACAGCACGGAAGCTGCACTGATCCATGAGGCTGCCATCGGTAAGATCGCCGGAGAACAGCTCACCAAGCTGATGTCGCTGGGACTGACCCAGGCGGAGGCAGAGGAACAGATCATCAACGGTTTCCTGAGATAATACAGAGATGAAAATAACAGTTTTAACCATATTCCCTGAAATGTTCGGGGACTTTCTGAAAGAGCCTGTGATCGCGCGGGCTCTTTCGCGCAATATAGTGCAGATCGAGATCACGGATATCAGGGAATTCGCAGGGGGGAGCTTCCGCCATATCGATGACGATCCATATGGGGGAGGCGCCGGCATGGTCATGCGGTGCGGTCCTGTCCTGGATGCGCTGGAGAGTGTCAGGACACCGGGCAGCTATGCGGCTGTCATGACTCCCTCGGGCAGAAAGTACACGCAGAAGACGGCCCATGAGTTTGCGTCTCTGGAGCATTTGATTCTGATCTGCGGGCACTATGAAGGACTGGATGAGAGGATCCTGGATCATGCGGACGGGATCTATACCATCGGCGACTATGTGCTGACGGGCGGCGAGCTCCCGGCGAAGGTGGTGATGGATTCGGTGATCCGGCTGCTGCCGGGCGTTCTTCGGGCTCAGGCAACGCAGGAGGAATCCTTTGAGGGCGGCCTGCTGGAACATCCCCAGTATACGAAGCCATCAGACTGGAGGGGAGAGCGGATCCCCGAGGTACTGCTGTCCGGAGATCATGCCAGGATCGAGGCCTTCCGGAAGTCGGAGGCACTGCGGATCACAAGGGAGAGAAGACCGGATCTGTTCGAGAGATATGAAAATGGATAAATATGAAATCGCTGACAAAATGCACTGCGGGTGCTATCATTAAAGAGGTGGACAATTCTCACACAGTGATCTGGGGGGTAAGTATGAAAAAGTTTTTATTGTGCATGATCGCCGCCGTGATGCTTCTGCTCACGCCTGCCGTGATCGGAGAGACGCACGCAGTACTGGCGGATGAAACGCAGCAGACCGGCTGGGTCAAAGAGAACGGCGCGATCTATTATTACAATTCCAGCCACCAGAGGGTGGTCGGAAAGCAGAAGATAAACGGCTATTATTACTATTTCCGGAAAAAGGGGTCCGGACGCGGACAGCTTCGGACCGGCATCGTCAAGATCAAGAAGGTTGAATACTATTTCAAGAAGACCGGAAAGATCGGCGTGATCGGAAGAGCCCTCAATGGCTGGGTCAAGATCAAAAACCGCGGCTTCTGCTACTGTGACAATGGCAGGATCCTGAAGAACTGCTGGGTGCAGGACTATTATGTGACGGGCAACGGAGCGATGAACGCCAGCTCGACCCGGATGTTCAAGCTAACCAGGAAGACGGTCAAGAGTCTGTGCAATAACTCCATGACCAAGCTGCAGAAACTGCGCAGAGTGTATGAGTATCTGTGCAGCTCCAGCTTCCGGTATGTGACGAAGCGTCCGTTCAGCTACGCTTCTTCCTGGAGACTGACCTACGGCTATGAGATGCTGACGACGCACAGCGGAGTCTGCTACAACTTCGCCGCGGCTCTGGCCTATATGGCGCGCTACATCGGATTCACGGAGGTCAAGGCAATCGCCGGAGAGCTGCTGTACCTGGAAGGATACTGGGATCTCCACTCCTGGACGAAGATCAAGGTCAACGGGACCTGGTATGTATTCGACGCATCCATGGAACACGGCGGCAGGGGCAACTTCTATATGAAGAGCTACGCCGGGACCGGAAGAAAATACAGAGAGTGGTCACACCTGTGATTTAATGAACTGAATAAAGTTTTTGAGATCATCCTGCATGATGTGCCCGGTACGGTAGACCAGGTACAGACTGCGGGATGATACTGTTTTGGGAAATTCAAATGAGATCAGGCGTCTGGCTTCCAGATAATCCTCCGCGGCGAGGCGGGAGATCATGGACACGCCCAGTCCTCCGGCAACCATATTCTTGATCGCTTCCTGGTCATTGGCGCGGGCCGTCACCTGGAGCTGCTGCTCCGTGAGGCCGGCGTGAATGAGGATCTCATCCGCCTTTTTCCCGCTTCCGCTTCCTGATTCACGCAGAATGACCGGCTCGGATTTCAGAATACTGAAGACATCGGCATCCGCTTCCTTCAGAGCAAGAAAATGTTCATTTACAGGAGTGATCAGGATAATGTGGTCCGTGCACAGCAGCTCACTGGACAGTGATTCTGCGGAAGGCTCCATGCCGATGATGCCCAGGTCATAGATTCCGTCCATGAGTCCGTCCATGACGCCGGTACTGTCTGACTGGTGGATGACAAAATAGGACTCCGGATACTTTTCCGCAAAGGAAGGCAGCAGTCTGGGGAGCAGATAGGCGGAGGGGATCGTGGACGCGCCAAGGGAGAGGATATGCCGGTTCTTCATGGAGCAGTTGGCCACCATGCGGTCGCGCATGGACAGGATATTGACGGCATATTCATAGAGGTGTCTTCCGATGGGAGTCACCTCTATACTTTTGGTCGTCCGGATGATCAGCTGAACCCCCAGCTCGGATTCCAGCTGGTGGATGTGCATGCTGACGGTAGGCTGGGAGATGTACAGCTCCCTGGACGCCTTGGTAAAGCTGAGATTGCGTACGACTTCGACGAAGGACTGAAGCTGTTTGAATTCCATAGATTATTCTCCCGGGTATATGCTATGTGTGATCAGCCGGACTGCCCCCTTCCGAGAATAAGCCCGAGGGCGGCTGTCACAGCTGCGTATACGGCCATCATCCACAGAGGCTGAACCGAGTGGATGGACTTCAGATAGAGATAGGTGGGCAGGAGCATCTGCACCGGCTCCAGAATCACCAGATCTACGAATACCGGTGTCAGGAACAGGCAGGCACACAGGATGATCGGAACACAGGCCGCGATCAGATTCATCCTGCGAAGCAGAACCCTCAGCAGGTTCGCGAATCCTGCCGCGCACAGCCCGAACAGCAGCATGGCGGGGAGCTCCTTGCGCCAGGAGGTAAAGTTCCCGCTCAGATACAGGGCAGCGTAGGCGGCAAGGCCCAGATCACCGATGGGAAGAAGAATGCACCCAAGATAGAACAGGGGCTTCTTCGGCGGGCTGATCCATATGAACCGGCCTTTGCGGATATCGTCACACAGATAGAGAACGGCTGCCAGGGCTGTCAGAGTGAGGAGGACTGCCAGAAGCCCGCGCATCGGTGACGCGATGTACCTGCCGGCTTCCTCATCCGTGATCGTCTCTCCGTCCAGGTACTGCAGTTCAAAGAAGCTGTAATCCACAGCATCCTCGCTGCGGACCTGCTCGGCGAATTCATCTCTCTGTGTATCCGTATAGCTGCCGATCTCGGGATGGGAACGAAGCCATACCTTGACGACTGCGGTCTCCATATCCCGGTACATTCTGCCAAAGAGCTGTTCTCTGGTAAGCTTTGCGACGATGTCATTCGTTGCGGTATAGCAGGTGATCCGGTGCTCCTTCATATCGTTGGAGCCGCTTCCGAACAGCGAGCTGAGCATGGCAAGGGCGCCTGCGTCAAGACTGGCTGTCTCCTGGGCACCGTATGCGGCGAAGAGTTCATCCAGATCTTTGGGGAAAACGATCCCGAGTCTGGCTTCTCCTGATTCGACGGCCTTTTTGACCGCCTTCGCGTTCTTGAAGGAGATGTACCGTACAGCGGGGGAGTGACTGCGCTCCAGGGCGCTGATCAGGGCAAGGGCTGAACTGTCATCGGCGCTTCCGGGGGCGACGGCGGCGGTTACGAGACTGCCGGTCTGTCTGGAGACCAGATTCACGCCCAGCATCAGAAGCGGAATGAGCCCAAGCAGGATCAGGAATACCGGCTGCTTGAGAATCCTTTTGTTGAGCAGGAAGGCCTGGGTAAGGATATGGCGGATCTGCTTCATCAGGCACCTCCCTTCGATGTCAGTTTCCTGCGCCGGATCAGGATCGTCACGGACACAAGGATCACTGTCCACACACAGGTGCAGACCAGCTGACTGGTATAGGAGGACCGGTTCCTGGCGGACAGCTGAAGATACCTCAGAGCCTGCCCGGTGGGCAGGACGGATGAGATCTTCTTCAGACTTCCCGGCATGGTCTGTACGGTATAGAAGACGCCCGAGGCATAGGCCAGGGAGATCATCACCAGGAACTGCATCAGAACACCGGTGATCAGGTTTGGGGAGATCTCATAGAGCAGGATATCGATGGCACATGCCAGCAGGATGACCGGGATAAAATGAGGGCTGTACAGGAGGAATCCATGGATCAGCCTGTTTCCGGTTACTCCGAATGCGGAGAACGGGATCGGCATCCGGCTCAGCGCCACGGCGATCAGAGGGATGAAGAGTACGCAGACTGCGGCCAGGAGAGCCGCCAGGCTGATATACTCGCCAAGCACCTGCAGTCCGGAACCCAGATGGTGAACTCTCAGAAGCCGGCCCAGCGTATGGTCGGAGCGGACGTAGGATGCGGCGCACATGATTCCAAGAAGGAGTATGAGAAGGAAGACCATCGAGATCAGGTAGAAGCTCTCGATGGAGAGCTGGTCAGACTCCCTGACATATTTCAACTTGAACATCCGGTTTCTGTGCAGCATGTTCTGAAGCGATGTCAGCAGAAGGTCCGTCTGGGCATTGGCAATGGTTTCCGGGTCGGTCGTCCCGTTGCTGTAGTAATAATCCGCCAGCACCTCGGAGCCTCTGTTCATGGATGAGATTATGGAAGAGACCGCATCGGACAGCTCCTTGATCAGGAGGACCACGATGCCGCTGTCACTTGCGGGGAGCAGGAGCGTCATTTTACCTGTGTCGCCTGACAGAAGTGTATCTACAAGACCCTCAGGGATCACAATGGCGGCATAAACCTCACCGGAGCGGATCTTCTTGACGGCACTGCTCCGGTCCTTGCATGGCACGAACTTCACTTCTTCAGAGGAGGAATCAAAATTCTTCAGCATGGAGAAAGCAGTATCCAGATATCCGGAGGTGGCGATCCCCACGACACCGATACTGATCCTCTCATCCCCGTCTGACGAGGTCAGATCCTCGGTAAATGAAGACTGCATATACAGCATTCCTCCCAGCGACAGGCACAGAAGCAGTGTCATGACGCACATGGAAGGATATACTTTCATTACTGCCTTGATACGCAGCCATGTATATGTTAAGAAACGGGTCATTTCGCTATGGGTACTCCTAATTCAGCTGTGATGCAAGCTTCTCCATATCGTTGTCGAACTGATACTCGCATGCGGTTCCGTTTTTCAGGATATAGGTCCGGCTGCAGGCTTCGATCTCTGCCTTCTCATGGGTGGCGATCAGTACGATGCCTCCGTTGTCGCAGAACAGCTGGAGATAACGGATGATCAGCTCTTTTGCGGTCAGATCCAGGGCGGCTCCGGGCTCATCGAGAAGAAGGACGGAGGGATGGTGAGCAAGGGCACAGGCAATGGACAGCCTTTTTTTCATGCCGCCGGACAGATTCCGGACCTTTTTTTCAAGAAAGCCGGTGATCTGAAGCTCGGCAAGGATCCCTTCCTCCAGTTCCTTTTTCAGTACGTGGCGGCCGCCGGTATACCAGAGACGGAGATTGTCCAGCGCGGTGAGCTCCTCCAGAAGAGGAGTTGACTGGGGGACATAGCCGATCAGGCGGGAAGAGAGGATCCGGTTCCTCAGCAGATCCGAGGACTTTCCCTGGTCATCTTCGTACAGGAAGGCGCCGCTGTCCGCGCGCAGAATACCTGCGAGAATCGACAGGAGCGTCGACTTTCCGCATCCGTTCTGTCCGAGGATGCCGACCATCATTCCCTGTCCGGCTTCCAGACTGACACCGGAGAGGACCTGGGCCCTGCGGTATTGTTTTCTGATCCCGTCTACCTTGATTTTCATGAAGCACCTTTCATCTGTTAGCAAGAGTATATGCCTGAGTCATTCTGGTCAGTATCACTGTACCACATTACATGATTGCGCGAAAGTAATGTTTTTGGTATATTGTGCTCACAGCAACTAATATAACATGCTGTATGACATCGGCTGTCTATCTACAGAATAGAGCAGCAAGAGGAGGTATATACTATGATTAAGAGGAAACATATGCTGCGCCAGGCTGCGGCTGTATCGCTTGCAGTTATGATGGCCGCGGCGCCGGCTGCTATGGCGCAGGAAACGGAAGTGGACCTGGGGGCGATTGCAGCTTCTTCGGGAGAAGCGATCGATTCCGCGATGCAGCAGGTTCAGGGTGCCTATGAGGGATATATCCACATTCAGGCAGAAGAGCCTCTGCGCGCCGCGATCTCAGAGTACGCGAACTACGCAGATGACATGGCCTGGATCGAGAGTCTGGAGCTGCTTGGTCAGGCAGACCGGAACGAAAGCGGCGGAGAAGACGCTGAGCTGACCCTGCTGTTTAATGACACTGAGCTGTATCATCTGCAGCTGTCCTACAATGCGCAGGAGAGTGTGCTCTACGCATTGTGCCCGGAACTGCTGGATAAGCCCATGGCGCTTCCCTTCAATCAGAATTCCGGCAGTGACAGCGGCAGCGGATCGTCATCCGTCCAGATCCCGCCGGAAGTGCTGGAGGAAGTGGGAACGCTGCTGACAGAACTGGGTGACTTCGTCAAGTCGATTCCGCCTGAAATGATCCAGCAGTCCATTATCGGCTATGCCGGAACGCTGGGAAGCCACATCACCTCTGAGCAGGGGATCGCTTCCGTTACCGCCGGTACCCTGTCTGCGGAGACCAGCACTGTGACCTATAAGATCTCTGCCGAAGACATGAAGGTAATGCTGCCGGAGCTGCTGCAGCTTCTGTCAGAGGATCAGGTTCTGAAGCAGGCACTGGACAGTGACCTTGTGAACCATCTGATCTCGATCGCACTGAAGCAGAGCGGCACAGACATTCAGCTGTCCGGAGCGGATATCTATTCTCTGATCCAGCCGCAGATCGCACAGATGGCTGAGTCTGATTTCTCCGGAGCCTTCGGATGCGCGCTGACTCTGGGCACGGACAATCAGGGACAGCCTGCAAGCCTTGGTCTGATGATCGAGACGAGCGGCGTGACGGCAGATCTGTTCAGCGTCAGCAAGGTCGTGAACGGAACGGATCATGCGGTCGAGTTTAAACTGGGTCCGGTCCTTGCCAGCGCCATGGGACTTGATACGAACTCGGTCAGCGGCCTGGTCATCCAGGGATCCGCGGATCAGCAGCTGCTCAACGAGACCATCAGCCTCAATGTAAACGGAGCTTCCGTGCCGGTCTTCCGGATCGAGAATCTGGACCTTGCAAAGCTTCAGGAAGGCAACCTTGAGGGCAAAGTAACCTTTGCGATGGGCGAGAAGACAGTCTCCTGCGACCTCTATGAATCGGAAGAGGGAAGCAAGGTTGAGGATGTGTACATCAATGACGATCTGTGGTGCACAGTGACTACAGACCTGTATGCCCTCGATGAGATCGAGCTTGATACGATCGACACCTCCGAGGCGGTCGAGGTCACGGACCAGGAGAGCCTTGCAGCATACATGAGAGGCGCCAAGGTGACCAGAATGATCGAAAAGCTTGCGGACGCAGGCGTACCGCAGGAATACATTGACAAGCTTACCAGCGGAGAGGCTTCCACTGAATCTTCACGTGAGAATGTGGAGGAGACGGATCCCGCAGCATAAGCTGAATTGAAGGAATCATAAAAGGTGCCCGCAGGAAATCCTGCGGGCACCTTACTGCGCATATGGCATTGTTATTTTATACAAACTTGTTCAGATCCGGATCATAGGTGTAATCAATGGCGGACAGCTTCTCCTCGATATCCTCCCTGTCGGCGTTGAAAAAGGCGCATAACTCGTCCAGGTTCGGGAATTCGTCTCTCAGCTGTGTATTGACCACACTGAGGAGCATCATGGGATTATTGGGAAGCAGACTTGCCATGGCGTAACACTCTTTCCAAATGAACATGCATCGGTTTTTCGGACAGAACCAGATTATAGGCTTTTATTACCATGCTTGTCAATGCGGACCTAAACTGATATTATTTCTGAAGTGTATTGGAGTTTCGTCACAGTAAGGAGCGGATGATATGCTGGATAAGCTGAGAAATATGGAGCCTCTGAGCGCACAGGAGGAGAACAGGATCCTCACCAGACTGAGGGCCGCGATCCTGATCCTCGCCGGACTGGTGCTGGCTTTTGCCGTCTGGTCGATCGTGAACAAGAGAGAGTTTTCAACGGCCTATTATGTGATCGTCGTGATCTTCCTGTTCTGCAACTGGTTCCTGATCGACGTTGCCCCTGCGTTTCTGTGCAGGGCACTTGCAGGCAGAAGTGACAGGAAGGTGAACGCATTCCTGAAGATGGCCGGCCTGGGACTGCTGGGCAATATCGGACTTGGGTGGTTCCTGATGTCCATGCAGAATCAGACCATGTACGGTGCGCTTGTATATCTGGTCAGCGTGATCTGGGCAAGGAAGCAGAGAGAGATCTACTACGGCCCGGACGAGGAAGAGGAAGAAGTACCGAAGGAAGAGGTGGCAGAGGAGAAGGTCGTCCCAAAAGACCCGCAGCACCTTCCGACTGCCGCGGACCGGCTGAAGAGACTCAATGAGATCAGTGCCGGACTGGATGAGACAGAGGAGAAAGATGGATCTGTTTGAGTATGCCGCCGGCATGAAGAAAGAGACCGGCGCGCCGCTGGCTTCGAGGATGAGGCCCAGGACCCTTGAGGAAGTGGTCGGACAGCAGCATATCATAGGAAAGGGACGCATGCTGGAGCGTGTGATCCGCGCCGATAAGCTGACGTCCGTGATCTTCTACGGACCTCCGGGGACCGGGAAGACAACTCTTGCCCAGGTCATCGCGAATACGACGTCTGCCGGTTTCAGGCAGATCAACGCCACCGCTTCCGGCAAAAAGGACATGGAGGAAGTGGTACAGCGGGCGAAGGAAGAGCTGGGCATGTACGGCCGCAAGACCATCCTGTTCATAGATGAGATCCACAGGTTCAACAAGGCCCAGCAGGATTACCTGCTTCCCTTCGTGGAGGACGGGACCGTCATCCTGATCGGCGCCACGACAGAGAATCCGTATTTTGAAGTAAACGGAGCGCTTCTGTCCAGATCGGTCATCTTTGAACTGCATCCGCTCACTGTGCAGGATATCGAGACCCTGCTGGAACGTGCGGCATCAGACCGGGAGCGGGGCATGGGCGCCTTTGATGCTGTTCTGGAGGAGGATGCGAAGCGGTTCCTGGCCGACGTGTCCAACGGCGACGCGAGATCAGCGCTGAACGCTCTTGAACTGGGAGTCCTGACCACCGACAGGAGCAGCGACGGGAAGATCCACATCACGCTGGATGTGGCTTC
>CACXAT010000036.1 GCA_902765725.1 uncultured Lachnospiraceae bacterium | reverse complement strand
GATCAACACCAGCGGGATATGGAAAACCAGAGAGCGGGGACATGGCAGCATTATCTACCCGCGCGAAGAGTTCTGGGAGATGGCTTCAGGCAGGGACATCCGGGTGATCATCAACACAGACACTCATTCCATAGAGAAGCTGGATCTGGATGTTGACTACGGTATGGAGCTTGTCTCGCGCTATCACCTCAAGAGGGTGGAACTGAATACAGCCGGAGATTAAGCGCAGGAACAGAAAACGGCGCTGCAGCCGGAGTACAGAACCAGAGAATACAGAATAGAAAACGCTCAGCCGTGGCTGAGCGTTTTCTGATTCATGTTGTAATTCATGGATCCGTGCTGTGATTCACGGACCCGTGGTGATCGGTTGAGCTGCCGGATCAATAATCCCCTTCATAAGCATCGTCCGGAGAGCCGGAGATCGGATCGTAGTCGTACAGGGTCGATCCGTCTACGCCGGAGTAGCTTCCGTCCTGATTGTCGGTGTAGCGTACCCAGTCTGAAGAGTAGTAGTATCCGTCGCTGTAGGGCGTCAGAGTCGTGGCATTGCTGTTGGGCCAGTATGCGGTGAAGCCGCTTGCCAGCGGAGTGTTGGAGTTTCCGGTCTGCGGCTTGTTGGTGGTGTAGGTGATGCCGTCTCTGTCCTGCTGGAATTCATAATCCAGTATCTGGGTATAGGGCAGGCCCTGGGAATCTGACCACTTGCCGTCTGTTCTCTTGTAGATCGTGACTGCGCTTCCGTCACTTGCGTAAATCGTGCGGGCCTCGCCGGTGAACTGCACAGAGCCTGAAGCATTGCTGTTGCCTGAAGCTGCCGCCGGAGCCTTGTCGGACAGGAAGCTTGCGCTGATGTATCCGGTGCCGTTGTTGTAGGATACCTGATACCATCCGAGGTCTGCTCCATCCTTCTGGACCTTGCCGGTGACATGCACGCTGGTGCCCGTTCCGATTCCGCCCAGGATCTGATCGTTGGTGGAATAGCCCGCTCTGACGTTCACGCCTGCGGTCGCGTACATGGTGGCATCCATCGCTACGATGGTGTAGCCTGCGGAAGTATCCTGCTGCTGCTTCTTCACAGCCAGCTTCGTATCATACTTAAGGACCTTGACGGACATGATCGCGTTGCATACGTCAGTGATCTTGGCGGAATCCACAACAGAGCCGGTGATGATGAACACCTCATTCTGCGTGGAGGCGATGGCCTGGTAGACATTGACATAATGGTCATCCGCGATGGCGATGTCCGGAAGTGTCTCACCGTTGGACAGATGCTCCAGTGTGATCAGGTTCGCACCGTCACTGAAGGATACCCACTTTGCCGGATCTGCCATCTCCTTCCAGTTCTCATCCGGAAGTTCGATGGAGAGCACACCGTCACTGGTGGTAAATACCTGCGGTTCCGCGGCGGCGGGAATTGCCATGCACAGAGCGGCAGCTGCGACGACAGCCGCAAATAAAGTCTTTTTGATCATTGATTTCCTCCTTCTCTTATTAATATTTATACTGTTCCAGGAGCTGCCCTTTTACGGAAGCTCTAGCAGATACAGTATACTGCCTGCCGTGTATAATTGTCCAGAAGTTACGAAATCTTTAAGAAAGAGTCTGATATCTCGCCTCTTAATATTACAGGCTGCCCAGCTTCACAGACAGCACCTTTTCAAACAGTTCAATATTGCCGCAGACAAGCAGGCACAGATTCTCCCGGGTCCGGGAGAGGCCCTCATACAGAAGGCGCAGGGCTTCCTCTTCATTTTCGCTGCATCTCAGATGTTGCTCCCTGTCATAATAAAAATGATCGTCCAGGACCATGAAGACCTTGTCATATTCGCGGGCGATGACCGCTTCTTCATTTTCATCCCCGCCTGCCATGCTCACATACACGTAGCCCTTCTTCTTGTAATACTCCTCCAGAAGCCTCCTCTCCGTCCTGTCATTCGCGTACACGACATCGATACAGCTGTAGTCAGCCCTGCCGGAGCGGTCAGCCGGCCGAAGCAGGGTGCGAAGAAATGAGTAGACCGGGCGGTTGATCCGGACATTGCCGCTGAAAGCCAGCTGCAGTGTGCTCACGGGCGCAAACCTGGCGGATGGGGACGATTGCGTGGTGCTCTCTGGGGATGACTGTGCGGCGCTCTTCACAGCCGGGCTGCCTGTCAGAAGCTCATGGGGATCATAGGCCAGGATGACCGGGATCCTGCGGATCGAGGCTTTATCAAGCAGCGCCTCCCAGGTGTCTTCCTCCAGATAGTCCGCTTCGTCAATCAGAAGATAGTCATATCCGGACAGATCCGCCGCCGCGGCCTGCCCCTTTCCAATGATATCGACATGCTTCAGCCGCTGATCGATGAGAATATGCCCACGGCGAAGCGGCCCGGAATGGATGAACAGCACCCGGTGCTTTCTGGACAGCTGCACGCCCAGATCCAGCAGGAGCAGCGTCTTTCCGGTGCCGGCGATGCCGGAGATACTGATCACGGGCACATCAGCACCGTCACAGCCCTCCTGCAGATAGGACAGGATGCGGCGCCTGAAATCAAACTGCTGGTTGGTGAGAAAATATCTGCCCTGGAGGAATTCTTCAGGAGAGGCGATGGGAGAGATCAGATACTCCGCAGCCTTGAAGAAGGAGTCGATGCCGTCATCCAGAGAATCGGCAAGCGCCTTTTTCTTCAGAGCGGCGGCCAGGTCTGAAAGCTCGCAGGTCTTCAGATATCCCTTCTCATTCATCTGGTACAACTGGCCGGTTTCCATCACATAAGTGAAGGAATAGATCGTCCCGGCGATGTGGGACAGGTAATAGCGGTTCTGTTCAAGCTGCTTTTTGATCCTCTCCTCCCCCGTCATCTCACTCTTGAGCTCGATATTGAGGATGCAGGAGCCGTCCCGCGCGATCTTCAGAAGGTCGAACTCCTTGCCGATATGCTCGATCACATAGGAAAAATAAAATCCATCCAGCAGACTCAGCCAGGATCCGTCCTCGGAATCCTTCGCAAGAAACGCGGCGATCCTGTCCGTTAGAGACCACACGGACGCCGCCTCATGCTCACTGACGGTTTTTTTATCCTTCCTGCAGGAAAGGGCATGGTACAGCATGGAGAAAGTTCCGGTGTCATGGGTTCTGGATAAAAGAAGCAGGTTCAAAGCTTTCATATTCATGTACTCCCAAAAACCTGAACAGATGCCTGTCATCCGTTCATTTACAGTATAGCATAGGTCCCGGCCAACTCAGCATATCCTTGCATATCTCGTACAATTGCGGGATAATAGCACGCGAAATGCAGCAAGGTGACTTGCAAACGGTATATTGACATTGGGAGATGAGACTTATGAAAATGAAAAATCCGGTACTGTGTGCGTTGCTGTTCTTCATAATGACTGCAGCATTCCTTCCTGTGACAGCATCTGCGGCCGTGATCACGTCCGTGGATATAACTCTGAAAGAGCCCGTCAGCGGCACGCATGTCATAGGAAATGGAATGACTGACGATCCGGAATACCACGAGACCAGGCAGTCGCCTCAGGCTGAAGTGATCCTTCCGGCTGACGCAGGCTATGAGCTGTGGATCGACGAAGGCTGGAATTATGCGCTGTGGCAGGATTATTCCGTGTACCAGAACGAGAATGAATTTGAAGCCTTTACAGGCGTGATGAACTGCGGGAATAACTATATCGCAGACATCACTCTGAGAGCCAAGAGGAATAACACCTTCTCATCCGAATGCCAGGTGAAGGTAAACGGACAGTCTCCCCTGTATGTGGAGCCTGTAGAGTATGATGGTGTTCCCGGACTGAGAGTCTGTGCCGTGATCCAGCCGGCCCACAGATGGGAATGGATCGATAAAACCCCGGCCGGCCTTCTGAAGAACGGGACCAGGTGCCAGCGATGCAGCAGCTGCGGAGCGGAGCAGGGGACTACTGTGATCAGCGGATACGCCAAGTCCTACGTCAAGTCCGTGAAGGCAGTCAGGGGTAAAAAGTCTATCACTGTCAGATGGAAAAAGCAGAGCAAGAAGAACCGGAAGCAGTTTGGCGGATATGAGATCCGGTATTCGAAGAACCCGGATATGAGCAATGCCATGACCGTGAGAGCAGGAAAAGGGGCATCGCAGAAAAAGATCAGGGGACTGTCGAAAAAAACAAAGTACTATGTTCAGGTAAGAACATACACAAGAACGTCTGAGGGAGTCTTCTACTCCAGATGGTCCTCCAGAAAGAGCGTGAAAACACGGTAAGAACAAGCGCCCTTTCTTTTTTGCGTGAATGTTTGGGCACCGCAGCGAACATGAACACCCAGACGGGCGCATGGAAGACGGTCAAGGTCAACGATGGTTACCTGGCACTGAGAAGGGATACTTCTTATGATCAGTCCAACGTGATCGGCCAGCTGAACACCGGCAGAAAAAAAGAAGGCGGATCTTCGGATCTGCCTTCTCCTTTTTTATTCCTTTGTTTTGTCAGGGCTGTTTTGTCAGGGCCTGCCGCCCGTTTATTTCAGCAGCCGTCCGCACTTCCACAGGATCATCGCCGAGGCTGCGGCCAGAAGGTTGGAGTCCAGGGTACAAATCAGTATGAACGGACACTGAGATACTGAGAATTATAGCACAGCAGTGTACTGGCCATGCTATACTTTTAGCATATTTCAGGATGCCTGACAGTGCGTTTATAAGATGGAGGATATGTATTATGAAACGAGTCAAAAGTGTTCTGTTGATTGGAGCGGCAGGCTGTTTCCTGAGTGTTTTTGTATCGTCCGGAGCCTTCGCCCAGAGCGCTGCCCATGGTCCGGATACAGACCCGTCTGTTCTCGCCTCTGTCACGGCGTCCTCGACCCTGGAGGACTACAGCGGGTTTAACTACACCACCATGTGTCTTCAGGACTTTAATTCAGACACCGCGTGGGTGGAGGGGGTCCCGGGCGACGGCATCGGAGAAACCCTGACCTATTCATTTCGGGAGGGAACCGTCCTGACCGGCGGCGTGATCTACACCGGGTATCAGAAGTCCGAATATCTGCTCCATGCAAACGGGGCACCGAACGCGCTGACGGTGGAGAGCGGGGACCGGAAGGAAACTCTGTTCCTGGACTCTTATGCGGATGCCTTCCTGGGAAGTGAACTGGAGGGGTATCAGTTCTGGTTTGAGGATCCGATCATCCCGGAGAACGGCACAGTCACGGTCACCATCACATCGGTAAGGCCGGGCTGGAAATATCAGGATACCTGCATCAGTGAGCTGCGCTTCTGCGGATATTCCGAGGGCGGTGAGACCGGAACGACGGACCCTTCGGCCCTGTACCTGTCAGAGGGCGAGAGATCCATGCTTTCAGGCTTCAGTTTTCGGGCCTGCAGAGAGGTGCTGGGAGATTCCCTGGTTGAGGATACCGTCTGGGCGGACAGTCTGACGGCCCGCCAGCAGGCATTCCTGCTCTACTGGTATCAGTACAGTATCCAGGATGTGAGGATCGGGGAGACTTGGGATGATATGGGGATCCTGCATATGGCATCGACCGCGGATCTTGAGACGATCCTTCAGGAGATGTTCGGAGAGAACCTGCGGGAAGAGGCGCTGTCCATATTCCTGTCTGACTATGCAGATCATCTGGAGGGCGATACCGTCTTCATGTCCGCAAGCGGAGACTTCGGCGATGCGGGACAGTATTATTTTGTCCTTGCGGACGAGTACTGGATGGAGGGCGATCTGATTGCGGTGAGAGGCAGGGTCATGGGATGGAATCAGAATATGGAGTCCTATGTCCATCAGAGTATGTACACCGCCTACTTTGCAGCCAGTCCGTCAGGTATACAGGGAAAAAACGCTTACTGCCTGGACCATGTGACGATCGGGCAGTAAGCGGCATAAATAAATCACAGGGACTGCATGTACTGGTCCATGTCATCCGCGATCTTTTTGGAGAGACTCACGGCACTGACGACGGTCCTGGCGCCGGTCACGACGTCTCCGGAGGCAAAGACACCTTTCATCGTGGTCTCGCCCATCTCATTGGTCTTGAGGGTGCCGCTCTGATTCAGTGTCAGCTCGTGGTCCCTCTGGACGAGATTGTCCTGGGGTGTCTGTGAGATGGCGATGATCACGGTGCTTGCCGGGAAGAGCCTTGCGGTCTCTTCCTTGAGGGTGACGCCCTCGTCCTCTGTGCCTTCGGTATCGCAGATGATCACGCCCTCGTCAGTGATCGCCTTGGCTGTCTGGTGGTATTCGAATCGAACACCATCGATCTGTGCGTACTGCATCTCACGCTTGGATGCCAGCGCGCGCTCCGCCCTGACGAAGACCGTGACATTTCTGGAGCCGTGGCGTATGGCCGTCCGGGCAACGTCCATCGCGGCATTGCCGGCACCGATGATGGCAACGTCATTGCCCAGCTTGTAGACGTCCGGATTGTTCAGATAGTTGATCGCGTACTGGACATTGCCGAAGGTCTCTCCGGGGATCTTCATCCGCCTCGGCCTCCAGGCACCGGTGCCGATGAATACGGATTTGTATCCGTCATCCAGCAGGTCCTGGACACTGATGTAGCTGCCGATATGGAAGTTCGGGCGGAAGAGGATGCCCAGCTCCCGCATCTTGTCCTGGTACCGCTCCAGGTTTTTCTTGGGCAGGCGGAATTCCGGTATGCCGTAGCGCATGACGCCGCCGATCTGGTCGCGGCTGTCGAAGACCGTGATCTTGTAGCCGCGAAGAGCCAGCATGATGGAGATGGTGATGCCCGCAGGCCCGGCGCCGATCACGGCAGCCTTCATGCCGTTGAAGGGCTTCTGGTCCAGCTTCAGACGCTCGAAGCAGGAATCCGAGATATAGTTCTCAATGGCGGAGATGTGGATGGGCGCACCCTTCTTACCGAGGATGCAGTGCCCCTCGCACTGCTTTTCGTGATTGCAGACAAGGGAGCAGATCATGGAGAGCGGATTGTTGGCGAACAGCATCTGCGCAGCTTCCAGGATCTCCTTCTCCCGCAGCATGCGGATCATTTCAGGAATATTGGTGTGGATCGGACAGCCCTGCCGGCACTGCGGATTCTTGCACTGCAGACAGCGCTTCGCTTCATCGAGGACATGTAGAGCCATCTTATTATTCTCCCTGTGCTTGTTGACTGGTCAGATAGGATACGGCCGCAGTCTTGTGCTGGCCGCGAGCATGTTTAAACATATTATAGCACCCTTCCGGAAAAATGGGAGCCTCTTCCATGGAGGCAAATATGCCCGGGACAGGGACTTCAAGGTCAATAATTACCTAATAATAGTCAAATACTCTCCTTCTTCAAACTGTGCGGAAGGGTTATTATACTGCATGTAACCGATAAACAAAGCACAGCAACAAAGATTAAAAGAAGAAACAGGAGGTGCTGATTATGTCAACAACATACGAAATGAAGGCATATGGAGATGCACAGTTATTAAATATTTTCAATAATATGGAGAAGAATCACAGGCAGCATACAGCCGCCGGATCTTCAAAGCTTGCGAAGGCGTTCAAAAACATGAAGAACTGGTTCTATCTTCCGGGCTTCACAGATCTCTATGAGGCACAGAGAAGATGCGCAAGCGCTTCTGAACTGAACAGTGTGTATGAAAAATGGGGCAGGTAACTGCTCCTTTTTTTACAGTTCACAGGTCAGCCAGCATTGCTTCGAGTCTGTGGGCACAATGAAAACACGTTGCCTTCCTTCGCTTTGCGGCGGTTGCATTGCAGCCGCTCTCAGCTCCTATAGAAGCGTGGTCGCCTCCGCGGCTGCAGCAACTTGCAAAGCTCAGTCGGCTGCCTATCGTTTTCATCTGTGCCCACAGAACTCTATGCAGATGATGCTGGCTGACCTGTGAACTTTTGTATCCGCCCTCCCTTATTATTGATAACTGTAGGAGCGGGTGATATTCTGCAGGTGAGACGCCAGCCGCAGCGACATGGCCATGCTTCGGCCTGGGCAGAGAGGAAGCAGAAAGAGCAGGGAAAAGAGAATGAACAGCGAAGCGATTGAAAAGATACGGAATCAATACGAGAAGATCACCAGGACCCTGATCCGGGATCATAAGACCATCACCACCATGGAGAGCTGCACTTCGGGCCTGATCGCGTCCCTAATCACCGATACGGAAGGCTCTTCGGCGGTCATGAAGGGGGCGTTTGTCACATATTCCAATGAGGCCAAGATCCTGCAGGGGGTCCCGGAGGAGATCATAGGGACGTACGGGGTCTACTCTGTTGAGACGGCCTGTGCCATGGCGGAGCGCTGCAGGGAGGTCTACCGGGCGCAGTACGGGATCGGTGTGACGGGGAGCTTCGGCAATCCGGATCCGGCCAATCCGGACAGCGTGCCCGGAGAGGTGTTCTTTGCTATCGCCAGCCCAGGGGGGACCGAAGGATATCACTGCACGGTACCGGCGCAGTCCTCCAGATATGATTATAAGATGTATATGGCTGGCCGGATCGCGGACCGGATTCTCGAAAGGCTCGCGCAGGACAGCTGAGGCAGAAAGCCGGCTGCAAGACTCAGACTACCAATCAGAGATTATAAGTTGTATAATACATTCGTGCTTTTTTTCACAATCTGATCTGATCTTAACTGCCTGGTGCAGATAATCACTGGAGGGAATATGAGTTTCTTTGATCTGCTGACGCTTTTCGGGGGACTTGCCATGTTTCTGTATGGCATGCGCCTCATGGGGGACGGCCTCAAGGAAAGTGCGTCTGGTGCATTAAAGCTGGCAATGGAGCACGTAACCAACAATCCGTTCAAGGCATTTCTGCTTGGATTCGCTGTCACAGCGCTCATTCAGTCTTCAACAGCGACCATCGTCATCACATCCGGACTTGTCGCGGCAGGGATCCTGTCGCTCCACCAGTCCCTGGGAATCATTGTCGGTGCTAATGTCGGTACCACCGTCACCGGCCAGATCATCCGTCTGCTGGACATGGATGCTTCCGGCGGATCCTGGCTGCAGATATTCAAGCCGTCTTCCCTGGCCCCGATCGCGCTGATCATCGGCATCATCCTCATCATGGGGACGAGCTTTAAGAATTCCCGCGCCATCGGTTCGATCGCCATCGGCTTCGGCATTCTGTTCTCCGGACTTCTCAACATGACAGACGCGGTCAGCAGCCTGACCGAATCGGGTGTATTCGAGAGACTTCTGTCCGGACTGGGCAGCAATCCGCTGCTGGGGTACGCAACCGGCGCCGGCGTTGCATTTGTCCTGCAGAGCTCCAGCGCCACCATCGGTATCCTGCAGGCCTTTTCAGCCGCGGGAGTGCTGACGTTCAAGGCGGTGTACCCGGTCATCATCGGCGTCTATCTGGGAGACTGCGTCACAACGGCGATCGTATGTTCCATCGGAGCCAAGGTGGATTCGAAGCGTGTCGGCATCGTCCATATCCTGTTCAATATCAGCAAGACGATCCTGATCTTCCTGGCCGTATTCATCATCCACAGGATCGGCCTCCTGGATCCAATCTGGAACGAGAAGGTGAATTCCGGGATCATCGCGAATACGAACACGCTGTTCAATCTGTGCAGCGCGCTGGCGCTGTTCCCGCTTCTGAACCTGTATGAGAGCCAGAGCCGGAAGATCGTGAAGGACAAGCCTGTTCCTGAAAATAAATACAAGGACAGGCTGGACGGACTCAATCCTGCCTTCTTTGCCACGCCGGCCCTTGCCCTCAAGAGCTGCTACGATCTGCTGATCACCCAGTTTGAGGCTGCCCGTGCCAACGTCGGCTTGGCGATCACCCTGCTGGAGGACTATGACGAGAAGAAGGCGGAAGAGATCGACGCGGAGGAAGAGAACATCGACCTGATGACCGACCACGCGAGCCAGTATATCGTGCAGCTGCTTCCGCATCTGCGGGAGGAGACTCACATCTCGATGCTGGACCAGTATTACAGGGTCGTGTCGGAATTCGAGCGGATCGGTGATGAGGCCGCCCAGATCAAAAAGGCGGCAGAGGATCTGGCACAGAGAGATCTGGAGTTCTCCCAGATTGCGCAGCAGGAGCTCAGGACCCTGTTTGGCCTGATCTTCCGTATCCTGGACTACACAGACCGCGCCTTCCGCGACAGGGATATAGAGGCGGCCTACCAGATCGAGCCCCTGGGGGAGGTTGCCGATGACCTGTGCTCCATGTTCAAGGTGAACCACCTGAACCGCATGGGCAACGGCATGTGCAAGCTCTACGCGGACACCAACTTCATGAACCTGCTCTCCGCGAGCGAGCATATCGTGAGCGCATGTTCCAACATCGGTGAGGCCACGGTAATCCGTGTCAGGCCGGAGCTTGCGACCAAGGAGCACAATTACTTCGAGTCGCTGCGCGCGGGCGGAGACGAATCCTACAATGAGGCCTACCGCAGTGCGCGGGAAGAATATCTCGCGCAGCTTCTGCCCGAGTCGCTGAATTCTGACAATCTGAAGAAATAAAATGAATACGCAGACCTCCTTCACCAGAGTGCTGAGATCTCTCTCATCCGGGGTGGAGGAGGTCTTTGTGCTGTCCGGGATTGCAACAATTGTGAGGTATCTGTTGCGCTCCCGGCCGTTTTTTTGGATCGGAGACTGTAAATTTGCAACAGCCGGTTCATTTTTCAATGGTAAGAGCAAGAATTCGATCCGGATTTGAATATACAATAGAGTCAGAAATACAGACGGATCAGAAGAATCAGATTACAGAAAAAAGGCATGGAAACGGAAACGCACGGATGAGTGCATAGGAAAGGAGACAGAGCAGCATGTACAAGTACGACAGAAAAGGACCAAAGCGCGGAGTGGCACTCTACAGCTATTCTGCAGAATTCGGACTGACCAAGACTCTGGAGGATTGCTTCGAGGATGTCCATGATATGGGGGCTCACGGAATCGAGATCCTGGCCAACACTCATATTGAGAATTATCCCTATCCCACGGATGAATGGGTAGAGAAATGGTGGAGACTCTGCGATAAGTATGAGATCGTCCCGGTAGAATACGGCAACTGGATCGATTCCCACGTTCTCGGAGACAGAGACCTTACGACAGAGGAGTCCGTCGAGATGCTCAAGAGAGACATCCGTCTGGCGCACCGCCTCGGCTTCACCGTCATGAGAACCAAGATGCCGGTCATCAACGATCTGCTGGAGCCGGTCCTGAACTGGAGAGAGATCATCAAGGGCGCTCTTCCGCTGGCAGAAGAGCTTGGGATCAAGATGTGCCCGGAGATCCACACCCCCTCCAACCTGAAGGGCAAGCTGGTCACGGATTTCGTGGACTTCATCAAGGAGACCGGAACCAAGAACTTCGGACTGAACATTGACTTCTCTGTGTTCCGCACAGAGTTTGCAGAGGGTGAGTGGAGAGATCCGAATTATACCCCCAACGTGCCGGAAGACATCATCCCGCTGCTGCCCTATGTGTACTGCTGCCATGCGAAGTTCATCAACATGAGCGATGACTTCCAGGAGACCACGATCCCGTATCCGGAGATCATCAAGGTCATGCAGGAGAACGGCTACGATGGCTATCTTCTGAGTGAATACGAAGGCGCGGACAAATACGATCAGGGCTATGAAGTCGGACAGACCCTGCGCAAACAGCACATCATGCTCAAGAATCTGCTTGGTGACTAAGGAGGTATCATAATGGAAAAACAGGTTATCCAGTCTGTAGGATTCAGAAACACAAAAGATGAGAACGGCAATGTCACCGGCTTCCAGTTCAAGGTAAGACTCCCCTATTACAGAGGCATCTTCCTCTCCCAGATCCGCCCGGGAACCCTGTTTGTGGACGGCGAGAAGATCGAGAAGGACGACATCGTCTGGAACATCAACGGCGAAGACTTCACCAATGAAGAGATGAAGAACGATTTCCAGACCCACTGGGCAGTCACAACTCCGGCAGTTCTGAAGGTGAAAAAGGCAGGCGGCCTCGCCCAGGGATATCATGACCTGAAATACGGCTTCTGCTTCACTTCTTCCTACATGCCGCCGATCATCCAGGATCATCTGGATCCGGATCAGGAGAGCATGGTCTTCATGCCGGAATTCGGACATCACGTAAATGAGAGAAGGCTGCTGATCGTCTGACGAGCAGGAGTTCATGCAGGAGTTAATTAATTTTCATTTTTTTTAATCCGGTTCCCCGAAGGGGAGGCCAGAGTGCAATATTTGACAATCAAATAGGACACCGCTGATAAGTTTGCAGGGATCAGGTTCGGGTACAATAGCTTACAGACAACAGGCCGCGGGTATCCCTGCAGGCACTAGCGGTGATTGAATCAGTACAACAAAGTCTGAGATGAAGAAAGAGAGGAATGGAAAATGAGCAAAAAGCTTCCGGTTGGAATCCAGGTGTATGGTCTGAGAGATCTTCTCGAGAATACTCCGGAGAACTTCAAGAACGTTATGCAGCAGGTCAAGGCACTGGGCTATGACGGCGTCGAGCTGGCAGGTCTGTACGGACTGACCCCGGAATACGTGAAGGAAGTACTGGATGAGGTAGGCCTTGTTCCGATCAGTGCGCATGTTGCATTCGCAGAGATGATGGAAGATCTGGATACCATTATCGCTGATTACAAGAAGATCGGCGTACAGTATCTGGTTATGCCGTACATGGCAGAAGAGTACCGCCCGGTCAATCCGGAAGGCTTCAAGAAGTTCCTCCCGATGCTCAATGAAGTCGGCAAGAAGATCCACGACGCTGGCATGACCTTCCTGTATCACAACCATGACTTCGAGTTCGTCAAGATGGAAGACGGACAGTGGGGCTATGATGTTATGTTCGAGTCGATCCCGCATGACAACCTCATGCCGGAGCTTGACACCTGCTGGTGCGATGTCGCGACTGGCGACGCTCCCGGATTCATCAAGAAGTACTCCGGACGCATCCCGGTGATCCATCTGAAGGATTACATCAAGAAGGGTGAAGTCAAGAACATGTACAAGCTGATCGGAATCGACGAAGAAGAGTCCGAGGGCGACACCGGTTACTTCGGTCTTCGCGCAGTCGGCTTTGGCCAGATGATCTGGGAGCCGGTTCTGGAGGCAGGTCTTGAGGCAGGTTCCAAGTGGGTCATCGTAGAGCAGGATGAGCACTATGAGCTGGATCCGCTGGAGTGCGCAAGAAGAAGCCGTGAATATCTGAAGATCCTTGGATGGTAATTGTACGCAGACCACAGGCGTATATTATTATTGATCAGACAACCACACACCGTATACTTACGAAAGGAATTCACCATGAAAGAAATGAGAATTGCCATCATTGGCTGCGGTATGATCTCTCACAGACACATGACCGTTATCGAGAACCTGAAGGCACAGGGCTATGATCTGAAGGTCGTAGCAGCAGCTGAGCCGAGAAAAGACGTCCTCATGGCATGGGGCAAGCAGTACGGAATGGACGAGAAGGACCTGTATCAGGACTTCCGTGAGATGCTGAAGAGAGATGACATCGACGAAGTCGAGGTATGCGTACATAACAACCTGCACACCTCCGTTTCCACCGCAGTCATGGCAGCAGGCTTCCCCTGCTACTCTGAGAAGCCGATGGCAGCAAGCTACGCAGATGTCCAGATCAGCTCCATCTACAATCCGCAGACCCGTATCGCGAAGAAGATGATCGCGGAAGGCAAGCTCGGTAAGGTTTATCATGCACGTTCCGTCGGCCACAGACGTCAGGGCCGTCCGGGATACGATATGCCGTTCTTCAGCCATGACTTCATCAGCCCGACCATCGGCGTACACGGACCGCTGTTCGATCTTGGTATCTATCATCTGGCACAGATGCTCTATGTACTGGGCATGCCGGAACTTGAGAGCGTATACGGCTTCCAGAGCTGCGATTACTGGACCGATCCGGCGATCGACAAGCTGGTAGGACGCACCGCTCCGGTCGAGGATCTGGGCGTAGGT
>CACXAT010000035.1 GCA_902765725.1 uncultured Lachnospiraceae bacterium | reverse complement strand
TCAGGCTAAATCGGAATAAATGATCTCACCTGTCTTTTCCCGGCCGGCTGTATGGCGGTCTTATTTTTGTACTTCTTAAGCCGTATCAGATATTTCTTTAATTCCCACTTGACTTTTTCTTAGCAGGCTTTCTTGCTTCATGATCCGGCCGGTTTCTGCAGCGCCCGGATCCCCTGTTCTGTTTAGGAACGGATCATTGTACCTGTCTTGCCTGAGATCCCGTCTCTGGCCTTATCAAGCAATGTGATAAGTGACTTTCTGCCCGGTTTGGACTGGGCAAACATAACGGCGGCTTCCACCTTCGGAAGCATCGAACCCGGTGCAAATTCGCCCGCTTCGATGTATTTCTTCGCATCCTCTATGCTCAGATCGCTCAGCTTCTGCTGATCCGGCTGATTGAAATGGATCGCCACCTTTTCAACTGCAGTGAGTATGATCAGTGTATCCGCGTCGACAGCCTCTGCCAGCTTCTCCGCGGCAAAGTCCTTGTCGATGACCGCAGCCGCGCCCTTCAGATGGTGTCCCTCGGTGCGGAATACGGGAATCCCACCTCCTCCGCAGGCGATGACCACATGATTGGTCTCCACCAGGGAACGGATCGTTCCGATCTCGATGATCGACACAGGCATCGGTGACGCGACCACACGTCTGTATCCTCTGCCCGCATCCTCCATGACCACATAGTCACGTTCTTTGACCAGCTTTTCTGCTTCCTCTTTGGTCAGGAAAGGACCGATCGGTTTCGTGGGATTCTCAAATGCAGAGTCGTTGGGATCCACCTCCACCTGCGTCAGCACCGTGGCGACGCCTACGTCGATCCCGCGGTCGAGCATCTCTTCTCTCATTGCGTTCTGGAGGTCGTAACCGATATATCCCTGGCTCATCGCAACGCAGACTGAAAGGGGAACTGTAATATACTTCTCCGGGTCGGACCGCACCAGCTCACTCATGGCATTCTGGATCATACCGACCTGCGGCCCGTTGCCATGGGCGATTACCACTTCACAGCCCTCTTCGATCAGATCTACGATAGCCTTTGCTGTCTTCCTTGTCGCAATCATCTGCTCAGGGAGATTCTTGCCGAGGGCATTGCCGCCCAGCGCAATAACTACTCTGTGTGCCATATTTTACTCTCCCAACAAATATGAGTTGTACAGACCTGCCGTTTTTACGCGGCAGGTCTGTGTTTTTCAATGGGTTTACTGGAACAGTCTGGGCTGGTTTCTCTCTGCCAGCTTCTTCAGAGTCTCCTGCGGATTCTTGCACTTTGCAAGGAAAATCATGGCCGCAATGATATACGGCTTGTAGGATGCCTCCTTGTACAGCGGGTCGATGTAGCGGTCAAATACAGACGCGTCGACTTCTCCGGCCTCACAGGATACGCCGGTGATATCAGCCGGCAGGCAGTGCAGATACAGAGCCTTGCCGTCCTTGGTGGTCTTCATCAGCTCTTCGCTGCAGGTCCAGTCCTTATGCTGCGCATTCTGCGCGAGCAGTTCCTTCTCCAGCTCGTCGATGCCGTCGAAGTCGCCCTTGCCGTACAGATCGGTTCTCTTCTCCATCGCTGCGAAGGGAGCCCAGCTCTTGGGATATACGATATCCGCATCCTTGAAGGCCTCGGCCATGCTGTTCACCTTCGTGAAGCTGCCGCCGCTCTTCTCGGCATTCTTTCTCGCGATCTCCTCGCATTCCGGGAATACATCGTATCCTTCCGGATGAGCCAGAACGACATCCATGCCGAATCTGGTCATCAGTCCGATGACACCCTGCGGCACCGACAGCGGTTTGCCGTAGCTGGGAGAATATGCCCATGTCATGGCAAGCTTCTTGCCCTTCAGGTTCTCCACTCCGCCAAAGTAATGGATGATCTCTTCCATATCCGCCATGCACTGGGTCGGATGGTCTACATCACACTGCAGATTGACCAGGGTCGGCTTCTGCTCCAGGATACCGTCCTTGTGGCCCTGGGTGACAGCGTCCATAAAGGTCTTCTGATAGGTATGGCCCTTGCCAATGTACATGTCGTCACGGATACCGATGACATCCGCCATGAAGGAAACCATGTTCGCGGTCTCTCTGACAGTCTCGCCGTGCGCGATCTGGCTCTTCTTCTCATCCAGATCCTGCACTTCCAGACCGAGCAGATTGCAGGCAGAAGCGAAGGAGAATCTGGTTCTGGTAGAATTGTCACGGAAGATTGAGATGCCAAGTCCGGAATCAAAAATCTTCGTAGAGATATTCTGCTCTCTCAGATGTCTCAGAGCATCGGCAACCGTAAACACTGCCGAGATCTCATCGTCTGTCTTGTCCCATGTAAAATAGAAATCATTCTCATACATGTTGTCGAATTTCAGGGAATCCAGTTTGTCGATAAATGCCTGCAGTCCTTTGTCCATAATTACTTTCCTTTCTTCATTGCTTACTGAAAAGCCTCTTCGGTCCGAAGCGCCTGTTACAGAATATCGTTGTTTGTCTTTCCTGCACGGAAGACGGTTACATCCTCATCGGTCTTCTCCTCGGTCGTATACAGCGGGATCGCCGCGGTAAGGACCGCGCAGACTCTGACCAGATCCTGCTTCCAGGTGATCTCATTGGGAGCGTGCGCCTGACTCTCAGCTCCGGGTCCGAATCCTACGCAGGGGATGCCGTAGCGGCCCTGGATCGCGACACCGTTGGTGGAGAAAGTCCACTTGTCGGTCAGCGGACGGTTGCGAAGCTCCTTCTGGCTCTCCGGTCCCATTCTCTTATCGCCGTACAGTGCCTTGTGGGCATCGACCAGGCACTTCACATGCGCTGCGCTCTCCTTGTTGATCCAGGTCGGGAAATAAGCTTCCGTCTCATAGACCTCACCGGTCCATGCCGGACGGTCATACATGTACATGGAGACCTTGACATCATCTCCATACTTCCTGACGGACGGAAGATCCTCGATCTCCTTCAGGCAGCTGTCCCAGGTCTCTCCGGCAGTCATGCGGCGGTCGATGGAGATCGCGCAGGAATCCGCTACCGCGCAGCGGCTCGGTGAGGTATAGAAGATCTGGGATACGGTGCAGGTGCCTCTGCCGAGGAATCTGGCATCCTCATAATGATCCGGATTGTACTTCGGGCTGAGCATCTTGGACAGGCCCTTGATGGCAGTGGATTCAGTGCAGTCGTTATTATTCAGGGCGCGTACATCCTGGATGATATCGGCCATCTTGTAGATTGCGTTGTCTCCGCGCTCCGGAGCGCTGCCGTGGCAGGAAACTCCGTGAACATCCACGCGGATCTCCATACGGCCTCTGTGTCCTCTGTAGATGCCGCCGTCCGTGGGCTCTGTGGAGATAACGAATTCCGGACGGATCTTGTCCTTGTTGACGATGTACTGCCAGCACAGACCGTCACAGTCCTCTTCCATGACGGAGCCGACGACCATGATCTTGTATCCCTCCGGGATCAGGTCCATCTCCTTCATGATCTTGACAGCGTATACCGCAGACGCAGTTCCGCCCTCCTGGTCAGATCCGCCTCTGCCGTAGATGACATCCTCATCTTCCCAGCCTTCATAGGGATCCGCAGTCCAGTTCTCACGGTTTCCGATACCAACCGTATCAATATGGCCGTCGATGGCAATGATCTTCTTGTCATCTCCGATGTCGCCGTTCTTGCCGGCCCAGCCGATCACATTTCCGAGACCATCGATCTCGACCTTGTCGAAACCGACCTTTTCCATCTCTTCCTTGATGCACATGACTACGTCTTTCTCTTCGCAGCTCTCACTGGGATGTGAGATCATGGCACGCAGAAATGCTGTCATCTCTTTCTTGTAGCCTTCAGCAGCCTCTTTGATTCTCCCATAATCAAGTTCCATCATTATCCTCCTTACTGTCCCTGTGAAATGTGATATATGTCCTGCATCTATATCGAACCGGCTTCAAAGAGCCGGTCTGCTGCCCCTCGCTGCCTGGTCCTCTTACGGATTCTCTTTTCCGATTCCGTAGGCGCCGTCCCAGACGACTCTTCTGAAATAATCCGGATCGGTGTTGCCCTCTGTCGAGAACAGAAGCACCTGAGACTCCTTGTTCAGTCCCAGCAGCTCCCTGATCTCCCACAGATCGTCATTCATCATGATCTGTCCCAGGGTGCCCATGGTGGCTGCGCCGGATTCTCCGGAGATGACATGGGGATCGCCAAGGATCGGGACCGCCAGCATGCGCATTCCTTTTGCCGCTACCCAGTCCTCTATGGCGATGAAACAGTTCGCATGGTTTCTCAGGATATCCCAGCCGAGCACATTGGGTTCACCGCAGGCAAGTCCTGCCATGATCGTCTTCAGGTCTCCCTTGACGATCTGCGGCTCCCCGGTTCCAAGCTTCGCGCCCTTGTAGAGGCATGCTGCCGTTCTGGGCTCCACTATGATGAACTTCGGCGGATGCTCCGGGAACAGATTGGTGAAATATCCGACCACGGATGAGGCAAAGGAACCGACGCCCGCCTGGATGAATACATGGGTGGGACGGTTCACCTCGAGCTCCCGAAGCTGCTGAGCTGCCTCATGGGAGATGGTTCCGTATCCCTGCATGATCCAGGAAGGAATATCCTCATACCCTTCCCACGCGGTATCCTGGATCACCACGCCATGCTTCGTCTCGGCTGCTTCCTTCGCTGCCAGGCGCACACAGTCATCATAATTCAGGTCCTCGATCGTAACTGTTGCCTTTTCCTTGGCTATATTATCATATCTTGACTGGACTGAGCCCTTCGGCATGTGGACAACTGCCTTCTGATGCAGTCTTCTGGCGGCCCAGGCGACGCCTCTGCCGTGATTGCCGTCGGTTGCCGTAAAGAATGTCGCAGTACCGAAGGTCTCCTTCAGCTCCGGACTTGTAAGATCATCATAGGAGATATCGCTGACATGCTCTCCCAGCTCATGGGCAATGTAGCGCCCCATCGCAAAGGAAGCGCCCAGGACCTTGAATGCATTCAGTCCGAACCTGGACCGTTCATCCTTCACATAGATCCCGCCAAGGCCCAGATACTCTGCCAGCTTCTTCAGGTCCGCCATGGCAGTGACACTGTACTGCGGAAAACTCTTGTGAAATCTGCGTGCCTTCTCAACATTTTCCAGGGACATGATCTCCAGACACCGGTCGTCCGACTTCGGCATCTTATTCATGACCCAGCTTAATTCCAGTTCACTCATCGTGCTTCTCCAGTATTCATTCATTGTGAGACAGGTTCAAAATGTTTTTATGAACCCAAACTTTTTGTCTGATTTCATCATACCAGTTTGTTCAGATATGTCAATACGAGTCTTGATTTTATGCAGTATTTACAGCGTTGCAGGGCATTTTCAGGGCCTGTAGAAGGTATGCTCCATCGGCAGCTTATTGCGCAGCTGACCGTCGAAGGCATAATAGGCTCCCGCAATGGCAGGCGCCGCCGGAATAGTGGTGATCTCTCCGATTCCCTTGCTTCCGTAGGAGACCCCCATAAGCTTATCCTTCTCCACATAGATGGCCTCGATCACCGGGATCTGCGGCGCGCGCAGCAGTCCGAGCCTTCCGTATCTGGCCGCAGGCCTGCAGTCCTTCAGCGGGAAATCTTCCGTGCAGGCATATCCCATCCCCATCAGAACTCCGCCTTCGATCTGTCCCTTAATGGAGATCGGATTCACGACCTTGCCCGCGTCATAGGCCGAATAGATCTCGGCCACCCTTCCGTCATCATCCAGGATCGCGCAGCAGGCGGCATACCCGTAAGCGATATGGCTCTTGGGATTCGGAACGTCTGCGCCAAGCGTATCGGTGGGTTCAAAATACCGGTAGCTGAAGCTCATTCCTTCCAGCATGCGCAATGCTGCCTCAGGATCCTCCACGGGGGATCCGCAGATCTTCGTCTGGGTTCCCTTTCTGCCATAGGTGCCCTGATTCAGTCCGCTGCCCCGGCCAGAGATCTTCCCATCCTCCGACAGGGTCATATTGGGACTGACAAAAGGACCAGGGTCCGTGCCGGGCGCAAACTCCGTACCGATTCCATACTCTGCCTTCTCATTGTCCGCAGCCCTGGGAGACTGGCAGGCCTTCGAGGCTTTCAGTGTATCCAGGATCATGCGCCGGACCGCTGCGGGATCCGTATGCTCAGCGCCTGTTCCTTCTCTCTCAAGCTGCTGAGAAACAATCTGCGCCGCTGTCATGGCATCCCGCACCAGGAAGGCGGCGCCTCTGACTGCTTCTCCTGTCACAAGGGTCTGTCTGGAGCCGGAGGTCGTTCCGGAGTCAGGAGCGTTTTCCGTGCTGCTGATCCCCATCCGGATCCTGGACTTCGGAAGTCCGGTCGCTTCCGCGGCATCCTGGCAGAATACGGTGTATCCCCCCTGGCCGATATCGGAGGCACAGGTATAGATCACCAGGACACCGTTCTCCACCTTCAGAAGGGCATTGCCGTCATCCGGAAGTCCGACGCCGACGCCGGCATTCTTCATGGCACAGGCGATCCCCGCCCTGCCTGGATGCGCGTCATAGAATGGCTTTACGGCCTCCAGCGCCTCCTTCAGCGCGGTCGAAACATCTGCGATCTGTCCGTTCGGCAGGACCTTACCAGGCTCGATCGCGTTCCTGTAGCGGATCTCCCAGGGTGTGATCCCGACCATCCCGGCAAGTTTATTCAGCACCGATTCAAGGGCAAATTCTGTCTGGCATACGCCAAAGCCCCTGAACGCTCCTGCAGGCGGGTTGTTGGTATAGTATCCGTATCCGCGGATGTCCGTATTCTGATAGCAGTAGGGTCCGACCGCATGGGTGCACGCCCTCTCAAGGACCGGTCCGCACAGGGAGGCATAAGCCCCTGTATCAAATGTAAATTCACAGTCCAGCCCCTGAATGATTCCGTTCTCATCGCAGCCCACCGTGAAGGTTCCCTTCATGGGGTGGCGCTTGGGATGGAAGTTGATGGATTCCTGGCGGGTGAACTTTGCCTTCACGGGGCGATGGTAGATCCAGGCTGCCAGAGCGCTTATGTGCTGCGTCGTGACATCCTCTTTTCCGCCGAAGCCGCCTCCGATCAGCTGATTCTCCACAACGACACGCTCCGGCTCCCAGCCGAGCATATGAGCGACCTCGCTTCTGGTGGCATAGGCACCCTGATCGGTGGAGAGGATCTTGATCCCGTCCTTATAGGGATATGAGACAGCGCATTCAGGCTCCAGAAAAGCATGCTCCGTGAAGGGTGTCTCAAAGCTCTCAGTCACTACGTACGCAGAGGACTCGATGGCCTGCTTCGGATTCCCCCGGACGATATGGCGGCTGGCGCACAGATTCCCTTCGATATCCATCTCCGGATGGATCTTCGGCGCGTCCGGCGCCGCAGCCTCTTCCGGATTCTGCACCGGTCTGAGCGGCTCATACTCAACCTTCACCAGCTTCCTGGCCTGTTCCAGGATGAAGGGTGACTCAGCCACGACCAGACAGATCGCGTCTCCGCACATTCTGGTGATATCGCCCTCGGCGATCATCACATCCCAGTCATGTACGATATGCCCGACCTTATTGACCGGAACGTCAGCAGCAGTCAGCACCCCGAGGACCCCCGGGAGATGTCTTGCTGCCTCGGCGTCAATCTTCAGGACTCTGGCTCTGGCATATTCAGAGCGTACTGCACCGCAGTATGCCATGGGAGGCATATCTTCCGGGACGATCGTACACCAGTTGCATCCGGGGTCATCTATACGGGTAAGGCTGGTACCTGCCTTCAGAGGCGCTGCGTCAATGCCCGCATCCTCCAGCATTCTCTCGATCTCAAGGGCCCTGGAGCTGTTCTCCCTGACGAAGAATTCGGGGCCGATATCATCCGGATACTTGCCGTAGCCCAGGGTCTTCCTGCGTACGTCAACACGGAAAGCCTTCTTCCCGACGCCATATTCCTTCCCTTCTTCCAGAGAAGGATCGATCTTCTCCTCACCTCTGAGAATGGCGCCGACAAGACGGATCGCCTCAATGATCTTCACATAGCCGGTGCAGCGGCATATATTCCCCTTGATCGCGGCCTTGATCTGTTCCTCATCCGGATCCGGACTGACATCCAGAAGAGCCTTTGCGCTCATCACCATGCCCGGAATGCAGAAACCGCACTGTACGGCGCCTCTGGATCCGAATGCGTAGACAAACGCTTCCTTCTCCTTAATCGAGAGTCCCTCCACCGTGAGGATCGTCTTGCCGACAGCTTTACTGGTTTTCAGCACGCAGGAGCGTACCGTCTTTCCATCCACAATGATCGTACAGGCACCACAGGCACCTTCTGAGCAGCCGTCCTTGACGGAATATAACCGAAGGTCATCCCTCAGAAATCTGAGAAGCGGCTTGTCTTCCTGTGTACTCACAGTCTGTCCGTTTACTGTAAATGTGTAGAATTCTCCCATATCAATGATCCATCCGTCTGCGCACTGCAATTCCACGAAGAACTATAGGGTCCTTCGTGGAATTACAGTGTAGTTTCTTCTGTTCCGTCATATCACAGGGATTACCCGATCAGATAAGAATGATCGCGGATCACAGTCAGTATCACTCTTCTCAGAGGATCATACAGTCCGCATTTCTCATCCGCCACATCCAATTCCTCGGTCTTTCCTGCGAAACGAAGTCTTACCTTCGTTCCCTCCAGGACCAGGAATCCGGTATTCTCGGAATCATCCATGTCTTCCTGCGACCAGAACAGAGTCAGTTTGTCTTTGTAGGGTCTTCCGGAATGCGGGCAGAATACCGCGCAGTTGCCGCATTCGTTGCACATACCGTCTACGTGGAGGATCTGCGGCTTCGCAAGGCCTTCCACCGTCACGGAGATATTTGCCCTGTTGGGACATACATCCGTGCAGACTTCGCAGACCGTCGGGCAGCCGAGACATCTGCGGTCCGGCTTCTCCTCAAGCTCGGTCGTCAGGACACCCTTCTTCGCGCGGTACGCATCGATGTCGCCGCTTCCATTTTCCTTCGCATAGGTTGTCAGATCAATGCCGGCAATATTCTCTGCCGCAGCCATTGCGTCAGCGATGCCCTTGACAACCGTTGCCGGTCCTCTCCTGCAGTCGCCCACTGCGTACACGCCATCCACTGTGGTCTGGCAGTGTCCGTCTACGACCGGACGGTCTTTTCCATCCAGCTTCGCGCCGATTCCCCTCAGCAGCGACACATCCACTCTCTCACCTACTGCCGTGATCACACTGTCGCAGGGGATCTGCAGAGTCTTGCCGGTCGCTACAGGACTGCGGCGTCCGCTCTCATCAGGATCGCCAAGCTTCATCTCCATGCACTCCAGGACACCGTCCTTCAGGCCCACCGGAGCCAGAAGCTCGCAGAATTCAACGCCATCTTCGATGGCCTCTCTCAGTTCTTCTTCATCCGCAGGCATATAGCGTTTCGTCCTGCGGTATACCAGCTTGACATTCTTAACTCCGCTCATGCGGACAGCGGCACGTGATACGTCCATGGCGGTATTGCCAGCGCCGATGACGACCACATTCTCGCCAAGGCTGACGGAAGACTCATCCGCCTTGATGGCAGCCAGGAAATCAAGAGCATCGAGGGCCTCTCCATACTCAAGGGCTTCTCTTCCCGGTCTCCAGGCTCCGACCGCTACGATCACGTCGGTATATCCTTCCGCCTTAAGTGCGGCGATATCGGTGACCTCGCATCCGGTCCTGCATTCTGCCCCATATCTGAGACACAGCTCGATGTCACGCTCGATCGCCCTGTCATCGATTCTGAAGGACGGGATTGCAGAGCGGACAACTCCGCCCAGGGTCTGTCTCTTTTCAAAGATCGTTACCGGAACCTTCGCGCGGCTCAGGAATGCTGCTGCAGCAAGGCCGGCCGGGCCTCCGCCGATGATGGCGACCTTCTTGTCCTGCCTGCATTCCGTATTCTTCTGCGCTGCCTCCAGGATCCTGGAAGATGCCTTTTCTGCCGCCTGCAGCTTGACCTCGCGGATGTGCACTCCCTCTTCATAGTGATTGCGCATGCAGCGGTCCACGCAGGTATGCGGACAGATCGTTCCGGTTATGAAGGGAAGCGGATTGCGCTCAAGGATGATCTTCAGCGCGTCTTCAGCTCTTCCCTCCTCCATCGCACGCAGGTATGCCGGGATATCCTGATGGATCGGGCAGTTGCTGCTGCAGGGAGAGTCGAAGCAGTCGAGAAGCGGAAGGGCCTCCTCCATCTTCCGGCTGGGAAGCGGCTTGATCGGCTTCCTATACTTCGGATCTTCCAGTGCCTTCTGGGCAAGTGCACACACAGCGTCTACATCCACACCCTTCCAGGCAGCTGCCGGAATATCGGAGAGCAGTTCCGCGATCTGATGCATCCTCTGGTATCCGCCCGGCTTGAGCAGGGTAGTCGCCATTGTGACCGGCCATACGCCGGCTGCCACCAGATCATGGATGTTGAAGTAATCAGCGCCGCCCGAATAGGAGATGCGGAGCTTTCCGTCAAACTGCTTCGCGATCCTGGACACCAGCTGTATGGTCAGCGGATACAGGCTTCTTCCGGACATGTACATCTCTTCGCTGGGAAGCTCTCCTGCCTTCACGTCTACCGGGAAGGTGTTGGTCAGCTTGATTCCCACATCCAGCCCCAGAGAAGCAGACAGCTTGATCAGACGCTCAAACATGGGGACTGCGTCCGCCCACTGGAGGTCTGTAAGGAAATGATGATCGTCGAAGGCGATATAATCAAATCCCAGGCTGTCCAGCGTCGTCCTGGCGAATTCATAGCCCAGCAGAGTCGGGTTGCATTTTACGTAGGTATTCAGATGCTTCTCCTTCAGCAGATAAGAAGCAATAGCCTCGATCTCCTTCGGGGGACATCCGTGAAGGGTGGATTCCGTTACGGAATCCGAGATCTTCGACGGGATCGAGAGAATATCCTTCTTCGTCACATTTTTCAGAAGGCCGCTCTCTATGGCATCCAGCGAAGCCTGCACACAGTCTTTGAAGAGGGCTGTGTCCTTCGCCTCGATCATTTCATCGAGGAACTTCTGCATCTTGGGGGTCTTGATGCCGTCCAGATCATATCCCACAGACATGTTGAATACGATCGCGTTGGGATCGCCCAGCCCAAGCTCCTGCGCAAGGATGTGGATTACAAACCATGCCTTGACATATTCCTCATAGGCCTGTCCGACCTCAAGCTCAGTGGACCATTCACAGTTATAGCATTCATCACCCGAAGCGATGCAGGGCTTCGGAACACAGGCCGCCAGCTCCCGGCCATCCATCTTCTGGACCGTTTTCAGTTCGAACCAGGAAGCGCCGGCACAGTAGGATGCGATCAGGTTCTGGGCAAGCTGTGTATTGGGGCCTGCGGCAGGTCCGAATACCGTCTCGATCTTCCCCTTGAAGATCGGATATTTTCTGTCATCTCTCCTGACGATTTTTGATACTCCGAAAATGCTCCCTCTCTCCCGGTACTCCGTCAGAGCCCAGTTCAGGAGCTGTCTGTAGGGTATCAGACGCATAAGATCACTCATGATAATACCTCCTTCAGATTGGCTGAATGAATCTGTCTCTCATTCACAAGTCACAGATATGACTTGGGGCTGTACTCTCTGTGATTCAGGCTGCCCCAGAGTCTGCAGGCCTGATCCATCGTCCAGGCATTGATCTTCTCTTCATCAATCCCCACAAACTCACGGTCTTTATACAGAACCTTGCCGTTGATGATGGTGGTGCGGCAGTTCTTGCCCATCAGTCCGAAGATCATATGTCCGCCCAGATTGTTCTCATCGATAGGCGTGAAGGGCTTGTAATCCATCACGATGACATCTGCCGCGGCTCCTTCCTTCAGGACGCCCAGCGGCTTCTTGAAGTATTTCGCGCAGATCTTCGCATTATTCTCAAGCAGCAGCTGAAGCGCTTCTCCGAATGCCACGTTCGGAAGTCCCGCGTTGTGCCTCTGGATGATCAGGAATACCTTCAGGGACTCCAGCATGTCGTGGGTGTAGGCGTCGGTTCCCATTCCGACGGTGATTCCCTTCTTCAGCATCTGGAGGACCGGAGCGCAGCCTACGGCATTGCCCATATTGGATTCCGGATTGTTTACCGCCATGGTTCCGGTCTCCTTTATGATATCCATCTCATCGCCGTTTAAGTGTATGCAGTGTCCCAGCATGGTCTTCGGACCGAGGATATTGTTGTTCAGAAGTCTCTCCACCGGACGGCATCCATAGTTCTGCAGGCTGTCCCAGACATCATTCATGCCTTCGGATACATGGATGTGGAAGCCGGTCCTTCCGTCATTGGCCTCGACCATCTTCTCGAAGGTCTTGTCAGAGATGGTAAACAGGGCATGTCCTCCGAACATGGCCTTGATCATGTCATCGTCTTCCTTCTGCGCCCAGGTGATGAAGTCCGCGTTCTCCTTGATGGACTGCAGGCATTTCTCCTCGCCGTCACGCTCGGATACTTCGTAGCACAGGCAGGAACGGATTCCCAGTTCCTTCGCCACGTCCTTGATCGCGAACAGGCTTCCCGGTATCTCGAGGAAGGAGGCATGATGGTCAAAGATCGTTGTCACGCCGTCCCTGATGCAGTCCAGGATGGTCGCGTAGGCGCAGGCTCTGGTCCCGTCCAGGGTCAGATGACGGTCTATATTCCACCACGTACCGTCCAGTACCTCGAAGAAATTAGTGGGATTGTTGCCGTCGATCGCAAGTCCTCTGGCCAGTCCCGAATAAATATGCGTATGTGCATTGATGAATCCGGGCATGATCAGCTGGCCGCGGGCATCAACAAATTCTGCGTCAGGATATTTCTTTTTCATCTCTTCAAAGGGGCCGACCTCCCGGACCGCATCCCCCTCAATCACGACAGCACCGTCTTTCAGGTACGGATTTCCCGGATCCAGTGTGAAAACTCTTCCATTTCCTACTAAAAGCATCTCCCTACCTCCTTGTCAAAATTATTAGTTTACCTTAAAATTAATTTGCAGTAATAACAATCGATCAAGAACTCATATTATTCAGGAAAGAGGCGAATACTTTAATGAAACACGCAACACAATTTGATTTCGCCAGAAGAATCGTGAAAGCTCTTGCAGCCCAGTTCGGCGATACCTGTGAGATCGTCCTCCATGATCTGACGGGGGAGGATCGTGCTCATACGATCATCGCCATCGAGAACGGACATATCTCGGGACGCCGGATCGGAGACGGCCCTTCCAAGATCGCCCTGGAAGCCTTCCAGGACGCGGAGGAGACTCACTCTGACAAGCTTGCCTATCTTACGAAGACCCGCGACGGCAAGATCCTCAAGTCCTCCACGGTCTTCCTCCGTGACGATAAGGGAAAACCGATCGGCATCCTCGGCATCAATTCGGATATCACACTTACGGTAGCCATAGAGAATGCGATACACAGCTACAACGCATCCCTGCTCGACTCCAGAGAACCGGAACCGATCTCAACCAATGTTGCTGACCTTCTCGATTCACTGATCAATCAGTCGATTCGTATGGTCGGCAAGCCAGCCTCCCTCATGGACAAGTCGGAAAAGATCCGCGCGATCCGTTACCTCAACGACTCCGGCGCCTTTCTGATCACCAAGTCCGGCCCCAAAGTCTGCCAGATATTCGGCATCTCCAAGTACACGCTCTACAGCTATCTGGATGAAGCAAAGCAATCTTCAGATAATTTATAATGTCAGTCAGACTATACTGATTCTTCTGCTTACATGATAAAACAAGTTAGGAAATATAGCAACAATCCTTGGCTATTTTTCCTAACTATTTTTATGGCTTAATGAACTTTTTTATGAATATCTCCAGTAAAAAAGGGGCTGTCGCATTAAGTGCGGCAGCTCTTTTACATCGGATGAAATCCGGACAGGCGGCCGGATTTCTCTTATAAAACAAAGACCCGGGCTT
>CACXAT010000034.1 GCA_902765725.1 uncultured Lachnospiraceae bacterium | reverse complement strand
CGGAAATCACGTCATAAATGGAAAAAATCCGGCCACGAAGGCCGGATTTTCACCGATTAGGAGTTGCCGTCTGTACTTCTATTGCGACAGCTCCTTTTTATATTCTTTACTGCAGGTTTTTATTTGCCGTCGACAGCATCAGCTTGATGCGGTTGAGCTGGTTGACTTCCGACGCGCCCGGATCGAAGTCGATCGCTGCGATATTCGCTTCCGGATGCTGCCTGCGCACTTCTTTGATGACGCCCTTTCCGACTACGTGATTGGGCAGGCATCCGAAGGGCTGGACGCATACGATGTTCGGTGTGCCGTCCTGGATCAGTTCCAGCATCTCCGCGGTCAGGAACCATCCCTCGCCTGTCTGGTTGCCGAGGGATACGATATCCTCGGCCATCTTTCCGAGCTCCCGGATATGACGCGGCGGCTCAAATCTCTTCGAAGCGGCCAGGGCTTCATTGCCGGCCTTGCGGACATACTGGATATAGGAGATGACCCAGTTGCAGACACGTGCGGTCCATTTGTTCGCGTAGTGGTTCTGCGCCTTGAAGTTGGTATTGTAGAAGCTGTACAGGAAGAAATCGGCCATCTCAGGCTGTACGGCTTCTGCGCCTTCCCTCTCGAGCAGCTCCACCAGATGATTGTTGGCCGCCGGGAGATACTTGACCAGGATCTCACCGACGATGCCGACTCTGGGCTTCTTCTCGTCTGTGATCGGAAGAACATCGAATTCAGACACGATCCTGCGGCAGAGCTTGCGGAAGCGTCCCATGGAGATGCTGCCGGACATCAGGAATTCGCGGCATTCTGCCTCCAGCTTCTCATGCAGCGCATCGGCGCTTCCCTTTTCGATCTCATAGGGCCTCACATGGTAGAGGCACTTCATGAACAGATCTCCCAGGATGATCGAGTAGATCAGCCGCTGTGCCAGCGGGATACTGACCTTGAAGCCGGGATTGGATTCAAGTCCCTGAACCGATGCGGAGATGACCGGGACGTTTTCAAGTCCCGCCTTCTTCAGGGCTCTCCGGAAGAATCCCATGTAGTTCGAAGCACGGCATCCGCCGCCGGTCTGCGACATGATGATCGCAGTGCGGTTCAGGTCATATTTGCCCGAGGTCAGTTCAGCCATCATCTGCCCGACGACGATGATGGAAGGATAGCAGGCATCGTTATTGACGTATTTCAGACCGATATCTACGGACTGTTTCTCATCCGGATCCACACATACGAGATTGTAGCCGGAGGAGCGCAGGGCCGCTTCCAGAAGGTTGAAATGGATCGGACTCATCTGCGGGCAGAGAATCGTATAATTCTTCTTCATTTCCCGAGTGAACACAACCGGATCGATGGCTGCCGTGTGGAGCTCGCGCATGTAAGGATGCTGCGAGCGGATGCGGATCGCCGCAAGCAGAGAACGGATACGGATTCTGGCGGCACCCAGGTTATTGACTTCGTCGATCTTCAGGCAGGTGTAGATCTTGTCGGAGCCTGCGAGGATATCCTGTACCTCATCGGTGGTGACAGCATCAACACCGCAGCCGAAGGAGTTGAGCTGGATCAGATCCAGATCATCTCTGGTCTTGACATACTCCGCCGCGGCGTAGAGCCTGGAGTGGTACATCCACTGGTCAAGGACGGTGAGCGGGCGCTCGATGGGTGCGAGGTTGGAGATGCTGTCCTCTGTAAGCACCGCCATGCCGAAGGAATTGATCAGCTCCGGGATACCGTGATTGATCTCAGGGTCAATGTGGTAGGGACGGCCTGCGAGCACGATGCCGTGCCGGCCGGTCTTCTCCAGATAGTCAAGGACCTTCTGCCCCTCATCGTAGACCGCCTGGCGGCAGCGCTCAAGCTCAGCCCAGCCTGCGTTGACGGCGCTGCGGATCTCATTGCCCGGGATACCGGGATACAGATCGACCAGCTGTTTTTCGACGGTATCCTTATTGGTAAATGCAACAAAGGGGCATTCAAAACGGATGTCCAGATCCCGCAGGTTCTCGACATTGTTTTTGATGTTCATCGGGTAGGAGGTGACGATGGGGCAGTCATAATGATTGCCTGCATCCTTGAACTCCTGCCTCTCATAGGGGACGCAGGGATAGAAGATCGTTTTGATCCCCTGTGCGATCAGCCATTCAATATGTCCATGGGCAATCTTGGCCGGATAGCATTCTGACTCCGAGGGGATGGATTCGATCCCCAGCTCATAGATCCTGTGGGATCCGGGCGGAGAGAGGATTACCCTGTACTTCAGCTTAGTGAAGAAGGTGTGCCAGAACGGATAGAGCTCATACATGTTCAGCACGCGGGGAATCCCGATGATGCCGCGGTCTGCCTCATCCTCCGGAAGGGACTCTCTGCGGAACAGCAGCTTCTCCTTGAATTCATAGAGATTGGGCAGATTATCCTTATTCTTTTTCAGTCCCAGCCCGCGCTCGCAGCGGTTGCCGGAGATAAACTGTCTGCCTCCGGAGAATCTGTTGATGGTCAGACGGCAGTGGTTGGTGCAGCCCTGGCACTTCGCGTTGTGAGTGGTGTACTTCAGGGCGTTGATCTGCTCGCTGGAGAGCATGGTAGTCTGCTTCTGCATTGCGCCATCTTTGTGATCATCCTCATGGAAGCGCTCTCTTGCGATCAGGCCAGCGCCGAAGGCACCCATGATCCCGGCGATATCCGGGCGGATCGCTTCGCAGTTTGCGGTTTTTTCAAAGGCGCGCAGAACGCCGTCATTGTAGAAGGTTCCGCCCTGTACGACGATATGGCGGCCAAGCTCCGTGGCATCTGAAACCTTGATGACCTTGTAGAGGGCATTTTTGATAACGGAATAGGAGAGGCCGGCAGAGATATCCTCCACAGAGGCTCCTTCCTTCTGTGCCTGCTTCACCTTGGAGTTCATAAAGACCGTACAGCGGGTTCCCAGATCAAAGGGATGCTCCGCGAACAGAGCCGCTTTGGCGAAGTCCTGCACGGAATAGTTCAGGGACTTGGCGAAGGTCTCGATGAAGGAGCCGCAGCCCGAAGAGCAGGCCTCGTTGAGCTGGACAGAATCTACGGCGTGATTCTTGATCTTGATGCACTTCATATCCTGTCCGCCGATGTCCAGGATACAGTCCACCTCCGGATCAAAGAAGGATGCGGCATAGTAATGGGCAATGGTCTCGACTTCGCCCTCGTCCAGCATCAGGGCCGCTTTCATCAAAGCTTCACCGTACCCCGTGGAGCAGGACCAGGCGATGTGCGCGTCCTCAGGAAGAAGGGAATAGATCTCCTGGACGGCTGAGATGACAGTCTTCAGAGGATTGCCGTTGTTGTTGGAATAGAAGGAATACAGCAGCTCTCCGTCCTCCGACACCAGCGCCGCCTTGGTAGTGGTGGAGCCGGCATCTATGCCGAGGAAGCAGTTTCCGGAGTAGGTCTCCAGATCCGCTGTTTTCACATTATACTGCTCCTGACGGCGGACAAAGTCGTCATACTCTTTTCTGGAAGCAAAGAGCGGGTCCATACGGGGCACTTCGAATTCGATCCTGATCCCGTGGCGGAGCATGTGGACGAACTCAGACATGGGTCTGGCTCCTTTTCCCTCCGCGTTCAGGGCCGACCCGATTGCCGCGAACAGATGGGAGTTATCCGGTATGATCGCATGCTCGTCATCGAGCTTCAGCGTTCTGATGAATGCCTGCCTCAGCTCGCTGAGGAAATGAAGAGGACCTCCCAGGAACGCAACATAGCCGCGGATCGGACGCCCGCAGGCAAGACCGGAGATGGTCTGGTTTACGACCGCCTGAAAGATCGAGGCAGCCAGGTCTTCCTTGGTGGCTCCTTCGTTGATCAGCGGCTGGATATCTGATTTCGCGAACACGCCGCAGCGCGCCGCGATGGTATAGAGCGATCTGTAATTCTTCGCGTATTCATTTAACCCGGTGACATCAGTCTGCAGGAGAGACGCCATCTGGTCGATAAAGGAGCCTGTGCCGCCTGCGCAGGTTCCGTTCATTCTCTGGTCGATACTGCTCCCGTCAAAATAAATGATCTTGGCGTCTTCACCGCCCAGCTCAATGGCGACATTGGTCTGGGGAGAGTACTGCTGCAGGCTCGATGAGACCGCCACGACCTCCTGGATGAAGGGAACTTCCATATTGCCCGCAAGGGTGAGTCCGCCCGATCCGGTGATTACAGGACTTACGATATGGTCTCCCAGCTTCTCGGAGGCCTCCTGGATCAGATCAGCGAGCGTTCCCTGTATGTCGGCAAAGTGCCGCCTGTAATCAGAGAACAGAAGCTTTCTGTCAGCATCAAGAAGAGCGATTTTTACGGTAGTTGAACCGATATCGATGCCAAGTGAATAAACTGCATTGTCCATATAGTAACTAACTCCTATGAATACTCATTGCTGGGTATATCTGAAATATTGTTTCTTAAATAATAGCACTCAATCTTATCACATTAAGGCATTATAATACTTTCGAATGCTTTGGGCAAATATTCTGTGCATCCGAATGTCTTTACAAACCGGGCAGGGTGCTGATAGAATGCCATTTATTATAATCACAGAGGATAGGAGAGACTGTCTTGAGCAAAAATTATAAATTAATCACAGTGGATGGACGGGCGAAGCGGGGACAGCTGACGACGGTACACGGGACGGTCCAGACGCCGGTCTTCATGAATGTCGGAACGGTCGCGGCGATCAAGGGCGCTGTGTCGACGGACGATCTGAGGCAGATCGGCACGCAGGTGGAGCTGTCCAACACGTACCATCTGCATGTACGCACCGGAGATGAAGCGATCAGGAAGCTGGGCGGCCTGCACAGGCTGATGAACTGGGACAGACCGATCCTGACTGATTCGGGCGGATTCCAGGTTTTCTCCCTTGCGACGCTTCGCAAGATCAAAGAGGAGGGCGTCACCTTCCGCTCCCACATCGACGGCCATAAGATCTTCATGGGGCCGGAGGAGAGCATGCAGATTCAGTCCAATCTGGCATCCACCATCGCCATGGCCTTTGACGAGTGTCCTTCCTCCAGGGCAGACAGGGAATATGTACAGGCATCGGTCGACCGCACCTACCGGTGGCTGGTGAGGTGCAGGGATAAGATGGCGCAGCTGAACAGTCTGCCGGATACCATCAACCCGCACCAGATGCTGTTCGGCATCAATCAGGGAGCTGTCTTCGAAGATATCCGGATCGAGCACGCCAGAAGGATCACCGAGCTGGATCTGGACGGATACGCGGTCGGAGGGCTTGCTGTCGGAGAGACCCACGAAGAGATGTACCGCATCCTGGACGCGACAGTACCTCATCTTCCCCAGGACAAGCCGGTCTATCTGATGGGAGTCGGAACGCCGGTCAATATCGTAGAGGGTGTATACCGCGGAGTTGATTTCTTTGACTGTGTCTATCCCTCAAGAAACGGAAGGCATGGCCATGCCTACACCCATCACGGAAAGATCAATCTCAATAATGCGAGGTTTACCTTTGACGAGACACCGATCGAGGAAGGATGCCAGTGCCCGGCCTGCAGAAGCTATACCAGAGCGTACATTCATCACCTGTTCAAGGCAAAGGAGATGCTGGGAATGCGGCTTCTGGTCCTGCACAATCTGTATTTCTACAATCATCTGATGGAAGAGATCCGGGATGCCATCGATGAACACAGGTATGAGTCCTTCCGGAGGGACTTCATCGATGCTTATGAGGATAATGAGTCCAAATAAGTCTTGAACCACTGTCTCAAGTTGTGTAGAATATTGAAAGTATTCATCACATTTTTAGGAGGATCAGTTCGAATGAATCTTACACTTTTAACTGCTTCGGGAGCAGCTGCAGGCGGAATGGGCGGAATGCTCATGATGATCGTTTATATCGTCGTTATCTTCGGCGCGATGTATTTCTTCGCGATCCGTCCGCAGAAGAAGGAACAGAAGAGAATGGCAGCACTTCTGAGCACAATGGAGGTCGGTGATACGGTTGTCACCTCCAGCGGTTTCTACGGAACGATTATCGCTGTGTCTGAGGAAGACTGCATCGTTGAGTTCGGCAACAACAGAAACTGCCGCATTCCCATGAGGAAGAGCGCGATCGTCGAGATTGAGAAGGCTTCCGACGGTGTATCTGAGGCGCCGGCAGCAGAGAAGAAATGACCGTTCTTCAGAGTCGGTCCAGAACATGATCAGAAGAGAACAGAAAGGCTGCCGGTAATCCGGCAGCCTTTCTGCTTTAAAAAGACTTTGTGTCTGAATCGGCGGTACATTGCGGTCAGCATCAGATGCGGCATCAGTCCTTCGGCTCTGCCTGCGGGATCCGGCTGATCAGGGCTCCTGTTCGAAGCCGGAGGAGTGGATGTTCTTGACCGTTCTTAATACGTAATGGGTCCTGGTAAGCCGGACGCCCGGGTAGTCCTTGATCCGGTTATGGATCTGCTCCAGATGATCACTGGATCTGCAGCAGATCTTCAGCATGAAATCAAACTCACCGGTCAGATAATAGCAGGCAATGATATTGGGATCCACATTGATATGCTTGATAAACTCATCGTTGAACCTGGGGTGCTCCATGCCGATCTCCATCAGAACGGTAATGTCATTTCCAAGCTTACCGTCGTCGCAGATAACGGTATATGACTGAATAAGCCCTGATTTTTCCATCTTTTTAATGCGCTCGATCACGGTCGAGACAGACAGATGGATGGTCTTGCTGATATCAGATGCGGTCTGACGGGCGTTCTTTTTCAATTCTGTAAGAATCTGATAATCAAGATTATCCATAGGGGTTTACTCCTTAATATGCGGAAGATTTTTGGAATTATGCGGGTATTATAACATAAATATTTCGATTGTGGTTGAAAAAACAAAAAAGGTATTTTAATATGAGCAGAGCATGAGGAATTGCTTTGAAAGGAACAGATATATGAATGCACAAAGCAGGAGCTATCAGGTCGGTGTGATATATGGGGACGGGATCGGACCGGAGATCGTCCGTGAGGCAGTGAAGGTTCTGGATCGGGTCGCTGAGAGGTTCGGTTTTCACCTGGAATACACGCAGCTGTACCTGGGAGGCTCTTCCATTGACAGATTCGGTGTTCCGCTGACCCAGGAGACTGTGGAGCTTGCGAAGAAGTGTGACGCGGTCCTGATGGGATCCATCGGCGGAGATCCGGCGACCAGTCCCTGGTATAAGCTTGAGCCATCGAAGAGACCGGAGGCAGGCCTTCTTGCCATCCGCAAGTCACTGGGGCTGTTCGCCAATCTTCGTTTCTCCAGACTGTTTGAAGATCTTAAGGATTCCTGTCCGCTGAAGGAGTCCATTGCCCGGGAGGGCATTGACTTCGTGATCCTGAGAGAGCTGACCGGAGGACTTTATTTCGGAGAGCATAAGACGGAAGTTGTGGACGGAGAGGACGTGGCGACGGACGTCCTGTCCTATTCAGATCACGAGATCCGCAGGATCGCTGTCACAGCCTTTGAGACGGCGATGCTCCGCAAGAAGAGACTGACCCTGGTGGACAAGGCCAACGTGCTGGATTCCTCCAGACTCTGGAGAAAGGTTACCGCGGATGTGGCCAAAGATTACCCCCAGGTCACCCTGGACTATATGTTTGTTGACAACGCGTCCATGCAGCTGGTGAGAAAGCCTTCCCAGTTTGACGTGATCCTTACGGAAAATATGTTCGGCGATATCCTGTCGGATGAGGCTTCCATGATCACCGGCTCCATCGGCATGCAGCCCAGCGCGTCTCTTGCCGAAGGAACCTTCGGACTCTATGAGCCCAGCCACGGAAGCGCGCCGGATATCGCGGGCACCGACAAGGCCAACCCGCTGGCGACCATTCTGTCCGCAGCCATGATGCTGCGCTATTCGCTGGGAGAAGAGGAGGCCGCCGAAGCCATCGAAAAGGCTGTGGAAGAGGTGCTCAGGAAGTACAGGACACCGGACCTTGTCACGCAGAATGCGCAGATCGAGCAGGTCGGCTGCACCAGGATGGGAGATCTGGTTGCAGCATCGTTATAAGAAAGAGGAGGTACCATCGTTATGAAAAGTGATGCTGTCAAGTCAGGCGTTCAGCAGGCACCGCACCGGTCTCTGTTCAATGCACTCGGATTTACCCAGGAAGAAATGAAGAAGCCGCTGATCGGTATCGTGAGCTCCTACAACGAGATCGTGCCCGGTCACATGAACATCGACAAGATCGTGGAAGCGGTTCGGATGGGCGTTGCCATGGCAGGCGGCGTTCCCCGCGTATTTCCCGCGATCGCTGTCTGCGACGGCATCGCCATGGGACATGAGGGGATGAAGTATTCCCTGGTTACCAGAGACCTGATCGCGGACTCTACGGAATGCATGGCGAAGGCGCATCAGTTTGACGCGCTGGTCATGGTCCCCAACTGCGACAAGAATGTACCCGGCCTTCTGATGGCGGCTGCAAGGATCAATGTTCCCACGATCTTTGTGTCCGGCGGCCCCATGATGGCAGGACATGTCTACGGAAGAAAGCGCTCCCTCAGTTCCATGTTTGAGGCTGTGGGTGAGTTCTCCGCCAGGAAGATCACTGAGGAGCAGCTCCAGGAATATGAGCGCAAGGTATGTCCGACCTGCGGAAGCTGCAGTGGCATGTATACCGCCAACAGCATGAACTGCCTGACCGAGGCGCTGGGCATGGGTCTTTCCGGAAACGGAACGATCCCGGCGGTCTATTCGGACAGACTGCGCCTTGCCAAACATGCAGGCATGAAGATCATGGAGCTTCTGGAGAAGAATATCCGGCCGAGGGATATCATGACAGAAGAAGCCTTTATGAACGCCCTTACCGTCGACATGGCACTGGGATGCTCGACCAATTCCATGCTTCATCTGCCGGCGATCGCCCACGAGGCAGGCGTCGAGATCAATGTGGATATCGCCAATGAGGTCTCCGCGCGGACCCCGAACCTCTGCCACCTGGCTCCGGCCGGCCCCACCTATATGGAGGATCTCAATGAGGCAGGCGGTGTGTACGCGGTCATGAAGGAGCTTACCAAGAAGAACCTTCTGAATCTTGACTGCCTGACGGTCACCGGAAAGACGGTCGGCGAGAATATCGCTCCCTGCGAGAACCTGAACCCGGATGTGATCCGTCCGCTGGAGAATCCCTATTCACCCACCGGCGGCCTGGCAGCGCTCAAGGGCAACCTCGCCCCCGATTCGGGCATCGTCAAGAGATCTGCGGTCGTGCCTGAGATGATGGTCCATGAAGGTCCCGCAAGAGTCTTTGACTGCGAGGAGGATGCGATCGCCGCGATCCTCGGAGGAAAGATCCAGGCAGGGGACGTGGTCGTGATCCGGTATGAAGGCCCCAAGGGCGGCCCGGGCATGAGAGAGATGCTCAATCCGACCAGTGCCATCGCCGGCATGGGACTTGGAAGCAGCGTCGCACTGATCACGGACGGCCGTTTCTCAGGCGCGTCCAGAGGCGCCTCCATCGGACATGTCTCTCCGGAAGCAGCTGTGGGCGGCCCTATCGCCCTTGTGGAAGAGGGAGACATCATCTCCATCGATATTCCGAACTATAAGCTGGAACTGAAGGTTCCGGATGATGTCCTGGCTGAGAGAAAGGCGGCCTGGAAGCCCAGGAAGCCGAAGATCACGGACGGATATCTTGCACGTTATGCGGCACTTGTCACCAGTGGAAACCGCGGGGCGATACTGAAGGTCCCGGGAGAGGAATAAGAGTATGAAGCTGAACGGTTCACAGATCCTGATCGAATGTCTGAAGGAGCAGGGAGTCGACACAGTCTTCGGTTATCCCGGAGGCGCCATCCTGAACGTGTATGATGAACTGTACAGGCACAGTGAGATACGTCATATTCTCACGTCCCATGAGCAGGGCGCCTGCCATGCGGCAGACGGATATGCCAGGGCAACCGGCAGGGTGGGCGTCTGTTTTGCGACCTCCGGACCGGGTGCCACGAATCTGGTCACCGGCATCGCGACCGCGAATATGGATTCAGTCCCGCTGGTTGCGATCACATGCAATGTCGGAACTTCTCTCCTGGGCAAGGATTCCTTCCAGGAAGTGGATATCGCCGGCGTCACGATCCCGATCACGAAGTACAATGTGATCGTTAAGGATGTAAACAATCTTGCGGACACCATACGCAAGGCATTCAGGATCGCAAGGAGCGGCCGTCCGGGCCCGGTGCTTGTGGACCTTACCAAGAATGTCACCGCGGAGACGGCGGAGTATACCCCTGTGAAGAGGGAGGAGATCCTCCCGATGTCTTCGGAGATCATTGAATCTGATCTTCAGAAGGCGGCGCAGATGATCAATGAGGCGAAGCGCCCGGTGGTCTTTGCCGGCGGCGGAGCTGTGCTTTCGGGCTGCTCCAGAGAGCTGAAGAAGCTGGTCGACACCATCCAGGCACCGGTCTGTGACTCGCTTATGGGCAAGGGCGCCTTTAACGGCAGTGACGAGCGGTATCTGGGCATGGTCGGCATGCATGGCACAAAGGCCGCGAATCTGAGCGTATCACGCTGCGACCTGCTCATTGTGGCAGGCAGCCGTTTCTCGGACCGTGTCATCGGGAACGCGAAGCAGTTTGCGAAGGGCGCGAAGATCGTGCAGATCGACGTGGATCCGGCGGAAGTAAATAAGAACATCAAGGTGGATGTCTGCGTGATCGGCGACTGCGGTGAAGTGCTCAAGAGGCTCAACCCGCTGCTCGAGAAGAAGGAAGCCTCCGAATGGCTCGAGGAGTGTGTGGACCTTACAAAGAAGTATCCGCTGCATTATGACGAAGACCGTCTGACCGGTCCGTTTATCATGCAGGAGATCTACCGAATTACGAATGGTGAGGCCAAGATCGTGACGGAAGTCGGACAGCACCAGATGTGGGCTGCCCAGTACTACCGCTATAAGGAGCCGCGGCAGCTGTTTACCTCCGGCGGTCTGGGCACCATGGGCTACGGCCTGGGCGCCTCTCTGGGCGTCAAGACCGCATGGCCGGGAAGGACCGTTGTCAATATTGCCGGAGACGGGTGCTTCCGCATGAACATGAATGAGCTGGCGACCGCAAGCCGGTACAATATCCCCATCATCCAGGTTGTCATGAACAATTCTGTTCTGGGGATGGTCCATCAGTGGCAGGAGCTGTTCTACGGCGGACGTTATTCCTACACCATTCTCAAGGACAAGGTTGACTACTGCAAGCTTGCCGAGGCACTGGGATGCGCGGCGATGCGGGTTACCACCCGCGAGGAATTCGCGCCGGCTTTCGAAAAAGCCCTCACTCTGGGCTGCCCGGTCCTTCTGGACTGCGTGATCGGCGAAAACGACAACGTGTATCCCATGGTTCCTGCAGGCCATGCCATCTCGGAAGCCTTCGACCAGGACGATCTGGGAGGAAAAAAGAGCAGCAGCGCGCGGACCAGAAAAAAAGATGAGATCTGATCTGACTCACAGCGCGCAGGTGTAGTATAATAATAGTGTCAGCATTGAACGCTTTGTATCCCGGGCAGGATCTGCCCGGTGATACAATGCATCTTTTTTTACGGGAGGATAATGTTTATGTACAGGTATGCGTGTCTGAATGCGATCAGCCCGAAGGGACTGAACTGCTTCGATGGCAATTATGAGAAGACGGACGATGTAAACAGTGCAGATGCCGTTCTGGTAAGAAGTGCCAATATGCATGAGATGGAGCTGGGAGACAGTGTCCTGGCTGTCGCGCGCGCAGGAGCCGGAGTCAATAATATTCCTCTGGATCAGTGCGCGGAAAAAGGAGTCGTCGTATTCAATACTCCCGGGGCCAATGCCAACGGCGTCAAGGAGCTGGTCATTGCCGGAATGCTACTTGCGGCCCGTGACATCGTGGGCGGTGTGAACTGGGTCTGCGATAACGCAGGTGACGAGAATATCGCGAAATCCGTTGAGAAACAGAAGAAACAGTACGCAGGCACGGAGCTTGCCGGCAAAAAGCTTGGAGTGATCGGCCTTGGCGCGATCGGCAATCTGGTAGCCAACACGGCGATTGCCCTGGGTATGGAAGTATACGGATACGATCCCTTTATCTCCGTCAACTGGGCATGGCATCTGAACAGTGCCGTAAAGCATATTACGGATATCGAAGAGATCTACAGAGAATGTGATTACATCACCATCCATGTTCCGCTTCTGGATTCCACCAAGGGCATGATCAATGCCCAGGCCATCTCCATGATGAAGGAGAATGCGGTGATCCTTAACTTTGCCAGAGACCGTCTGGCAGATGAGGAGGCTGTACTCAAGGCACTGGATGAGGGTAAGATCCGCAGGTATGTGTGTGACTTCCCGAACCCGACGACGGCAGGACACAAGGGAGTTCTCCTGATCCCGCATCTCGGTGCGTCCACAGAGGAGAGTGAAGAGAACTGCGCTGTCATGGCAGTCGGTGAACTGCGTGACTATCTTGAGAACGGCAACATCCGCAACAGCGTCAATTATCCTGCCTGCAGCATGGGTGCATGCCGCACAGCCCACAGGATCGCTGTTGCCCACAAAACGTCCATGAACCTGTCCGGAGCCATTACGGAAGCCCTGTCCGCAATGACCTGCGCCAATATGTCCAACACGAGCCGCGGAGAGTATTCCTACATGCTGATCGACATTGATTCCGATCTGAATGAGGAGGCCGTCAAGGCGGCAGAGGCGATCGATGGCGTGATCAGAGTCCGCGTCGTAAAATAACACATTTCACAGATAATCAGCTACCGGAAGGGGGACACGCATGAATCAGAAATTATACGACCGCATGGACTGGGGGAGAATCGAAGGCCTGGTTTATTCCGAGGATAATCATCCTCATGACTTCCTCGGAGCATCCGTCACAGAGGACGGGATCCTGATACAGGCATTCTTCCCGACAGCCACGAAAGCGGCGGTCAGAATGCAGGATTCATCTGCACAGATGGAACAGATGGATGAAAACGGATTTTTTGCGGTACTCCTTCCGGGAAAGAAGATTCCCGAGTACACCTATGAAGTAAGCTATGAGGATGGCAGGCAGGAATGCTTTGCCGATCCCTATGCCTTTGATCCGATGATCCCGGAGAAGGTCCTGAAGAAGTTCAGAGCCGGCATCTGCTATGACATCTACAACTGGCTGGGAGCACATCCCATGTCCGCAGACGGCGTAAGCGGCATGTACTTTGCGGTGTGGGCGCCCAATGCTCTGCGCGTAAGTCTTGTGGGAGACTTCAATGAATGGGACGGCAGGCGCCTTCCGATGCGCAAGCTGGACGAGTACGGAATCTTCGAACTGTTTGTACCGGGAATGGGTACCGGCGTTCTTTACAAGTATGAGATCAAATCCCGCCAGGGATTGACCTATCTGAAGAGCGACCCCTATTCATTTTCCCAGGAGGTTCGTCCGGATACCGCCTCGATCACGGCGGATCTCTCAGCCTATCAGTGGTCGGATGGAAAATGGATGACAGAGAGGGAGTCTCTGACCCATAAACAGCTCAGAAGCCTGCCGATGTCTGTTTATCAGATCCATCCCGGGACCTGGAAGAAGCCGCAGGAGAAGGAGTTCCTCAATTACCGGGAACTTGCCGAAGAGCTCGCTGACTACGCGGGGAAGATGGGCTATACCCATGTGGAGCTTCTTCCGGTCATGGAGCATTCGGAAGATTCCAGCATGGGATATCTGACCTCGCTCTATTACGCACCCACAAGCAGATACGGAAGTCCGGAGGACTTCATGTATTTTGTCGACTATATGCATCAGCACGGGATCGGCGTGATCCTGACCTGGGTTCCCAGTCATTTCTCCCGCGATCTGAACGGACTGAGCGGCTTTGACGGCACGAATCTCTACGAGCACAGAGATCCGAGACAGTCCCTGTTTACCGCAGACGGAGGCCTGATCTTCAACTATGCCCGTCCTGAGGTAAAGAACTATCTGATCGCCAATGCCCTGTTCTGGGCAAAGGAGTACCACGTGGACGGGATCCGGGTGGACGATCTGGCGAGGATGCTGTACCTCGACTACGGCAAGAGGCCGGGAGAGTGGGTCGCCAATCTGTACGGAGGCAACGAGAACCTGGATGCGGTGGAGTTCTTCAAGCATCTGGATTCGATCTACCGCAAGGACTGCCCCGGCGCGCTGCTGATCGCTGAGGACAATTCCCAGTGGCCGATGGTCACGGTCCCCGTGGATGATGACGGCCTTGGGTTCGATTATAAATGGAACGCGGGCTTCAAGGATTCTCTGATCGAGTATATGCAGCTCGATCCGATCTTCCGCGGCCCCCATCACCAGGAGCTGATCTTCAGCATGGTCTATAACTATTCCGAGAACTTCATGCTCGCCCTTGGGATCGGGGATGTGATGGACGCATATGGCTCAGCCTATGCCAAGGTTCCGGGCAAGAAGAAGAACAAGCTTGCCAATCTGCGGGCAATGTACGGATACATGATGATGCATCCGGGCAAGAAGCTCTTTGCGATGGGATGTGAACTTGCCCAGAAGGCAGGCCTGAACCCGGAGCAGGGTGTTGACTGGTCCGTGCTGGAAGAGGAAGACAATCAGATGTTCCAGACCTACTGCGCATCCCTGCTGCAGTTCTACAGAGAGAATCCTGCGCTGTACGCACTGGACTATGAGCCGGAGGGATTTGACTGGATCAACAATATCTCGGCCAATGAGAATATGCTGGTCTTCCTGCGCAAGAGCGCGATCGAGGAACAGATGCTCCTTGTGGTGGTGAACTTCTCGAACCTTGCCTATACCAATCATAAGATCGGCGTTCCCTTCAGCGGGAAATACAAGGAAGTGTTCAATTCCGATGCGTCTGCCTTTGGCGGAGAGGGCAATACCAATCCGCGCGCGAAGCGGTCCCGCAGAGATGAGTGCGATGAGCTTCCCAACTCCATCAAGGTGACGGTCCCGCCGATGGGCATCAGTGTTTTCACCTGCACCAGAATGGAAGAAGCAGAGGAAAAGCCTGCGGCCAGGAAAGCTGCATCCGGAAGAGCCGCAAAGAAGACCATAAAGGAAAAAGCGGCAGCGGCAGCTAAAAAAGTGAATAAGGGGACAGCTGCCTCTAAGAAGCGCTCCCTCAGGGAGGAGCTTGAGGAGAAAGTGATGCGGGAAGAGTACAGATAAGCGTCCTGCGTCAAAAGGAGCTGTCGCAATAGAAGTACAGACGGCAACTCCTAATCGGTGAAAATCCGGCCTTCGTGGCCGGATTTTTTCCATTTATGACGTGATTTCCGA
>CACXAT010000033.1 GCA_902765725.1 uncultured Lachnospiraceae bacterium | reverse complement strand
GTTCCGGTCGTAAGTGGATAGAGACCATTTATCCCTGCCATACAGGCTGACATATTCATCCAGCAGTTCCCTCAAATACTTACATTGCGGAATGATAAACTGCCCAAGGCCTTCCTTATACTCAATTTCTTTTTTCCGCTGTTTGGCCTCAGCCTTTGTTTTGTAGGTTTCCCATTTCTGCTTTTTGTTGCCGTTCTCGTCTGTGTATGTATAGATCACACAGTACTTACCGTTCCGTTCCTTAATTGAAGCCATGAGCCATCTCTCCTTCCTGTCGTTTCTTCATCCACTCCTGAAAATGCTTTCCCGGGATCCGGATCTTCCCGCCGATTTTGCGGCATTCTCCGAAATGACATCGCATAGCATATCGGGAAATTGCCTGAGGGGAGATCCCGGACTGAAGCGCTGCTTCGTCAATCGTCAGAAATGTATGGTGGAATACTTTACGAAGCGCTATTCGGACCTCGCAAAACAAAAGCTGGGTACCGATATTCTCGATACTCAGCTCGCTTACAGCATTCGATTCTATTGTATGGGGTCTGTCGGCATGACGCAGGAATGGGTACTGACGGACAATATTACCTCGGCAGAAACGGTAGTCCGGATGATGTTCCAGTCCATGCCGCAGAATCTGTATTCCATACTGCAGACAAAAGAATGATCCCATGCCAGGATACCTCCCGGATCTTAAGAATGTAAGTACCGCAGATAAACTAGCGCGTCTGCTCTCGCAGCTTCGCATTCAGCTTTGAGTAGATATGCTCCCTGAACCAGGGCTCGGAGCTGGCCTGCACAGCCTCGTCCAGGCCGAACCAGCGAACGCCGCTGTTCTCCCCCTCTCTGACATGGAGGCCTTCTTCCTCATCCGCCTCCAGCAGATAGGTCACATTCAGGTGCAGATGCGAGCTGACGTACCTGCACCTCTTCACATGGCCGTCCACCGTCAGGACCTCCAGAGAGAGGATCTCATCTGACACGGGCCGCACATTCCGGATCCCGGCCTCCTCGCGCGCTTCCTTCAATGCAACGGACAGCAGGTCTTCCTCGCCGTCCGCGTGCCCGCCAAGCCAGCTCCAGGAATCGTAGATATTGTGGTAAGCCATCAGCGCCTTCGTCCGGTCCGCGTTCACGATCCAGGCGCTTGCCGTCATATGGCACAGCGCATTGTCCCTCGTAAACACGTCCTCTTCCGTCTGAAGCGCATGCAGGATCATTTCCCGGTCCCGCTCCTCCTGCTCGTTGAACGGCTCATACACTGTAATCTGGTCCAGCAGTTTTCTCCCTGTGTCGCTCAGCATATACGTCCCTCCTGCTTTCTTTCATCTCCCGCGCAGAACAGACCTGCGCGGGAACTTGCCTGGATGATCTGATTATAGCATACTCACCCTGCCTGCTCGAACTGGGAATTGTAGAGCTGCGCGTAGAATCCGTTTTTCGCCATCAGCTCCGTATGGTTTCCCTGCTCCACGATATCGCCGTCCCGCATGACCAGGATGTCACTGGTATAGGATGGCAGGGCGGGCGAAAATACGCCTTGACTTTATACTGATTTCAGAAGAATATGTTGGGAGTAAATTAAATGAAAAGGACTTGTTCTATGGATACCAGATATCAGAAAACCGTATATGCCTGTTTTGTCGGATACATCGTGCAGGCCATCGTCAACAACTTCGCGCCGCTCCTGTTTCTGACCTTCCACAGGTCCTATGGGATCCCGCTCTCCCGGATCACCTTCCTGGTGACTTTCAACTTCGGCCTGCAGCTGCTGGTGGACCTGGTCTCCGTTACCTTCGTAGACCGGATTGGCTACCGTGCCACCATGATCATCGCTCATCTGACAGCGGCTCTCGGCCTGGTGATGCTGGCTGTGCTGCCCTCCGTCATGGCAGATCCCTACACCGGAATCCTCATCGCGGTATTCTTCTATGCGGTGGGAGGCGGGCTTCTGGAGGTTGTCGTAAGCCCCGTCATGGAATCCTGTCCGACACCGAACAAGGAAGCGGCCATGAGCCTTCTCCACTCCTTCTACTGTTGGGGACACGTGGGAGTCGTGCTTCTCTCTACCCTGTTCTTCGCCCTGGCAGGAATCAGCCGCTGGCAGATCCTGACCGTTCTGTGGGCCCTGATCCCGGCCGTCAACATGCTGGTGTTCACCAGGGTCCCGATCGCGGATCTGATCCCCGAGGGAGAGACGGCGATCCCCCTCAGGAATTTGCTGAAGAACAGGCTGTTCTGGCTCTTTGTGATCCTTATGATCTGTGCCGGAGCCTGCGAGCAGGCGGTCAGCCAGTGGGCTTCCACCTTCGCAGAGCAGGGGCTGGGGGTCAGCAAGACCCTGGGAGACCTGACCGGTCCCATGTTCTTTGCCGTCATGATGGGAACCTCGCGCCTGATCTACGGCAAATTCGGGGAGAAACTTCCGCTGAAGAAGTATATCATCGGCAGCAGTCTTCTGTGTCTTGCCTCCTACCTGGTCATCTCCCTCTCCCCCCTGCCGGCCCTGGGCCTGATCGGATGTGGGATCTGCGGATTCTCGGTAGGTATTCTGTGGCCGGGAACCTTCTCCATGGCCTCCGCTTCCATGCCTGCAGGCGGAACTGCCATGTTCGCACTGCTGGCCCTGGGAGGAGACGTGGGCTGCAGCGGCGGTCCGACCTTTGTCGGCCTGATCGCCTCTGCTTTCGGTGACAATCTGAAGACCGGCATCCTGTGCGCGGTCATCTTTCCCATCCTGATGCTGGGAGGAGTCATGCTTCTCATACGCTCTGAAAAAAAATGACGATTGCTCTATGTAAAGATATGGAAAAAGGCTGGCTCCCGTGGAGTCAGCCTTTTCATATCGATAATAATCAATTAATGAATGATACCGGTGCTGTCACAGCCGGATCCCGTCCGTCGTCACGCTGGTAAAAAACAGGACTTTCTTCAGCCGGAAGGTTACGGTCTCATCGTACTCCAGATGATAGGGCGGGAGCATCACAAGTCCGTGCTCCGTCCCGACTGCCCGGTAGCGCTTCTTCTTCAGGAATTCCACCGTCTTATCATCGATAAGCCGGTAGTACAGCTCCGCCACGTCAAAGTCGGAATGGTCCGCGGTCGCCACCTCCACAGAGATATGCCTTTTCCCTTTTCTTCGCATATATTCAAGCAGCTGGGGAGTGTAGAAGAATTCCATACCGCAGTCCTTTCTTATCGTCTCTGTTCACAGATCAGGGCCGGTCCTTCGACTCGATCATCAGCAGCCTTCCCTTTTCAAAGTGAACAGCCGCCTCTTCCTCCTCGATCTGATTCGAGATCGCCAGAGTTCCCGAATTCGTGATGATCCCATTCTGCATGGGAAAATGAAATCCCTCCAGTGTGATGCCTGAAACCGGTCCTCCCCAGGCAAACAGAGATACATATTTTCCCCACTGACTGTCCCTGCGTATCGTGAAATCCGTATCGTGCATCGTGATCCTGTTGCAGGGATCGATCACGCGGCCCCTGCAGCCGCGGTCCAACAGCAGCGCGAGGGTCTGCAGTGCGCCGATCACATGGTCCAGCCGGGTGCCCGTCGCTCCCAGGATATCAATGTCTGTATATCCCCTGTCCGCGGCAGCCACCGCAGCGATCTCAAGGTCGGTATAATCCTTCTCCCAGTTATACGCCCGCACCTCAATCCCGGGATTGGCCTCCAGAAAACGCTTCGCCGTCTCTTCGGGCGCAGAATCAAAATCACCGACCACCAGGTCCGGCAGGATATCATGCCCGGCAAGGAACGCAAGTCCTCTGTCCGCGGCTATGACATAGCTTTCATTCTGTATAAAAGAGAGGGCAAGGTCATCATCGATCTCGCCCCCTGCGATAATCACAGCTCTCTTTTTCACGGTTACTGTTCTCCCAGATATGCTTCCAGCGCCCTGTAATTTGCCGGGATGTCCCCCTTGAAGATGGAAGATCCTGCGACCAGGACATTTGCTCCCGCTTCCAGCACAGAAGTGATCGTACTTTCATTTACGCCGCCGTCGATCTCAAGGTCAGCCGCAAGGCCTCTCTCGTTAATGATACCGCGCAGCTTCGCGATCTTGGGAAGGACTGCCGGGATCAGCTTCTGTCCTCCGAACCCTGGATTGACTGTCATGAGAAGGAACATATCGACCTTCTCCCAGACATACTCCAGAACATTGAGAGGCGTCGCCGGATTCAGCGCAACTCCAGTCCGAAGTCCCGCCTCATGGATCTGGTCCAGCACACGGTCCAGATGCCTGCATGCTTCCGCATGGACTGTGATCCCGTCTGCGCCGGCCTTCGCAAAATCAGTGATGTAGCGCTCCGGATCCTGGATCATCAGGTGAACGTCATAGAACATATCCGTAAGGGGACGGATCGACTTGAGTACCGGCAGTCCGAAAGATATACTCGGAACAAACAAGCCGTCCATTACGTCAAAATGCAGATACTTTGCCCCGCAGTCTCTCACTGCCAGAATGTCGTCTCCAAGATGGGAGAAATCCGCTGAGAGAATCGATGGCGCAAGATAATTCTTCATCCCTGTCTTCCTTTCCGTTCCGTCTGCGAACATGTCATCTACCGTTTTACATCCGACAGCTCCTGCACCAGCTGCAGATAACTGTCATATCTCGCCCTGCTGATCTGCCCTTCCTCTACGGCACTCTTGATGCCGCACTCCGGCTCATGGATATGCATGCAGCCCTGGAATCGGCAGTAGGGTTCATACTCAGTGAATTCAGGGAAGAATTCCTTTACCTCATCCCTCTTCATGCCTCTCAGCTCCAGGCTGGAAAACCCCGGAGTGTCCAGGAAGAAGGTGTCATCCCCTATGGCGAACAGTTCTGCGTGGCGTGTTGTCTGTTTGCCCCGCTCAGTGCGGACCGACAGCGATCCCACCTCCATCTGAGCCTCCGGGCACAGGTAGTTGGTAAGAGAGCTCTTGCCGACTCCGCTCGGACCTGCCAGCACCGTCGTCTTTCCCTTCATGAGCTCAAGGATCGTTTCCAGTCCTTCCTGCTTCAGGACGCTCACGGGCAGCACCCTGCAGCCGCACTGGCTGTAGACCTGGGTCAGCTCACGTATCCGCTCTTCCCCGGCGAGATCCTTCTTGTTGAAGCAGATCACCGCAGGGATCCCCTGCCTTCTCATTTCGATCAGGAACCGGTCCAGAAGAGAGAGATTCGGTTCCGGGCTTGTCAGCGCAAAGACTACCAGCGCCTGATCCACATTGGCGACCGGAGGGCGGATCAGCTGATTGCGCCTCCTGTCTATGGTCTCTACATATCCTTCCACATCCTGCGCCTGGGTCAGGCGGAATGTGCAGTCATCCCCCGGCAGAGGCTTGAAGCTGTCCTTACGGAAGATCCCCCTTGCGCGGCACTGATAGGTATGACTGTCCTCATAACTCCATACGAAATAGAAGCCTCCGACTGCGCGAATGATCTTTCCTCTCATGCATCACCCCTGCTGATAGAAGGCAATTCCATCATACTTTGTGGTCGACAGTATATTGCCGGATGCATCCAGCATATACACATAGGCGGTTCCCGTAGATACACCGTCCTGCCCCCGGACATTCAGAAGGAACGGGAAGGTGCCGGTTCCTTCGAACACGGTCACTTCACTTCCGTTCTGCTCCAGGGTGACCCTGAAGGTACTTCCCTCTGCCGCGCCCTGGGGTGCCTGCAGCTGGGCATAGCACATCCACGCCCCTGAGTTTCCTGCCAGCGTTGTGGGGTCCATCCCCGTATCCGGATCGATCACGATCGCATTCTCCGGTCCCGTAGAGACCGTGATCGTGATGGAAGATCCGGTCTGCACGCTGGAACCGGGAGCGATGTCCTGACGGATCACAAGATTCGCGTCCACGGTTGTGCTGGGCTCGCTTGCCACATAGACATACAGACCGGAATTGGTCAGCATGGCCATGGCGTCTTCCTTGTATTTGCCTCTCGTATCCGGAACCTGGACAGACTGTGAATTCTGTCCCTGGCTGACATAGATTGTTACCGTATCGCCTTCATGCACGGAAGATCCGGCTCCCGGATTCGTCGTGATAACATTGCCCGATACCACTTCGTCGCTGTATCTGGTATTATCCACGGATACCAGCAGTCCGATGCTGGCAAGGGCTTTCTCGGCATCCGCCTGGGTCTTGTTTGTCAGGTCAGGAACCGTCAGAGCCTGGGCCGAGCCGATGGACAGGGTGTATCCGATCCGGGTATTGGTCTTGACCGTGCTTCCCGGAGCCGTATCCTGACCCGCGATCTGACCTGCCGCGTATTCGTCCGAGCTGGTCTCTCCGAGGTATTTATAACCCAGGTTGTTGTCCCTGAGGATCTGCTGGGCTTCATTTTCCGTCTTGCCGAGCAGGTCCGGCACCTTCACTGTCCCTGCCGTCAGATCGATGGTCACTGCGCTGTCCTTCTCGGTGGAGTTCGAGCTGCCGCCTCCTCCGAGCAGGTCAAAGGTGTGGATGATCAGATACAGGATCATCCCGCCCACTGCCAGCGCTACGAGGATAGAGATGACGGTCACGATCCGGTCGGAGCCTTCTGAGCCCCTCCTTGTGCGTCTTGTGCGGCGGCCTCTTCCTCTGCCTCTTCCGGGATCATCGATCAGGTCATCCGGGTCATACTCATCGCGCTCATCATAATATCCGTCCGGATCCTCATCCTCGCCGGAATAGAGGTCATGGTCATCGTACCGGTCGTCAAACAGGCCTGGATACCCGTCCGGATCCTGGGACCTGCGGTTGATCTCCTCCAGGTCTTCTTTTGAATACCTGTGCGTGGCTCCCGTCGGATTCTCGGAAGCGATCCTGACAAAATCACCATTCGGGTTTACCAGGGATTCCTTCAGGTCACGGATCAGCTGCGCCATCGTCTGATAGCGCCTGTCCGGGCTTTTCTGCGTACATTTCAGGATGATCTGCTCGATCGCCCTGGGAAGATCCGGAATGATGTCCCGCGGCGAGATGATCTCTTCCTTCAGATGCTTCAGCGCCACCTCGACCGTGGAATCCCCGTCGAAGGGAACTCTTCCGGTAGAGAATAGATATCGCTCCTCGCATCGGAATAGCCGCCTCTGGACTGCTCCGGAGCACTGTAATGAACGGATCCCATGACATTGGAATTGATGGTATCCGCGCTCGCCGCCCTGGCAATTCCGAAATCGGCCACCTTGGCGGTTCCGTCTGTGGAGATGATAATGTTCTGCGGCTTCACGTCCCTGTGGATGATATGGTTATTGTGCGCCGCTTCAAGGCCCGAAGCCACCTGGAGACAGATCCCGGTGGTCTCACGGACCGACAGATTCCCCTTGCTCAGGATATAGGCCTTCAGCGTGATGCCCTCTACCAGCTCCATCACGATGAAATAAGTCCCGTTCTCTTCCCCGACATCGTACACATTGACGATATTCGGATGAGACAGGCCTGCCGCTGCCTGCGCTTCCACGCGGAATTTGGACACAAACTCCTTGTCGCTGCGAAGCTCACTCTTGAGCACCTTAATGGCAACAAAGCGGTTCAGTTTATGATCCCTGGCACGAAACACATCTGCCATTCCGCCGGATCCTATGCAATTGATAATCTCATACCGATTCTGAAGAAAATCGCCTGCATTCAACATAGTCTTTACCTGATTCTACTCTGCAATACTACTAAACCAGTCTGTTCGTGCCGCTCAGAACTTTGCCAGCACAACGGATATATTATCCCTGCCGCCTGCCCGGTTCGCCGCGTCGACCAGCTTACGGCCCGCTTCCGGCAGACTCTCTGCGTTCCTGACGATCCGGAAGATCTGCTCGTCTTCCACCATATTGGAAAGACCGTCCGAGCACAGCAGGGCGATGTCGCCGCGGTTCAGGGCAACATCGAAGAAATCGATCTCGGGATCTCCCGGCTCTCCGATCGCACGGGTGATGATATTCTTCTTGGGATGGTTCCTCGCCTGCTCTCTCTTGAGCTTCCCGGCTCTTACCATCTCTTCGACCAGTGAATGGTCGTGGGTGATCTGGTCGATCCTGTCGTCATCGATCAGATACATTCTGGAATCTCCTACATTGGCAACGATCAGGCTCCCGTTCTCGGGCACGGCCGCCACCAGCGTGGTGCCCATCCCGTCCAGAGCCGGATCCGAGGCAGCCCGAGAAGTAACTGCTGCGTTGGCTGTCCGGATGGCCTCTGAGAGAACCCGTACCGCCCCAGTCCTGGAGGACGCCTGGATCGAGTCCACCATGGTCTCGACACACAGACGCGAAGCAAGGTCGCCGGCAGCCTGTCCGCCCATGCCGTCCGCGACGATCAGCAGTCCTGCCAGCGTCCCCACATTGTGATTGGACGCATAGACAAAGTCCTGATTATTATTCCTTTTTAATCCGACATCTGTCTGGCAGTAGGATTCCATATGTCTCATTTCTCCAGGTAACTTCTTCTCAGCTGGCCGCATGCACCATTGATATCACGGCCCATTTCTCTCCTAATAGTAACAGAAATCCCTCGTTTTTCAAGCATCCGCCTGAAAGCTTCGATATCTCTGCGGTCCGGCCGCCGGAAGGCTCTCTCCTCCACCGGATTAACCGGGATCAGATTGATATGACAGTTCATTCCCCGGACCAGATCCGCCAGCATCACTGCGTCCTCCGGGGATGTGTTTTCCCCCTCCACGCAGCTGTATTCAAAGGTAATGCGCCTGCCGGTCTTGCTGAAATAATACTGCATGGCCTCCAACACCTCGGGAAGCTGATACTTAAGCGAGATCGGAAGCAATCTCTCCCTCTTCTCCTGGCTGGGGGCGTGCAGGGAGAGAGCCAGTGTGACCGGCAGTCCCTCATCCGCAAGAGCGTATATGTTCGGCACGATCCCGCAGGTGCTGACGGTTATGTCCCGAAGGCTCAGGCGCTCACCGTCCGGATCTCCGATGATCCGCAGGAACCGTACCAGATTGTCGTAATTATCGAGCGGCTCGCCGCTTCCCATGATCACCACATGGCCCACGCGCTCGCCCGCCTGCCGCGAGATCTCCAGGACCTGGCAGAGCATCTCGGAAGCGGTCAGATCCCTCACCCGGCCGCCGATCGTGGAAGCACAGAAGCGGCAGCCCATCCGGCAGCCGACCTGCGAGGAGATGCAGACTGATATGCCGTAGCTGTACCGCATCAGGACCGATTCGATCACATTGCCGTCCTCCAGGGCAAACAGGTACTTTCTTGTCCCGTCGATCCGGGAGGTGAGCACCTCCAGCGTGCGGAGGGAAGGGATCTCGAAATTCTTCTCCAGCTTCTCTCTGAGCGCCTTGGACAGGCTGGTCATCTCGCCAAAGGAACCAGCGTGATGCACATGAAGCCATTCGTAGATCTGTTTCGCGCGGAAACTCTTCTCCCCGATCTCCTCCATGTCTGCCTTAAGCTCTTCCAGAGTTCGGGTCAGGATGTCAGTTTTCTCACTCATCATATCTCTTCAGTCTTGCTATAAAGAAGCCGTCTGTCTCATGAACGCCCGGCAGAAGCTGGATATAGCCGCCCTCACTGGTACGGCACCGAAGCTGCTCCGGAAGATAGGGGTCGAGTGAATCCAGCCGGAACGGGAAGTTATCCAGGAAATACTTCAGATTCATCTGATTCTCATCCGCCCCGATCGTACAGGTCGAATAGATCAGCACGCCTCCCGGCTTGACATAATTCTGGGCAACCGACAGGATGCGTCTCTGGATCCGCACCAGCTCCTCCTGCCTTGTGGGATTCATGCGGTAGCGGATATCCTGCTTGCGGCCGATCACTCCCAGGCCCGAGCAGGGGACGTCGCACAGCACGATATCTGCCTTGTGAAATGAATTCTGGTCGAATACCGTGGCGTCCTTCAGCGCCGCGACCATATTGATGATTCCCAGGCGCTCGATATTCTCCTGCATCATCATGACCTTGTCTTCGCTCTTGTCCCTGGCTTCCACATATCCGCTGCCCTTCAGCTTATCCGAGATATGTGTACTCTTTCCGCCCGGCGCGGCACATACGTCTATGCAGTAATCTCCCCAGTTCGGTGCGGCCGCTTCCGCCACCAGCATGGAGCTTACATCCTGAACATAGATCCAGCCGTTACGAAATGCCGTCAGTGCCTGCAGATAGTTGAAGTCCGACAGTCTGATGGCATAGTCCAGATAGGGATGCTGCTCACAGGTCACACCCTCCGACTCCAGAGACTCGATGATCTCCTCCTTCGACACGCGGTCGGTGCGAAGCCTCACAGTTACCGGCTCATCCTCCTGGAAGGAGGCACAGACCTTCTCCACCTCTTCGAAGGAGAACTGGTCCATCCATTTTCTCAGAATCCACTGCGGCATGGAATAGCGCACCGACAGATACTCGATCGGGTTCACATCCGCCGATGGATACGTAATATAGTCCAGCCCCCTGACCGCGGCGCGGAGCACTCCGTTCACAAAGCCCTTCAGGTTATAGAATCCCCTCTTCTGGGCCAGGCGCACAGCCTCATTGACAACCGCGGACTCCGGGATGTTATCCATATACTTCAGCTGATACACACTCATCCGCAGAAGATTGCGGATCAGAGGCTTCATGTTATAGATCGGGACCTTGGAGAAGCACTCGATCACATAATCGATCTGGATCAGGTTCTCCAGCGTTCCCTCGGTGACCCTGGAAATAAACGCGCGGTCATGCTTGGGCAGATACTGATATTTTTCCAGCGTATTGCGCAGAGCGATATGGCTGTACGCCTCCCGCTCCGTCACTTCCATGAGTACACCCAGGACAATCTCCCGTAAATTCACTGTGCCTGCCATAATCGCGCCCCGCTCGTTCTTTCCTAAACAGCTGCCCGGCAGCTGTTCATATCACCCGAGGATGGTTCCTTCCTCCGGATGATACCCCCGTATGTATGCATCTGATTTCATTCGTTTCTTGCCTTCCGGCTGCACCTCCAGAAGCCTCAGGATCCCGTCTCCTGTCTGCACGTCGATCGCGTCCTTCGAGACGCTCACGATCGTCCCGCAGCCGGCCCCGGCACTGATTCCGGGAACGGATGCCTTCCACAGCTTCAGCATCCTCTGATCCAGGTAGGTGTAGGTGCCGGGCCAGGGATCCAGGGCCCGGATCATCCGCTCGATCTCGACGGCGCTTCTGGTCCAGTTCACCTGGCCGGTCGAGCGTGTAAGCATCTTCGCATAAGGAGTCGGGCTCTCTTCGCCCTGCGGTGTCCATACAGCTTCGCCGCGCCCTATGCTGTCCATTGTCTTAATGAGCTGCTGCGCCCCTGCATTCATCAGCTTGTCGAACAGACTGCCGCCCGTCTCATCCTCACTGATCGGAACTGTCACCTGGTCTATGATGTCCCCGGTATCCAGTCCCTCTGCCATCTGCATGATGGTCACTCCGGTCTCCTTCTCTCCGGTCAGGATCGACCACTGGATCGGAGCCGCCCCTCTCCATCTGGGAAGGAGGGACGCATGGACATTCAGACAGCCGTACTTTGGGATCTCCAGAATGCTTTTCGGGATGATCTGTCCGAACGCGGCAACTACGATGTAATCAGGATTCAGCTCTCTCAGGATCCCGGCGTTTTCTTCCCTGCGGATCCGCTCCGGCTGATACACCGGGATGTCATGCTTCAGTGCCAGTTCCTTCACCGGAGGAGCCTGAAGAAGCCCTTTTCTCCCCTTCGGGCGGTCCGGCTGCGTAAACACTGCCGTTACTTTATATTCCGAGTCGATGAGTGCCTGCAGGATCCCCTCCGCGAAATCCGGAGTCCCCATAAATACAACATCAGCCAATGTTCTGTCTCCCGTACCTGTTTTATTCTTCAGCAGTCTCTTCGTCTTCTTCCTCATCGTCAAAGGCGCCCGCGTCATACAGCTCGCCCTCGACCTTCGAGGTATACACGACACCCTCCAGGTGATCGATCTCATGGCACAGCGCTCTGGCAAGAAGGCCCTCGCCCTCTACCGTCACAGGATTCATATCCCTGTCCAGGCCCTCTGCGATCACATGATCGGGGCGGGTGACCTGTCCGATCTTACCCGGCACGGACAGGCAGCCTTCCATGCCCTCCTGCTCGCCCTCCTGCAGAGTGATCCTGGGATTGACCAGAACAATGGGACCTTCTCCCACATCGATCACTACGATCCGGCGGAGCACACCGACCTGCGGCGCAGCCAGTCCCACGCCATCTGCATCATACATGGTCTCCAGCATATCATCGATCAGTTCCCTCAGCCGGGGAGTCATTTCCTTCACTTCCCTGCATTTCTTGGTAAGAATATCATCACCATAAACCCTGATCTGTCTTAATGCCATAAATAAAGCCTCCAATTTTCCTTAAGTTTTTTCATATTCTGATCAGATTGTCGCGTCAAATGTGATCTCCACGCTGGCAAACCCGTCGTTGAGTTCGATATAGCGCTCCAGACGGTTTCTCGCGGCTCTCAGCAGAGCCGGGCTTCCGCCCTTGAGATAGAGTACCTGACGCCAGACATCCGCGATCTTCGCAACCGGTTCCGGTGCAGGTCCCAGTATCCGGACCGGCGCCTTTCCCAGGATCTTTATCAGGAACTGCCGCACATACCCGGCAGCAAGACTCAGATGCTCCTGGTCGGCACACCCCATATGGACCGCCACCAGACTCCCGCAGGGAGGATATCCAGCCATATCCCTGTAAGAAATCTCCTGACTGTAAAAAGCCTCATAATCCTGCTGCGACGCACACTGCACCGCATAGTGGGAGGGCTGGCAGGTCTGGATCAGCACCGTTCCCGCCCTTCCGGCTCTTCCCGCTCTTCCGGCCGCCTGAGTCAGCAGCTGGAAGGTGCGCTCCGCAGCCCTGTAGTTTGGTATATTCAGGGACATATCCGCCATCAGGATCCCCACCAGGGTCACGTCGGGGAAATCATGTCCCTTCACGATCATCTGTGTGCCGACCATGATGTCGGCCTCATGGGAAGCAAAGGGAGACAGCACCTTCAGCTGCCCGTCCTTGCCCGATGTGGTGTCCTTATCCATCCGGACGATCCTTGCATCCGGAAACCTCATACTGATCTCCTGCTCCACCTGCTCGGTACCGGTCTGAAAGGTGCGAAGAAACGGGCTTTCGCACTCCGGACAGCTTTTCGGCATGACCGTCTCATAGCCGCAGTAATGACACAGCAGACGTCCGCCCTTATGCAGGGTCAGGGATACGTCGCAGTGAGGGCACTTCACCACATGGCCGCAGGAGGTGCAGGTGATAAAACCCGCATACCCTCTCCGGTTCAGGAACAGCATGATCTGCTCCTTCCTGCGCAGTGTCTCCTCCATCCTCCCAAGGAGCTCCTCACTTAGGATGGACCCGTTGCCGGCAGGCAGCTCGCCCCTCATGTCAACGATCTTTACGTCCGGAAGCTGCGCGTCCATGGCGCGCTTCGTCAGACGGATCAGCGTGATACCGCCGGTCATTGCCGCATGGTAGGATTCCAGGGACGGTGTCGCGGAGCCCAGCACCACACAGGCATTCTCCAGCTTAGCGCGCTGAAAGGCGACCTCCCGGGCCTGATACCTCGGAGACTGTTCGCTCCGATAGCTCTCCTCATGCTCCTCATCGATCACTATGATCCCGAGATTCGGGAACGGGGTAAACAGAGCGGACCTGGGACCGATCATCACGTCAAGATCGCCCTGTCTTGCCCGGTCGAACTGGTCCTGTTTCTCCCCCGCGCTCATTTTTGAATGGATCACCGAGACCCTGCCGCCGAAACGATGATAGAACCGCATCAGCGTCTGATAGGTCAGCGCGATCTCGGGGATCAGCACGATCGCCTGGCGTCCCATGGCAGCCGCCCGGGCGATCAGTTCAATATAAACTTCCGTCTTGCCGCTTCCGGTCACGCCGTGGATCAGAAACCTCCCGGAGGGGCCATTCACCCAGCCTCTGCAGACCGTATCCACAGCCTGCTGCTGTTCTTCATTGAGAACCGTATCCCGCAGAGCGGCTTCTCCTGGCATGGCAGGATTGCGGTACACCCTGGTCCGCTCCACCGTGACCAGTCCCTTCCTGACAAGGGCGCTGACAACTGCCGATGTGATATGCAGCTTCTCTGCACAGATCTCATAGGGAAGCCTCTTTTCTTCCACCAGAGCCTCCATCAGCCGGACCCTTGCGGTCTGATGCTTTCTGCGCATCGTATCCAGTTCTCTTCGCGCGCTCTCCTCAGGTACCGCCAGCACCACGATCCTTTTCTGTCTGGCAGCCGTCTTCTTCCTGGCCGGAAGGACCGTGCGCATGGCAGCGGCCATGGTCGAGCCGTATCTGTCCCGGATCCAGACCGCAAGGGCGGTCAGACGCTTCTCCTCATCGGAGAGGGATGTGACGACTCTCAGGATCGGTTTGATCTTCTCCGGATCGATCTTTGCGCTGTGAGACAGTGACATGACATAGCCTGTGATCTTCCGGTTTCCATTACCGAAGGGAGCCTCTACGATAGTCCCCTCCTCCACCTCATTTTCCAGGTGCTCCGGAATCAGGTACTGAAAGGGCCGGTCAAGCGCCTTTGCCGTTATATCCACGATCACATCCGCATAAGTCATAGATCCGGATCATTTCTCCTTCTTCGCGTCCTCTGCAAGGATATCCGCGATCAGCACCCTCTCATCCATCGGGTACTTCCTGCCGCAGATCTCCTGGTAATCTTCATGTCCCTTGCCCGCAAGCACGATCACATCGCCCTTCTTGCCGTTGTGGATCGCGTAGGCAATTGCTTCCTTGCGGTCCGCGATGCGGATGTATTTACCCTTGGTCCGCTTCATGCCGACCTCGATATCATCCAGGATCGCCTCCGGATTCTCATAGCGGGGATTGTCGGAGGTCAGAATCGTAAAGTCCGCATGCCTTCCGGAAACCTCACCCATCTCATAGCGTCTGCTCCTGGCCCGGTTTCCGCCGCAGCCAAACACACAGACAATCCTGGACGGACGGTATTCCCTGAGTGTGGAGAGAATGCTCTCCAGTGCCATCGCGTTATGCGCGTAATCTATCATCAGGATGAAGTCATCGCTGACCTTCACCATCTCCACTCTGCCCTTGACCTTTACATCCGCAAGCGCAGACTTCATCTGCTCCTTCGTCACGCCGAAATGCCTGCAGACAGCGATCGCACACAGGGAATTGTAGACGGAAAACTTGCCGGGGATGTCCGTAGTCACTTCATAGTCGTCTTCGCACCGGACGCAGAACTTTGTCCCAAGATAGCCCGGACGGTATACCAACTCGATCTCATCCGCGTAGAGGTCATTGGTATTCTTCAGGCCGAAGGTCTCAACACTGCAGGTATGACCCTCCAGGATCCTTCCCAGATGCATATCATCCCCGTTAAAGATCCCCGTCCTGCACATCTGGAAGAGCATACTCTTGCACTGCATGTAATCCTCGAAGGATGCATGCTCCGCAGGTCCGATATGGTCGGCAGAGATATTGGTAAATACACCGATGTCAAATGTGATTCCCTCGACCCGGTGAAGCATCAGCGCCTGGGAGCTCACCTCCATGACAACCGCGTCACAGCCTGCCTTCACCATCTTCGCGAGAAACTCCTGCAGCAGCAGAGACTCCGGTGTCGTGTTGGCACTGGGGATCCTGGAACTGCCGATCAGTGTCTCGATGGTACCGATCAGTCCGACCTTATGGCCTGCCGACTCCAGGATCGACTTGACCATGTAGGTGGTCGTCGTCTTTCCCTTCGTGCCGGTAATGCCGATCATCCTGAGCTTGTCGGCAGGATAATCAAACCACGCGCAGGCCATCCTCGCCATCGCGATCCTGGTATCCTTCACGAGAATCACCGTGACATCCTCCGGAACCTCGACATCTTCCTCGACAACGACAGCCGCGGCTCCCTTGGACGCTACCTCCGCGGCAAACTTATGGCCGTCAAAGGAAGCTCCTCTGATGCAGGGAAAAACACAGCCCTTCTTCACCTTTCTGGAGTCGTTCACGATCTCCGTGATCTCTATATCCACACTTCCGCGAAGCACTTCGTATTCTGTCTTTTCAAGAAGTTTTGAAAGTAACATTTCAAGCCCCCATTTCCATTGCTTCAATTGAATTCTATCTATTATATCATCACGGACAGTTCGCCTCAACCGCGAGATTGCCCTCCTCTCCCGAGGCTGCACCGTTCGTGTTCACAGGTCATTCTTACTTGACCGGCCGTTCATCTGTAGAGTATAGTTGAAACAGTACAGGCTCTGCCGCAGATCATCAGCCAGGCAGAGACGCAGCAGGCAGCTGCAGAAAGGATGACCTGGATGCTTCCGGAAGAAATGTTTCAGGAATTGAGCGATCTGTATAAGATGTTCGCAGACCGGACACGGATCCGCATTTTATACGTTCTTCAGAAAAAAGAGATGTGTGTCAGCGACATAGCCAGGCAGCTGGACATGACACAGAGTGCCATCTCCCACCAGCTCAGCACGCTGAAGCAGGGGAAGCTGGTCAAGTCCAGAAGAGACGGCAAGACGATCTATTACTCTCTGGACGATGAGCATGTGGAGATGATCCTCAGCATGGGCGTAGACCACGTCATGGAGAGAGACTGAGCGGATAGTACAGTAAAGGACGTGTGAAAGACTTTCGTTTTTTCACACGTCCTTATTTTTATCTCGCCGGGATCTCTCCCGCTTTCTTAAGACTCAGCTTCGTCACGGCAGGTCCGATCAGCTCACAGATCAGAGTTCCTGTCAGGACGATGGCCTTTATGTCAGAGGCGTGCTCGGGAAGCACACTGCCCGCCGCCAGCGTCAGACCGATGGCAATCCCCGCCTGGGGAAGCAGGCACGGTCCAAGATACAGGCACTGCCTGCGGTCCGTTCCGGTGGCCAGGCCTCCCAGCAGGGTACCGACGATCTTGCCTGTATATCTGGCCAGTATGTACACAAGTCCTGTCATCCCGATGGATCTCAGCAGACCGATGGGAAGTCCGGCTCCGGAAGCGACAAAGAACAGTATGAACACCGGTGACGCCACCGGCTCCACCGCATCCAGGATCGCGTCCGCTTCCACGCTGAGGTTGGCTACGGCAGTTCCCATGACCATGCACACGATCAGGGAGTTCAGTCCCATGCGCTGGGCAGCGCCGATCCCCAGGAACAGGAAGCCGGTTATGATGGCCAGACGGTTGCCCTTCCTCCTGAAGAACCTGAGCATAAAAAGCATGATGATCGCCAGGAGCAGTCCCAGAGCAGCCCCCTCGGCAAACCGCAGCACTTCCTTGAGAACGGCAGACAGGATCTGTTTTCCTTCCGCTCCAAGATGCTTGATGATGGCTGCTGAAACCGAATACAGCAGAAGCGCCGTCACGTCATCGATGGCTACCACCTGCAGGAGCAGGCTCGTCACAGGTCCTCTTGCCCGGTACTGCTGGACCACCAGGATAGTGGCAGCCGGTGCAGTCGCCGCCGCGATCGGCCCCATGATCAGAGCCATTCCCGGTTCATTTCCAGTCAGCAGCAGCGCGCAGCTGACAAAGATCGCGGCAAGGACCGATTCTGCCAGCGCGAGCACGATCATCCTCCTGCCGGCCTTTTTCAGAGATGAAAAATGAAGCTGTCCGCCTACGGAGAAGGCGATCATCCCGAGCGCGACCTCGGTAATGACACTGATCCCGTTTACGAATCCTTCTGACAGTATGGAGACCGGGCTTCCCAGCATCGGGAGCAGATAAGGTCCCAGCAGAAGTCCCGCCAGCATATATCCTGTGACGTTCGGGAATCCCAGGTGCTTCATCAGCCTCCCCATCAGGATCCCCGCAAGGATCATGATTCCCAGATTCGTCAGCATATTCAGAGAAATGTTCATGAGTCATTCACCTCGATGCCGGTAATAAAGTCGATCGGTACGGTAAACAGGATTCCCGTATCGCTCCTGTTCAGTCCTCCGGTTACCTTGTTGACTGCGTCTACGATGTCCGGAACACTGGACTGGGGGGCCGCCATGAAGATCGTTCGGTTTTCCTTGTGATCCGGATTCAGGATGTTGCGAAGAGACAGCATGAAATGCATCTGGGAATCGACGCCGAGCTCCTGCATCATTCCGTGAGACTGCAGGATGGTCGCTCCCGGAAGCGCCCGGTCGGCAAATTCCCGGAGCAGTTCCTCAAGGCATTCTGTCTTATTCAGTACGATCACAACCAGTTTCATATTCATATCGGACTGTCCCTCCTTCTTACATTCACAGCTGGGCCAGAACTATGGCAGCTGCCATCAGTATACACCCACAAAGCTCTCTTCCGGTAAAGGTCTGATGAAGAAAAATAAAACCTGCCGCTGCCGCGATCACGGATTCCAGACTCATGATCAGTGAGGCGATCGTCGGATTGAGCCCTCTCTGTCCGATGATCTGCAGCGTGTAGGCAACTCCCGAGCTCATGATCCCCGCGTACAGGATCGGTACCCTGGCATTCCATGCCGCGCCAAGGGAAGGATGCTCAAAGAGCAGCATCATCACAGTTCCCAGCGCAGACGCGGTCAGGAACTGGATCGCAGACAGCCTCACCCCGTCTGCCACTTCCACATAGTGGTCCACCAGCATGATCTGAACCGCGAAGATAACGGCACAGGCCAGGCAGAGCGCGTCTCCGCTCTGCAGCGAGAAGGCTCCGCTCATGCTCAGAAGATAGAGCCCCGCTGCAGCGAGCAGCACGCATCCCCAGATCAGCGGACGTATCCTGCGGCCCATGAAGACACCCAGGATCGGGACAATGATGATATACATGGCTGTGATAAAGCCGGCCTTGCCTACGGTCGTCCGCATGATCCCCACCTGCTGGAGCGAGGCGGCGCTCATCAGGGCGACGCCGCACAGGAGTCCTCCCTTCCACAGCACCTTTCCCGAGCCTGCCCGGCCGTCAGCCATCTTCCCCTTCCCGATGCCGTCTGCCTTAAGGCGCCGGTTCTGCAGAAGGATCACCGGCAGCAGCGCCAGCGCGCCGAGCGCGAACCGCGCCGCGATGAAGGTGAACGGACCGACATGCTCCATACCGACGCTCTGGGCGACAAACGCGGTCCCCCAGATGGTCGCCGTGACCAGCAGGATCAGAGACTGTCTCAGCTGGAATATCTTTTCTTTTTTCATAAACCCTCAGAGAAAAGCCGGCCCCAGTCCCTATGAGACTGAGGCCGCACCTTTTTTCCATATTATGCTGATATCAATAGGCCTTGCCCCAGTAGATCATGGACTGCGCCTTTTTGCCGCACCAGATACAGGTATCTGACAGGTGCTCCTGCTCAAACGGCATGCATCTGCTGGTCACTCCGCCCAGCTGGTCCTTGATCTCCTCCTCGCACTGGCGGTCTCCGCACCACATTGTGCGGATAAATCCCGGCTTGGTATCGGCGATCTCTTTGAACTCTTCCTTCGTGGAAGCTGTATAGGTCATGCTCTCCATGCGTGCCCTGGCGGTCTCAAACATGTCCTTCTGGATCTGCTCGAGGATCTCCTGGACCTTCGCTCCGATGCCTTCAAGAGAGGCCGTGATCTTCTCGCGGGTATCCCTGCGCACGATCACGCACTGTCCCTGCTCGATATCCTTCGGACCGATCTCCAGACGAACCGGGATCCCTCTCATCTCCTGATCGGAGAACTTCCATCCGGGACTCTTGTCTGCGTCATCCAGTCTCGCGCGGACTCCTGCTGCACACAGAGCATCCTTCAGTTCGGAGGCCTTCTCCAGCACGCCTTCCTTCTTCTGCTGGATCGGGATGACCATTGCCTGGACAGGCGCCACTCTCGGCGGCAGCTTCAGTCCGCTGTCATCTCCGTGAACCATGATGATGGCGCCGATCATACGGGTCGTCATGCCCCAGGAGGTCTGGTGGCAGTATTCCGGCTTATTGTCCTTGCTGACATACTGGATCTCAAAGGCGCGGGCAAAGCCGTCACCGAAGTTATGGCTGGTTCCGCACTGCAGAGCCTTGCCGTCATGCATCAGAGCCTCGATCGTATAGGTGGCGATGGCACCCGCGAACTTTTCCTTATCTGTCTTTCTGCCGCGCACGACCGGGATCGCGAGGAACTCCTCCGCGAAGTCCGCATACACATTCAGCATCTGGATGGTGCGCTCTTCTGCTTCCTCGGCAGTCGCGTGAACCGTGTGGCCTTCCTGCCACAGGAACTCTCTGGAGCGAAGGAACGGTCTGGTTGTCTTCTCCCAGCGAAGAACCGAGCACCACTGATTGTAGACCTTCGGCAGGTCTCTGTAGGAATGAACGTCTCTGGCATAGAAATCAGAGAACAGTGTCTCGGAAGTCGGTCTGACGCACATGCGCTCTTCCAGCTCCTCCGATCCTCCGTGGGTGACCCATGCGACTTCCGGAGCAAATCCTTCAACATGGTCCTTCTCCTTCTGAAGCAGGCCCTCCGGGATCAGCATCGGAAGATAGACATTCTCCACGCCCGTCTCCTTGAACCTGCGGTCCAGCTCTGCCTGAATATTCTCCCAGATCGCGTATCCTGCCGGCTTGATGACCATGCAGCCCTTGACCTGTGTGTATCCGGTCAGCTCCGCCTTCTTGACAACATCTGTATACCACTGGGCGAAATCAACTTCCATCGAAGTGATCTCTTCCACAAACTTTTTATCCTTTGCCATGGTGCATTCTCCTTACTGTGATTCAACTGCCATTGAGATGTTACCCAATTCGGCTTTTTCCGTCAAGCTCTGTTTACATAGTCCACAAAGCGCAGGAACGCAGCCGTTCCCTCTTCATTGCGCTTGTAGACGCCGGCGTCCTCCAGGACCTTCGCGAATACGATACCGATCTCCTTCTTCAGGATCTCATCCAGATTATCTTCATTCAGATCGTCATATCTCGATCTGATGTCATCCATCCAGTCCGCATGCTTCTCCAGCTGTTCATCCTGTCGGTAGTCACGCCCTTCCAGAACGGCTTTCTTCAGTTCTGCCATCTCACTCTTGAGTCTGGCCGGAAGGATCGCGCAGCCCATGACCTCGATCAGGCCGATGTTTTCCTTCTTAATATGGTGAAGCGCCGCGTGGGGATGGTACACACCCATCGGATGCTCCTTCGTGGTGATATTGTTTCGGAGCACCAGATCCAGTTCAAAGTTCTCTCCCCTCTTTCTGGCGATCGGAGTGATCGTACTGTGGTCTTCGCCGTCCGTCTTCGCGAAGATAAATGCGTCTTCGTCGGTATAGCCTCTCCAGGCCCTGAGGATCCTGTCAGCCAGATCGACAATTCTCGATGCGTCAGTGCAGCTGAGGCGGATCACGGACATCGGCCATTTTACGATCCCGGCCTGCACGTCTTTGTATCCGTCAAATGTAAGCTTCCTCTCCACGGGAGCCTTCGCCATGGCGAATTCATAGTTTCCGCCCTGGAAATGCTCGTGGGCCAGGATGCTGCCTCCCACGATCGGAAGATCCGCGTTGGAACCTACAAAATAATGCGGGAACTGGGCCACGAAGTCAAACAGCTTGCGGAAGGCGCTGCGGTCGATGATCATCGGCACATGCTTGCTGTTAAATACGATGCAGTGTTCATTGTAATAGACATAGGGAGAATACTGCAGGCACCAGGGCTGCTGGTCGATCGTGATCGGGATGACCCTGTGGTTTTCCCTGGCCGGATGATTCACCCGTCCGGCATAGCCCACATTCTCATAGCACAGCTGGCACTTGGGATAGGCTGTCTGCTTCGCAAGTCTTGCAGCCGCGATCGCCTTCGGATCCTTCTCCGGCTTGCTGAGGTTGATCGTGATATCAAGGTCGCCATACTCTGTGGGCGCAAGCCAGCGCATATCCTTCGCGATCCGGTCGCGGCGGATATAGTTGGTATCCTGGCTGAACTTATAATACCAGTCTGTCGCGGCAGTGGCTCCCTCCTTGGACAGGATCTTCCTGAACTTTGCCGTGATCTCGGACGGTCTGGCCGTCAGGGCTCCCATCAGCTTCGTATCAAACAGGTCGCGGTACGTGACACTGTCCTCCGGGATCAGCCCGTTTTCAACACCGTAATCGCACAGTTCACCCAGAATCCGGGGAAGTTCTCCGGTCAGATCCGCCCCTTCGGGATCAAAAGAAAGTATCGACTCCTCCGCACTCTCGTCCAGAGCATCTATCTGCAGTATCTCCAGCAGATGATTCGCACTGTAGATCGCATCTTCCTCCGAGATCAGTTCCGCAGCAAGAGCATACTGAACCAGTTTTGCAACCGCATCCTGTACCATATCAGTCTCACTATCCTTTCATTTTTCTCAAAATCTGCCGCCCCCCGGACCTTCCTAAGCCCCGGGACAGTTTCCGTAACAGCATAGCACGCTGCCCCTGCATACTGCAAGTGATATAGCCGCCGGAAAATGCGGCCGGCGCGAAAAATGTATCTGCTTTTCCCGTTTCCCGGATTTACAAACCCATCCGGTTATCCTACAATAGTTTTATCTTTTTTATGAAGCAAACTGGCATCCGGGACCTGCAGCAAAGGAAGATCATACTTATGGAAGGTTTAAAGCTCTACCGCAAACGCATTATTCCTGAAGAATGTGTATTTCTGAAGGATGACATTCTGCTTCAGCGCGACAACGACGTGATCATCACAAAGTGGAATACGATCCGTCCCAAGAAGACCCTCTCCCATGGGTATTCCTGCTATTTTCTTGAGAGAGGTTTCAAGGTCAGCAAGTTCTATGACCATGAGGACAGACTGATCAGCTGGTACTGCGACATCATCCAGACAGAGAAGACGGAGGAGGACGGGGTCGATACGTACATCTTCACGGATCTGCTGGCGGATGTAGTCGTCTATCCCGACGGACGGGTCCGGGTCGTCGATCTGGACGAGCTGGCGGACGCCCAGAGAGATCATAAGATCACCCCCGAAGAGCTGCAGGCTGCGCTGCGCCATCTGGACCGCCTTCTTACAATCATATACAAGGGAGCATTTGATACCCTGCAAAAATATGTAAATACAGCAGAAGAGAACGATCGCAGGCTCCCGTGAGCCGGCGGTCGTTTTTCTATCCGGATTCTGAAGTCAGGAAAGGGAAAGCGTATGAATATATATGATGAATACCGCTCTAAGCTCAGGACACCCGAAGAGGCTGTCAAGGTTGTAAAAAGCGGAGACTGGATCGATTACACTTCCAATCTGGGACATCCTGCGCTGCTGGACAGGGCCCTCGCCGGAAGACGGGACGAACTCACAGATGTCAAGATCCGCGGCAATCTGATGTTCGGACCCATCATGGTTGCCGAGTGTGACCCCTCGCGAACTCATTTCATCTATAACAGCTGGCACTTCTCCGCGTACGAGAGGTCTCTGTGCGACCGTGGCCTGTGCAACTTCATTCCCATGATCTTCCGACAGGTCGTCGAATACTATAAGCACTTTCTGACGGTCAATGTCGCCATGATGTCTGTGACTCCCATGGACGAGCACGGTTATTTTAATCTGTCCTGCGCGACCGGCGTTGCCCGCGGAATCCTGGAGAAGGCTGATTTTGTGATTGTCGAGGTAAATGAGAACCTTCCCCGCATTCTGGGCGGCTTCGACGAGACCATACATATATCCGAGGTCGACTATGTGGTGGAGGGAAAACACGAGCCGCTCTATGAGCTTCCCCTGGGGACGCCTTCGCCGGAAGACCTTCAGATCGCGGATCATATCATCCCCTACATCCCCTCAGGCGCTACGCTCCAGCTGGGGATCGGCAACATGCCCAACATCATCGGCAAACGTCTTGCCGAGTCCGACCTGGAGGATCTGGGCATGCATACAGAGCTGTGCGGGGATGCTTACTATGAGCTGTTCAAAGCCGGAAAGCTCACAAACCGCAATATCCAGATGCACCGGGGCAAAGGAGCTGCCGGTATGGTATTCGGATCGAAGCCTCTCTATGAGTGGGTCAATAACAATCCGGGCATCATGGCCTGTCCGCTCAGCTACATCAATGATCCATATATCATCGGACAGATCGACAATATGATCTCCATCAATAACTGCATCGCCGTGGATCTGTACGGACAGATCTGCGCCGAGAGCGTTGGACAGCGGCAGATCAGCGGCACGGGAGGACAGCTGGACTTCCTGACCGGAGCCTCCATCTCCCGCGGAGGAAAATCCTTCATCTGCATGACCTCCTCCTTCGTTGACAAGAAAGGAAACCGGACCTCGAACATAGTGCCTCATTTTTCAGGAGACATTATCACTGATCCGAGAAGCCAGGCCTACTTCATCGTCACCGAATACGGAGTCGTGAACCTGGTCGGACTTACCACCTGGGAGAGGGCGGAGCGGCTGATCTCGATCGCCCATCCCCAGTTCCGTGATGAGCTGATCCGCGAGGCAGACAGGCAGAACATATGGGTGCGCTCCAATAAACGGTAAACCGTTCTGTGGGAAATACGTCAGATAAACAATCTTCAGAAAATACGTCAGGCAGCTTCCGAATGGAAGCTGCCTGTTTTTAATAGCCGTATTTGTAATTGTATGGTTCATGCCTGATCCGGATTGTTCTGTCCTTCCGCGATCGCAGTCCCGGCAGGTCCTTCTTCCTGGGCATGCTTCTGGGCGAGCTTCTTCTGCTCTTCCAGCTCCGGGTCTTCCTTCTTCCTGTCATCCTTGAATATGTACTTATGCTGCAGTTTGTAGCTGACAAAGAACAGCGTCATATCTACCAGGACCTTAAAGCCTACCGCGCTTCCTCCGAGCAGCGCCTTCATGGCGGTAACCGCCAGAGCGGAGCACATACACTGCGCTGCCGACAGGATCATGAATGCTCCGGCGCTCTTGGTGTTTCCCTGCGCGGAATCTGACTTAAAGTGGAATACAAAATGCTTCGTCAGCAGATAGTTGGCCGAAGCGGAGATCAGTCTCGCGAGGACCGTACCATATATGATCGCAAACGGTTTGCCCCTGAATGTGATCCCGGTGAAGATACTGAACATGATGACATCCAGTATCGAAGCGCTGACCGAGGTGATCGAGTACAGGATAAACTTCTTGAAGATCGTGTACAGGATCCGGATGGTGTCCGCCACCTTCTGGAAGGTCTTCTCCACACCCTCCTCATACAGCACATATTCGATCGGCACCTGCAGGAATCCGATCTTCTCAAAGGACATGGTCAGAGAGGTCGCATAGGCATACCCGTCTCCTTCTATGTCAACACACTGGCGCACCCTCAGATCCGGGATGCCGAACACGCCTGACAGCGGGTCATTGAGGCGGACACCCATCAGCATGTGATAGAGCAGCTTCATGATCCCGCCCATGCGGTAATCATAATCCCCCACCAGTTTTCCGTTCAGGTCACGGGTCCCGACCACCAGCGCGAAGGATCCCATCGCCTGCTCATTGTGCAGGGAAGACGCAACCTTCTCCACATCCTCCGGATAGATCTGGCGGTCTGCGTTCAGTGTGATCACACCGTCCGCTTCCCCCTGATAATGATCCAGATAATACTGGAAACCGGTGCGCAGGGCAGCGCCCTGCCCCCTGTTCATCTCATGATCAACCACTACCGCGCCGAGACGCTTCAGTTTCATAAAAACAGGCAGCTTGTCCGTGCGGCTTCCGTCATTGACGATGATAAATCTGGAAAATCCCCGGTCCATAAGGCTGCCAACATAATTCACAAGCGATAAAGGCGGATTCAGGGCCGGGATAACGATCACTGCGTTTGTTCCCATATCTGTTCCTCCTTTCATCTGCTCGGCTGTCTTTTCTTCATAGGTATAATAACTATAGCAAAAAGGACATGGACTGTCAAAATGACTGCACAGTCCGCTGAATGAAAAACACAGCACGGCGCCGCAGCGCCGTACTGTACTCTATGCCGTATGCTGTTTAGCTGAGCGGGTACTTTTTCACGATTCCCTGGATGATCTGTCTATCGCCTCGGCAATCCGGTCCATATCTTCCGTATTCATGCCTCTGGTTGTCACGCTGGGTGTACCGAGTCTTAAGCCGGATGTCACGAACGGGGATCTCGGATCCCTCGGAACCGTGTTCTTATTGGCTGTGATTCCAACCGCGTCCAGAGCCTCTTCCACCTCCGCGCCAGTCTTGCCGACCGATCTCAGGTCAACCAGCATCAGGTGATTGTCCGTACCGCCGGAAACGATGTCGATTCCTCTCTTCATCAGTCCGCCCGCGAGCGCCTTGGCATTCTTGACGATCTGCTCACAGTATTCTTTGAACTCAGGCTGCATTGCTTCCTTGAAGCAGACTGCCTTGGCCGCGATCACATGCTCCAGCGGTCCGCCCTGGATTCCCGGGAACAGGCCTCTGTTGAGCTTATGCTCCTTGCCGAACTCTGCCGATGACAGGATCAGGCCTCCGCGCGGTCCGCGGAGAGTTTTATGGGTCGTGGTCGTCACGACATGGGCATAGGGGAACGGGCTGGGATGAACTCCGGAAGCTACCAGACCTGCGATATGGGCAATGTCTGCCATCAGGTACGCTCCGACCTCATCCGCGATCTCACGGAATCTCTTGAAATCGATCGTTCTTCCGTAGGCGCTGGCTCCGCAGATGATCAGCTTCGGCCTGCACTCCTTCGCGATCCGCTCCACCTCATCATAATCGATGAAGCCATCTTCCGTCACTCCATAGGGAACCACGTTGAAATAGGTTCCGGAGAAATTCGCGGGGCTTCCGTGTGAGAGGTGTCCGCCCTCAGAAAGATTCATTCCCATATATGTATCGCCCGGCTTGAGCAGAGCAAACTCCACTGCCATGTTCGCCTGCGCACCGGAGTGGGGCTGAACATTGGCCCATGTGCAGCCAAACAGTTCCTTGGCCCTGTCGCGCGCGATATTCTCTACCTCGTCAACAACACTGCACCCACCGTAGAAACGATGTTTTGGAAGTCCTTCCGCATACTTATTGGTAAGTGGGCTTCCCATAGCTGCCATGACAGCATGTGATACCCAGTTTTCGGAAGCGATCAGTTCAATGTGGCTGTTCTGTCTTGTGACTTCTGCCTCGATCAGTTCAGCGATCTGCGGATCTTCCCTCCTGACATCTTCGATTGAATACATATAAAACGAATCTCCTTTTCTTGCTCTTACTGGAGTCTCTCGAACCTCAGCAATAATAGCGGACACTATAAGAAAAGTCAAATACATATATTCAGTCTGCCGAAAAATAATGCAGATGCCGGATCATCCCCCAAAGAATGCGGCCTGTGCGAAAACTGCCGCCAGATTGGCGCCGCAGTGGCAGCAGACCGGGCTGATCAGCGTTTTGTCTCTGTCCAGCAGATACTGAAACAGCAGTCCCATGGGAAATGCATAGAGAGCCTGGATCAAATTGCCATGCCACAGGGCAAAGACCGCAGACGCGATGATGGCGGATGTCCTGGATGGCAGGACCTTTTTCAGCAGGGTATAGAGAAGCTGGCGGAACAGGACTTCCTCAACCACAGGACTGACGAATCCATAGAGTACGATCTGTCCGGGAAAGCTGATGGAAAAAAGGCTTCTCAGGGCTTCATCGGAAAAGTACCGGTCCAGGTGCAGCACAGTGCTGAAAACACCCCAGGCAAGGGACAGGACCGCTCCGAGAAACAGCAGCTTAAGATAATGGATCCATCTTCTGTTTCCTGTCATCCTTCCATTCTCCCTCCCGCGACCGCAGTTCAGGTCCTCTTCTGGCTTCAGAGAAAATCTTACATGCCGGCCGCAGAGCGGTCAACCCGAAAAGGAGGATCAGAACCAGGACTGCTGCCCTGCGTCCCGGTCCGGAAGAACGTGCAGGCATCTCTCCTGTAACCTGCCCTTCGGCCACTTCCACTGTCCCCTGTAAGGACTTCCTCCGTACAGCCTTCTTCGGTGCGGAATGTGACAGAAACAGCCTCCGAAATCTTCCCTGCCAGGTTTTTATCCATTTACAGGCCAGGGACACCTGCTGCGCGGTAAGTCGCTTTCTTTCCGGCGCCTCACTGCCCCTCATGCTCCTGCCGGCAACCAGAAACTCCAGCTCCGTTGTCCAGTACTCATTGCCCGCCAGGTCCCTCACGCAGATCTGCAGCGTCTGCCATTCCTTCTTCGGATCAAAACTCAGTTTGATCATGCCTTCCGTCCCGGACAGCGCATCTCCATCCAGCGCCCTGTACAAAACCGCGTCTTTGTAGATCCATGCCCCTGCAGCTGCCAGATTGTCCCTGACCTCGGCAACCGCCGTAAGAGGACCGTTTTCGTACCTTTCTCCTGACACGATCCCTGTGATCAGGCACTGCGGCGGTGTCCGGTCGACTGCAAACCGTACCGGGATTCCCTGGGAGGCACTGTCCGATGAATTCCCTGCCCTGTCCGAGGTAAACAGGATCACCTCATAGTACCCCTCCTCCAGAAAGGCACTCTGCGAAACGGTATATGTATACCGGTATCCGTCACTGCTGTATGTTGTCCTGCATGACAAAGTCCCGTCACCGGGAGTCAGTTCACGAAGAGAGGATCCTCTGCGAATCACCACCCTCGCCGAAGACACTTCGTCGATGTTTGTTTCTTTGAAACGGACCGAAAACGGCTGACGATGGTAATACGTCTTAAGTGCCTCCTTCGTTCCCTTCCCCAGGCCGTACGACGAGCCATAACGGTTTATGGAAAATGAAATCGTTTTGACTGTCTCATTTCCCGCCAGATCCCGGGCCTTCACGGTCAGTGTATACCTGCCGTCCGCCCGGGCAGTGTGCTTAAAGTCGGCAAAGCGGACCGCCGCTCCGACACTGCTGTGTTCGATGGTCTGCATCTCAGGGATCTGTCCGCCCTGACCGCCTTCCAGGGCTGCGCTCAGAGACCCTGACTCATAGGCAGCATCATAGCAGGATGCGGTGATACTTACCTTCCCTGCTGCCGCGCCCTGATCTGACACCCCTTCCACTGTGACAGCCGGTGCGGTGTGATCCACTATGATGCAGGCACTTCTGGCCTGATTGCTGTTCCCCACGCCATCTGTCGCCTCGAATTCGACCCGGAAGATCCCCTCTTCAGACAACGTGACGCTCCCCGAAGATCCGCTCTGTGTCCAGGCGCCCGCGCTCAGTATTCCCTCTGCGCCGGAGGACCTGAGCCAGGAGAGGTTCTCCGGCGTCAGGGAAGCCTTCAGGATCCTGTACCGGACTGATCGTATGCCGCTCATATCATCAGGGATCTTCACAGATACAGAGGGGGATGAAGCACTGTACAGGAATCCTCCGCCCTCCTTCACCCCTGCGGCAGATAGTGTGATCTCAGGGGCTGTGCCGTCTGCGATGTACCGGATCTGTCCCTCCCTGGATACCGCAGTCACAAATCCCATCCGGTCTTTCTTTCTGAGCCGGAAGGTGAATATCCCCTCTCCAGAGAGCGCCTCTGAAGTCCTGCCGGTATTATACCCGGCTCCTTTTACCGGCTCTGCATACAGTCTGGATCCCTGCCTCAGAATGATCCGGTCCTGGTCCTGAAGGTATGCCCCCTCTTCTCCGGTGACTGTATATTCTTCGCCAGACTCGATCTCTCCCTCTGTGACGGTCACGCATCCCGGAACATATCTCTCATCTCCGGGGATGCAGCAGAATTCATAATTGGCCGTCGGATTGCCCGTGACCTCTCCTTCCGGTGTCTTTTCCAGGACCAGGGCCGCCTCATAACGGCAGACCTTCCTCTTTTCTGAAGATCCGCTGCCCTTCGCTCCTTCTGCTGCCCTGCCGCCATCTGCCCTGCCGCTGTCTGCCTTACCGCCATCTTCCTGCCCCTCATCCTCCTGCGGCTCATACATGGGACTGTTCTGCTTCAGCGCCTGCGAATCCACCGTGATTCGGGGCGGCTCATATCCCTCCGGGATCACTTCTCTTCCCTCACTGTCCATCACAAAGCCGGTCACCAGAACGCTGCTGTCTGCACTGAACCTGATATGCTCCAGATCCGGCGGGTCCATATATGCCTTGGTTCCGTCCGGAATCGTGACATGAAGAACGGCCTTCTTCACTTCCACCGTAAGCTCCGGATATACCTGACCGGCTTTCAGTTTCACGTGATCCGGCCATCGGGTCTGCAGTTCAAATGAATAGATGATCTGTCTTTCTCCCACATCACAGCCGTCAAGATGAGCTCTGCACAGAATGCCGTACCCGGGTGGATCTTCCTTCTTTCCGCTGTCCGTGCGGCGGATCTTTGAAACATACTGCAGTCCGATCCGGTCCGTCCCGTCGTACATTCTTCCTTCCGCAGGAAGATCCGGACGGATCTCATCCACCGAAACCTCATAGAAGCCTTCCGGCTCTGGGGGCTCTGACATCTCCGATGTCCCTGAAGACTCCGGCTGTCCTGGCATCTGAGGCACCTCTGAGGAGGACGGTCCTGTGGGCTCCGCCGGCTCTGAATCGTCTGCCGCCTCTGAAGATTCCATTGCCTCTGCAGCGTCTGCCGCCTCTGAAGATTCCGGTGCCTCTGTGGGCTCTGTGCCCCGGCCGGATGCAGCTTCGGTCTGAGGAAGCGTTTCCATCCTCCAGAGCGTGGTTTCAGCCTCCGTATCTCCTGCCCATGCGGCGGTACTGACCTGAAGGATTGCCGCCAGCATCCAGATCATCGCCCACATCCAGGCAGATCCGCAGTTCATAGCCTTTCTGCAATTTCTATTCATCCCTGTTCCTCCCATCTTCCCTCTCCCTGTTCTGCAGCGCCTCCAGGGCAAGGGATGCCGCGTTCCCGGCCTCCTCCGCCAGCTCTGAAAGCTCCATCTCCAAACCGGGAGACCCGGAAACTTCCCTTGCGTCGTCCATCAGATCCCGGATCTTCTGCCTCTGCTCAGAGATGCTGATCCCTGCCCTCTCAAGATCTGCGCTGAGAAATGAGAGATCTGTCAGTGTGTCGCGGACCCATTCCAGTCTCATGCGGGGCGATTCCAGATTCTGTGTCGCCAGGGCAAGTTCTGTCTGAAGATCCCAGTATCTTCTTATAGTCTCAGGGTCTGCCGCCCCTTCTGCCCTGCTCTGCACCAGCTTCCTGGCGGATGCCATATCCCTGTACAGACACGCGGTCCGGTACCACAGGCAGCTGCTCTGCTCCCGGAAGCTCAGGCCCTCACCTGCTCCGGCTGCCCTGGAAAACCAGCCGGAAGCGATGCGCTTTGCGTCCTCTTCCTCTGAGCAATACCAGTACAGAAGAGCGATCTTCAGCGCAGTCTGCCCGTATTCCCGGATATCTTCGGCAAGCACCTCCTCACAGGTCCTGTCCGTGCCCAGAACGACCGTATGGAGCAGCTCCCTGAGAAACACGTCTTCATCTGACGACAGTTTCCCGTCCGAGCCGGCATCCTCCAGAAAATGAAGGTATGCGTCACTGCGTCCGGGATCCAGAAAGATGGCTCTTCTGTAACAGGATCTTGCCTCCTCTTCCCCGCAGATCTGCGCCTCCTTCAGCAGAGACTCATAATCCCACTCATGCCTGGCAGACAGATTCATGGAGGCCGGCAGAACGCTGGTCCCGAAAGCTGCTGCCGGGAAGGCGATGGCCAGCGCGCCGAGAATCCGGATGCGTATATATCTGAAGTTCTCTCTTCTTCGCAGCAGGGCCAGGTCCCTGCGAAGTTCCGAAGCACTTCCATAGCGCCTGTCCCTGCCTGGTTCCAGACATCTGCTCACGATCCTCCCGAATTCCTCACTGCAATTCGGCACACGGCTCCCGTACAGGGTCTTCGACCAGGTTTTCCCGGAGAGCATCCGGTACAGAACTGCTCCAAGTCCGTACAGATCCGTCCTCACATCTGTCACACCTCCGGGATCGTACTGTTCCGGCGCTGCATAGCCGTCGGTTCCCTTCCCCGGCCTGCAGGTCTTCTCCTTCCACGCAGCGCCGAAGTCCACAAGGACGATCGTTCCGTCCGGTCTCCGGATCAGGTTGGAGGGTTTGATGTCCAGGTGGCATACCGGAGGGTCGCGCTGCTCCAGATAGCACAGCGCATCCGCAAGCTGCAGGGCCGCCTCCAGGGTCTGCGCCTGGGTGACATTTCTCCCCCCTGCCAGGATCTGGTCCATACTGATCCCCCGGATATGCTCCATGACAAGGTAGGTGTATTCCTCCCTGAAGAGCACGTCGATCACCCGCGGCAGATGATCCTCCCGAAGTCCCTTCATCATCTCCAGCTCCCTGCAGAAGGACTCATTTTCACCGGTCCGTATCTTTTTAACGGCTCTGAATTCTTCCGTGGGAACATACAGAGCCAGAAAAACCTCCCCCTCACTCCCCGCTCCAAGCCGCTGTATGATCCGGTAGCGTTCATCGAATATCTCCTGCGTCTGCATAGTCATCCTCCCGTCTTCAGGAAACAAAAAAGAGACCCACCTGCAGTGAGTCTCTCTCCGTCATCATTATATTCAATCTGCACTGCCCAAGGCAATGAACACAGTATCCAAAAATACTGCCCAAGGCTCCGGCTCATTCCCGTCAGATCATGCAGTTACACATGCATATGTATCCGGCAGCGCCAGCCCTACAGAAGGGAGATATGCATAAAGACCGGGGCCAGGGTGTTTGCCACCGTGGACATGAGCTTAATAAAGATATCCAGCGCGACCCCTACCACGTCCTTTCTGGTATCGCCGATCGTATCTCCGGTGACAGATGCCTTGTGCGCCGGTGATCCCTTCCCGGCGCCTTCCAGGTGGCCGCCTTCGATGTATTTCTTCGCGTTGTCAAAGGCGCCTCCGGAGTTGCCCATGAAGATTGCCCTGGGGATGGCCACGATCGTCGCTCCCACCAGAAGACCGCCCACAAACCTGACTCCGAACAGGAATCCTCCGGCCAGCGGCACCATCAGGGCGATCACCGACGGAAGCACCATCTTACGGATCGCTTCCCGGGCTGCCAGGGCGATCATTTCATTGTAATCGGGCGTGACACTTCCTTCCAGGACTCCGGGGACTGACATCATGCGGTCTCCCACATCCGCCATGATCTTCGCCGAATCGATGGTATGATCCGTGAGCATGGCGCTGAAGTACTCGACCAGGGCGCCGCCTATGATCCCGCCTGCGACCACCGGGACCGACGCGAAGTTCAGGACAAGAGTCTCTCCCGGCGCTGTATAGATACCCACGTAGGAAACGATCAGGGATACCGTCGCAAATGCAGCGGATCCGATCGCGAACCCCTTCCCGATCGCAGCGGTCGTATTGCCGATCGCATCCAGCTGATCCGTGATTTCTCTGACATTTGGCGCCAGGTGGCAGGACTCGGCGATGCCGCCCGCGTTGTCCGCGATCGGGCCGAAGGCGTCGATGGAAACCGTGGCGCCGACAAAGGAGAGCATGCCCAGCGCAGCCGTTGCCACGCCGTAGGTGCCGCACAGATATCCGGAGATCAGCAGCGAGACGCCGATGACCAGAACCGGCGCAAGGCAGGATCTGGATCCGATGGCATCTCCCCGGGTGACGACGAAGGCCTCGCCCTCCGTACAGATCTGCGCCAGCTCCCGGGTCGGCCTGTATTCCGTGCTGGTGTAATACTCAGTAATAATACCGATCGCGACTCCGCTGACGATGCCGCACAGAGAGGAGATCCAGGGAGATGCCCAGCCCAGGCGGAACTCTTCATACAGTCCGGCATTGTGGAAGAGGACAAATGCACTGATCCCGCCCAGCACCACCGTAACGCCGGCAGCGATCCAGGTAGACAGATCCAGCTCCCTCGACGGATCCTTCCCCATCTTTTTGATATTTGCAAGTCCAAGTCCCGCCAGGGAGCCCACCAGTCCGCAGGCAGCCAGGACCACGGGATAGGTGATCGTCGCCTGGAAGGTCGACGATGTGATATGCTCCAGCCCGCCTGCCGCTGCAGTGTTGTACAGCGTCACGGCTGTCATGATGCAGGCGGCCATGGTGGCGACGAAGCTCTCCAGAAGATCGGAACAGTTCCCGGCGATGTCATTTACATTATCCCCTATAAAGTCCGCGATCGTATTCGGGATCCTGCTGTCATCCTCCGGCAGGTCGTGACGGATCTTTCCCAGGATGTCGGAGGAGATATCCGCCGCCTTGGTGTAATTGCCCCCGGCAACGCGGTTGAACATCGCCACAATGGAGCATCCCAGAGAATAGGTGACGATCCTTGTGATCGTCGGATTGCAGGGAAGGGAAGCCAGTACCCCGGAGGATACAGCGTCATGGGAGATATCGCCGAAGCACAGCAGGATCATCATCAGCCCTGCCATCCCGAAGGTCTGGACCGCAAGCCCGCTGATGGAGCCTCCGCACAGGGCGATCCGCACCGTCTCCTGGACTGAACCGGTCTGCCTTGCCTTATTGGCGGCCCGCACATTGGCGTAGGTCGCACTCTTCATCCCCAGCACACATGCCAGGGAGCTCATGCAGCCTCCCAGCAGGAAGGTCAGCCCGCAGGTCTTCTCTATAAACAGGGTGATAAGAACGGCGACAACGGCCAGCACCGGAACGATATGTCTGTATTCGGTGACCAGAAATGTAGAAGAACCGGAACGGATGATCCCGGACAGACGCACCATCTCGTCCGTTCCCTCTTCCATCCTCCGGATCCGGAAATAATTAAAAAGGATATACAGCAGCGACAAACCCAGCAGGCAAACAATCAACAGCATATGCAGTGCCCTCCAAACTTGTTTAGATAAGTTGAGTATAGCATATTCCTGCTGATTGCAAAAGACTGTTTATCCCCACTGAATGCGGCTCATCTTATATCGGAACCACAGGATGGAGATGATATCGGTGACCGCGTCTCCCACAAGCTGTGCCCAGACCAGCCCGTACATGCCAAACAGATTCCCCATCAGGAACAGAAGGGGGATATAGAGCACCAGCTGCCGGATCACTGCCAGCAACAGGGCGGTCTTCCCCTCTCCCATGGCGGTAAATGAGAACACCAGATGGAAGGCAATGAACATGAACGGCGTCGCCAGACACCTGGCCCGCAGGAACCCGGTCCCGATCGAGACCGTGGCGGCGTCCGAGATGAACAGCTGCATGATCTGCGGCGCAAAGAACTCATACAGAGCGATGCTGACTGCCCCCACCGCAAGTCCCATGAGACGGGAGATCCAGATGGTATCCATCATTCTCTTTTTATTCTTCGCGGCATAATTGTACGCGATGATCGGAATGATTCCCTGGCAGATGCCTACACCGGTATTGAGCGGGATCCTCTCTGCCTTCAGGATGATCCCGATGGCCGCAAGGGGGATATCGCCATAACCTGCCATCAGTTTATTGATCATGACCTGGGACAGGTCAAACAGAAGATTGGAGGTCCCACCCGGAAGGCCATTCAGAAACACCGACCGGATGTGGCTCTTTTCGGGAAGCCCGACTGCTGGCGACAGAGTCAGCACCGTCGTCTTCCGGACCCTGTACATCACGATCAGAAAATAAACCAGCGTGATGACATTGGACAGAAGGGTCGCGATCCCCGCCCCGAGGATCTCATGCCCCTTCGGAAAGAGCACGAACATGAACAGGGGATCCAGGATCACATTGAGGATCCCTCCCATGGATACGCCGAATCCCGCCTGACCGGAGCATCCGACCGCCCTGAGCAGCTGCGCGCAGGTGAGCTGGAGGATGGTGGGAACCGCGCCGGCGCAGACCACGCACAGAGCATACTGCCTTGCATAGAGAAAGGTATTCTCACTGGCCCCCAGAAGCGTCAGAATGCGGTTCATGAACACCAGGGTGAATACCCCCCAGCACAGTGCGGCAAGAGCTGCCGCGTAAAAAGTAAAAGAACTCACTCTCGACGCTTCTTCCCGTTCATTTCTTCCCAGAAGCCTCGAGATCAGAGTTCCCCCTCCCAGGCCTACGATCGCGGCCAGGGCACTTGCGATATTGAATACCGGCAGAATCAGCGAGGCGCCGGCAACCATATATGGATTGCCGGTCCTTCCGATAAAAAACGTATCCGCCAGATTGTAGAACAGTACGATCAGCTGTCCGATGACCGTGGGCACAGCCATGGTCAGGACAGCCTTGTGCACAGGCAGGTCGCGGAAGATCCGCTCGTCCCGTGATACAGTATTTCCTTTTTGAACAGACATATTACATCTTCTCAGGCGCGGTGAACCCCAGCAGATCGATTCCGCATTCCATGACCCTGAGTGTCAGATTCAGCAGCGCGATGTAGGAATCCCTCTGCGCTTCCTTCTCCTCGCTCATGATCTTTGTCTCATGATAGAAACGGTTGAACTGATTGGCCAGCTCATAGACGAAGCCGCAGATCTTATGCGGCGCAAGCTCCGCGCCGGCCAGCAGGATGGCGGGAGCAAATCCCGTCAGAGCAAGTCCCAGCGCCTTCTCGCTCTCTCCCACAGCCGGGAGAAGCTTCAGGTCCGCGACCTCCTGGGCGGTATGCCCCGTCTCTTCCATATACCTTCTCAGGATCGACTTGATCCGGACCATGGTGTAGAGCAGGTAGGGGCCGGTATTGCCCTCAAAGGAAGTGAACTTGTCCACATCGAAGATGTAATCCTTGGACGCCTGGTTGGACAGGTCTCCGTACTTGATGGCGGACAGGGCCACGATGCGGGCGGTCTGCCTTGCTTCTTCCGGATCCGTCTCATGGTTCTCCATGATCTTGGTATACATCTCTTCATTGATGTCCGCGATCAGGTTCTCCAGGCGCATGACGCCGCCCTGTCTGGTCTTGAAGGGCTTGCCGTCTTTGCCGTTCATGGTTCCGAATCCGAGGAAATGAAGCCCCGTGTCTTCATTTACCAGCTTCGCCTTGCGGGCGCAGCGGAACACCTGGGTGAAATACAGATCCTGTCTCTTGTCGACGACATAGATGATATCGTCCGGCTTCCAGTTCTCCATGCGCATGACGATGGTCGCCAGGTCCGTGGTGTTGTACAGAGAAGCGCCGTCGGATTTCAGGATCATGCAGGGCGGAATCTTCTTGGTATCGCTCTCCTCGGCAACATCCACCACCAGGGCGCCCTGATCCAGGTGCGCGTAGCCCTCCTTCTTCAGGTACTCCACAAGGCCCGGAATGTACGGCTGCGCGTCCGATTCCTTCTTCCACAGCTCGAAGAATACATTCAGGCTGTCGTAGTTCTTCTTCAGGTCGGTGACTGAGACATTCAGAATGTGCTCCCACAGTGCGTGATACCCGCGGTTTCCGTGCTGAAGCTGGTTGGTCGCCTCCAGGGCAGCCTTCTTATACTCCTCGTCCTCTTTGGACTTCGCGCTCGCCGCCGGATAGATCTCCTCCAGTTCACTGATGGTGAACGGAGCCTCCTTCGGATATTCTCCCTCAAAGGACTCGTCAAAATACGGAAGATCCGGCTTTCTCAGGCGAAGCTCAGTGATGATCAGGCCCATCTGAAGTCCCCAGTCTCCCAGGTGAACGTCACCGATGGTCTCATTGCCCAGGAAACGGAGGATCCGCTTTACGCTCTCTCCGATGACTGCCGAGCGCAGGTGGCCGACATGCAGCGGCTTGGCCACATTGGCTCCGCCGTAGTCGATGATGATCTTCTTCGGGTTTTCCGCTTCCGGCACGCCCAGTCTGTCATCTGCTGCCATCTCTGACAGATAACCCGCCAGAAACTGTGCGGACAGCTTCAGGTTCAGGAATCCGGGGCGCACTGCATCGACACTCTCAAAGGCATCGCATCCGTCCAGCACCGCGGCGACATTCTCCGCGATCTCCAGCGGAGCCTTGTGATACTGCTTTGCCCCGGCCATTGCCCCGTTGCACTGATATTCGCAAAGATCCGGCCGGTTGGAGACCGTCACCTTGCCAAGTTTCGGGTCATAACCTGCTGTTTCAAATGCCTCTGCCACATAGCTGCCGATCAGGTCAAGAATCTGTTCCATGTATATGTATCCTCTCTCTTGATGTATCTGTTATTCTTCGTCAGAATGGATCCAGTCCAGGTACCTCCGGACCTCTTTCTCATAGCCATTATCGGAAGGTTTGTAAAATGTCCTGTCCCCCAGCTCCGTCGGCAGATACCTCTGCTTCGAGAAATGTTTGGGATAATCATGGGCGTACTCATAGCCGATCCCTCTTCCAAGACTCGTGCTGCCCCTGTAATGGGCATCCTGGAGATAGGGCGGGATCGTAAACCGGTTCTCCTCCACTGCCGAATACGCGTCAAAGATCGCGTTCGTGCAGGAATTGCTCTTGGGACTGACTGCCACACAGACAGCTGCCTCTGACAGGATCAGCTGCGCCTCCGGCATCCCGACCCGCTCCACTGCCTGGGCGGCCGCCGACGCGACCACCAGGGCCTGGGGATTGGCCATGCCCACGTCCTCCGCGGCGCAGATCATGATCCGGCGGGATATGAACCGGATATCCTCCCCCGCCTTCAGCATTCTTGCCAGATAAAATACAGCCGCATCAGGGTCAGATCCCCGCATGCTCTTTATGAAGGCAGAGATCGTATCGTAATGCTGATCCCCGTCCCGGTCATAGCGGTTGACCCGCTTCTGT
>CACXAT010000032.1 GCA_902765725.1 uncultured Lachnospiraceae bacterium | reverse complement strand
CATTGCAGCCGCTCCCAGCTCCTATAGAAGCGTGGTCGCTTTCGCGGCTGCAGCAACTTGCAAAGCTCAGTCGGCTTCCTATGGTTTTCATCTGTGCCCACAGAACTCTATGCAAATAGTGCTGGCTGACCTGTAAACTGTAACGATAAATGAGAATTGAGGTACCAAAAGGAGAGTCCGCACTCTCACATGAGCACGGACTTTCCTTCAGATAATGATTGAAAGATTACAGAAATCCTGCTTAACAATAGCGGTCTCTGTGTGACTGGATCTGTCCCTCCAGCGAAGCGATCCGGTGGTAGGGTGCATGATGCTCTTCGATGCACCGGCGTGCCTGATCGATGTATTCCGGCTCGACCAGCAGGCTCATCCCGCAGGACAGATCTCCCTGGATGGCCCTCGGCGCAGGCGCGATCCGGTTGGGGATATTGTCCTTCAGCAGAAGATCTCTCAGGGCCAGTCCCTGTTCATAGTTTGCGAACAGAATATAGTATCGAAGTTTCATTTTCGTCTCAGTGATCCTACGTCAGGAAAGCATCTCAATGAATGCGCCGATCCTGGTGCGAAGCTGTCCCGCGTCAGCATCCTCATAGTCTGTCTCAAGGCTCAGCACCGGGATTCCTGCCTCCTTGAGGGCTCTGGAAACGGAGTATTTCTCCGTGTCATACAGGCAGCAGAACTTCAGGCTGCAGTCGATGACGCCGTCGACCTGATATTCTTTCGCAAGTCTGAGCAGATCGTCGATCCTGCCCGTATTCGGAGTGAAGCATGCGCAGTTCGTCTTCATATAGCGCTCCGAGAGGGCCATGAACTGCTCATCCAGCGTGGTCTTCGTTTCATCCACAAGATTCTCGAAGTATCTGGTTCCCGTGCACATCTCCTCGCAGACAACAGCGCCGCCGCTGGTCTCGATGATGTTGTGGAGCTTCCAGTTCGGAACAGCCAGCGGTGTTCCGGTGACCAGGATCCTCTTCGTATCGGCACTGACTACGCTTACGCCGTTCTTAATGCGCTCCTCCAGTTCATCCGCAAGACGGTTGCACATCTGGGCGCAGCGCTCCGGATCATCAAAGAAGGAGATCTGAGTCATCAGCAGCGCGTCGCGGCCGGAGATCGGCAGGCATTTAGACTTGCGGCAGTTATAGACTCTCGCAAGTGCCTTGCGTTTCTCATTAATGATGTGGATCGACTTTGCCAGGTTTTCCGGGGTGATCTCAACTCCGGTGAATTCTTCGACCTTCTTCGCGAACTGGGCGATCTCATCCTTCCACTTCAGAATGTCCTTCTCGCGCTTCATCTGCGGCACATCCATGATGTACATCGGGACATCCTCTCCAAGGATCTCATATGCCTTCTTCTTGCCGTCGCAGGTCGTCTCGCCCACGTACATATCCGCAATGCGGAAGAACGGACATGTGCGTCCCAGCCTGGCACCCACAGATGCCTTCACCAGCGGACATGTGCTCTTCGGAAGGACCTTCTCACCGTCCGGAACCCAGAACTGAGAACCGCCGCACAGGCCGGTCACGATGCCATTGGCAGCGATCACCACCTCGTCAGGTACGTAGACGCAGAAGGTTCCGAAGACCTTTCTGCCTTCCTTCTGTGCCTCGATCAGCTCAGCAGGACGGATCCCGTGAACCTCAGAGATCACCAGATCCCAGAAATCCATCGCGTTCGGGCGGTTCTCCTGGGACAGGAACACATCTCCCACTGCGGTCGGAAGCACCTGACACAGATTGTCATGGTTCTCCATATCCATTCCAAGCTCTTCCCACATCTTCCTGTAATCTGCCATATTATTCTCCCTTCTGTTTCTGAATTGCTATTGATATTATTCATCGGCCAGTTCTCTTACCGCCCTGACCGCTGTATCCGTTTCTTCTTCTGTATTGAACCAGGAAAAACTGAACCGGACCGCTCCCTGACCGGTTGTTCCCAGAGCTTCATGCATCCTCGGCGCGCAGTGAGCCCCCGGTCTTGTAGCGATCCCATAGTCCTGACTCAGCGCGTCAGACACTTCGCTGGAATCATAATCCCGGATGTTCAGAGCCACGACCGGCCCCCTGTACTGTGTCGAGAAGTCTCCGTATACCTTCACCGAGTCCAGATCTGCCACGCCCTCATAGAAGCGCCTTGCAAGCGACCGCTCTTTTTCCCCGATCTTCTCAAGACCGGTCCTTCGGATGTACTCCACTGCAGCGTTCAGTCCCGCCAGACCGTGGGCGTTCAGGGTTCCCGCCTCAAGACGGGTCGGGTATTCTTCGGGCTGGCGATGCCGGTAGGACTGCACCCCGGACCCGCCCTCCTTGAGCGGATGGATCTCAACGCCTTCCCTGACGCACATGCCTCCGGTCCCCTGCGGACCCATCAGTCCCTTGTGACCTGTAAAGCATAAGATATCAATGCCCATCTTCTCCATATCGATGGGGATACTCCCGGCGCTCTGCGAGGCATCCACGATAAAGAGGATCCCCTTCTCCCGGGCAAGCTTCCCGATGCGTCCGATATCGACGATCTCCCCGGTCAGATTGGACACATGCGTACAGACGATTGCCCCTGTATCCGGCCGGATCAGACGTTCAAAATCATCGTAATCCAGCTTCCCGCTGCGGTCCGCAGGCACAAAATCCAGCAAGACGCCCCTCTCCTCCTGCAGCCTGTACAGCGGCCTCAGGACAGAGTTGTGCTCCAGATCTGTGCTGATCACATGGGCACCGGTCCGGATCGCCCCCTGGATCGCGATATTCAGGGCTTCTGTGGAATTGCATGTAAAAACGACGTGGTCAGGCCTGCTGCAGCCAAACAGCTCAGCCAGGGCGCAGCGTGTGTCATAGATGATTCTGGATGCGTGCAGCGCTTCATCATGAGCCCCGCGCGACGCATTTCCCATGGACTGCATCGCGGATACGACCGCATCGATCACCTCCCGGGGCTTGCGGAGCGTTGTCGCCGCATTATCAAGATAGATCATGTATAGTTCCTCTTCCCGGCATCTGACTCCGGTGCCTGTCAAAGTGTCTTCAGAAATGAATCCCTCGCGCACAGCGCGGCGCCTGCAGCACCTGCGTATCTTCCGTCCGCAGCAGAGCAGACATCACAGTGAAGCGCCTGGCCCAGTCTCTGCCTGAGGTAGTCAAACTCGCACAGTCCCCCGGTCAGACAGACCTTCTGGTCCATCTTCAGACGCCCGGCCTGGGAAGCGACCTTTTTCACGATAGAATCGATGACCGCAAAGGCTATATTTTCCCGCTTCTCTCCTCTGCCGATCAGGCCGATCACCTCGGATTCCGCAAACACGGTACACATGGAGCTTATGGAGACGCCGCCGCCTTCCCGTGCCATGTCACTCAGCTGCTGGGGCGTAACGGACAATGTATTCGCCATGACCTCCAGAAACCTTCCCGTACCGGCCGAGCACTTGTCATTCATGACAAAATCCGTAACCTGTCCGTGTTCCACCGAGATCAGCTTCGTATCCTGGCCGCCGATATCAATGACGGTAAGATCCTCTGTCCCGAATATGCGGCATGCGCCCCTGGCATGGCAGGTTATCTCCGTGATATTCTTCGCTGCAAAGGGCACCGCGGCGCGTCCGTAGCCGGTCGATACCACCATGCTTCTGTCCGGCTCAATGCCCAGAGTCTCCAGCTGCGCCTGTATGGAGGACGCCGTCTCCACACTGCTCCATCCGGTCGGACGCAGAAGACGGTTCAGGATCCGTCCCTCTCCATCCATCACAACGGTCTTCGCGCAGGTGGAACCGATATCGATCCCCACAAAACACTCTATACCCATAGTTTCACCAGTTCCATTTCATGCCATCTGATCCCGGCAAGGTCCAGTGTCTGTCTGACGATCTCCCTCTCATCCGGTTCTGTTCTCCAGGACAGTCCGCATCCTGCGCTCAGCTGCCGGGGGATAGGGATGATGCGTCCGGGGATCTGATGCTCCTGAAACAGTTTCTCAGCAGCCATTGCATCTGAGGTCTCTGAAAATGTGATCACCAGAAAATCTCTGCTCTGCCGCATGGTTCCTCTCCCTGTTTCCTGCTCCTATATGGTTACGGACGGATCACCAGATCTGCTCCGGTAAGTCTCTCCGTGATCTCATACATATTGGTAACGCCTCCGACCTGGAGCTTGTCTGCAAGCTTGTAATAATTCAGGCAGGTACCGCAGGTCAGGATCTCTACCCCCAGTGCCTCCAGGCTCTTCAGATCCTCGATCGACGCGGAGCCTTCGGTCGTGATGGTTGCTCCGCCGTTATAAAAGAGGATGGTTGTCGGGAGCTCATCCTGCTGGGTCAGCGCAAACAGGAAGCCCTTCATCAGGACAGCGCCAAGCTCATCATTGCCGGTTCCCATCGTCGGAGACGTAACCGCAACCACGATGTTCTTCCTGTGTCCCGGCTCAGTCACCAGGCATTCCTGCGGCGTTTCCTCCGGCTGCTCACCGGCGCTCTCACCGATCTCCATCGTGACCTTGAACTGGTCATCGGCGATCTTCTCGGAATGAACGGCATATCCCTTCTGATTCGCCATCTTGGTCAGATTCTGGACAGCGATCTCATTATCTACCAGAGTCTCGACACATCCGGGTCCGTTCAGTTCCCTGATCGCATTCTTCGTCTTCACCACCGGGATCGGACAGGTATCGCCAAGAGCATTTACTGTTTTCTTCATCTTTCTATTCCCCCGTTTTTATTATTCACTTACCTGGGCTGCAGCATGACCGTTTCAGGCATGCTGTGCCAGGCTGTAAACCGTGATCTCCATATCTGCCTTCTCCCCTATCTCCCCGACAATCTGGGCCGGAAGGCCGCACTGCCGCAGTTCTTCCAGAAGCAGCGGTGCCTTCTCAGCCTCAAGGGCGACCAGAAGCCCTCCTGATGTCTGCGGGTCAAAGAGTATCTCCTCCATAGCGAAGGGTACATTCTCAAACCGGACATAGGGACCGACATGATTGCGGTTTCGCTGTCCGGCCGCAGTGAGCAGAAATTCGTCCGCGCACTGAGAGGCGCCGGGCAAGACCGGGATGTGGTCTGCGTTGATACGGCAGGACAGTCTGCCGTCCATCATCTCATGGAGATGACCGAGGAAGCTGAATCCCGTAACGTCCGTGCAGGCGTGGATATCATAGTGCGAGCAGCACTGCGCGGCGTATTTATTCAGTGTTGTCATGGACCTGACCGCGGCATCCAGTGCGCCCTCCGGCGCAGCGTCCACCCGGTCCGCCGTACAGATGATCCCCACCCCCAGGGCCTTTGTCAGGATCAGAGCATCCCCGGGCTGTCCGGTATTATTGGCCCAGATATGGTTCGGATGAACAACACCCGTCACAGACAGGCCATACTTGACATCCGCATCCGCTATGGAGTGGCCTCCCGCAAGGCTTGCACCGGCCTCCGCCACCTTCAGCGCCCCGCCCCGCAGGATCTCTCCCAGAATGTTGAGATCCCACCGCTCCGGGAAGCAGACGATGTTCAGCGCCGTCTTAACCGTGCCTCCCATCGCGTAGATGTCACTCAGCGCGTTAGCTGCGGCGATCTGTCCGAAGGTATAGGGATCCTTCACCATTGGCGGGAAGAAATCTAGCGTCTGGACAAAGGCAATATCATCCGTCAGCCTGTAGACTGCAGCGTCATCCTTGCTGGAGAATCCGATCAGAAGATCCGGATCCTTCTCTCCCTTCGGGAGCATCGACAGCACCCGGTTCAATGCCTGAGCCCCCAGCTTCGCCGTACAGCCTCCGCCCTTGCAGAATACAATCTTCTCTGTGTCCATTCCTGCTCCTCCTTTCACGCTATTGTACTTTGTTTAATCAACTTGTTCAAATATATTTTATTAAGCAAACCGTTTTATTTATTATATATCCAAATAAATCAGCGGATAAATAAAACTGCGGCAGGCCGATGCCTGCCGCAGTGGGTGATACTCAAAATCCTATGATATGTCCAGCTCAGGAGGCTCATCCAGATGCTCTGACACATATTTACCATTCTTTTTCCTCTGCCGGACACATTCTGTCAGCAGATACTCGATCTGGCCGTTTACGGACCGGAAGTCATCTTCCGCCCATGCAGCCAGCGCATCATACAATTTTTCGCTCAGCCGGAGCGGGACCTGTTTCTTCGCAGCCATTCTTCACCACCTATCCGTTCAAGTGTGCTGTTCCCGATACCGCGTCTGCGATTAAGCTTTCATTGCACCTGGTCTCAGTACAGTGAGCCGGAATTGACCACGGGCTGTGCATCATGGTTGCCGCACAGGACCACAAGCAGATTGGAGACCATCGCGGCCTTGCGCTCGTCATCCAGCTCCACGATCTGTTCTGTGCTGAGTTTGTCAAGAGCCATCTGGACCATTCCTACCGCACCGTCTACGATCATCTTCCTTGCGTCTATGATCGCGGATGCCTGCTGCCGCTGCAGCATGACCGCTGCGATCTCCGGCGCATAGGCCAGGTACGTGATCCTCGCGTCCAGGATCTCAAGGCCAGCCACGGTAACTTTATTCTGAATCTCTTCACGGATCCGGTTCGCGACCACATCCGTGGAACCGCGAAGCGATCCGTCGTCCGCGACTCCGTCGCCGGTCGTGTCGACATTCGGCGCCATGTCGTAGGGATAGATCTTTACGATGTTGCGAACTGCCGTATCGCACTGCAGTGAGAGATATTCCTTATAGTTGTCGACCGTAAAAACTGCTTTCGCTGTATCGACCACACGCCACATAACCGCGACGCCGATCTCCACAGGATTGCCCAGAACATCATTGACTTTCTGGCGGCTGTTGTTCAGCGTCATGATCTTCAGGGAGATCACATTGCTGGTCAGCGTAGTTTCCGTCGATGACTTCTGGATCAGGCTGGCAAGCGAACCCGCTTTTGCTCCCGCGTCCACGTCACCGCTCTGTCCGAGCTTCGTCTTCTTGGCCGGATTGACGCTGACAGAGAACGGGTTGACCGCGTAGAAGCCGGGGCCCTTCAGAGTTCCCTTATAGTTTCCGAACAGCGTGATGACCAGTGCCTCTTCCGGCTTGAGGACCCGCAGTCCCACAAGCGGTATCCACGCAGTGCATATGATGACAAATGCTGCCACGGTCAGTATGTACATACCGCTGCCGATCGAATACAGCAGCGCCAGCACAGACAGCAGTTCTGCCGCGATGCAGCCAAGCAATACAGCCATACCATTTTTTCTGGTTGATAAGATCTTTTCTTCCATGACTGCCCTCCTTCTGAGAAATGAACATGGATGATTAAATGTGATATCATAGTAATATCACATTAGTTTCATCTTGTCAACCATGAAGACGCAAAAAACAGGTGCGCCATCGGCGCACCTGTGTCTGTCCTTGCTGCAAGGTCAGCTGCCTGCCGCTGCACGGCCGCAGAATTTCCCTGAGACTACATCTCTTCGTCCGGCCCTGCCTCCTCATTTCTTGCCCAGTGGGCAAGCCTGTGAAGAATCGGCCACAGGTCCCTTCCATGCTCTGTGATGGTATATTCCACCCGCGGCGGGATCTCTTCGTACTGGACCCGGCTGACAAGTCCGTCCCGTTCCAGTTCCTTCATCGTGGAAGACAATACTGCCGGAGTGATCCCGGTCGTCTTCTTCTTAATGTCATTATAACGAAGCGTTCCGTCCACCGTCAGAGAACAGAGGATTCTCATTTTCCACCGGCCTCCGACCATCCGGACAGCTTCCCCGATCGGGCAGGATTCAGAACACGGGCACACTGCCGCGCGCAACGTCCCGGTGCTCTCTGAAGCCAGATGATTCTCTCTTTGTGCCATAGCCATAACTTCCTCTCCTATAGAGCGCCGCCTGACAGCTGCATCAGGGCTGTTTCCAGAGCCTTCTCTCTCCTTCCACCGCATCTTCAAACCCGTATCTCTTCATCAGGATCGAGATGACATGATTGGAAGCATCCGATACCACCGCGCCGACCTGCGGGCAGTCCTGCGGGATATTCTTCAGACAGGTTCCGATCAGTTCGGACATGATCCCCTGCCTGCGATATCCCGGCACAGTATAACACGCCCCGAGCTCCGCGATCACCCCTGACGGATAATCGCCGTGGGGAAGGCGGCGGTACAGGAACAGGAAACAGATTCCGACGATCTGCTCCTCCTTAGTGAACGCGCCGTATCCTACCCACTCCTCCGGGAGCCGGTCTTCATCGATCTGCGAGAACCCCCTCCGCTTCTGGAGTTCATTTATAGAATGAATATCTGTGTCACCCAGTTTTCTGTAATGGTACATCACGATTCCTCACATTCCTGCTGCTCCTTCTCAGGATGCCTTGCGTGCCTGTGACCGTCTGACAAACAGCACCACTGCAATGATAATGATCAGTGTCAGCGGAGTCGCCGCAAGGGCCGCCAGGCTCTGGGTCTGATAGCCTATGATGCCGGCCAGCAGGTACCCGACGCTGCAGACCGCGGCAACCGTCAGCGCATAAGGCAGCTGTGTGTTGACATGATTGATGTGGTCACAGTGGGCTCCCGCAGAGGACATGATGGTCGTGTCGGAGATCGGCGAGCAGTGGTCGCCGCACACTGCGCCGGCCAGGCAGGCCGAGATCGAGATCACGAGCATCTCGGAGTCTGCAGGATATACTGCGCATACGATGGGGATCAGTATGGAGAAGGTCCCCCAGCTGGTCCCGGTGGAAAATGCCAGGAACACCGACACGACGAAGACCAGGGCCGGAACGAGCATCTGGACCGTTCCCGCGGAAGCTTCCACGATCCCGTGTATGAAGCCCGATGCGCCCAGAAGCCCGGTGATGCCGGACAGGTTCCATGACAGGATCAGGATGATCATCGGCGCGCACATGCTTCTGAAGCCTGCCGCGAAGGCCCCTGCGAAGTCCTTCAGGGTCATGACGGAGCGGCTCATATAGAGCCACAGAGTCAGGAGCAGGGCAAGCAGGCTGCCCATGACAAGGCCTCTGGCAGAATCCGCGTTGGCAAAGGAGTCTATAAGTCCCGCCCCGGAGAATGCTCCGCCGGTATAGGCGATTCCAACGATACACAGAAGGATCAGCGATACAACGGGGATCACCAGATCAGACAGACGTCCTCTGCCCTTTCCCTTATTTGTGTCCTCTTCGTACTGGTTGGTGCCGGTCGTGAACAGATCCCCCTTCAGCGCATTTTCCTCATGCTTCTTCATGGGACCGTAATCCACTCTCATCAGCACCAGACAGAAGAGCATCACAATGGTCCCGAGCGCATACAGATTATAGGGGATCGTCCTCAGGAACATGCTGAATCCATTGATGTTATACTCTTCCGGAACCGCGTAGCTGACCGCCGCAGCCCAGCATGAGATTGGAGCGATGATGCAGATCGGAGCCGCGGTCGAATCGATCAGGTAGGCCAGCTTCGCGCGGGAGACCTTGTGCTGATCCGTAAGGGGACGCATGACCGACCCGACGGTCATGCAGTTGAATCCGTCGTCCACAAAGATCAGGAGTCCCATGAGTATTGTCACCAGCTCAGCGCCGACCCGATTCTTGATATGGGCGGACGCCCAGCGGCCGAAAGCCTCCGCTCCGCCCGACTGGTTCACCAGGACCACCATTGTTCCAAGCAGTGTCACGAATACAAGAATACTTGCATGAGACAGGTCTGTGAGATTCACCACCAGTCCCGCGCTCTCGTGATACAGGATCGTATTCAGCGCCACCTCCGCGTCGCCGCCTGCATAGAGCATCGCTCCTACAACGATACCGACAAACAATGAACTGTACACCTCTTTCGTGATCAGTGCAAGCGCGATCGCGATAACCGGCGGAAGCAGGGCCAGTACAGTTCCGTATGCCGCAGGCACGTCGGAAGATGAAAGGCTTCTCGCCCGGATCGTCAGTATCAGACAGACGGCAATTACACACAGCGCCGCAGCGCTGACCAGGATCATCCGCTTTTTACCGGATCCCTGACTGCTGCCAGATCGGTTATTGGACATACATACCTCCTCCAGAATAAACGATAGTTGTGTAAATATAGTATCGAATATCTATTTGCAAGTCAATATGTTTTCCATACCACACATAAGAGGCTGCCATACTCCTGATGGCAGCCTCTTAAGCTTTCTGACATTGTCTGTATTCAGTTCATGTGCAAAGCACTGCTTTACTGGTTCGTGCGGACGAATGTAACGGCTCCGCCTTCGCTGTTGGTCCAGTGGATCTCACTGAATGCGGTCCCGTCTTCATTCGGGATCAGCTCAAATACGCCGGCTCCGGTGCCCTGTGCTTCATTCGCCTCTGTCTGCTCCTCGGATCCGTCTGTAATGGCCACGTCCTTATGCTCCGTGCCATTCTGGTAGACAAGAGCTTCCTTGACTGCGTCATAGCGGGCAGTCATGGTATAGAAGGAAGTCTTTCCGTCCTGGCCGTTGCCGTCAGACATCACGAATTCCAGTCCGCCCTTCTCACCCAGAGAGATATCCAGCATGGTCAGACCTTCATTTTTCTCAGCCCAGGTGCCTTCCAGCAGCGGAGCCAGTTCGCTGGCAGCCGTCGGGAATGCATGAGATCCGCCGGTGCTCTCCGCGATCTTACCGTCCTTGATCGCAACCGTGAAATCCATGTACTGATCGGTGTACACTCCATCCGTGTGGACCAGACGGATCGTTCCCTCTGTTTCCTTGCAGCCTTCCTTCGCCCTGAAGCTGCCTGCATAGGCATGCCCGTCGTCTGTGCTGTCCGTAAGGCTCTCGATGCAGGAATTCTCTTCATCCTCGCGGGAAAACTGCCAGCTGAGAGACGGATCCTTCTCGTCAGAATCAATGTAGATCGTCATGATGCCGTCCTCGACTTTGACAGACGATACAGCCATCACCTCCGCTTCCGTTTCTGCTTCAGCCTTCGCCTCTGTCTCAGTCTTCTGCGCTTCTGCGGCATAGGACAGAGTCGGAACCATCAGGCTCACTGCCATGGAACCTGCAATTAAAAGTGCTATCATTTTATTCTTCATAATTATATTCCTTTCCGGTATCTGTATGATCGGATACCCTTTATGTTTTATCATTTACATCACATATATACGGATGATCCGAAGCCGCTCCATGGTCCACAGATGCAAAATAACAGTGAAGAATTGATGAACGGATACAGGGATACCTCAGGGCCTGTCTGTCAGTAAAAGTGCCGGTCACCCATTTTCACATGAGTGGCCGGCACTTCTGCATCAACACATAATTCAATCCACAAACACGACTTCTCCGCCTTCTCTGTATTCTCTGGCCGGTTCAGCGGCATATCCGAGCGCTGCCATGCCATATACAGTGTGATCTTCCGGGATCCCCATCTGTGTAAGGATCGGGCGGATCTTCGGATCATCACAGATATCACGCATCTGATTGATCCACACAGAGCCCACGCCATAGGAATGAGCCGCGAGGAAGATATTCTCCAGAGCGCATGCGTTGTCTTCCTTGCCGAAGGGGCTCTCCTTCAGATTGGAGGGAATGATCAGCGCGGTCGGATCATACATATTGTATCCGTCTCTTCCGAGGACCTCGCCCATGATCTTCGCCAGCTGGCGGATCTTCTCCCGGTTGGTCACGACCGTAAACTTCCAGGTCTTTTTGCCCATGCCGCTGGGTGCATGAAGCGCAGCCTGCGCCAGGTCCTGAAGCACCTCCCTCGGAACTTCCTGGTCTGTAAACTGACGGACACTTCTTCTTGACAGTATAGCCTGCATCACTTCGTTCATAACTATGCTCTCCTCTCTTAAATGAGTATGGAACCTGCTTCCTTAACTTAAACTATAGAGCGGCATACCCCTCCGGTCAACCTGCCCCTTGAGTGCAGGTGCACATCATTTGCACACATCGATCCAGCCAAGACTCCCGGTGTAGTGCTCCATCTGGGGGATGGTCATCTCGATCGCGCTGTTGCTGCTTCCGGCGGCCGGAAACACTGTCTCATATTTCCTGAGCGAGATGTCCAGATATACCTGGACTCCCTCCCTGATCGCAAACGGGCAGACCCCTCCCGGCGCATGTCCGATGTATTCCTCCACCTCATCAAAGGGGATCATCTTCGCCTTCGTTCCAAACTGATCCTTGTACTTCCTGTTATCCACCCTGGACAATCCGGAAGCAATCACCAGTACCGGCGTATCCCCCTTCAGAAATGAAAGCGACTTTGCGATTCTGTCGGGTTCCGTATGAAACGCGTGGGCCGCCAGCTCTACCGTGGCGCTGGATTCCGGTGCCTCCATGATCCTGCCCTCCAGCTCCGTACCAGCGAAGAATTCCCTTACCTTGTCGATAGCCATCCCTTACTCCTTACCTGTTTTCTTCTGTGAATAATATGCAGTCAGTAACAATCGCATCTATGATAACAGACATTCGGTAAAATGTGAAACCATCCAGTCCCGCCCGGACCCGCAGCCGAGGATTGGACCGTCCCCTTGAATCTGATATACTGAAGGCAGGGCATCGTTTCTATGCAGACAGGATTCAGATTATTCATTTATATAAGCCGGAAAGGAGTACCATGAAGAAGAGAGTTCTTTGTTTCGGAGATTCCAATACCTGGGGATTCAACGGCGAAGACGGAAGCCGTTTTGAAGAAGATGTGAGGTGGACAGGTATCCTGCAGAGGCTTCTCGGGGAGGAGTATTCAGTGATCGAAGAGGGCCACAACGGCAGCACCGCCCCTGATCGATCCCCACGAAGCGCTTGAGCACCTGTTCGGCCGGCAGGCAGCTGACAAGAGCCGCGGCTTTGCGGCAGCCTTCCGCAAAACCGCAGATGAGACCGGATGCCATTACCTGGACGCGGCTCTCTATGCGAAGCCGGGAAGCGCAGACGGTCTGCACCTCTCCAGAGAGAGCCACGCCGCCCTGGCACAGGCCATGTATGAGAAGGTCCTGTCTATTCTGGGATGATCACAGCGCGTCGTTTTTGTATTCCGGGAAACGGACCTTGATGTATTCCTTGATCGCCTTGACGCAGCCCTCGAACCCGATCGCCGCGCTGTTCAGGCACAGGTCATAGTTGCGGCAGTCATTCCAGTCATGCCCTGTATAATACCTGTAGTAGTCAGCGCGGTACCGGTTGGTCTCCTCGATGTACTTCATCGTGGTCTTCCCTCCGAACGCGCCCCTCTTTTTGGCCTGCTCCAGACAGTAGTCAGGATCCGCGTAGATAAAGACCCTGATCAGATTCTTGCGGCCGCTCAGCACATAGTCTCCGCACCTTCCGATGATGATGCAGGACTGCTCATCAGCAAGGGCGCGGATGATTTTTGCCTGATAATTAAACAGATTCTGGTTGGACAGAAAGTCCTTGCTCTCAGGCGGGATCACCGTCCCGTCGTAGGCCTTGCGGGCGATCCGAAACAGTGTGGACTTCTTCAGCTTCTCATCCGCCTGGGCGAACAGAGACTCACTGATGCCGGAATCATCAGAAGCCATGCGGAGGATCTCTTTATTGTAAAATGGAATCCCCAGCTCCTCTCCAAGCATCTCTCCGATCGTCTTTCCGCCGCTTCCGTAATAACGGGCAATTGTAATCACAATCTTATCCATGTCTGATCCCCCTGTTCTTGCTGTTACCCACAAAATGAGTCCGTCCTGACGATTGCTTCTGTATAAAATATACCATGCTCTGTTTTTTGTGTAAACAAGTCAGCCTATTCAGTTTCCCCTGCCCCGCAGGGCCTGGAATACGCCTTCAGGAGTCCTTCCAGATACTCCATATACTGTGCACGGATCTCAGCCGGCCCTGTGATCTCGAGCCCCTTCCCGATGGCGGTCACCCACCCGAAAAACTGCGGACTCACAGTCACTGTCACCTGGGCGGAGAAGTGATCCTCATCCAGCGGCCTCATCCAGATATCGGTTCCGAAGCGGTCCAGGATCACTCCCGCCAGCTCTCTTGAGCCGCGCAGCTGTACCTTGATATCCACCCCGCTGTACATGCCGAAGGTCTTCTTGGAAAACGCCGCCGTATCGATCTTCTGCTCCATCGCTTCGGCGGTGCGCGCATCTTCTGTAATGCTCATATTCCGCATCTTGTCTACGCGGTAGTGCCTGATCTGGCCGACCTGTTCGTCGTACCCGATCAGGTAGTAATTCTCATCATCCCAGATCAGATTCAGCGGGCTGACCACATAGAAGGCTCCCCCATGGCGAAACTGCGTTTTCTTCTGCATGGTCCAGTCCACATACTGGTAGGTGATCTGTCTGTTGTGGAAGATCGCGCTGTGGATCATGTCCACATTGTAGTAGATCGTCTCATTGGGCGTCTTGGAACGATTGCAAACCGTCACCTGGCTGCTCAGCTGCTTTGCCTCGCTCCGGCTGCACAGCGATTCCAGCTTCCGGATCAGCTCTGCCGACTTCTTCTCTGTGATGAACCTGGACGACTGTACAGCGTCCACCAGCAGCTTCAGTTCTGCAAGCTCGAACTTCCGCTCCCCGATGTAGTAGCCCTTGGTCTTTCCGTCCTTCTGCTCGATATCCAGGTCCGCATCCGACAGCTTGCGGATCTGGGCATAGACAGTCCCCCGGTCGATCGTGATGTTGTACTCTCTGTCCAGGATCCGGATCAGCTGGGCCGCGTTCAGGGGATGTTCCTCATCCGTTCTCTCCAGCAGGATCTGCATCAGGTACAGTATCTTCAGACTAGCGTCTCCAAGCTTCATATCAATCTCCTTGATCCCGCTGCCGGATAATTGCTACCAGACAAATGGGATCACTTTGTACCGAACCTTCTTCTTATATGCGGCATATCCCTCCAGTCCCTGTTCCAGCACCTTCTCTTCATTGCATATTCTCTTTCCAATGATCGGAAGATACATCAGTGCTGCCAGAAAGGACGGGATGCTTCCAAGCACCAGCGGCATCGTCAGAAAGAGCGCAACCGTCGCCGCATACATGGGATGCCGCACGATCCCGTACACGCCTGTATCGATCACCTTCTGGTTCTCCTGCACTTCGACGATACGGGACAGATATTCATTTTCCCGGACCACCTCCGCATACAGCACGTAGCCTGCCAGGAACACGGCGGCCGCCGTCCACGAGACCCATCCGGGCAGCATATACCAGCCGAGCCTCACATTCAGCCCGGCCAGGATGAACACAGCCAGAAACATCACCATGCTCAGCAGCACGACCGTTCTCTGTTCCTTCTCATTCTCCCTGTCATTGAGGCGTTTTCTCAGCAGATTCGGATTCCTGATCAGAAGCAGGATGCCGATCCCCAGCATCGGGATAAATAAGATCGCCATAAGAAGCCATCCCTGCGGGTATCGAAGCGTTCCCGCAGGAATGAATGTAAGAAGGGCGAAGAGAATGAGCCCCAGTATGTATTTGGCCGCAGCTTCTGCCGCAAGACTCTTCATCATGGTATTCTCAGTCGATCCGGACCGACCACACAGTCTTCCATTCTTTTCCGCCATCCAACGCGATGAGATCGCCCTGCAGCGACAGATCCTCGATGATCCCTTCTCTGGAGGGAAGGGAGGTCCAGGGTTCTATGCAGACATAAGGAGCATCTGTACAGGGTTTATGCCAGAAGCCCACATAGCGGAAGTCGGGATAAGAGACCGTCACTCTCCTGCCTGTAAGATCAGAACAGATCGTAGCCTCCCTGGCCGCGTTCACAAGCACGATCGCGTCATGGTCAAACAGATCATGATGCAGCGGGATGCAGTTGTTTTCCATCTCATACCGCTCCTGGGCGGGTGTTACGGCGCCGCTGTCTGCCAGGACGATGCGGTAGGGATGCGCTTCCTTCGGGAATTCGATCCTGTAATCTTCAAATGAAGTATCCGCGGTCATGGGCACATTGAATCCCGGGTGTCCGCCGACGGCAAAGTACATCCTCTCCTCTCCCCGGTTCTCAACGATCGTCTCCATCTCAAGAACATTCTTCTTCAGAGAGTAGATCATCCTATAGGTAAAATCAAAGGGATACTTCTCCTTCGTTCCTTCATTGGAATCCAGCCGCAGCACAACACGCGAATCTGTCTGCTCCTCAACGGCCAGCTCCTCATAGCGGACAAGGCCGTGGTTCCCGAACCCGTAGGTCCTGCCATTGAGCCAGTACTTCCCCTCAGTCAGCCTGGCGACATAAGGGAATATATTCGGTGCATGGCTGGTCCAGTATGCAGGGTCCCCCTGCCAGAGATACTCAGTCCCGTCCTTCGAACGGATCGACTGCAGCTCAGCACCCTTTGCGGCAATCCTGACGGTAAGCTCCTCATTGCGAATCGTGATGTCCATTTTATATTCCTCCTGATCTGTTATATCTCTATCCTGATCACCGGATTCTCCTGCCTCCAATATACACCTGCTGCAGGTTCCAGTCTGCATCACAGACAAGAAAGTCTGCCTTCTTTCCCTCATCCAGGCTGCCGACCTCCGCATCCATCCCCGCCTGGCGCGCAGGATTGAGCGAAGCTGCGCAGACTGCGTCCTCCACTCTGATCCCGAAACGGATGGCATGCACCAGATCCTCATACAGATTGGCCGCGGCACCTGCAATAGTGCCGTCCGCAAGCCTGGCCTGGCCCTCACTGAGCGTTACATCCTGCCCGCCCAGCTCATAGACTCCGTCCGGCATGCCGCAGCAGCGCAGGGAATCTGAGATCAGGCAGATCCTGCCCGGGAAGAGGCGAAATGCCATCCTGACCACAGACGGATGTATATGCAGTCCGTCGCAGATCAGTTCCGCCGCCACGTCTTCCCGCTCACAGGCAGCTCCGATCACCCCCGGGCGGCGGTGATGGATGGAAGGCATCGCATTGAACAGATGCGTCACATGGGAGGCTCCTGCTTCAAAAGCGCTCACCGTCTCCTCATAAGAGGCGTCCGTATGAGCCACTGAGACCCGGCATACAGAAGCTGCGCTCCGGATAAACTCCTGCGCGCCTTCAAGCTCAGGCGCGACATCCACGATACGGATGATCCCGCCGCACTTCTCCTGAAGATGCAAAAAGCCCTCCGAGTCAGGAAGCTTCAGGTATGCACTGTTCTGAGCCCCTTTCTTCTTTTCGGAAAAATAAGGCCCCTCCATGTGTACCCCGAGAATCCTTGCGCCATCCTCAGGCGGATCCTCCATGTATCGCGCCGCCGTCTGAAAAGCCGCCTCCAGGCGGTCATAGGGCAGCGTCATGGAAGTCGGAAGAAAGGACGTAATTCCGTGGTGCGCCATATACCGTCCCATCGAATACAGCCCCTCTTCGGAAGCATCGGAGAAATCATGCCCGGAATTGCCGTGGGTATGTATATCCACCAGTCCGGGCAGTACACAGGCCCCCTTCAGAGAGATGACCTGCTCATCTGCCGCTCTCCCGGCGCAGTGACCGGGCGATCCCCCGGCAGGATCTTGCAGGATCTCCTGTATCCTGTCTCCGCACACGCGCAGGCTCCCCTTTATAAAACCATTCTCCCCCTGAAATATGAATGCGTCTGTGAATATCATATCTCTCACCATCCCGTTACAGTTCACAGGTCAGCCGGCGCTGCTTCGAGTTTGTATACGCAGCTGAAAACATCCACCCTGCCTGACGTAAGTATTCGGATACCAAAAAGTCCCAGCACATGTAACATACCACACATACCGGGACATTTTCCATTTTCAGACAGCGGAACTTTCTTCCGTCCTCCTGCTTCAGATTGCGGGGCTGTTGTCAGTCTCCCGATTCCGGATCACAGGACCTCTACCAGCTCGATCCGGAAGTTCAGTTCCTTGCCTGCCATCTCATGATTCGCGTCAAATGTGATGGTCTCTTCATCCTTCGCTGCAACCGTCACCGGGAAGGGCTGGCCTGCCGCATTCTGAAGATACACTCTCTGACCGGCGGACAGATTCTCCGCACCGGGCATGGCCGCGATCTCCACTGTAAAGATTGCATCCGGGTTCGCCTCGCCATATGCCTCGGAGGGCATAAGATGAACATCCGGGTTCGCCTCGCCATATGCCTCGGAGGGCATAAGATGAACATCCTTCACCTCACCGACCTCCATGTCTGCCACGGCCGCGTCAAAGCCCCTGATCATCATGCCCGCGCCGCACACAAACTCAAGCGGTTCTCCCCTGTCATAGGAAGAATCAAACTGTGTACCGTCATTGAACGTGCCGCGGTAATGGGTCCTGCAGGTCTTTCCTACATTCCTTCCTTCAAAGGCCGGCTTGCTCTCACAGCTTTCATGGCATCCGCCCCCGCAGTGATCTCCGCCTTCATGATCATGGCAGGAATGGCCCTCGCCATGATGATTGCAGTTCGCACCGGTATTCACCAGTTCACCGCGAAGATACGCCTCCACCGCCTGGTCCGCGTCGCCGGATGCACCTGCGCACAGCTCTATGCCGCAGTCAGACAGCGCAGCCTGTGCACCGCCTCCGATTCCGCCGCAGATCAGTACGTCAACTGCATGATTATCAAGAAGCGTCGCAAGTGCCCCGTGGCCGCTTCCGTTCGATCCCAGGATCTCACTGCTGACAATCCTGCCATCTTCCACCTCATACACCTTAAAGGTTTCCGTATGTCCAAAATGCTGAAAAACCTCTCCATTGTCATATGTAACTGCTATTCTCATCTCGGTCTCCTCTGCATACAGTATATTTTCATGGCATATCAAGCATTATATATAATCCGGGCTAAGAAGCGCAACCGTCTGGTCAGCTCAATATAACCAAAAACCGCCTGCAGCCGGCGCATCGGTCGGGTACAGACGGGGTGTCATGATCAATTTGTGCAGGCCTCTTCGGCCTGGTTTTCAGTGCAGGCTCTTGTCGCCTGCAGTTTTATATACGCAGGCTGATCACAACATCCACGCAAAAATGCAGCCCGGCCGGGCAGATTTTAAAAAAGGGGCTGTCGCATTAAGTGCGGCAGCTCTTTTACATCGGATGAAATCCGGACAGGCGGCCGGATTTCTCTTATAAAACAAAGACCCGGGCTT
>CACXAT010000031.1 GCA_902765725.1 uncultured Lachnospiraceae bacterium | reverse complement strand
TCGAAGCCCGGGTCTTTGTTTTATAAGAGAAATCCGGCCGCCTGTCCGGATTTCATCCGATGTAAAAGAGCTGCCGCACTTAATGCGACAGCCCCTTTTAAATGCGTTTAACAGAATCAGACTCTGGACAGATACTCACCAGTTCTGGTGTCGATCTTCAGCTTATCACCGATGTTGACGAACAGCGGAACCATGACCTGCGCGCCGGTCTCGACGATCGCCGGCTTGGTAGCGCCTGTAGCGGTGTTGCCCTTGACGCCCGGCTCGGTCTCTGTGACCTCCAGCTCGACAAAGAGCGGAGCTTCCAGAGCAAATACGGAACCGTTGTAGGACAGAACCTTGCACATCTCATTTTCCTTGACGAACTTCATGCTGTCGCCGGCGATATCGCTGTTGATCGCAATCTGATCGTAGGTCTCAACATTCATAAAATTATAGAGATCGCCATCCTGATACAGATACTGCATATCGATGCGGTCTATTCTCGCCTGGGGGAACTTTTCAGTCGGACGGAAGGTTTTCTCAACCACGCCGCCGTCGATGACATTCCTCATCTTCGTACGTACGAATGCGGCACCCTTGCCCGGCTTGACATGCTGGAACTCCAGAACCTGCATGACCTGTCCATCGATTTCAAGTGTAAGACCGTTTCTGAAATCTCCTGCAGAAATCATATATAGAATCCTCCTTCACTTACTGCCTCAAAAATATAGTTTATTCTAATATATCGAATGGCATAATTCAACCGATTTTTATCCATCTGTTACACATAGTAGATCAGCGCCATCATCTCCAGGTCTTCGTCAGAATTGTTTTCCATGGAATGGCCCTGCCCCGCTTCGATGGTACATACGTCGCCGGGATGTACCGTGTGAGCCACATGGTCATTGTCGATGAATGTGCCTTCACCCTTCAGAATGTAGAACGGCTCTGTCTCGCCCTCATGAATGTGCCAGCCGATGCTCGCCCCTGCCGGGATCACGATCCGGGCATACAGTCTGCCGTGTCCGTTCAGGTCTTCCTTGGACAGTACATCGTGGATCGTGACGGTACCTCTTCCGTCTCTCATGTGCTCTCTGTAGGTTGTCCCTTCATGACTGATCATTGAATTCTCCTCCTTTTTTGTAGATGTTCGTCAGTTTCCCTGCTGTTTTGTAAAATGAACTGCCGTCATTTTCAAGTACGATATCAGCCGCGTCCAGATACTTCGGCTCGCGCTCCTTCAGGATCCGCTCCACCTTCTCCAGGGTACTGCCTTCCCCCTGCCGAAGGATGGGTCTGGTAGTGTCCGCTTCAAGACGGCGGGCCAGCACCGGAGGACTTGTTCTGAGGTAGACCACCCGGCCCAGCTTTCTGAGAAGAGGCCGGTTCTCCTCTCTCAAGGGAAGGCCGCCTCCCACAGCGATCACGTGACCGCCCTCCAGATCCTGCAGCTCCCTGATGATCTGCGTCTCCAGGCTCCGGAAGTAGGCCTCTCCCTTCGTGGCAAAGATCTCATTGATGGACATTCCCTCCCGGCTGACGATCAGATCGTCCGTATCCAGGAAAGGGATCTTCAGCTTTCCGGCTGCCGCCTTGCCAAGGGACGTCTTGCCTGTCCCCATAAAGCCGATCAGGATGATGTTCTTCCCTTTTTCCGTAGTACCTGCCATTACATTTTCCCCTGATCTGTGATCTCATGCTCATTGGAGAAGGATCTCGAATGCCTGTAGAGCCACAGGATGGGCCGCTCGAGGATGCGCTTGAGCACGATCTGAATCTCTTCCTTCGGATTGATGGGCTTCACAAGAATGGTATACATTCCGAGGAAGCTCCCGCCCCACAGGTCCGTGAAGATCTGGTCTCCCACCAGAAGTGTGGTCTTAATGTCCGTCCCCATCTTTTTCATGGCCTCCCTGTAGCCTCCGGGAAGCGGCTTGTGGGCCAGCCAGACGATATGCACGTTGACGTCCTTGTTGAACATCTCCACCCGCGGCCTTTTGTTGTTGGAGACCAGGCAGCACTGAAAGCCGATCTTCTTCAGCCTCTCAAACAGCCGCACGGCTCTCTCGTCTGCCGGCGCGCCGTGCGGAACCAGCGTGTTGTCGATATCAAAAATGATTCCCCGGTAGCCTTCCTGATACAGTCTCTCAAAGTCAATGCTGTAGGTCGACCGGATCAGTTCCGAGGGATAGAATATGCTCATTGCAGATTACCCCATTCCATTCATCAGATCAAATATGCTCAGCTGGTCGGATTCGGGAAGTCCCTCCAGGATCCCCAGGCTGACCAGTTTGTCAACGATCGTCTTCGAACACTCTGTACGCTGGCGGAAGTTGTCCAGGGACAGGAACGGCCCGTCCTTGACCGCGTCCACGATCTTGGACGCAGCGCTGTCGCCCAGTCCGTCGATCTTATTCAGAGACGGCATCAGCTTGCCGTCCACGATGCAGATCTTGGTGGCGCGGCAGGAATTCAGGTCGATCTTTCTGAATTCATATCCGCGGGCATACATCTCACGGACGACTTTCATGGCCTTGTACTGCTCCTGTTCCTTGGGCTGGACCTCACTGCTGTCCTTCGCCTCGAATTCCTTCATATGGCGAAGCAGCGCGTCCTTTCCCTGGCACATCAGCTCATAGTCAAACCCCGGAGAGCGGATCGAGAAATACGCTGCGTAATAAGCCAGCGGATAGTTGATCTTAAACCACGCGATGCGCCATGCCATCATAACATAGGCGGCCGCATGGGCCTTCGGGAACATGTATTTGATCTTGTTGCAGGAGCCGATGTACCATTCCGGCACACCGTGCTTCCTCATCTCCTCTTCCCACTCGCTCGTCAGGCCCTTTCCCTTTCTGACCTTCTCCATGATGGTGAAGGACAGCTCGGGATCCATACCCTTGCCGATCAGATAGATCATGATGTCATCACGGGTACAGATGGCCGTGGAGATCGTGCAGATCTTATTCATGATCAGATCCTGGGCGTTGCCCAGCCACACATCCGTGCCATGGGCAAGTCCCGCGATCCGGACCAGGTCCGAGAAGTACTGGGGCTTCGTATCCACCAGCATCTGGATGGCGAATTCCGTGCCGAACTCCGGTATGCCCAGAGATCCCAGCGGACAGCCGCCTATGTCCTCCGGCGTGATGCCAAGGGCATGGGTATCCTGGAACAGGCTCATGACCTCTCTGTCATCCAGAGGAATGTCCGTCGCCTTAACGCCCGTCAGATCCTCCAGCATACGGATCATCGTCGGATCATCGTGTCCGAGTATGTCCAGCTTGAGAAGGTTGTGATCGATCTTGTGGTAGTCAAAATGCGTCGTGATCGTATTCTCATCCGTGGGCGGATGCTGGATCGGCGTGAAGGAATTGATATCCTCCCCATAGGGCAGGACGATGATGCCGCCGGGATGCTGTCCCGTAGACTTCCTGACATCGACAATCCCCTTGGACAGGCGGTCGATCTCCGCGCCTCTGCGGTGCTCTCCCTTCTTGTCAAAATACTTCCTGACATAGCCGAAGGCCGTTTTCTCCGCGACGCCCGTGACCGTTCCGGCACGGAAGGTCTGCCCGGCTCCAAAGATGACCTCTGTGTACTTGTGGGCCTTGGACTGATATTCACCTGAGAAGTTCAGGTCGATATCCGGCTCCTTGTTGCCCTTGAAACCCAGGAAGGTCTCAAAGGGGATGTCGAATCCAAGCTTGTTCAGCTGGGTGCCGCAGCGGGGGCATTTCTTATCCGGCATGTCACAGCCGGCCATGCCGTCAAACCTGCGCACCTCCTCCGAATCAAAGTCATAATAATGGCAGGACGGGCACAGATAATGGGGATGGAGGGAATTGACCTCCGTGATGCCTGCCATATTGGCGACAAAGGAGGATCCGACCGATCCTCTCGATCCGACCAGATATCCGTCCGCAACCGACTTCCACACCAGCTTCTGGGCGATGATGTACATGACCGCAAACCCGTTGGAGATAATGGAATTCAGCTCCTTCTGGAGACGCTCCTCAACAATCTGGGGAAGCTCCTCCCCGTAGATCTCATGAGCCTTGTCGTAGCAGATCTTCGTCAGCATCTCGTCCGAATTCGGGATCACCGGGGGACACTTGTCAGGCCGCACCGGGCTGAAGCGTTCGATCCGGTCCGCAATCAGGTTGGAATTGGTGATGACCACCTCCCTGGCCTTCTCCTCCCCCAGATAATCGAATTCCTTCAGCATCTCCTCGGTCGTACGCAGATACAGAGGAGGCTGGTCCTCTCCGTCTTCGTAGTCAGCCATCAGGATCTCTCTGTAGATGGCATCCTCCGGATTCAGGAAATGAACGTCGCAGGTGGCCACCACCGGCTTGCCGTACTCTTCTCCCAGTGCAACGACCCTGCGGTTGTACTTCTTCAGGTCATCGACGGTCTTCGGCTCATTTTTCAGGTTCCCCTGCTTGTCATACTTGGGCACTGTGAGGAACATGTTGTTGCCCAGGGGCTGGATCTCCAGATAGTCATAGAAATCCACCAGCTTCTTGAGTTCCTTTCTGGCAGCGCCTCTCTCGATGGCCTGAAACAGTTCTCCGGCCTCGCAGGCCGATCCGATGATCAGGCCCTCCCTGTGGGCGCTCAGAAAGCTTCTGGGCAGCATGGGACGTCCGTTGAACATGTATTTCAGGTGCGACTCGGAGACACAGCGGTACAGGTTCACGCGGCCTGTCTCATTCTGTGCCAGAAGAATAATATGATAATAATGCAGGTGGCGGATCTGGTCCGGCCCTGGCCTGCAGTTTTCGTTTACTTCATCCAGGCGGAAGATCTTCCTGTCATGGAGCATGTCCAGAAACTTCAGGAAGATGGCCGCAGTACACTCCGCGTCGTCCACCGCCCGGTGGTGATGACCCAGCGGAATATTCAGGGCCTTGGCCACCGTATCCAGCTTGAACCGGCTCAGGTTCGGGAGCAGGCATCTTGCCAGGGTCACGGTATCTGCGTAGGTGAAGTCATGGGCGATTCCCAGACGGTCACAGTTCTCCTCGATAAAGCTGACGTCAAAGAACACATTGTGTCCGGCCAGCGCGGCGCCGTCGCAGAATTCCAGGAACCTGGGAAGAACCTCTTCGATGGTCTGGGCCTGCTGGACCATGGAGTCATTGATCGACGTGAGCTGCTCGATCCGGAAGGGGATCGGGATCTGGGGGTTCACAAACTCAGAGAAGCGGCCTGTTATCTTCCCGTTCTCGATCCTGACCGCGCCGATCTCTATGATCCGGTCGTCCACCGGCGAAAAACCCGTGGTTTCCAGGTCAAACACAACAAAGCTTCCGTCAAAGGTCTGGTCCTTCGCGTTGACGACGGCCTGTACCTCGTCATCGACCAGGTAGGCCTCGCATCCGTAGATGATCTTGAAATCCGATTCCTTCGGAACGGCATGCCAGGCATCCGGAAGGGCCTGGACTCCGCCATGGTCCGTGACCGCGATCGCAGAATGGCCCCAAGATACAGCGGTCTTTACGATCGAAGAGACATCTGCGACTGCATCCATGCGGCTCATCTTCGTATGGCAGTGAAGCTCGACTCTCTTCACGGGAGCATTGTCTATGCGGTGCACCCTGAAATCGGCGATCTTCTTCATCCCGCTCACATTGGAGATGGACAGCTCTGAATCGTACTTGTCAACGGAGACGACTCCCTTAATCTTCAGGAATGTGCCGGTACCGACCTGGGAGGTGAACTCATCACACTGCTCCGGAGCGATGAACAGCTTCACGCTCATGGTATCCGTAAAGTCCGTGACATTGAGCAGGACGATGGACAGATCATTTCCTGCTTTCGTATGGATGTTCCGGATCTCCAGGGAACTGACCTGGCCGCGGATCGTGACGGTGCCGATCGCGTCGGTGATGGAGAGGATCTCGATGGCGTCATCATTGAAATCCCTGCCATAGACCACATCCGGATGATCGGAGAGCTTCAGCGGCTTGTCTGATCCGGCCCTTCTGCCCTTCTTCGAATATCTGCCCCCCTTGCCGGCCTTCTTCTTCTGGCCGGTCTGGGCATGGTCTGAGGCCGGCGCATGATCTGCAACCGGCTCTTCCTTACCTGACGTTTCCTCCTGAGAACCCGCGAGGGCTGCCCCCTTCACCTGGCGAAGCCTCTCCTGATACTCCAGCTCACCCAGTCTGGAGGAATTCTCCGCCAGATTCGGTTTTCTGAAAGCGATCGTAAGCTTCAGATCGACGCCGCAGCGCTCGGTAAAGATCTTATCCAGGATACGCTTGAGTTCATCTGCATAGGACCTGTAGATCAGAGTATCCTCTACTGTAACCACACAGGTATCGTCATCTGTAAATGAGATATCCGCGGATTTGAACATCGTATAGATGCATTTCTGATAGCGCCGCAGCTCATAGAGGATGGAGGCGCGGTATGCCTTCATCAGATTGCGCGCCGTATACAGTTTGGACAGGTGGAAACGCTCGATGATCCGAGTCTTCATCCCATGGGGCTGAGTGATCTGCTCTTCCACGGTCTCCTGTACCTTCTCCATGTCCTTTCTGGAGATCAGGCGGTCACAGTCAAGGTACACCTTCAGAACGGTCTTCTCCGGATCCATGGTCAGTCTTGTGACCTGGGTGTGCCTCAGAAGATCGCAGATCATCTCATCATCGGGCGATACGCCCGGAAATGCCTCAAAAAATGCTTTCGTCATTGATTCCAGTGATCCAGTTCGTATTGCAGTGTCTGCAGTATCTGGTCTTCAGGAACCTTCCTGACGACCTCGCCATGACGGATCAGGAGACCTTCCCCGATTCCTCCGGCAATTCCTATATCCGCCTCTTTCGCCTCCCCGGGGCCGTTTACGACGCACCCCATGACGGCTACTTTGATATCCAGCGGGTACGCCTGTACCATGTCCTCCACTTGCGTTGCAAGGGAGATCAGGTCGATCTTCGTCCGCCCGCAGGTAGGACAGGAGATCACCTCGACCCCGCCCTTCCGAAGACCCAGTGTCCGCAGGATCAGCTTCGCGCTCTTGATCTCCTCGCAGGGATCCCCCGTCAGGGACACACGGATCGTATCGCCGATCCCTTTCGACAGGATCAGTGCAAGTCCGATGGAGGACTTGATATTGCCGGACAGGACTGTGCCGGCCTCCGTGATGCCCACGTGGAGCGGATAGTCTGAAACAGCAGCGAATCTCTCATATGCCTCCGCGCACATCAGCACATTGGAGGACTTGATGGACACGACCAGATTGTCGTAGTTCATGCGTTCGATCCAGCGGCACTTGTCCAGGGCACTCTCCACAAGCCCCTGGGCGGTAACGCCGTTGTACTTCTCTACCAGCTCCTTCTCCAGAGATCCGGAGTTGACGCCGACCCGGATCGGAACATTGCGCTCACGGGCGGCGTCCACCACGGCGCGAACCTTATCCTCAGACCCGATATTGCCGGGATTGATCCGGATCTTGTCCGCTCCGTTCTCAATGGCCGCGATGGCCAGTCTGTAGTTAAAATGAATATCCGCGATCAGCGGGATATGGATCCTCTTCTTAATCTCTTTGAAAGCTTCCGCAGCCTCCATGGTCGGAACCGTACACCGGATGAGTTCACATCCGGCCTTCTCAAGGCGGAGGATCTGTTCCACGGTCGCGTCCACATCCTCCGTCCTGGTATTGGTCATAGACTGAATGAGAATCGGATTCCCGCCTCCGATCACCCTGTCGCCGATCCGTACTGCTCTTGTGTGCTCTCTCGTTGTCATCTGTCTCTCCTGTGACTGTCAGTTCTCTCTGTTCTTTTCGGCCGGCGTAAACACCCGGCTCAGCTTCGGGTCTCTCTTATCCTTCGCAGCCTCCATAGCCTCCTTCATCAGGGTATCCTGCGCCCCGATCAGAGTCTTGCCGCGCTTGTCGATCTTCTCATACCGGTCGTCCGCCTTGAGCTCATGGGCCTTCAGAGTGTCTGCCAGCTGGACATCCAGGATATGGCGTGCCCGGGCAGCGCAGTCCTTGTCCTCCAGCGGGAACAGGATCTCGACGCGTCGGTCCAGATTCCTCGGCATCCAGTCGGCGGAGGCCATGTAGACCTCTTCATTGCCGCCGTTGGCGAAGCTGAAGATGCGGGCATGCTCCAGGAAGGTGCCTACGATGGAGCGCACCCTGATATTCTCGGAAACCCCCGGAATCCCTGTCTTAAGGCAGCAGATGCCGCGGATGATCAGATCGATCTGGACGCCTGCGCTGGAAGCCTCATAGAGCTTGGCTATGATATCGCGGTCGCACAGAGAATTCATCTTCGCAATGATGTGCGCCGGCTCATGGGCCTTCGCGTGGCGGATCTCCCGGTCGATCAGCGAATAGAATCCGTCCCTGAGCCAGATCGGCGCGATGTAGAGACGGTTCCAGTGCTTGGGTTCACTGTAGCCCGACAGCATGTTGAATACCGCTGTCGCGTCCTCGCCGTAGGCGTCCCTGCAGGTCATGATGCCGCAGTCCGTATACAGCTTGGCAGTGGAATCATTGTAGTTGCCCGTGGCAAGGTGCACGTACCGGCGGATTCCGTCCTCCTCACGGCGCACGACCAGAGCGATCTTGCTGTGGGTCTTCAGGCCCACCAGTCCGTAGATGACGTGGCAGCCGGCCTTCTCCAGCATCTCTGCCCACTGGATGTTATTCTCCTCGTCAAAGCGGGCCTTCAGCTCCACCAGGGCCGTGACCTGCTTGCCGTTCTCAGCCGCCTGAGCCAGCGCCGCTACGATCGGGGAATTGCCCGAGACGCGGTACAGGGTCATCTTAATGGCCAGAACGTCCGGATCCGAAGCTGCGCTCTTGATCAGGTTCACTACCGGATCGAAGGTCTCGTAGGGATGTGACAGGAAGATATCCTTTTTGCGAATCATCGAGAACAGGTCCTCGCCTTCCTTCATGTCCATCAGAGCCGGCACCGGCTGGGGAATATAACGCTTTTCCTTGAGATGGTCGAAGCCGCTCAGTCCGTACATCTTCATCAGGAAGGTCAGATCCAGGGGCCCTGAGATCGGATACATCTCCTCGTCCCGGATATTGAACTCCCGGCGCAGGATCTTCAGAAGCTTCGGCTCCATGGAATCCTCGTACTCGAACCGGATCACCTCGCCCCACTGGCGCTTCTTCAGCTTCTTCTGGATCTCCTCCAGCAGATCGTCCGCGTCATCCTCATCGATCGTAAGGTCCGCGTTTCTGGTGATCCTGTAGGGATGGGCGCAGACTACGTCGTAGCCGGAGAACAGCTTATCCATGTTTGCTTCGATCACATCCTCCAGCAGGATGCCACAGGTCACCCCTTCCTCCTCGGAGGGGATGCGGATCACACGGTCAAGCACGCCCGGGACCTGGACTGTGGCGAACATGGTCCCCTTCTTAAGGGTCTTCTCCTTCGATACCTTCTCCGCGATCTTCTCACCGTTCTTCTGCAGATTCATAGCAAAGGTGAGGCCCGCGGAATTCTTCTTCTCATTCTCTCCCTTTCTGGTGGAAATAAGCGCGCCGATATTCAGCGACTTGTTCCGGATCAGCGGGAAGGGGCGGGATGCGTCAAAGGCAGTCGGTGTCAGGACCGGATATACATTCTCCATGAAATAGGCATCAATATAATCCTTCTGGCTGACGGTCAGATCTTCAAAGTCAGTGATGATCTTCAGATTCTCCGCGCGCAGTGCCGGCACCAGGGATCTGATCAGCGTGGAATACTGCTTGTCGATCAGTTCATGGCACTTCTTCTCTACCCGCTCCAGCTGCTGCTGAGCCGTAAGTCCGGCAAGGTCGGGCTTTGTGTAATTGGCATGGACCATATCCTTGAGGGAGGCCACACGCACCATGAAAAACTCGTCCAGATTGGACGCGGTGATGGACAGGAACTTGAGTCTCTCAAACAGCGGGTTGGTCTTGTCCCTCGCCTCGTCAAGGATCCTGTAGTTGAAATCCAGCCAGCTCAGCTCGCGGTTCGTGTAATATCTGGGATCTTTGAAGTCGACACCCGTCCCTGCGGATGTCTGGACAGAGGCTGCCTTTTCCGCAGTCTTTACCGCGGACTTGGCCTCATTCTTCACAGTGGTCTTTGTAGTGGTCTTTGCGCTGTTCTTGCTGCCGGTCTTTGCTGTATTCTTCGTGCCCGGACTCTTATCCGATGTACTCTTTGCCATTTTCTAAGCCTCACTTCCTTATCTGCCTGGTCTGACGCAGAACCGGTTTCAGATTGTATACTTCCTCGAACAGGGAATCCTTCTCCTCCAGAGTTCCTCTCTCAAGTGTCAGGTCTTCGTCTGAGGAGACCCCCAGGATCAGTTTGTCGTTCTTGACGGATACATTCAGGTCCTTGATCCTCTGGTGATGAGAACGGTCAAGGGCGTTGGCGGCTCTCAGGATCGCCGTCAGCTTGGCGATGACGATATATTCCTCCCGGCTGACCGAACTGATCAGGGCCAGGTCGTCATAATAGGAGAACTCCGCCGTATTGAAACGGACAACATTGGCGACGATCTGTCTCTCCGCATGGTTCAGTCCTATGATCTCTGTCGCCATCAGGATGTTATACGCGCAGTCCGCAACGTCTGTCAGGGATATGTATTTGCCGCAGTTGTGCAGGATCGCCGAGATCTGCAGAAGCAGCCGCTCTCTCCTGCCCAGCTGGTGGAACTTCTTCATCTTGTCGAATATGGCAAGACTGTTTTCCTCCACATTGCGGATATGCGGCTGATTGGACTTGTACCGCTTGGCAATGCTCCTGGACGCCGCGATGATATCCTCATCAAAGGAATGCTGTGAATTCACGGCCTTGTTGGCGACCGCGTAGTCATAGGCCAGTCCGTCTGAGATGGATACTGCAGGCAGCCACACACCGTCTGACTCAAATCTGTGAAGCAGCGCTCTGCAGGTGATGGCCGAGGGCACCACTGCCAGGGCATACTCGAAGGGAATGCTGTAATTCTTCGTGATCTCCTCCGCGTTCATATGGACGATCTGCTCGTAGGCACTCTCGAACTCTTCCCTGGTCACCGTCATCCCCTTCCGGTCCGGATAGAGGGTGTGGAACAGGGCATGCAGCTCCTTATTGGTCGCGATCAGAGTACTGATCTTGCGGTCCTTCTGATACAGCTTTTCAAATCCGTTCAGCTCATGGTCCAGAAGCTCCTGGAGCAGACTCTCGAAATGCTCATTGTTCTTTGCCAGCGGATAGAACTTGGATCTGCTGGCGATCTTGCCGATCCTGACATTCTGGGTCGTGATCAGCTTATCCTTATCGAACATGGAGATCTGCAGGGAGCTTCCGCCGATGTCGACGATGGCGGTACCCTTCTTGATGACCTGCTCAAAGGATTCCGTCAGTGAGGCGATGGACTTGTAGTCCAGGAATCTCTGCTCGGAGTTTGACAGGATGGTCAGCTCCAGGCCGGTACGTCTCTCGATCAGGTCCTTGACGATCAGGCCCGTGCGGATCTCACGCAGCGCGCTGGTCCCGACCATGCGGTATCCGTCCACATGCAGACCATCCATGATCTTGTGGTATTCATTTAAGGTCTCGACCAGTCTCTCCAGCTTTTCGGTGGACAGAGAGCCTCTCTCATAGGCGTCCACACCAAGGTCGATCCTGCGGTTCACACAGTCGATCATGTGAAAACCCTTTCTCGGAGAGATCTCGTACACCTTCATCTCTGTCTCAGTTGAGCCGATCACTACAGATGCAAATAATTTAACGGCCATTTCAGTGTGTCACCCCATCCTTCTTCTCTTCCGGGTCTTTCCCGAGAAGGTGATCTATAAACTGCTGGGCAGTTCTTCCGCTTCTCCCTCCGTGGGACAGTTCCCAGGCATTCGCCTCCAGGTACAGCTGCTCCATCGGCATATCCAGTCCGCTTCGCTCTGCAAGTACCCTCAGAATCTCCTGATACTCTTTCCTGACGGGAGCTCCGAAATAGATCGTAACGCCGAATCTGTACGCCAGCGACAGCTTCTCCTGAACCGTATCGGAGGTATGCATGTCGGACCGGATGTCTCCTTCCTTGTCCGAATAGTTCTCCCGGATCAGATGCCTGCGGTTGCTGGTCGCATAGATCAGGACATTTTCAGGCTTCTTTTCCAGTCCGCCTTCGATCACAGCCTTCAGGTACTTATATTCCGTCTCTGACTCTTCAAATGAAAGATCATCCATGTAGATGATGAAGCGGTAGTTCCGGTTCTTGATCTGGGCAAGCACATCCACCAGGTCTGTGAGCTGGTGCTTATAGACCTCTATGATGCGAAGGCCCTGCCCGTAATATTCGTTAAGGATTCCTTTGATGCTGGAGGACTTGCCGGTACCCGCGTCTCCGAACAGGAGGCAGTTATTGGCCCTTCGGCCCGCCAGGAAAGCCTCCGTATTCTCCCGAAGCTTCTGCTTCTGGATCTCATAGCCCACCAGATCGTCCAGATTCATGTGCACCGTGTTGGTGATAGGTACGATATCCACCGTGTCGCCGGCCTCATGATGGACCAGACGGAAGGCCTTGTGGAGGCCGAACTTGCCGCACCCGAAGTCTCTGTAGAACAGCTCAACATGCTTCTTGAACTCATCCGTATCCCGCGAGGAGGCCAGCTTTCCCGACAGCTCCTCGATCCTGTCCCGGATCCTTCTGCTTGCAAGCCTTCTGTCGTCGCCGTCCGATTCATACCCTGAAAGCATCTCATACAGCGAGACATTCAGCGCTTCCTCGATGTCCGTAAATCTGTAGGCGAACAGCTCCCGGAAGATCCTGAAATCATGACGGGCGATCCGGTTCAGTCCGCCCTCCGTTCCGCCCCGGATCTCACAGGCTCTGGAAAAGGCATTCTCATTGTAGACCAGAAGATAGGTCAGGAAGGAGTGCCAGACGTTCCCGGAGAAGCCGTAGCTGTGCGCTTTTTCGATCATCTCCTGCACCATGGCGCTGTAGCGGTCCGTCAGGTCGCAGCGCTCCTCTTCATTCAGTTCATCCCCCGACGCGGCAGCGGATATTCTCTCCTGAATCGATGCCAGCTGGTTCAGAAGGCCATTTTTCCCATCTCTGTAGAGGATGAGCTGTCGGATATGCAGCATAATCTATCTCCTTATACGATCAGTAATTCCCAAGGATCTTCATATTGATGGCTTCCTCCCGGATCCCCCGGAGCGCGTTGCGCACACCGGCATCATTGAGATTGCCTTCAAAATCGATAAAGAACCGATATTCCCAGGACCTTCCCGGAATCGGTCTTGATTCAATGTGGGTCATGTTCACGTCATTGAAAATAAAATTGGACAGAACATTGTACAGAGTTCCGGAAGAATGGGGAAGCTCAAAGCAGATCGAGATCTTCCGGGCGTCCTTCACGAATACTCTCTGGTTGGTCACGATCATGAACCTGGTGGCGTTTGCCTCCTGGTCATTCACATGACTCTGGAGAATCTCCAGTCCGAACCGCTTCGCGGCAAATGCGCTCCCGATGGCGGCCTGGTCCGTTCTCATCTCCTTCGCGATCTTCTTCGCGGCAAGGGCCGTGTTGCCGTAGGCGGCAGCCTCCCATTCCCTGTGCGCCTGGAACAGGCCTTCGCACTGGGACAGAGCCTGCGGGTGGGAGAACACCCGGCGGATATCCTCCAGCCTGGTTCCCGGATATGCCATGAGGACATGCTCCACCGGAACGATCTGTTCGGCAACGATATAGTTCTCAAAGTCCACAAGCAGGTCAAAATTATCCGTGACGATCCCGGCTGTGGAATTCTCGATGGGAAGGACCGCATAGTCAGCGGACCCTTCGGCGATCACCTCCATCGCGTCCCTGAACCTGGGAACATGGAAAGAGCTTACATTCTCTCCGAAATAAGCTGCCATCGCCGCATGGCTGTAGGCGCCCTCCTCGCCCTGGAACACGACCCGTACATTCTTCCTGTCCAGCTCCGGGATCTCGATGAAGGGAGTTCGTCCGGGAAGCCCTGCCTCTTCCAGCATCGCGAACTGTCTTTTACGGCTCATGCTCATCAGCTGGGAGAACAGCTCCGTCACGCCCTTGCGGCTGAATTCGGTATGAGCAAGGCCTCTGACTGCCTCGATCTTGGCCCTCTCCCGGTCCCTGTCATAGACCTTCCTGCCGGTCCTGATCTTATATTCCCCAACCCGGTCCGTGACCTGCATCCGCTCTTCATAGAGCGAGACGATCTGCCGGTCGATCTGGTCGATCTTCCGGCGCAGCGTGTCAAGGTCCGTCTGCTGCATGGCTGCTTCGTTTAACTGCGTATTCAATTGATTCTCCATCTTTACTCATCCCAGCCTTCGGTATAGCGATAGTGCACCATGATATTGCGCACCTCCTGACCGGGCTTTTTCTCTATATCTTCAATATCGGTCACATAAGGCATCACAGGCGTTTCCTCCTGCAGCTCCAGATCGATCCAGTTGTAGGCCGCAAGCCTTGCCTCCTCCAGCGCGTCCTGCAGGGTCTTCCCCTCACATCTGCATCCTTCAAGATCCGGGAATTCACCCTGCCACAGGCCATCTGGAGACTTTGTCAGTATGACCGGATAGATAAATGTCATAGTTTGTTCCTTCTTTCATAATTCCTGTCATGCACAGCAGTGCATCACTTAAGTATATCATAAGAAAGAGCTTCTGCCCATGGTCTGAAACCATGGGCAGAAGCATATTATTACTTATTTATCCCGAAGTCACCCTTTTTTCTTCTTGGCTGAATGATACTTCTCATCACAGTACACACAGCGGTAGACTTCATTTTCCTCGTCAGCCAGATAGAATATATGATCCAGCCCCTGTTCGATCGAGGTAATGCAGCGGGGATTCTTGCAGTGAATGATATTTACCAGTCTCTTGGGAAGCTTCAGCTGTCTCTTCTCGACGATCTTGGCATCCTTGATGATGTTCACCGTAATGGAATGATCGATGAATCCAAGCGCGTCCAGGTTCAGCTGTTCCAGAGGCGCTTCCACCTTGATGATGTCCTTCTGGCCCATCTTATTCGAACGGGCATGCATGATCATCGCCACCTGGCAGTCCATCTTGTCGAGCTTCAGTCTCTTGTAGATATCCATCGCCTTGCCGGAAGGAATATGATCCAGCACGACACCCTCATGAAGTCCGCCTATGTTCAGCATATGTTCATCCTGTCTCATGATTTACTCCTCCTTGCCACCGGCCTGGAAGTCCTCTCCCAGGAATGGTTTTGCTTCCGGAATATCAAGCAGCGCCATGATCAGCGCCATGCGGATATAGACGCCGTACTGCACCTGGCGGAAATAGCAGGCCCTCGGATCCGGGTCCACGTCCACAGAGATCTCATTGACCCTGGGAAGCGGATGCAGCACCGTGCAGTCTTCCTTGGCAAGCTTCATCTTCTCCGCGTCCAGGATATAGAAATCCTTCATGCGCACATAGTCTTCTTCGTTGAAGAAACGCTCTCTCTGGACTCTGGTCATGTAGAGGACATCCAGTTCAGGCATCGCGTCCTCCAGACGGATCACTTCTTCAAAGGGAATATTGTTCTTCTTCAGAACATCGTCCCGTACATAATCCGGAATGCGCAGCTCCTCCGGTGAGATCAGGATAAAGCGGATCCCCGGATAGCGCACCAGCGCAGAGATCAGGGAATGCACCGTACGGCCGAACTTCAGATCGCCGCACAGTCCGATGGTCAGATGGTCCAGGTGTCCCTTGATCGCACGGATCGTAGTAAGATCCGTCAGGGTCTGGGTCGGGTGCTGATGACCGCCGTCTCCTGCGTTGATCACAGGGATATTCGAGTGAATGGAGGCAACATAGGGCGCGCCTTCCTTTGGATGTCTCATCGCTGCAATATCAGCAAAGCAGGAAATGACACGGATCGTATCCGCTACGCTCTCGCCCTTGGATGCAGAACTGGACGAAGCAGAAGAAAAGCCAATTACCTTGCCCCCGAGATTCAGCATCGCAGATTCGAAGCTTAACCGGGTGCGGGTACTTGGCTCATAGAATAATGTTGCAATCTTTTTACCGTCGCATACGTGAGAATACTTGTCCGGATTCTTCTCAATATCAGAAGCAAGATCCATCATGTGATCAAGTTCTTCTACAGTGAAGTCCAGAGGACTCATGCAATGTCTCATGTAAACCTCCCGTTCCTTGTCTGAATTCATCTGGTCGCGGTTATCATACATGAAAAGCGACCCGCAGGCAAGTCCCAATTCCTCCCTGTGAAAAAAGCCCGGCTGCAGACTGATATAGTCTGCATGCCGGACTTTCTGACATGCGTTATTTTGCACCGCCAAGATAAGCCTGTCTTACCTTCGGATCGCTGGCAAGATCGCTGGCCTTTCCTTCCATCGTGATCGTACCGGTCTCAATGACATAACCGCGGTCGGCGATATTCAGTGCCATCTTCGCGTTCTGCTCGACCAGAAGGACCGTAACGCCGGTCTTATTGACATTGACGATGGTCTTGAAGACCTCTTTGACAAGAAGAGGGCTCAGTCCCATGGACGGCTCGTCCAGCAGAAGCATCTTCGGCTTGGACATCAGAGCCCTGCCGATGGCAAGCATCTGCTGCTCACCGCCTGACAGTGTTCCGGACATCTGGTTTCTTCTCTCCTTCAGTCTCGGAAGAAGCTCGAATACCATGTCAAAGTCATCCTGGATCGCGTCCCTGCCGTCTTTGCGGGCATAGGCTCCAAGCTCCAGGTTCTCCTGCACCGTAAGGCCCGAGAATACACGCCGTCCTTCCGGACACTGGGCCAGTCCCAGGGATACGATCTTGTAGGCATCCATCTTTGAGATCAGCTTGTCCTCGTAATGGATATTGCCGCTGCGGATCTTCAGAAGACCCGAAATTGCGTGCATGGTGGTGGTCTTGCCGGCTCCGTTCGCACCGATCATTGTAACGATCTCACCCTCATCTACATGGAATGAGATATCCTTGATCGCATGGATCGAGCCGTAATATACATTCAGATTTTCAACTCTCAGCAATTCACCCATCAGTCGTCGTCACCTCCCAGATATGCGGCAATGACGCGCGGATCATTGCTGACCGTCTCCGCATCCCCGTGCGCTATGATGCGTCCATACTCCAGAACCGTGATATCCTCGCAGATACCCATGACGAACTTCATGTCATGCTCGATCAGAAGGATCGCGATTCCGAAATCATCCCGGACCTTGCGCACCGTCTCCATCAGTTCCTGTGTCTCATTGGGGTTCATGCCCGCTGCCGGTTCATCCAGGAGCAGGAGCTTTGGATCCGAAGCAAGGGCGCGGCAGATCTCCAGCTTGCGCTGTTCACCGTAGGGAAGCTGCGAGGCGGCATACTCTGCCCTCTCATCGAGGCCGAATACCTTCAGAAGGTTCATCGCCTTCTTGTTCATCTCGTGTTCCTTCTCCCGGAACACCTTGTCGCGGAAGATTCCGTGCCACATGTTATATTCGATCCGGTTGTGCATGCCGACCTTGACATTGTCAAGAACGGACATCGCCTTGAACAGGCGGATATTCTGAAAGGTCCTGGCAATGCCGGCCTTGCAGATGAATTCGGGGCTCTTGCCCGTAATATCTACCCCGTCCAGGCGGATATTTCCCTCGCTGGGCACATACATGCCCGTAAGCATATTGAAAGCTGTGGTCTTGCCGGCTCCGTTGGGACCGATCAGTCCGTACAGATGGCCTGCTTCGATCGTCATGTCAAAAGCCGCAACTGCCTGAAGTCCGCCGAAGGAGATACCCAGATTCGTCACTTCCAGAAGTGCCATATCAATTCTCCTCCTTTACTGATTCTTTGTCTTTTGCGTCTTTCTTAGCCTCAAAGTAGGATGCGTCTGCCGTCTCGTTCTTCTCTTCCCTGCCGCCCTTCACCCGCGCGGCCAGCCTCTCCCTCCATGCCACGAGAGCAGGAGCCTGGTTGAACAGCATCATGACGATCAGGACGATCGAATAGATAAACATGCGGTACTGAGAGAATCCTCTCAGCATCTCGGGAAGAACCGTGAGCAGGATCGCAGCGATCATGCCGCCGAAGATATTGCCCATGCCTCCGAGAACTACCATGACAAGGACATTGATGGAAAGATTGTAATCAAACTTGTCCGCGACCAGGGAGGAATAATTCAGCGCGTAGAGTACTCCTGCAAAGCCTGCAAACACTGCCGCGGGCACGAATGCCGTCAGCTTGAAGTGGGTCAGGTTGAGACCGGTTGCCCTTGCGGCGATCTCATCGTCACGGATCGCGGTGATCGCGCGGCCTGCCCTGGAATTCTTCAGATTCACCACATAGATGAGTGTGATCAGGATCAGGACGATGCCCACCGTGAAGTTCGAGAACTTCTGGATGCCGGGGATGCCCATGGCTCCCTTGACCAGCATCTTCCCGTCCGGGGCAAGTCCCAGGGAGAACTGGTCCTTCAGGGAAAAATGAAGTCCTGCGGAGTCTTTTCCGATATACAGCGCGCTGAGTACATTCTTCAGGATCTCGCCGGATGCCAGCGTAACGATGGCAAGATAGTCACCGGACAGCCTCAGGACAGGGACTCCCACCAGAAGGCCGAAGATACCGGCCGCGGCGCCGCCCAGAAGAAATGAGATCAGCACCGAGAGCGCCTTCGGAAGCATCGCTCCGACGGTCGTATAGAAGAAGACTCCCGCAAATGCGCCGGCACTCATAAAGGCCGCGTGTCCCAGGGACAGCTCTCCGAGGAATCCGACGACCAGATTCAGGGAGATGGCCATCACTATGTATGCGCACACCGGGATCAGAAGTCCATTCAGTTTCGAAGTCATATGGCCGGTCAGGCTGATCACCTGGATCACGGCCCAGAACGCGATCACAAAACCAAACATCAGGAGGTTTGATCTTGTGGTCTTTTTTAATTTCTTTTTCTCTTCCACAATTCTCACCTCACACCTTCACAGTAGCCTTCTTGCCAAGAAGACCGGTCGGTTTGACCAGCAGCACGACGACAAGTACCAGGAAAACGATCGCATCTGAAAGCTGCGTAGAGATATACGCCTTGGACAGATTCTCGATCACGCCAAGCAGGATCCCGCCCAGAAACGCCCCGGGGATCGAGCCGATGCCGCCGAATACCGCAGCGGTAAAGGCCTTGATGCCGGGCATGGCGCCTGTGGTGGGCGTGAGCGTGGGATAGGAACTCAGAAGCAGAGCTCCGGCAATGGCTGCCAGCGCGGAGCCGATGGCGAATGTCA
>CACXAT010000030.1 GCA_902765725.1 uncultured Lachnospiraceae bacterium | reverse complement strand
ACCTCCGGTTTGAACAGTTTCTTCTCCATATAAAATGCTCCCCTCTAGATAGCAAGCTTTTGTTATTTTGCTTGTCTACCTAAAAGGGAGCATATCAGATGAGGGAGATTTCTGATTGACAGTCACAACAATTTTATTTATGATAGATGCGTTGTAATTTTTACAACGAGACAACTACATACATGTTTAAGGAGGTGCTCCTGTTGTGACTACAGTAATTGCGGTTCTGATTGCTGTTGTTGCTACACTGATCATCGCGATCCCGGTCACGTCCAAGGTTGCTGTCAGCCGTAAGGTGAGAGAGGACCAGGCCAAGATCGGAAGTGCCGAGGAGAAGGCACGCCAGATCATCGATGATGCACTGAAGGGCGCGGAGACCAAGAAGCGCGAGGCTTTGCTCGAAGCGAAAGAGGAATCTTTGAAGATCAAGAATGAATCTGAAAAAGAGGCCAAGGATCGCAGAGCGGAAGTCGCACGTCTCGAGAAGCGTGTCATGCAGAAGGAAGAGTCTGCGGACAAGAAGCTGGAATCTCTGGAACGCCGTGAGGCAGGTGTGGCACAGAAGGAAGAAGAGCTAAGAAAAAAGCAGTCCTCAGCAGACAAACTGCTCGGGCAGCGGCAGCAGGAACTGGAACGAATCTCTGGATTAACCTCCGAACAGGCAAAAGAATATCTTTTAAAATCTGTTGAAGACGAAGTAAAGACAGATGCTGCGAAGCTGTATAAGGAACTGGAGAACGAAGCCAGGGAATCCGCCGCCAAGAAGGCACAGGAATTCGTTGTGACCGCGATCCAGCGCTGCGCAGCAGACAACATCGCTGAAGCTGCGATCTCGGTAGTCCAGCTGCCCAGCGATGAGATGAAGGGTCGCATTATCGGCCGTGAGGGCCGCAATATCCGGGCAATCGAGACACTGACCGGCGTGGACCTCATCATTGATGACACACCTGAAGCAGTCGTGCTGTCCAGCTTTGATCCGATCCGCCGTGAGGTGGCAAGAGTAGCGTTGGAGAAGCTGATCGTCGATGGCCGGATCCATCCGGCAAGGATCGAGGAGACGGTCGAAAAGGCGAAGAAGGAAGTCGAGAATGAGATCCGTGAGGCCGGAGATGAAGCGTGTCTCCAGGTAGGTGTTCACGGAATTCATCCGGAACTGGTCAGACTTCTCGGAAGGATGAAGTTCCGTACCAGTTATGGTCAGAATGCACTCAATCATTCGATCGAGGTGGCACATCTTGCCGGACTTCTTGCTTCCGAGTGCGGAGTGGATGTCCGCATCGCGAAGCGTGCCGGCCTGCTCCATGACATCGGTAAGTCCATCGACCACGATGTAGAAGGCACCCATGTACAGATCGGCGCACAGCTGTGCCGGAAGTATAAAGAGTCTAATATCGTTATTAACGCCGTGGAGTCTCACCATGGTGACGTAGAACCCGAGTCGCTGATTGCCTGCCTTGTCCAGGCAGCTGATACGATCTCAGCAGCCCGCCCCGGCGCAAGAAGAGAGACTCTGGAAACCTATACCAACAGATTAAAACAGTTAGAAGATATAGCCAATTCCTTCAAGGGAGTTGACAAGTCCTTTGCCATTCAGGCAGGTCGGGAGATTCGTGTAATGGTGGTTCCTGAGCAGATCAGTGATGCCGACATGACCTTCCTGGCGAGAGATGTCGCCAGGCAGATCGAATCTGAACTGGAATATCCGGGACAGGTCAAGGTAAGTCTGATCCGTGAGTCGAGGGTGGTCGACTACGCAAAGTAAGCACAATGAAAACAGACTGTTGCAGCAATGCTGCGACAGTCTGTTTTTTTATCAGTATGGCTCAAAGTATACGGAGAAAACAGATGGAACAGAAATATCAGAAACTGGTACAGATCCTGAAAGACTGCGGGAGTGTCGCGGTAGCGTATTCCGGAGGTGTGGATTCTGCCCTCCTGCTTCATGTCGCAAGAAATGTTCTGGGAGATGCGGCGTGCGCTGTCACCGCGAAGGCAGAGGCGGTTCCGGATGCTGAGATACAGGACGCGGTCCGGTACTGCCGGGACAATCAGATCCGGCACAAGGTGGTGGAGGTGTCCCAGATGGACATTCCGGAATTCGTGCAGAATACAGAAGATAGGTGCTACTTCTGCAAGAGGAAGCTGTTCGGGATGCTGGCCAAAGAGGCGGCATCGATGGGATGCAGCTATCTTGTGGAGGGGACGAACGCGGATGACACATCGGATTTTCGTCCCGGCATGCGCGCTGTAAGAGAACTGGGCGTTCTGTCCCCTCTGAAGGAGGCAGGACTTACCAAGTCCGAGATCAGGGCTCTCAGCAGGACCTTCGGCCTTAAGGCATCCTCCCGGCCCTCTTCGGCGTGCCTTGCCACCAGGATCCCCTACGGGGACAGGATCACACGGGAGAAACTGGCTATGGCCGGACGGTCAGAGGCGTATCTGCATGAGCTGGGGTTTGGCCAGGTACGGGTGCGGGTCCACTCATCCCTTGCCAGGATTGAAGTAACCGCTGACCAGATCGCGCGCTTCGGCGATCCGTCTCTGAGGGAGGAAGTCTGCGCGAAGCTGAAGGAGTATGGGTTCACCTATGTTTCGCTGGACCTTGCGGGATACCGGACCGGCAGTATGAATGAAGTGCTGGTCGAGTCGGATATGAAGACTTTGATGCAGATGGATGCCGGCAGGGACCATGGCAATAAATGACGTGGAGATATGGCAACATTTAAGTCGACTGGAATGCAATATAGTGGTAAAATGTACATGTAAATATACTTTTTGGGGCTGCATTCTATGCAGATTGTGGCAAACACAGACTGAAAGGAGAAGTATCTTAATATGAAGAAGAGTTTCAGAAACAGGCTTCTTGCAGTGGCGGCGGTCGCTGTCTCCTCTGTCATGCTGCTGGCGGGGTTTGATTCCTCGATGACAGTTGAAGATCTCTATAAGAAAACGCAGGAGGCGAACGCCAACCTGACGGATTTCAGTGCCCACGCGTCAGCAAACGGTGATATCCAGCTGGATGTCAGTGCCTCCGGAACCACACAGAGCATGCCGATGTCCGGAAGCATGGACATGGATATTCAGTACACTCTTAGTCCGCTGCAGTTCTGCGCGACCGGAACCGCCTCAGGCGATGCTTCTGCACTGGGCATGGCAGGCGAAATCGGCATGGATATGTACATGGTCAATTCGGATGACGGAAGCTATACGACGTATGTGAAGATCTCCGGACTTGGCGATGAGGCAGGCTGGGAAGCTGCAAAGATTCCCGCGGAGTCTGCTCAGCAGATGAACGATATGGTGGCCAAGGCGATGGCTGGCGACTACTCTGAGATCGAGCAGACACTGGGCATCGACGTTGCAGCGCTTCAGGAAGAGTTCATGGGCAAGGCAGCTCTGGCTCCGGAGGCTGTGACTGTGGAAGGCAGGGAATGCTACGAGCTTACCATGACCCTGACCGGTGAAGATATCGGCAATCTCCTGAATGCGGTGGCGGAAGCGAAACCTGAGACGATCGATCCGACTACTGTTCAGATGATCCAGATGTTTGCAGGATCCCTTCAGTTCAATCTGATCCAGGATATCGACGTTGAGACCTTCAGACCGGTATACGTCAAGCTGGATATGGCCGGAAGCGACTTCACCATGATCGGCCAGATCATCGGATCCCTGATGTTCAGCTCTTCATCCGAGGATGAGGAGGCTCCGACTCCGGAGGTTCAGCTGACGGTGAACGATCTGAGCATGGAGTACACCTACGACTGGGAGACACCGGTATCGATCGAGGTTCCGGAAGAGGCTCTCGGCGCAGAAGTGACAGAGATTGATCCGGAAGCCCTTGCAGGCGAGGCTATGGATATCGCTGCATGATCGCTGCTTCATAAAAGAGAATGCATCGTATATGGGTGCACGGACGGGACGCCTCTTCAAAGCGGATGAGTTGATCCGCGGGAAGGGGCGTCTTCCTTCGTACAGGCAGATGCATATGTAAGGACATCGATTACAGATATCGGATAAAGGCATCGGTTACAGACACTGGTGATGACAGTAAAAGGGAGACGTACTATGGGAAATGTGTATAAGGGAACGGTGGAGCTGATCGGCCATACACCCCTCGTGGAGCTTGTGAAACTCGAACGCAGCCTTGGCCTGGAAGCCAGACTGCTTGCAAAGCTTGAATATTTTAACCCGGCAGGTTCCGTGAAGGACCGTGTCGCCAGGTCGATGATCGAGGATGCGGAGAAGAGAGGGCTTCTGAAGGAAGGTTCCGTGATCATAGAGCCTACCAGCGGTAATACCGGCATCGGTCTGGCCTCCATCGCGGCGGCCAGAGGATACAGGGTGATCCTGACCATGCCGGAGACGATGAGCGCCGAGAGACGCAATATCCTGAAGGCCTACGGCGCGCAGATCGTCCTGACGGACGGTGCGAAGGGGATGGCAGGTTCCATCGAGAAGGCAAATGAGCTGGTGGAAGAGATCGACGGGGCATTTCTTGCAGGACAGTTTGACAATCCGGCAAATCCCGCGGCGCATTATGAGACCACAGGTCCGGAGATCTGGGAGGATACGGATGGCGAAGTGGATATCTTTGTCGCCGGAGCGGGGACCGGAGGTACTGTTACGGGAACGGGCAGGTACCTGAAAGAACAGAACCCGGAGATAAAGATCGTCGCTGTCGAACCTGAGACCAGCCCGGTTCTGACGAAGGGAGAGAGCGGCCCCCACAACATCCAGGGGATCGGAGCCGGATTCGTGCCCCGGGTGCTGGACGTCTCAGTCTGTGACGAAGTCATGACGGTCTCCGACGAGGATTCCTACGAGCGCTGCAGACAGGCAGCAAAGACCGAGGGATTCCTGGTGGGGATCTCCTCGGGGGCGGCCCTGCAGGCGGCCATCGAGCTTGCACAGCGTCCGGAGAATAAGGGGAAGGTGATCGTTGCCCTGCTTCCGGATTCCGGCGACCGGTATTATTCCACGCCACTGTTTCAAAATGAATAAGATGTGAATATCAGGACCGAAAATATTTCGGCTTTTTCCATTTAACACGGAAAAACATCAAATACAGATGGACATATACGCTTCCAGGTAATAAAATATACGGAAATATTGCTTGGAGGAGGTAGAAGGTATGAATGGAGTAGTAGATTTTATTAATAATCTGGACAGCTTTGTATGGGGCTGGTGGATGATCATCCTGCTTCTCGGAACGCATATATATATGACGATCCGGACAGGCTTTGTCCAGAGGAAAACGATCAGCAAGGGCATTAAGCTCTCAGTCTCCAAGGATCCGGACGCGGAAGGAGAGGTTTCTTCCTTCGGCGCGCTGACGACAGCTCTGGCGGCGACCATCGGTACCGGTAATATCATCGGTGTCGGAACGGCAGTGGCTCTCGGCGGCCCCGGTGCGGTTCTGTGGTGCTGGCTTACAGGTGTGTTCGGCATTGCCACGAAGTATGCTGAATCCCTGATCGCAGTCAAATACCGCGTCAAGACCAAGGACGGACGTATGCAGGGCGGCGCCATGTACGCACTGGAGAGAGGCCTCAACATGAAATGGCTGGGCTTCCTGTTTGCCCTGTTCGGTGGGATCGCTTCCTTCGGAATCGGCTGCGCGACACAGGTCAACGCGATTGCGACGGTGGCAGAAGAGAATTTCCACTGCCCGCCCTGGGTGGTCGGAGTCGTGATCGGAATTCTGGTTGCGGTCGTTATCTTTGGCGGAATCAAATCCATCGCCAGTGTCTGCGAGAGACTGGTTCCGTTTATGGCCATCTTCTATGTGATCGGCTGCATCGTCATTCTCTGCATCAATTATGATTTCATTATCCCGGCGATCGGCGCCATCTGCAGTCTTGCCTTCACGAAGGGCGCAGTTGCAGGCGGTCTGGTGGGAACCGGTATCCGTGCAGCGATCCAGTACGGTGTCGCCCGCGGCCTGTTCTCCAATGAGTCCGGTATGGGTTCTGCTCCTATCGCGGCGGCAGCGGCTCAGTCGCGCAATCCGGTCCGTCAGGCCCTGATCGCGTCCACCGGCACCTTCTGGGATACGGTAGTTGTCTGCCTTATGACCGGTCTTGTCCTGGTCACTTCCATCATGAAGAATCCGAACATTGACGTCAGCATGGTGGACAACGGAGGAAAGCTGACCTCCCTTGCATTCGGACAGATCCCCTACATCGGACCCATCCTGCTTACCATCGGCATCATCACCTTCGCGTTTTCGACGGTCCTTGGCTGGGCTTATTACGGTGAGCGCTGCGTGGAGTACATCGGCGGCAAGAGGGTTCTGGTCATCTACAGGGTCATCTATATCGCTGTTGCGGTCATCGCGCCGGTCAGTGCCCTTAATCTTGTGTGGACCATCGCGGATATTCTGAACGCACTGATGAGTATCCCGAACCTGGTTGCAGTGCTTCTGCTGTCAGGCGTCATTGTCCGCGATACCAGAAAGTACATCAATGATCTGGATGCGTGGGATGAGACTCCGGTTCCGGTGGTGGATGACAAGGGAAATGAAGTCGACGTCCCGGTTGACATGACCCTGATGAAATAAGGGTTATCCTTGTGTCCTTGAATAATATGTATGAACATGATAAAATAATCTCTGCTTTTTTATCAGAGTTCGGCTTCTGATGTTTTTTGGACTGAGGTGGGAATGAGTACAAAAAAGACAGGCTCTTTTGATGCAGAGAAGAGAAACAGAGATCTGGCACAGCGTGCCGAGACACTGGTCCGGGATGCGGAGAAGAAAAAAAACGCGCTGGAATACCAGGAAGTCGCGGATTATTTCTCCGATCTGAATCCGACCAGGGATGAACTGAATGCTGTAACAGATTTTCTGGCAGAGCGGGGCGTCGATGTCCTTCTGCCGGAAGACTGCACGGATGAGGATCTGTTTGTTCTCAGCGATGATGAGGCGCTGGAGGATGAAAATTCTGCCGCAGATTTTGTGCAAAGCTCTGCAAAAGGGGTGGAGATGGACAGCGGCAGTGTCTCTGATCCGATCCACATGTACCTTAAAGAGATCGGACAGGTTCCGCTGCTGTCTCCCGAACAGGAGGTTGAGCTGGCCAGAAGAGTGGCAGAGGGAGATGAGCAGGCCAAGAAGCAGCTTGAAGAGGCGAATCTCAGACTGGTTGTCTCCATAGCCAAGCATTATACCGGCCATGACATGAGTCTGATGGACCTGATCCAGGAAGGAAACCTGGGACTGATCAGGGCGGTCGAGAAGTATGACTATAAGAAGGGATTCAGGTTCTCCACCTACGCGACCTGGTGGATACGGCAGTCGATCACAAGGGCGATCGCCGACCAGGGGCGTACGATCCGGATTCCGGTCCACATGGTTGAGAACATCAACAAGGTGAACCGGGCTTCCCGGGATCTGATGCAGGAGCTGGGCAGGGACCCGTCCCCTGAGGAGATCGCGAAGAGGATCCATATGACACCGGATAGGGTGAGAGAGATCCAGAAGATCTCAAGAGAACCGGTATCCATGGAGACTCCCGTCGGAGACGAGGAGGACAGCTCTCTGGGTGATTTCATCCGGGATGATTCGACTCCGGTTCCGGTAGATGAGGCTGCCCGGGTCATGCTGAAGGAACAGATCAGGAAGATCCTGACTGACCTGTCCGACAGAGAACAGCAGGTCCTTCACCTTCGGTACGGACTGGATGATGACCGGCCGAGAACGCTGGAGGAGGTGGGGAAACAGCTGAACGTTACCAGAGAGAGGATCCGACAGATCGAGGCGAAGGCTCTTCGGAAGCTCAAAAGAAAAAATATACGCATGAAGGACTACCTGGAGTAGTCTCATGCTGCATCCGGAAGCTGCTCTCGTACCCTGGGAGCAGCTTCCTGTGCATCTTCACTTATACACGGGCAAAGACGGGGAACACAGAGGAGAGGGAGTATGAAATCATCAGGAACAAAACGCATATGGAAACGGCTGGCCGCGGCGGTCCTGGCGGCAGTTCTGCTGTGCCAGAGCGCAGTATACGCGGCGGAGTATAATTTCGCCTATCCAAAGGCAAAGAGCAAGAAGGGGATCCATGTCGCTCCGGGTATGGAAGAGGACGCGCTGGAACTGGGCGTCAATCATACAACCATCAATCTGAGCGTGGGTGATTTCATGCCCTCGAGAGGATACAGGAATTCCACCCACTGTGTGGGGTTCCAGTTCGAGGGGAAGACCTACTGGTTTGCGAAGAATGCCCTTGCAAGATATGACAGTGAGCTGAACCGTCTTGCGCGGAACGGGGTGATCGTCACGGCGATCCTTCTGCTTCCCAACCGCACGGATGATCTGAGCTATCTCATTTACCCCGCTGCCCGGGGAAAGAGCGCCAACTATTATCAGTGGAATATGAAAGATCCGGAAGCGGTGCGCACCCTCCGGGCCATCGTCACCTTCTTTCAGCGGCGTTACAGTAATAAAAACGGAGCCCGGATCGTAGGATGGATCGTCGGAAATGAAGTCAACAATTCCACCATATGGAACTGGGCGGGGAATATCAGTGTAGACACCTACGTAGATCTGTACGCGGAGCAGGTTGCGGCTGTATACAGGGCAGCGCGCCAGGTATACGCGAACGCCAGGATCTATATGTGCCTGGATCATTACTGGACCATCGGAAACGGAAGCTACTGGTATCCGGGGAAGACCATACTTACAAAGTTTGCGGCCAGGGCAGCTGCCAAGGGGCTGAAGAAGGGAAGCTGGTGCATTGCCTATCATCCCTACAATATCAGTCAGTACGTGGTTGACATCATGAGCGACAGCGCTTCGGTCACGAATTCGGAGAATACCCGGATCATCACCATGAAGAACCTTAGTGTTCTGACCAAATTCGTAAAAAAGAATTATACCAAAAACTGCCGCATTATCCTCAGTGAACAGGGATACTCATCGGTAACTTCGGGAAAGGACACCTCGGAGGGACAGGCAAAAAGCGTCGCGCTGGCCTATTATATCGCCGAGCAGAACAGCATGGTGGATTCCATGATCCTGCACAGGCAGGTCGATCACACGGCTGAAGGGGAGAAATACGGCCTCTACACCAGCTGGGGCGGCGAGAACGCGGCGTGGAAGAAGCTGTCCTGGACTGCCTATAAATATGCGGATACTACGATCAAAAACGCATTTACGTCCGCCGCGGCCAAGATGGCCAAGTCGCTGTCCGGCAAAAAGGTCGGCAAGAAGATTGGCGTCAAGAGCGGGAAGCTGCGGGTGGCAAAGTCCATCAAATGGAAAAAGAATTATACGAACCGCTTTGCTCCCTATGGCGCTTACTCCGGTTTCAGGTATAACAGCGGCGTGTATACGGTGACGCATGACAGCGGCCGCAACGCGAATGTTCCCATCGGCTTCATCCGCACCGGCACGATCAACTGCAATACCCGCAAGAAACTGGGATTTGGCATCATGGCTTCGGACTTTAACTCCGGAAAAGCCTATGTAACGATGCGCCTGTGGTCAGGAACCAAGAGGTACTACGAGGCAAAAGGGGTGATCGGCTGCGGAGCATGGAACACCCTGTATGTCAATTTGAAGAACTGGAAGTACAGAAAGAAGATCACAAGAGTCGATATCGTGGTCGGCACGGAAGGCGGCGGCTGGTCCAGCGGCGCGTCTGTGGCGGTCAGACAGCTTGGTACTAAGAAGTAAGACCGGATAAGTACATATGAATGAAAATGAACTGATCATCATAGAGGGACGATCTGCGGCGGATATGGCTAAAGAGCTCTGCCGCAGGGCCTTCCTTGCTGATATGATCCGAAGAAAATGTCCGGGGCGCGAGCCTCTGATTGCGGTAAAGCCCAATCTGCTGGGGCCGATCCCGGCTGAGGACGGGGCGACGACCCACCCTGAAATCGCTGAGGCGGTTGTATCGTATCTGCAGGAGAACGGTTTTCAAAGAATCGTAGTCATGGAGAGCTCCTGGGTCGGAGACAAGACCTCTGATTCGCTGCTGGTGACAGGGTTTGGAGAACTGTGCAGCAGGATGGGGGTCCCCTTCTGGGATCTTCAGGAGGACCGGGGCGTCCGCGTGGACGCGGCCGGCATGGAACTGAATATCTGTGAGAGAGTGCAGAAGGTGGATTATCTGATCAACCTTCCGGTCCTGAAGGGACACTGCCAGACGCGGATGACCTGTGCCCTCAAGAATATGAAGGGGTGCATCCCTGCCTCTGAGAAACGAAGATTTCACAGGATGGGACTGCATAAGCCCATCGGACATCTGTGCGCTGCGGTTCATCAGGACTTTATCCTGACGGATGTCATCTGTCCGGACCTGCTGTTTGAGGACGGTGGGAATCCGGTCCGGCTGGACCGGATGATCTGCGGCGTGGACCCGGTTCTGATGGATGCCTACGGCGCCCGGGTGATCGGAGTCGATGTCAGAGAGGTGGAGTATATCGGGACCGCGGCGCGGCTGGGGATCGGCTGCGCGGATCTGTCCGGTGCGAAGATCTCCTGTCTGCTCGAGAAGAGAGAACTGCTGCAGAGCGAACTTGCGCAGAGCGAACTGCCTCAGAGCGAACTGTCTCCGAATACGGACGCGTCTGCCCAGAAGACGGAGTATATCAGCGCAGAGGTTCCTGAGCTTCCCTGGAACAGCGATCCGGGAAGAGAGCTTGTGCGGCTGAGAGAGCTTGTGGATGAGGTTGATTCCTGCTCGGCCTGCTGCGGAACGCTGATGCCGGTCCTCAGAAGGCTGGAAGAGGAAGGGCTTCTGGACCGGATTCCGGATAAGATCTGTATCGGGCAGGGATACAGAGGGAAGACAGGGCGTCTTGGGATCGGAAACTGTACCTCGCGCTTTGAGCATACACTGAAGGGATGCCCGCCAGCTGCCGAGGAGATGTACCGGTTCCTGTCCGGCCTCGACTGAACAAAATATTTTAGAAAAAATGAGATATCCCGCAATTAATTCGATTTCGGTCGGACTGATTCGGGATATCTTTGTGCTTATTTTGGAAAAGTATCGAAACTGACAATGGATATCGTTGACAAACAAATCGGTCATTGCTATGATGAACACTGTTATCGGTTGGAAGAAACCGCCGCACAGGCGGAATGAACGGATTTTGAAGCTGCTGCAGCTGGAGGATTCTTGTGAATAATCGGACGCTTTCACTTCTGGTTGACAATACACCCGGCCTTCTGAGCCGTGTTGCCGGCCTGTTTACCCGCCGTGGGTACAATATTGCGAGCATAACCGCAGGTGTTACGACAGATCCGCGTTTTACCAGGATCACGATCGTGACAGAGGGAGATGACGATATCATAGAGCAGATCGTGAAACAGCTTCGCAAGCTTGTGGATGTGGTTGACATCAAGGTGCTCGAGGATGCGACCAGCGTCAGCCGCGAACTTGTTCTGGTCAAGGTCCGTGTAGCGGAGAATCAGCGGCAGGGAGTGATCTCCATGGCAGATGTCTTCCGCGGGAAGATCGTGGACGTGGGAGCGGATTCCCTGATCATCGAACTGACCGGTAAGCAGGACAAGGTGGATGCCTTCATCCGTCTGCTGGGCGGCTATGAGATCCTGGAGCTTGCCAGGACGGGGATCACCAGTCTGGAGAGAGGATCGGACGGGGTGCTCTACCTGTAAGGAACGGTATTTCAGCAGCAGACTTGGCTGCTTTCAAATACAGATACATGTGTTGGATTACTAAAGAGAGGTATACGTATGGCAGCAAAAATCTTTTACCAGGAAGATTGCAATCTTTCGCTTCTTGAGGGCAAGACTATCGCGATCATCGGTTACGGAAGCCAGGGTCACGCTCACGCGCTGAACCTGAGAGATTCCGGATGCAAGGTCATCATCGGCCTGTATGAAGGCTCCAGAAGCTGGAAGAGAGCAGAGGAACAGGGCTTTGAAGTCTACACAGCAGCTGAGGCGACAAAGAAGGCAGACATCATCATGATCCTGATCAATGATGAGAAGCAGGCTAAACTGTATCGCGAAGATATCGAGCCGAACCTGGAAGAAGGCAATATGCTCATGTTCGCTCATGGCTTCAACATCCATTACGGCTGCATCGTTCCGCCGAAGTATGTTGACGTTACCATGATCGCTCCGAAGGCTCCGGGTCATACGGTTCGTTCCGAGTATGTCGCCGGAAAGGGAACTCCCTGCCTGATCGCTGTTCAGCAGGATTACACCGGCAAGGCACAGGATCTTGCGCTGGCATACGGACTTGCGATCGGCGGAGCGCGTGCCGGACTCCTTGAGACCACCTATAAGACTGAGACCGAGACGGACCTGTTCGGTGAGCAGGCAGTTCTGTGCGGCGGCGTGACCGCTCTGATGCAGGCAGGCTTCGAGACCCTCGTTGAGGCAGGATACGATCCGAGAAATGCATATTTCGAGTGCATCCATGAGATGAAGCTGATCGTAGACCTCATCTATCAGTCCGGATTCGGCGGAATGTGGTACTCTGTATCCAACACAGCTGAGTACGGCGGATACATCACTGGTCCGAAGATCATTACCGAGGAGACCAAGAAGGCTATGAAGAAGATCCTGAGCGACATTCAGGACGGCACATTTGCCAAGGACTTCCTGGTAGATATGAGCGATGCCGGTGCCCAGGTGCACTTCAAGGCTCTTCGCAAGAAGCATGCGTCTCATCCGGCGGAGCTGGTCGGAGAGGATATCCGCAAGCTGTATTCCTGGAGCGACGAAGACAAGCTTATCAACAACTGATCCCGGGATCCGAGAGACTTCGGTAAGCGGTGTTCATGTCAGCCTGCGGCGATGCCGCAGGCTTTTTCACATTCTTTAGGCGGTTGCGAAAAAGAATGAATCCTAGTACAATAGATCGAATCAGTAATTGCAATCACATAGGAGGATCCGTATCTATGGGAATGACAATGACTCAGAAAATTCTCGCGCATGCGGCAGGACTGAAGGAAGTGCATGCGGGAGACCTGATTGAGGCGAACCTGGACCTGGTTCTTGGAAATGACATTACCTCTCCGGTAGCGATCAAGGAGATGGATAAGTTCCAGAGTGATGAGGTGTTTGACAAGGATAAGATTGCGCTTGTCATGGATCACTTTATCCCGAATAAGGATATCAAGTCTGCGGAACACTGCAAGTGCGTACGTGAATATGCCCGCAGGCACGATATAACGAATTACTTCGACGTCGGACAGATGGGAATCGAGCATGCCCTCCTTCCGGAAAAAGGACTGGTGGTGGCAGGCGACGTGGTGATCGGCGCAGACTCCCATACCTGTACCTACGGTGCCCTCGGCGCGTTCTCCACAGGCGTCGGCTCCACGGATATGGCAGCCGGCTGCGTGACCGGCAAGGCCTGGTTCAAGGTGCCCTCCGCGATCCGGATCAATCTTACCGGAAAGCTGCAGGAGTATGTCAGCGGCAAGGACGTGATCCTTCACATCATCGGCCGGATCGGTGTTGACGGTGCTCTGTACAAGTCCATGGAGTTTACCGGGGAAGGTGTTGCTGAGCTGTCCATGGACGATCGCTTCACAATCGCGAATATGGCGATCGAGGCGGGCGGAAAGAACGGGATCTTCCCGGTTGACGAGAAGACCACAGCCTATATGAAAGAGCATTCGACAAAGACCTGGACTGTGTTCGAGGCGGACCCGGATGCGGAGTATGAGGAAGAACTGACGGTGGATCTGTCAGCGCTCCGTCCGACGGTGGCCTTCCCGCATCTGCCGGAGAATGCCAGGACCATCGACGAAGTCGGTGAGATCCGCATCGATCAGGCTGTGATCGGATCCTGTACCAACGGAAGAATATCTGATCTGAGGATCGCCGCGAAGGTCCTGGAGGGACGCAAGGTCGCTCCGGACGTGCGCTGCATCATCATTCCTGCTACGCAGAAGATCTACCTGCAGGCACTGGAAGAAGGCCTGCTGAAGACCTTTATAGAGGCCGGAGCTGTGGTCTCCACGCCTACCTGCGGCCCCTGCCTGGGCGGATACATGGGTATCCTCGCCGGCGGTGAGCGCTGCGTCTCCACCACAAACCGGAACTTTGTCGGACGTATGGGAGCAGTGGACTCTGAGATCTATCTGGCAAGTCCGGCTGTTGCGGCAGCCAGCGCTGTTGCGGGTAAGATCGTGTCACCGGAGATGATCTGAGAACAGATCCGATAGTACAGAGGAGGATTTCCTGATGAAACTGGAAGGAACAGTATTCAAATATGGTGACAATGTAGATACGGATGTTATCATTCCGGCTCGCTATCTGAATTCTTCCGATCCCAGGGAGCTGGCAGCTCACTGCATGGAGGATATCGACAAAGAGTTTACCTCAAAGGTGAAGTGCGGGGATATTATCGTTGCCGAGAAGAACTTCGGCTGCGGTTCGTCCAGAGAGCATGCTCCGATCGCGATCAAGGCCGCAGGCGTCTCCATCGTGATCGCCGAGACCTTTGCGCGCATCTTCTACCGCAATTCCATCAATATAGGCCTTCCGATCATGGAGTGCCCGGATGCCGTGAAGGAGATCAGGGCAGGCGACAGGGTAGAAGTAGACCTTGACAGCGGGACTGTGACGGATGTCACGCTGGGCAAGTCCTGGAAAGGACAGGCATTCCCTCCGTTTATGCAGAATATTATCACTGCGGGGGGATTGATTCCGTATATCAATTCAAAAAGCTGAGAGAATATTGTATCGCTGAACATCCGATTGTCCGGCAAGGGGATTATGAATGGCTAAGAACACGGGCACCGCTGCAAAAGAGAGATTTTCCTTCCTGAAGGGAGGGAAGAGGATCGAGCGGACAGAAGGGGTCGATTTCTACGACTATAACCTTCTGGCCGTCGTTATACTGCTCACATGCTTCGGACTGGTCATGCTGTATTCCACAAGCGCCTACGAGGCATCGGTGGATTATGGCAATGACATGCGTTATTTCGCCAGGCAGGCCGGGGTCAGTGCGCTGTTTTTTGTCGTTATGATCTACGGCTCCAGGATGGACTATCACTGGTTCAGTAAAGCTGCGCCCTTTGGCTATGTGGCCGCTAATATACTTCTGATCGCCACAAAGTTCATTGGGACGACCATCAACGGCGCCAGACGGTGGATCTATGTGGGCGGCGTCTCATTCCAGCCTGCGGAGTTCGCGAAACTGGCGGTCATCCTGTTCTTCCCGACGCTGATCGTCAAGATGGGCTGGAAGTTCCGCCGTGTGAAGGCTCCGCTGCTCGTCTTCGGAATGGGTGCCATGACGGCCTTCTTCACATACCGTTTTACGGACAACCTGTCGACAGCAGTTATCATCCTGGGCATTGCCTATGTGCTGATCTTCATCGCGCATCCCAGGCCCAAGAGGATGCTTCAGCTGACTCTTGTATTCCTGGTGGTCGTGGCGATCGCACTGCTTATCATCCGCAATACCAATATAGCGGAGTCCAGCTCCTCCTTCCGTATGCAGCGTATCCTGACATGGCTGCACCCGGAGGAAAACCAGGACGAAGGCGGATACCAGGTCATGCAGGCTCTGTATGCCATAGGATCCGGCGGACTGTTCGGAAAGGGACTCGGCAACAGCGCGCAGAAGCTCGGCGCGCTTCCCGAAGCGCAGAATGATATGATCTTTTCGATCATCTGCGAGGAGCTTGGGATCATCGGCGCTATGATCGTACTGGTACTGTTTGCGTTTATGCTTGCCAGACTGGTGTTCATTGCGACGAATGCGCCGGATCTTCTGGGAAGCCTGATCGCAACGGGCATATTCGCGCATATATCCCTGCAGGTGGTTTTGAACATCGCGGTCGTGCTGAACGTGATACCGACGACAGGCATCACTCTGCCCTTTGTATCCTATGGAGGGACGTCGATCGCCTTCCTGATGATGGAGATGATGCTGGCCCTGTCTGTATCCAACCAGATCAGGGTCCGAGGCACATGAAATGAATAACTATTAATGAGTAATTATCTGCCCCTGTTCATTTATATGCAACCCGGGTCGATAATAATACAACACAGAGGAGATTGTCATAAATTATGTCTGAAGTCAGAACCAGATTTGCTCCCAGCCCGACCGGGAGAATGCACGTAGGGAATCTGAGAACCGCGCTCTATGCGTACCTGATCGCCAAGCATGAGAACGGAACCTTTATGCTCCGTATCGAAGATACCGACCAGGAGAGAGAAGTGGAGGGCGCAGTCGATATCATCAACCGCACACTGGAGGGCACCGGCCTCATCGCCGATGAAGGCCCGGATAAGCCGGGAAGTGTCGGTCCCTATGTCCAGAGTGAACGTGTCAGAGCCGGGATCTACCGTAAGTATGCCCAGGAGCTGATCGACAAGGGTGAAGCCTATTACTGCTTCTGCGACAAGGAGCGCCTGGAATCTCTGCATCAGACGGTGGGCGGCAAGGATATCATGATCTATGACAAGCACTGCCTGCATCTGTCCAAAGAGGAGATCGAGGCAAACCTTGCAGCGGGCAAACCCTATGTGATCCGGCAGAATGTCCCCAACGAAGGCACTACGAAGTTTGAGGATGAGATCTACGGAACCATCGAAGTTCCCAACGCGGAACTGGATGATATGGTACTGATCAAGTCGGACGGATTCCCGACTTATAATTTCGCCAATGTTGTCGATGACCATCTGATGGGCATCACTCATGTCGTGCGCGGCAACGAGTATCTCTCTTCGGCGCCGAAGTATAACCGTCTCTATGAAGCCTTCGGGTGGGAAGTGCCGGTGTATGTGCACTGCCCGCTGATTACAGATGAAGAGCATCACAAGCTGTCCAAGAGAAGCGGCCATTCTTCCTTCGAGGATCTGATCGAGCAGGGCTTCGTGCCGGAAGCAGTGGTGAACTATGTGGCGCTTCTGGGATGGAGTCCGTCTGATGACAGGGAGATCTTCAGCCTTCAGGAGCTGGTGGAGAATTTTGACTATCACCATATGAGCAAATCTCCCGCGGTGTTCGACATCCAGAAGCTGAAATGGATGAACGGCGAGTATATCAAGGCGATGGATTTCGACCGTTACGCGGAGCGCGCGATCCCCGAGATCAGAAAAGTAATATCGAAAGATCTCGATCTGAACAAGATCGCCAGCATGGTAAAGACCAGGATCGAAGTGTTCCCGGATATCGATGACATGGTGGGCTTTTTCGAGAAACTGCCTGACTATGACATCGCGCTGTATCAGAACAAAAAATGGAAAGTCACTCCGGAGAAGTCCCTCAAGGTTCTTCAGGATCTGCTTGGAGAACTGCAGGCACAGGAGGAGTGGAACAACGACGCGCTCTATGAAGTCTTGAAGGACTATTCTGCAAGAGAGGGTGTCAAAGCCGGCTTTACCATCTGGCCGGTCCGCATCGCTGTGTCCGGCAAGTCCGTGACACCGGCAGGCGCGACCGAGATCATGGATGTGCTCGGAAAAGAGGAATCGCTTCTTCGGATCGAGGAAGGGATCAGAAAACTGCAGGGACAGAACTGACCGACAGAGGATGAATAATAATGCTGAGCAGTGATCAGATGGCTGCAGTACAGCACATGGAAGGGCCTGCCATGGTACTGGCAGGCCCCGGTTCCGGCAAGACCATGGTCATCACGAATCGAATCTATCATCTGATCAGACAGGGTATCCGGCCGGAGAATATCCTGGTGATCACCTATACCAGGGCAGCCGCCAGACAGATGCAGCAGCGCTTCGAAGAACTGACGGCGTCTGAACATTTCCGGGTCACATTCGGGACCTTTCATGCTGTTTTTTTCCAGATTCTGAAAAATGCATATGGCTATACGGCGCAGAACATTCTTCGTGAGGACGAGAGGTACAGGATCATTACCTCTGTCGCCGCTTCCCTTCACATTGACTGCGGCGATATGAATGAATGGGCGCAGGACGTGCTTCAGGAGATCTCCCGGGTGAAATCCGAGCAGATTCCGCTGGAGTATTATTATGCATCCTCCGTTCCGGAAGAAGAATTCCGGACTGTGTGCAGAATGTACCGGGAGCGCCTTGCGCAGCTTGGGAAGATCGACTTCGATGATATGTGTGTCTACACCCATGACCTGTTCCATGCAAGAGCGGATATCCTGAAGGCCTGGCAGGAGCGGTTTACCTATATCCTCGTGGATGAATTTCAGGATATCAATCTGCTCCAGTACAGGATCATACGTGCCCTCGCATCGCCGCGCAGCAATCTGTTCATCGTCGGCGACGACGATCAGGCCATCTATCGCTTCCGGGGGAGCCGTCCCGAGATCATGCTGAACTTCCCGAAAGACTATCCGGAGGCAGTGGTGATGCAGCTGCGGGACAATTATCGCTCAACGCCGCAGATCGTGAACGCGTCCCTCCATGTCATAGCGGAAAATAAAAACAGGTACGCGAAGGATCTTCGCAGCACAAACAGATCCGGCCCTCCGGTCGAAGTCATGGAATGCAGGGACATGGAGACAGAGCAGCTCTACCTGGTGAACTGCATACGCAAAAGTCTCCAGGAGGGCATACCGGCCTCGGAGATCGCCGTCCTGACGCGGACCAATCTGGAGGGAAGAGCCCCTGCGGCGAAACTGTCGGAATTCCAGATCCCATTCCGGATGAAGGACGCCGCGCCGCTTCTGTGGGATCACTGGATCGCGAAGGACCTGATGTCTTATCTGCGCATCTGCCGGGAACCGATGGACAGAGAGGACTTTCTGAGAGTCTGCAACAGACCCAACCGGTATATATCCCGGGAATCCGTGTATGCGAAGAAGATTTCATTTCAGGGACTCTATGCGTGGTACAGCGACAAACCCTGGATGAAGGAGAGACTGAGGGAGATGGAACGCCAGCTTCACATGATCCGGGGCATGCGTCCCTGGGCCGCGGTCAACTACATCCGAAGAGGCGCTGGATATGATTCTTATCTGCAGGACTATGCCAGGATGAGAAGGATAGACTATGAAGAACTGCTGCAGACAGCAGATGAGATACAGGACAGCGCCAGGGACTGCGCCACGGCAGCTGAATGGGAGGAGAAGATCGAAAAGATCCGGGAGCGTCTGGCTCAGACAAGAGAGAAGGAGAAGGAGGACGGGCCGGAGTGCGTGACCCTTGCGACTCTTCATGGGGCGAAGGGACTGGAATTCTCTGAGGTCTTTCTGCTGAATGTGAATGAAGGAGTGATCCCCTACCGGAGAGCCAGTCTGGATGCCGAGATCGAAGAAGAAAGACGTCTCTTCTACGTGGGGATGACAAGGGCAAAGACGAAACTGCACCTTCTCTACGTAAAAGAGCGCTATAACAGGCTCATGGAGCCCTCCAGATTCCTCGATTGTCTAAAACCTGGGGATAAGGGGCAGGGAAGCGGTGGATAACGCGGTGGAATTCGTGTGCAGAAAAAAGTTTAAAAAAAATTGAAAAAGTGTGTTGACAAACTCTTTGAACGGTGTTAGATTAAGCGAGTCGCCGCGATAAACGGTCGACAAAAACAAAAAAGAGTTCTTTGATAACTGAACAGTGAAACGACCTTGAAGATTCTTAAAAGTTTTATTTTAAGGAACTGACCTTTAAAAACAGTAAGAACAAGGATAAGAAATGTCAGCAGATGTTTCTGAACTTGATCAAATTTTTTATCGAGAGTTTGATCCTGGCTCAGGATGAACGCTGGCGGCGTGC
>CACXAT010000029.1 GCA_902765725.1 uncultured Lachnospiraceae bacterium | reverse complement strand
GCCAGCGTTCATCCTGAGCCAGGATCAAACTCTCGATAAAAAATTTGATCAAGTTCAGAAACATCTGCTGACATTTCTTATCCTTGTCCTTACTGTTTTAAAGGTCAGTTCCTTAAAATAAAACTTTTAAGAATCTTCAAGGTCGTTTCACTGTTCAGTTATCAAAGAACTCTTTTTTGTCTGCCCTCTTGCGGGCGACTCGATTAATCTACCACCAAGAAAGGATAATGTCAACACTATTTTTTAGAAATCTGAAATATTTTTTGGCAGCGCCTGCGCCATGCGCCTGCACTGCCAAAATTGTCAAATCATTATTCAGATTTTGTCATTTATTGTAGATACAGATTCTGGTTTTCGCCGTCGTATTCTTCATAATCCGTATCATGTTCTTCTCGGCAACTGCCACGCAGCCGTGGGTGTATGTGTTGGAGCTCATGCAGTGAAGAAAGATCCCTGACCCTTTTTGATAGATGCGCTTCCTGTTGTAGTTGATGTTCAGCGCATAATTGTAAGAAGGGTTATAGGTGATCAGATGCTCGCTGTTTGAAGGTACATGTCCAAGCACCCGGGAATCCACCATGGTATTATAGGTTCCCATTTCGCCCGACCAGTACAGATAGGGGTTCAGCTTTGTATACTTCAGTCCCGTCAGGCCCGGGTTGTCTTTGATTCCGAACCCCTCTGTCAGCCTGAATGTTCCCGTCGGGGTCTTTACATCGCCTTCCCGCTTCTTGCCCAGTCCGTTTAATCCGACATATGCCTTGCACTTAAGGATCTTCTTCCAGTAATGGGTCCCGTTCTTACGTGCCTTCTTACGGTACATATACACGGTTGCCCTCGTGCCGCCTTCATACTGCACGAAGATCAGCCGGTCGGTATTCTCCTTCTCTGCATACTTTTTCCGAAGCTGTTTCCATCTGGCGCTTGCCGCGGACGCCGGCATAGCTGCAGACAGCGTCAGTATACAGACCAGAAACAGGAACAGCATCCTGCCCGCAGACTTCCTGATACGGCTCATATCATACCCCCTGACTCGATTACAGAATCCCCTTTAACGCGTTGGCTGTGCTCTTCATAAGAAGATTGGTATTGTAGAGTGTCTCCAGCACCGGGGTGCGGTTGATCTCATCCATAAGCATCTTCCCGGCCGGGGTCGATGAAAACAGAGAGATGACCAGAAACAGGATCCATACGATCAGTACGCCCTGCACAAGTCCGGCCGCAAGTCCGAGCAGCCGGTTCGCCCCGCCAATGATCGGCAGAGCCGTGAACACAGAGAGCGCCCCGAGAATCAGCCGGATTATAAGCCATGAAACCAGAAGCGTGACCAGGAACGCCAGAATATTCAGGATCAGGTTCGCGATATAATTGACCACATAGGATCCGAAATCGGCCGCGCCCAGCTTCTGGTAGCCTGCTGAATTGTTAAATGTCTCCAGCTGCTCCTTCATTACATCCGGGATCGGCAGATCCTCAATAAACTGGATCTGCTCTGAGCGGTCCATCCCCGCAGTCAGCTTTGACAGAAGGGACTGGCCGTCCTGTGAGGAGGCAGGATCGCCTGCCGGGAGATTCATGGTGGAATCCGTCAGCAGCACCGGCGCAAGAGGCACCGTGCACACAGGCAGGCAATGTGGTGACGCTGTGCAGACAGTCATCAGCGGCGCCGGACTGGAAATAGTCATCAGCCATGCAGGGGACAGAACGCCCGCCGTGGCACCGATCAGCTGCTGCGCGTAGCTCTCCAGCTCCGCGTCTGACAGCGCGTCTATTACGGACGGGTCATATCCTCTCGCCTGCAGTTCTGCTTTGATCTTCTTCCGGTCGAGTCTTCCGCTGCCGTCATCCGCAGTCACTGCCTGCACTACGGACTGTCCGTCTGTAACGGCGGAAGAACCCTCGCTCAGGGAATCGACAACCACATTTTTAACGATATTGTTGCCAACCACTTCACACTGATTACGGATCACTGTGTAGACAGGTGTCTGCCGAAGCGCAGAGGTAATCGTCGGAAGCAGCAGGCTGACCAGAACACAGGCCAGCACAAAGGAGACAATGCCCGAGATTTTATTTACAAATCCGGAAATGAACCCGGAAAGGGCGCAGAGCCCTATGATCACACATGTCACTATCAGAACTATGGGAATATCATTCAACGTACTAACGTCCTCCGTTTATTTATTCAGCCAGGATCCGGTACATGCCGGAATTCGTCAGGATCGCATACTTGCGGAATCCTGGAATTTTGACGAATTCAGCGATCTGCCTGTCACAGTCCGCATCCAGCCTTGCCACTCCGCCCGGCGTGAATGCCATGATATGTCCGCTGTCATTGAGCAGGATCTCTCCGGAATCCATCTTCACCTCCGAGTATCCGTGGGCAAATGTGAAATCCGCGGTAACCTTCCCGGCGTAATTGTAGACCAGCATATGATAGCGTTCCGTCGCGGAGTCACTCGATAAAATGAATCCGATGCACTCATCGTCATGGAATACGCTCAGTATCTCCCCGGAGATATGTACGGATTTCTTCTCCTCCGGGTGTTTGGATGCAGAAAATACGACAAACCCGGAATCACCCACAGCGACCGGGGTCTTGTCGGAAGCAAAGCAGACATAGGGGAAGATCTCGTCCCTGTATTCAGTCAGCGACACGAGATGAGAGTCATCCGTCTGCGCTGCGGACGAGAAATTGTAGAATGCAATGGAGGTGTCCACAGTTCCCGAGCCGATCTTCGCAAGAGAGACCATCAGGTTCTGCGCATCCGAAGACAGATCCATGGCCAGAGGATACCCCTGATCCTCCAGGGTAGTCTTCACCTCTGCCAGCGTAGTGCCGTCAGTGCTTGCCAGACGTATCCTGGCGTCATCACCGTCCTTCAGCATCAGGGCCGCAACACCGTTCTTCGCGATCACGGCACGCATGATGGGAAAGTCCGTCTGATAGGATCCCAGCACGCCGTCCGAATTGATCACTTCAACCGTATACCCCTGCTGCTCATAGATCATCATGGTGTTCGAGCAGACACTGGTGACCGGCGTCTCTATCGTATAGGCAGTACTCCACTGAGTCTCATTTCTGCCGCTTACAAAGGTAACACCGTCAGAACCGTACTTCACGAATCCGCTGCCCAGCTTCTCATATCTCGTTCCGACGATATCCTCTGCCTCGTAGGAATCCCTGATGGAGTACCCTGTATACAGGTGCCTGTGACTCATGAACGTATATGCAAAGACTGCGATGATCACCATGGCAGCAATGATCAGGTACAGCGATCCGGAGCTGATCCCTGCCCTGCGGCGGGAATCATCGGCATATTCGTCCCCTGACACATAGTCTTCTTTCCGGTCATAGTCTTCCCAGTCTTCCTCTTCCTGATCGTCCCACATGGTACGAAAAGAAAGCAGTTCTATGAGATTCTGAAACCGTTCCTTCATATATCCGTTCCTGTATCTGTTCCAGCTGTATGCCTGTTGCCTGTTACAGTTCGACTCTTCCGTCCAGTGCCCTGAGAAGTGTCACTTCATCAATGTATTCGAGATCTCCGCCAACGGGAACACCGCTGGCGATCCTGGACACCTTGATGCCGGTCGGCTTCACCAGCTTGCTGATATACATGGCGGTCGTCTCGCCCTCCAGGCTGGATCCGGTCGCGATGATCACCTCATCCACGTCCCCCTGCAGCCTGTGCATCAGTTCCTTCAGACGTATATCCGCGGGCCCGATCCCGAGCTGCGGATTGATCACGCCCTGCAGGACATGGTATACGCCTTCATAGCGCCCTGTCCGCTCATAGGCGGCAAGGTCCCTGCTGGTCTCCACCACCATAATCGTGCGGTGATCCCGCTTCGTGTCCGCACAGATCGGACACAGCTCCTGATCCGTCAGGGTCCCGCATTCTTTGCAGTAGCGCACATGCTGCCTTGCCTCAGTCAGTGAGGCCGCCAGCTGCTGCACCTTCTCCGGCGGCATATTGATAATGTGAAATGCAAGCCGCTGCGCAGACTTCTGACCGATGCCGGGCAGACTGCCCAGCTGCGCGATCAGGTTATTGATCTGACTTCCATAGTAATCCATATCAGAAACCGAAGCCGCCCATCTGGCCCAGGCCGCCCGCCAGGCCGCCCATGGTCTTGGCCGCATCCTCTTCCGCCGCGCGGAGCGCTTCATTCGCCGCCGCGATGATCATATCCTGCAGCATCTCCACATCATCCGGATCCACTGCGTCCGGATCGATGGTGACCTTGGTCAGCTCTCTCTTTCCGCTGACAGTCACTTCCACCGCACCGCCGCCGGCCTTCGCAGTATACTCCTTCTCCTCCAGAGCCGCCTGCTGCTCAGCCATCTTCTGCTGCATCTTCTGCGCCTGCTTCATGAGATTATTCATGTTCCCCGGCATCATGCCGCCCGGAAATCCGCCTCTTTTTGCCATAATCAGCCTCCTGTCATTCAATATCTATGGGGAAATCGACCCCACTGTTCATTAATTCTTCCTGTTTTGATTCAACCTTGATCAGTCCCCTGGCCGAACTGTCCGAAGCATCCGTGAACCGCACCTCCGGGCAGACGCCGTACTTATCCGCGATCGCTCCTCTGACCGCCTCCAGCAGATCCTGATCATAGGCAAGCGAGTCATACCAGTTCCTGCTGAGCGGAAGATAGAGCGTCTCAGGATCCTCCGGAGAGAAGAAGGGCTCGCAGCAGTTGGCAAGGATCTGCCCCCTCGCATGCCTCGTGCCTTCCCTCGGAAGTGAATTCATGGTCTGCTTCCACTGCGCGGCGATCTTCTGGAACAGGGACGGCGCGATGGCCTTCACCATGTTCTCTCTGTCCGGGGCCTTCTCAGGCTCCGGGCCGCTCTGCCCTGCATCTGCCAGGGTCTGTGAAGGCGCCGCTCGGGTACCTGCGCTCACGAAGGTCCCTTCCTCCAGCTTCTGCTCGATCAGGGTGATCCTGCTCTGCAGAGCATCCATGCTGCCCGGATCTGTCTGCGGCCTGCACAGCCTGATCAGCGCGATCTCCGTCAGCACCCTTCTGTTTGAGGAATTCCTCAGCGTATTGGACAGGTCAGACAGCACCTCGATGAAATACATGAGCTGCTTTTCATTGATCCTGTCCGAGTCCTCCAGCATCTCTTCCCGGTCTTCCTCGATCAGGTCCTCCATCTGGGCGGAGCCTGCCGAAGCCTTGAAGATCAGAAGATCCCTGAGGTACCAGGTGAAGTCAGCTACGATCTGCCGCACGTCCCTGCCGTCCATAAGCAGCTGATCCAGCAGGCCGATCAGGGACGACGCATTGCCCCGGACCGCGAAGCGCATCATCTTCCTGTATACGTCGTTATCGACAGTTCCGAGCACCTCCAGCACATGATCATAGGTGAGGAGTTCTCCCGGGAAAAATGAAACGCACTGGTCCGCGATGCTGAGAGCATCACGCATGCCGCCCTCAGAGCGCCTGGCGATCGTGTGGACCGCTTCGTACTCAGCCTCTATCTCCTCTGCCGCCAGGACCTCTCCCAGTCTCTCTTCAATGATCTTCGTGGGAATCCTGCGGAAATCATACCGCTGGCATCTTGACAATACCGTGGGCAGAAGTCTCTGGGGATCCGTCGTAGCCAGTATGAAGACTGCGTATTCCGGCGGCTCCTCCAGCGTCTTGAGGAACGCGTTGAAGGCCTCGGGCGTCAGCATATGGACCTCATCGATGATGTAGACCTTGTAGCGCCCTTCGGTGGGCGGGTACGCGATCTCGGAGATGATCTGCCTGAAATTATCGATACCTCTCTGAGACGCAGCGTCCATCTCGATCACATTCATGGAGATCCCGGCCTGGATCGCTTTGCAGGCCGCACATTCCGTACACGGATTGCCGTCCACGGGATGCTCGCAGTTGATCGCCTTCGCCATGATCTTGGCGCACGTGGTCTTGCCCGTTCCGCGGCTTCCGCAGAACAGGTACGCGTGCGCGATCCTTCCGGTCTTGACCTGATTGCGGAGGGTACGGACGATCACTTCCTGCCCCTTCACGTCATCAAAGACCCGCGGACGATATTTCCGATATAGCGCCTGATAGTTCACCCGACTCCTGCCTTCTTACACGTAATGAGATAAATACCGCCCCGGTACCAGGCCGGAGCGGCATAAAAAGCTACCTGTTTACTTATAATACTCTGTCCTGCAGCAATAATCAACAATCGCGATCACAAGCCGGGGCCGGAGCGTCAGTCACCGAAGCTGATTCCAAGTCTCTTGGCTTCAAGGATAAACTGGTCATCCTTCTCAACAACCTTCAGCTTGCCTGCGGAATCCTTCAGCTTCACACGGACAGTCTGGTTATTCCTGATGCCGATCATCTTGCCGAAATCTTCATCCAGGAATGCCTGCGCCGCCGCGGCACCAAGTCTGGTGGAAAGCGCGCGGTCGTACGGACACGGAGCTCCGCCTCTCTGGGTATGGCCCGGGACCGTGATGCGGACTTCATTGCCGCTCTTCTTCAGGATCTGGTCTGCGAGCTCATAAGCGACCGACGGATAGTTATTTTTCTCCATCTTCTTCTTATAATCCTTCTTGGAGAGCTTCAGATCCTCCGCGCAGACAGCGCCTTCAGCGACCGCAAGGACTGTGAATCCCTTGCCGCTCTTGGTACGGTTGTCGATGGCTTCCATGACTTTATCGATATGATACGGGATCTCAGGGATCAGGATGACGTCAGCGCCGCCTGCGATTCCTGCATAGAGGGTCAGCCAGCCGACCTTATGTCCCATGACTTCCACGATAAATACACGGTTGTGGGACGCAGCGGTCGTATGGATGCAGTCGATTGCCTCCGTCGCGATATTTACTGCGCTGTAGAAGCCGAAGGTCATGTCCGTTCCCCAGATATCATTATCGATGGTCTTGGGCAGATGGATGACATTCAGGCCCTCCTCACTGAGAAGGTTCGCAGTCTTCTGGCTTCCGTTTCCGCCAAGCACGAACAGGCAGTCCAGGCGAAGCTTATGATAGTTCTGCTTCATCGCCTCGACCTTATCCAGTCCCTTCTCATCCGGCTTGCGGATATCCTTGAACGGCGTCCGGGAGGATCCCAGCATGGTGCCGCCCTTGGTCAGGATTCCCGAGAAGTCCTTGCTGGTAAGCAGTCTGTAATCACTGTAGATCATACCGTGATAGCCGTTAATGAAACCATAGACTTCAAGTTCGTCCAGATTGTTCGCAAGTGCCTTGACTATGCCTCTCATGGTTGCGTTCAGCGCCTGGCAGTCGCCTCCGCTGGTGAGCAGTCCGATCCTCTTCATAATTCATCCCGCCTTTCTTACTGATAACAGATATAAAAACGACGCCGCCGCTTGGGCATCAAAGGTGATTAAAGTATAAATCCTCTGACTCCAAAGGGCAAGCGTCATTTAAACAAGTCCGGCAGGTTTTGCATGACTCAGTTGAACAGGACCACGTCATCCTTCGGCGGTTCTGCGCTCTTGAGGTGCTTCGCATAAAGCACGGGACCTTCACCGTTATATTCCGGAACAAACTCATACCGGATCTCAGCCGTGACCTCGATCCACTGCTTCTGTCTGAGCTTGTCGGTATGCTTCGAATGGCAGATAAAGCCTATGAACCGGATATCATTGACGCAGCAGGTCATGGCGTTGCGTCCGGGAATAAAGCTGTTTGCAGGAAAACCGTAAGGGATCATGACCTTCCCTTTGAAATGAACCGTTTTTCCTTCATAGCGGTCTTTATTTTCCATCGCGTCCAGATACCAGAGTCCGTACTCCTCGTCCGGGATCTCGATGGGATCCATATTCAGGTCAAAGGGCGGCTGCGCCTTGCCGATATCGATCTGCTGACCCTCGCTGTCTTCAAAGGCAATGACAGCCTGGCTGTTCACGGCCTTGACCGTCCGGCGGAACATCTGCAGGTCCATATCTGTCGTGCAGCGGTTGAAGATGACCAGCTCGGTATCCATGAAGATGTTGCTCATCATCTGGCGCATATTCTGCAGATACACCTGGAAGGTGGATCCGTCTACCAGCGTGATGATCTGCGCCAGCTCCCAGCGTTTTGCCATGGGGCTCGAAGTAAACTTCGCGGCATCCCAGGTACCGTTGAATTCAATGAATACACGCTTGGGCTTATGTTTGCGGTGAAGGAGATCCAGCTTCTCAGGGGCCAGATCTTCCTCACTGTCGATCTGCTCGATATAGATATTGTGACGGCTCAGCTGTTTTTCATCGTACTCTTCTTCTCCCTCTTCGCACAGAAGGACCAGCGTCTTCTCTCCGTCAGCAAAGTCCGGGCTGTCCAGGACCTCTCTGATAAATGTTGTCTTCCCGCTCTCAAGAAAGCCGGTGATCACATATACAGGTACTTCAAGCATAATGATTATTCATGCACTGCATACAGGACTATCATCTCTGAACGATACCGGATGCAGTTATCTCCTTTCTTACAGTCCGAACAGCTCCTGGATCCTGTCTTCCTTCAGGCCCGCGCCGATGACAACGATGCGTCCGGTGTAGTCAGCAGCTCCGGTGCGGATCTCTGTTTCCTCCGGAACCATATCAAAGTGGATCCATGTGCCGTCCTCACGCGGAACCATACCCTTGGAACGAAGGATGAATCCGTAATCATCTTCCGTAGACTCCGCGAGAGTCTTCAGGATGCTTCTGATCTCATCATCCGTGTAGGTCTTCGGTGACTCGGCGCCCCAGCTCTGGAAGACCTCATCCGCGTCATGTCCGCCGTGATGATGGTGATGGTGATGATGGTCATGGGAGTGATAGATCACCGTGCCATTCTCATCTGCCTCATGTTCTTCATGCTCGTGATGATGGTGATGATGGTGCTCATGCTCATCCTCATCATCGTCGTCATCGTCATGATGGTGGTGATGATGATGCTCATGCTCGTCCTCATCATCGTCATCGTCGTGATGGTGATGATGATGCTCATGCTCGTCCTCATCGTCGTCATCATCATGATGATGGTGATGCTCTTCCTCCTCTGCCAGGAGCAGGTCAGCAAGCGAGACCGACTGCACCATGGCATCATGGATCGTCTGGCCGCTCAGCTCATCCCAGGGAGTGGTGATGATCGTAGCTTCCGGGTTCTTCTCACGGATCATGGCGATTGCTTCATCGATCTTCTCCTTGGATGCATTCTGCGTTCTGGAGAGAATGATCGTGCCTGCGCTCTCGATCTGGTTGTTGTAGAACTCACCGAAGTTCTTCATATACATCTTGACTTTCTTGACATCAGCCACTGTAACCAGTGAACCGATCTCAAGATCGCACTCCTCACCCACATGCTCCACTGCGTCGCGGATGTCGGACAGCTTGCCGACGCCGGAGGGCTCGATGATGATGTGGTCCGGGTGGAACTGCTCCACCACCTTCTTCAGCGCTTCCGCAAAATCACCTACCAGACTGCAGCAGATGCATCCGGAATTCATCTCAGTAATGTTGATGCCGGCTTCCTTCAGGAATCCTCCGTCGATTCCGATCTCGCCGAATTCATTTTCAATCAGGACGACCTTCTGTCCCGCAAACACGTCGCTGATAAGTTTCTTGATCAGAGTCGTCTTTCCTGCTCCGAGAAACCCTGAGATAATGTCAATCTTTGCCATGTACGTTCCCTTCTTTCTGTAAATGCGATAACAAACCCGGTACAGCGATTGCTTCCCGTGATTAAATTGAACACAATTAATATGCGATTTGTATTATAGTATAGCCATTTTTTAATTTCAAGTGCACCTTGGCAAACAGCGCCGGCCGGGATATCCCGGGGAAATAAAAACGGACGCCTGCGGCATCTGCCGCAGAATCGTCCGCCTGATGATCTGTTGTCTGTCTTCTGATCTGTCTTCGTCTTATGTTTTGCTGTTCCGGTTCCTGCAGTCCGGCTTTCATGCTCAGTGCTGCAGTTTCCCCAGGAAGGCCTGCATCCTGAGATGCTCTGCCTCGAACACCTCGTCCGGAGTTCCTTCCACCTCCACGACGCCCTTGTCCATGAAGATGACATGATCAGAGATGCCTCTTGCAAAGTTCATTTCATGGGTGACAATGACCATCGCGATGTGAAGGTCCGCCAGGGAGCGGATAACCTTCAGCACTTCACCGGTAAGCTCCGGGTCGAGGGCGCTGGTGGGCTCGTCAAAAAACAGGATCTTCGGATTCAGTGCCAGAGCGCGGGCGATCGCCACACGCTGAGACTGTCCGCCGGAGAGCTGGCAGGGATAGGCGTCCGCCTTGTCCGCAAGTCCCATGCGGCCCAGCAGCTCACGGGCTTCCTTCTCCGCCTCTCTTCTGTCCCGCTTCTGATTGTGAACCATCGGATCCGTGATGTTCTTCAGAACCGAATAGTGGGGGAACAGGTTGAAGTTCTGGAAGACCAGGCCGAAATAGGAACACACCTTCCGAAGCTGCGCTCCCTTCGGGTATACCTTCGTCCCGTCCGGTTCGACCCAGGCGACTCTCTCCCCCAGATACCGGATCTCGCCCTTGTCTATGGTCTCCAGCATCGTTGCGCACCGGAGCATGGTTGACTTCCCGGACCCGGAAGGTCCGATGATGGACAGGACTTCTCCCTCGTCTACCTTCAGCGAGATGTCTTTGATGACTTCGAGATCGCTGAAGCTCTTACTGATATGATTCATCTCAAGTAATGCCATGTTGCTCTCTCCTCCCGCGTCAGGTGTAATAATCCAGTGACTTCTCGATCCGTTCCATGCCAAAGGCGACCACTGCATTGAAGATATAGTAGAATACAGCCGCCGCTATGAAGGGCATGAAGCTGGTCTCCTTCGCCGCGATCTGCTTGGCGATCGTGAACATCTCCGCGTATGCCAGCGAGAAGGCAAGGGAGGTGTCCTTGACCAGCGTGATGACTTCATTGGTCACAGAGGGCAGGATCCGCTTCACGACCTGCGGAAATATGATCCGCATAAATGTGCTTGCCCGGGAATATCCCAGCAGCTTGGCGGCTTCATACTGCCCCGGAGGCATGGACTCGATGCCGGATCTGTAGATCTCTGCGAAATAAGCCGAATAATTGACAGAGAATGCAATGATGATCGCGGTAAATCTCCATGAACCGCCGATCTTCAGATTGAACAGATAGAACGGTCCGAAATAAACCGCCAGAAGCTGCAGCATCAGCGGAGTGCCGCGCAGGATCGATATGAAGATCCACACTGCCGACCGTATGATCCGATTCTTACTCATTCTCCCGAACGAGACCAGAAGTCCCAGCGGAAGCGAGAACAGCAGCGTCAGCAGGAAGATGCTGATCGACTTCGTCAGTCCGCCGGCAAGCTGCTCTATCATTACCTGAAAACTCATATGCCCTCCGAACGATTATCCCATCTCTGTTACATAAAGAACTGACATGACTCAAGGATCTTCATCACGCCTGAGCCTGTCAGTTCCTTTATCCATATAGTATTCTGCCGCCTGCCGGGCAGCCGGGTCACAGATTACTCAGCTTCTGTCTCAGCCTCTGTCTCTGCGCCAGCGGTGAATCCGAGGCTCTCAGCCAGGCAGACCATGTCGGCGATCTCATACTTCTCAGCGAGCTCATCGAAGGTTCCGTTATCATACAGGATCGCAAGGTCATCATTGATGATCTCAGCCAGAGCTTCATTTCCCTTCTTGACGCCTACAGCGTACTTCTCGGAATTCAGAGTCTCTTCCAGGATGGAATATCCTTCGCGGCCCTTGATCTGGTACTGGGCAACGCCTACGTCGATCGCGACTGCATCCAGAGAACCTGCCTGCAGCTCAGCAAATGCGGTGTTGTAATCAGCGAACTGCTGAAGCTCTGCGAAGGTGGCAGCAAGCTCAGCCTGATCTCCGCCCTCTTCCAGAAGAGTAAGGGCTGCGGAATCCGCCTGAACGCCGACGATCTTGCCTTCCAGGTCAGCGAGGGAAGCAATGCCGGAATCGTCAGAAACGCAGATTACCTGGCTGTTGTCTACATACGGAACCGAGAAGGTATAGGAATCTTCTCTTCCGTCCATGGTAAAGCCGTTCCAGATGCAGTCAATGTTTCCGGAATTCAGCTCCATATCCTTGGAGTCCCAGTCGATCGGAGTCTTGACCAGCTCCCAACCCTCGATCTCGCAGACCGCTTCTGCAAGCTCCAGGTCAAATCCGGTGTAGTCGCCGTTGTCATCCATGTAACCATAGGGCGGATACTCTGCGTCGAAGCCGACTACGAAAGTGTCTTCCTTCGCAAGTCCGTCAACGGAGAAAGCTTCTGTCTCATCAGCTACAGCAGCAAATCCCAGAGAAGAAACTGCCATAACGGCACACAGCATACCAGCAAGATACTTCTTCATAATGAAACCTCCATAAGATACCGATTCTCTATTGTAGTATCGCTTTATCATGATAAAGCGATGAAACAGAGAAATCGTACCATGGCATCCGCCTCCTGTCAAGACACCAGTGGGCATCAATCGTTGCAGTTCACAGGGCAGCCTCCATTGCTTCGAGTTTGTGGGCACAATGTCCGGTCGGTGCTAAACGAACGTCCACTGGACGTTCAGCACCCGCGGCTGCAGCAACTTGCAAAGCTCAGTCGGCTTCCTATGGTTTTCATCTGTGCCCACAGAACTCTATGCTAATGTTGGAGGCTGCCCTGTGAACTGCAGCCATCAATCTCCCGGGGCAAAAAGAATCCCGGAACCTGTGGCCCAGGTTCCGGGATTGTCTGACATATATGCAATTGCACTTCCGCGGTCAGGTCGGATCAGGAATCGACTCCCACAACCTTCTCGATCGCGTTCAGGATGTTCTCATAGCCTGTGCAGCGGCACAGATGGCCGGAGATCAGCTTGCGGAGTTCTTCTCTGGTGTATTTCCTTCCGGATTCCACCAGCTCCACGCCGGTCATGATCAGGCCGGGCGTGCAGAAGCCGCACTGAACTGCCGCCTCATCGATAAATGCCTGCTGGATGGGAGTCAGTTCTCCTGTCGGGCTCTTGAGTCCCTCTGTCGTGAGGATATGCTTTCCCTCGGCCCACATCGTCAGATACAGGCAGGCATCGATCGCGACGCCGTCGATCAGGACGGTACATGCACCGCACTCCCCGACTCCGCAGCCTCTCTTCACAGAGGTCAGGTTCAGCTTCTCGCGCAGAGTCTCTACCAGGCTCTCTCTGGGATCTACCGCCAGCTCAACTTCCTTGCCGTTGACGGTCATATGCACTATATTAAGCATTCTTGCCACCGTCCTTTCCACGCGCGATCGCTTCCTTCAGTGCGCGCTTTGCCAGTTCCGAGATCAGCTGCAGTCTGAATTCCTTCGACGCTCTCCAGGAGGATCTCGGATTGACCTCTTCAAGCACATGCGCTCCGATCAGCTCATAGATCTGCGGATCATCCACGGACTTTCCTGCCAGCAGGGCTTCCGTGTTCCTGCAGCGGATCGGGGTCGGAGCCGCGACTCCGTATCCGATGCGCGCTTCTTCGATCGTCTTCTTGTCTTCACTCAGCTTCACCCGCACGCAGCAGCCGAGGGTGGCGATCTCCATGGAGGCTCTCTTACCGTACTTCATGTAGCAGCCCGTGAATCCCTGGTAGTCTTCCGGACGGATCAGGATCGCTATGCACACTTCCGCATGCTGTCTCACAGTTCTGCCGGGTCCCGTATAGAACTCCGTGACCGGAACCTCTCTGGTTCCCTCCGGTCCCTGAAGGACCAGGATGGCGTTGAGTGTCTGCATCGTCGCCGCGCTGTCCGCACTGGTGGCGCCGTTGCATATATTTCCGCCGATCGTTCCCATATTGCGGATCTGCGGTCCTCCGACCGTATCCACTGCCTCGCCCAGGTAGGGGATGCACTCCTGGATGATCGGATCATTGGTGATGTCGGTAAAACAGGTTGCGGGACCGATCACGAGCGTCCCGTCCAGAAGGCGGTCCACACCGTGCAGCTCCGGGATCTCGTGGATACTTACCAGAGTCTCTCCGGCGCCTTTTCCGCTTCTGAGCTTGACCAGGACATCGGTACCGCCGCTGATGATCTCTGCATCCTCATGCTCCTGCAGGAGGCGGACCGCATCTTCAGCTGATTTTGCTTCAAAATACTTACTGATATCGTACATATCTTTTCTCCTTCGGGATATCCGCTCTTCGCAGCGTTCCTCAGATCAGTCCTGCTTCCTTAAATGCTGCCACCAGTTTCTGCTGCGTCATCGGGATCTCCTTCATGGAGACTCCGGTCGCGTGCAGGATCGCGTTGCGGATCGCCGGCGCGATCGGGATGACCGGCGGCTCGCCCAGTGCCTTATTGCCATAGGGGCCCATCGGGTCATCCATCTGGATGAATTCCACATTCAGTTCCGGTACGTCCATCGCGGTCGGGATCTTGAAGTCAAGCAGGTTGTCGTTGAGCGGGCGGCCCTGGTCATTGTAGAGCAGTTCCTCCGTCAGCGCGTAGCCCAGACCCATTGCCATGCCGCCGTGCACCTGCGCCTCAGCCAGCTGAGGATTCAGCAGGGTACCGGAATCATGCACATTGACGATGTTGTTGATCTTCACCTTGCCCAGAGGCATGTCGACCTCCAGATCCACGAAGCAGCAGCCGGATGCAAAGGTATTTTCCTTGCAGTGGCTGGTGACCTCTGCGGTGATATGCTCCGAACGGTCCAGAGAATAGAAGGCATTCATAGCCAGATCCTGCATGGAGAGAAGGACCTTTCCGGGCTTCACGTCCTTCTCGACGCCCGTGTCGCGCAGAATGGAGGCTTCTCCGTTCGGAAGATCGTGGATGTCGTATTCCTTGATATCTCCGTCCAGGAAGTCCTTATACTGCTCACTCTCGCCCTTCGATCCGTCATTGCGGGAGTTGTCGATGTACGCGCCTCCCAGGGCAAGCTTCTCCTTCAGCTTCTCAGCCGGATTCTTCTCCCGGTCTGCCGCGGCCGGAGCCGGGGCTGCATCTGCGGTATGGATCTTCTCGCAGATGTTATTCTGGTAGATCATCAGTTCATCCGCCGGGCGGTCCAGCATATAGGACGCATAATCCAGGATCCTCGCACGCAGCTCCAGAGCGCATTTCTTCACTGCCTTGCCCGTGACAAAGCTCTGACGGGATGCGTATGCGCCGGTATCAAAGGGCGCCACATCCGTATCCTGGGTGGAAATGATATATACACGGTCCATGGTGATGCCGGTCGTCTCGGAGGCCATCTGGGAGAAGACGGTATCCGCTCCCTGTCCGATCTCCGTTGCACTCAGTTCGACCTGTATCGATCCGTCCTGATTGAGGATCATGCGGGCGCTGGAGGTCTCCAGCGAGATCGGATGGACACCGACCTTGTACATGAAGAACGACATGCCGACACCGCGGCGGACGGGTCCGGTCTGGTTCGCGTACTCTTTTCTCTTCTCGTCCCAGTGAATGTGCTCAGCTCCGCGCTTCATGCATTCCTTGAGGCTGTAGCTGTAGTAGGTAATCCCGTTGGAAGCGACGAATCCCGGCGGGACACAGTTTTCCATGCGGAACTTCAGAGGATCGAAGCCGCCTTTGTAGCAGATATCATCCGCAAGGGCATCCGCGAAGAACGCCGCCTGGGGAACGCCGTAGGCACGCATGGCTCCGGATACCGCCGAGGAGGTGTATACGGAATACGCATCCGACTGGCAGCCGTATTCCTCATGGAAGATATCCTTGAAGTTTGTCGCCATGCCGGCTGTGACCGCATGGCCGTGGGACGCGTACGCGCCTTTGTTGGTGTAGATGAATCCCTCCCGCGCGAGCAGCTTGCCGTCCTTTGTCGCCAGGGCTCTCAGAACGCCCTTGGCAGCATGGCGGGTACGGGTCATGGCGATGCACTCTTCTCTGGAGAGTTCCAGACATACCGGTCTTCCGCCGCACTGGATCGACAGCCATGCATTCAGCGGCTCGTCCAGAATGTCCTGCTTGTTGCCGAACCCGCCGCCGATGTAGGGCTTGATCACGCGGACCTTACCTACCGGCCAGCCCAGCGCCTGAGAGATTACGCGGCGCATGATATGCGGGATCTGGGTAGAGGCGACCACCGTGACCTTACCGTTGGTATCGACGTAGGCCCAGCTCGTGCACAGCTCGATATGGCAGTGCGAGATCCTGGGCGTGCGGTAGGTGTCGCTGACCTCGATCAGGTTCTCCTCTCCGTACTCTTCGATCGCCTTCTTCTTCGCTTCATCATAATTGAAATCCGGTGAAGTCTTGAATGAAGTATGCACGAAGACATTGTCCTTGCGGATATCCGGGTGAAGCGGCGTCGCTTCCGGAGCAAGGGCCTGCTCGACCGTAACGATCGGTTCATATTCTTCGTACTCGACTTTCACCAGGCGGGCCGCTCTCTCGGCCGCCACATTGTCCACTGCCACAATAGCCGCGATCTCGTCCCCCCACTGGCGGACTCTGGCGTTCAGCAGCTTGCGGTCCGGCACGTCCTGATGCGCCGCTTCGACTGACCAGGGATGGCCCGCAGTCGGGAACTGAATATCCGGCACATCAAAGCAGGTCAGAATCTTCACGACCCCCGGGACCTTCTCTGCTTCCGAGATGTCGATCGATTTGACCAGGCCGTTCGCTATGGTCGAACGGACGACCTTTGCCTGCAGACAGTCCTTCGGCATCAGGTCATTGGTGTATTTCGCCTCGCCCGTAACCTTGCCCCAGGCGTCTACACGCTTGAAACTTTTTCCGACAGTTTCCATACATCGCACCTCCGGCTTATTTATAACTGAAAGATTACTCATCCACTGCCTTTCTCGCAGCGTATCCTACAAGTTCCGTCACCACCGAGCATCCCAGTGCCCTGGCCTTGTCCGAGACCGTGAAGCAGTTCTGGTACTGCTCCCTGCGGGGGTCTATATCCGCGATCTTAAACCCTTCCGTCACGGGATATCCGTCCCGGATCATGCCTCTCAGAAGCCCTGAGAAGGATGCCTTAACAGGAACGCTTTCCTGACCTTCGGTCTCGATCTGCGCGATCACCTGATCCTGCTCCACCACGTCCCCGATCTTCGAGAGAGCATGCAGCACTCCTTTGGCCGGGCTGTGGATCACTCTGTCAGCAGCATGACCCGCGATCAGTCCAGGCGTTCCCGTATTCGGGAGGGCGCTGCCCTCTTCGATCGGCCTTGCAAGGGTATGGCCGCGCATCGTTTCGATCACGACGTCACAGTCCACTCCCGCCGTAAACCCGGGGCCCAGAGCAATGACAAAGGGCGCCATGTCCTTTGTCGTTCCGAGGTTCTTCTTCGCCAGGATCGCATCTACGACTGCAGTCAGGAACAGATGCCTTCCACCGCCTTCCAGCGTGGTCAGGCCCGTATCCCACTCACTGTATTTCTCTTCCGAGTCAATGATATCGCGGATCGCATGTCCTTCAGGATCCACCAGCATGGCGATCCCATCCTCAAACAGAAAGTACTCTGCCTGATCCAGGTTCCGGGCAAGCCGGACCGTTATGTCCTCCACCGTTGCAGTCCCTTCGTAGACCGCCTCGGACAGAGCCACTGTTCTGCGTATCGCGCTCGGGTGCTCACTTTCCAGGATCAATACCGGAAAGCCCGCGCGCCGGAGGGCCCATATAACGCCTGTAGCAAGATCGCCGCCTCCGCGCACGATAACCAACTGATCTGTAATCATAAAAAGTACTCCGGTAAACCACGTTTCACATACTGGCCCTGATTCTCCAGGACCACTCTGCCGTCCTCCGCGACCTTCGTCCCGCGCAGATAGACTTCATCGATCGTTCCTGTCAGCTCCATACCCTCCAGCGGGGCATAGTCACACTTTGATACCTGTGTACTGGCGCTGACCACTCTGGTGCGGGCAGGATCCAGGATCACGATATCGGCATCGGATCCTTCCTGAAGGACACCCTTCTTCGGATACATGCCGTACAGCCGTGCCGGGTTCTCTGACAGCACCTCGCACATCTTCTCCTTGGTGATGCGTCCTTTGGCGACGCCCTCCGAGAACAGGACCACTCCTCTGGTCTCTGCGCCGGGCATGCCTCCGGGGATCTTCCGGAAATCTTCTCTGCCCAGCTGCTTCTGTTCTATGGTAAATGAACAGTGATCCGTCGACACGGTCTGGATCTCTCCATCCGCGATGGCCTTCCAGAGCGCGTCCTGATCCGACTTCTTTCTGAGCGGCGGAGCGCAGACATATCTGGAAGCGACGTCAAAATCTTCATTATCATAGAGCGAGTCATCCATCACCAGATACTGCGGGCAGGTCTCCACATAGACCTTCTGGCCCCTTGCCCTGGCGGCGCGGATCTCTTCGAGTCCTTCCTCACAGGTAAGATGCACGTCGATGACCGGCTCGTCCGCGACCTCCGCCAGATGGCAGTATCTGCCGATTGCTTCCGCCTCGGCGGCTGCCGGCCTGGTGAGATAATGCGAGCTCACCTTCGTAAGCTTCGAAGGATCCGCCGCATATTCCTCCCGGAGCGCATCGATCAGTCCGCTGTTCTCACAATGGCATCCGGTGGTCGTTCCGCACTCCTTCAGCCTCTTCAGGACCTTGAGGATCGTGCAGTCGTCGATCTGCGTGTCATAGGTCATATAGATCTTGAAGGTGCTGGCGCCGCGGTCCACCATATCCTGCACTTCCTTTGATATGGAATCGTTCCACTCCGTGATCGTCTGATGGAAACCATAGTCACAGGAGCAGCCGGCGGATGCCTTCTTAAACCAGTTGTCCAGTCCCTCGTTCAGCGACTCGCCCGGATAGGCTGTGCCGAAGTCCACGATCGTGGTCGTGCCCCCGGCGACCTCCGCCTTCGTTCCCGAATAGAAGTCGTCGATCGTGACAGTTCCCGCAACATGAAGATCAAAATGTGTATGCGCGTCTATGAAACCGGGAAATACAAGCTTCCCTTCGGCATCTATGATCTCACATCCCTCCGGTGCCTCTATCCTATCCGCGATCTTTGCGATCGTTTCTCCATCGATCAGAAGATCTGCTCTCCTGCTGCCGCCCGGATATACCAGGGTTCCGTTCTTGATCAGCTTCAAATGATCCACCACCCTTCCTTATGTTCAGTTACCTTAAGTGTAGCACTGCAGGTGTTTATTTTGCAACATCAACAAAAAAGCACTCGCTTTTTCCCATTCATTGGCAATTTTGTCAGCTGTCCCTCTTGTTCATGCAAGTTTTCTGTAGTAGAATCTGCGTATAAAGTATCAAACTTTTTGGCAGATGTAAACTAATTTGTCAGATATCATACAGGTTCCGACAACAGTCCACAGCAACCGGAGGGAGGTATCAGATGGAACACATGGATAAGCGGACACTCACCCGCATGATTGATGCTGCGATGCACCGGATTCCTGCGGATCTGGTCATCTACAACTGCAATGTCGTTGACGTATACACCGGCACCGTACGGCAGGACTCGATCGCGATTACCGAAGGGCAGATCGTCGGCTTCGGCAACGATTACCGCGGCCAGGAAGAATATGACGCGAAGGGAGCCTATGCCGCTCCCGGTCTGATCGACGCTCATATCCACATCGAGTCGTCCTACACCACTCCCGAGGAATTCGGCCGCATGGTCGTTCCCAGAGGAACCACCACAGTCATCGCAGACCCGCACGAGATCGTCAATGTCTATGGTCTGGAGGGCTTCAACTATATGATCCGCGCCGCGGAGAAAACAGAGCTCTCCGTGCGGTACATGATCCCCAGCTGCGTGCCGGCCACTCCGCTGGAGGACTCCGGAGCGATCATCAACGCATTTGACATGCAGTGGCCGATGGGCGACCGCCACGTCCCGGGACTCGGAGAATTCATGAATTATCCAGGCATCATCAACAAGGGAGACGACGAGATCAACAAGCTGCTGGTTGCCAAGAACATGCACAAGGTCATCGACGGCCATGCCCCGTCCGTCAACGGAGCCCAGCTCAATGCCTATGCCGCGGCGGGAGTCAAGACCGACCACGAATGCACCACCACCCAGGAGATGATAGACCGTCTGGAGCGCGGCATGTACGTGCAGATGCGTGACGGATCTGCCTGTCACGATCTGAAGTACCTGATCCCTGCGATCACGCCCTTCAATTATAAGAGATGCCTGCTCTGCTCCGATGACCGTCAGCCCAAGACGATCCTGGAAGACGGACATATCGACAACCATCTGAGGATGCTGGTCGAGGCCGGCATCGATCCGGTCATGTCCCTGTGCATGGCGACCCTGAACTGCGCGGAATGCTACCATCTGGAAGACCGCGGAGCCCTGGCCCCCGGCAAGAGGGCCGATATCGTCCTGTTCGACAACCTGAAAGACTTCCATGCCCAGGCTGTATTTATCGAAGGCCGGAAGGTCGCCGAGAACGGAAAGTACCTGCTGCCCTTCGAGAAGGCGGCCATCTTCTCCGTGCGCGGATCCATGCACGTGAAGCCCTTCACCCCGGACCAGCTGAAGATGCACCTGACCAGCGACCGTGTCCGCGCGATCGGCATCGTCAAAGACGGCGTCACCACGAAGGCCGAGACCGTCACCATCAAGCGGGACGAAGAGGGAGACTTCATCTTCGAGCCGGATAAGAGCGTCGTGAAGATCGCTGTTCTGGAGCGCCACCACAACACAGGCAAGATCGGTCTCGGATTCCTGAAGGATTACGGCATCCAGAGAGGCGCCATCGCACTCTCCGTTGCCCACGACTCCCACAACATCATCTGCGTGGGCGTCAGCAATGACGAGATGTACGCAGCGATCAATGCACTGATCGACCAGGAGGGCGGATTTGTCCTTGTGGAAAATGGAGAAGTGATCGCTTCTCTTCCGCTCCCGATCGCAGGTCTCATGAGTGATCTTCCCGGCGAGGAAGTCGCCAGACGCCTGAAGATCCTGCATGACACCGCCTATGAGAGACTGGGAGTCAGCCAGGAGGTGGAGCCGGTCATGACGCTCTGCTTCATGAGCCTGATCGTCATTCCGGAGCTCAAAATCACGACCCGCGGCATGTTCGACGTCTCGAAGTTCGACTTCGTTCCGGCGGAGGCCGACGAATGACAGTCCTTCTCAACTCCATACCAGTAAAACAGACCAGCGGGGAATCAACACTTCCCCGCCGGTATTCATCTCACATCTATATCCCTTACTTCTTCCTCAGCTGTCTGATAACGGTAGATCTCATGGGGATGCGGCTTCATGATTCTCATGGCCCCGCGGTCTCCGGAGAGTTGAAGCAGACTGCCTGCAGCTTCCTTCAGGCGAAACGCACCCGGATTGGTCATGATATGCTCCGGGCCGGACTCCATGCACCCGTAATTCTTCCCGGACCACAGAAACTGGTGTACATACCGCCGGATCTCATCCTGCGCAAGGCAGGGCATATCCGCCGCAAAGAAGACGACCGCCTCTGAAGTCTCTCTTCGCAAGGCCTCCTGCGTCCCGATCCGAATTGATGCGGAGATCCCTTCGGCTGCATATTCATTATACAGCGCACAGATCCCTTCCTTCGCCATCTCGTCCATGATCTCCCGGTACTGAGTCACCACGACCGTGTGCTCTTTTCCAAGGGCCCCTGTCACATGGTCCAGCACATGACGGTAGAGCGGTTTTCCGTCATACTCCGCCAGCAGCTTATTGCCCCCGTACCTGCGCCCAAAGCCCGAGGCGAGCACAACCGCGGTAACCGGAAGAGAAGCGGTCTGGTTCATTTTCTCCGGTTCATAAGCACTTGGCGAGTAGAACACCTTCGCCCGGGGATATCTCTCCCGCAGCGGAGCGATATAGAATTCCCGCGCGATCTGCTCCAGCATCTGATCCGTCACGATCCCTCCGGGAAGCCTTCCGGGATCATACCGGTGGCAGACCACCTCCAGCCTCCGGCCGATTGCCTGCCGTCCCATGACCACGGCAATCTCATCCGTATCCTCCGGTATGACCGGCTCTCCGGGCCTTGGGATCTTCACCGGCATGCAGTGGCTGCCGTCTCCCTCGACCAGCACCGCGTCATACTCCCTGCAGACTGCCTCCAGGACATCCGCAGGCGGCGCGGACAGCTTCTCTCCTGCCGCAGGGGTCCCGACATAGTCAATCCCGTCCGTCCCGTGAATGAGATACTCTCCCTCACGGCTTCCCTCCGGAGCGCAGATGTGGGTGGTGGTTGTCACCGCCGCCCGCAGTCCGCGCCGGACATAATCCAGCGCCCTATGCTTCAGATAGGTGGACTTTCCGCCGGCTCCCACAGCCGTTATGATGATCGCTCTTTTCTGTGCCATATTCCTCATGTATGTCCCGCGGCCTGGCCGCCCTGCGCCGGGTCCGCCCTCAGGCAGGTTTTCTCAGGCAGGCGTTCTCAGGCAAGCTTCTTCAGGAAATGTCCCTCGACCCGGATCCTCTCATTCAGGATGATGAAGGCGGAGGGATCATGCTCTTTGACGATCGCCAGCAGTTTCGGGATCTCATACTTACTGATCACCGTTATGAACAGCGTCTCATTTTCATCTGTATAGCTTCCGCTGGCCGTCATCCTCGTCAGGCCTCTGCCCATCGAGCCCATGATCGCCACCTCCAGCGCATGGGTATCCTCCAGCTTCGTGATGATATCCACCTGAACATTGATGTTCTGCGTGTGGACACGATCGCAGGCAGTGGAACTGATCACGGAATTGATCAGCGAATAGATCGCTGTCGGCACGTCGAATACAAACAGGCAGATCCCGTACAGGATCACGTTGGCCGCGATATTGAACTTGCCTACCGAATAGTGTCCCCTGGCCTGGATCATCACCATTCCGATCAGGTCCATCCCTCCGTCAGAGGAGCCAGCGCGAAGAGTCAGTCCCACGCCGGTCCCCGACAAGATGCCGGCGACCAGGCAGTTCGCGATCTTCTCCTCCAGGATCGGAACGGCCGGGATCGGGACCAGGGTAAGGCCAAGGGTGAACAACGATATGCTGAGGATCGTCTTGGCCACGAACCGTCTGCGCATGATCGTAAACGCGAAGATCAGGCTCGGGATATTCATCAGATAATAGAAGATACCGGCGAGATCCGTCTTCCCGGAATAGATTCCCACATTGCGAAGCAGAGTAGTGATCAGCTGCGCAAATCCCATGAAACCGCCGGAGTACAGATGCAGGGGGCGCAGAAACAGATTCACGCCGATCGAATAGATCGCCGCCCCCAGAATCATCAGAGGGATCTTTCCCTTCTCCTCCTGCCAGAATGACTGCTCGCTGGTGCGTTTCTCAAGTTCCCTTACTTCCTGTTTTACTGAACTCATATCCGCCATCCTCTGTATACGGTTTTGAATGACAACTATACCAGCAGCGGCCTGATCCCGGAAAATGAATCCGGCAGGCTCGGATATACTCCAAAACAGAGTTTCTTCAGTTCCTCGTCCGGCTCTGACAGATCCGGTATCATCACGGCATGGACTCCTGCATCATGGGCACTGACGATCCCGTTGGGAGAGTCCTCGAAGGCGACGCACTCCTCCGGTTTCAGGGAGAGCCTTCTGCACGCACACTCATAGATATCCGGAAACGGCTTGCCCCGCTTCACATCGTCCGCCGACACCACCTCATCGAAATACTGCAGCAGCCCGACCCCTTCCAGCAGCCTCTCCTTCTCGCTCCTGCGAGACTGGGTCACAACTGCCTTGCGCACATCAGAAGACTCCCGGACCATCTGCAGGAATTCCTTCACTCCCGTCTTCAGCTCCGGAAGCTCCTGGGTCAGATAGGGCTTCATCAGCTCCTTCCGCCTTGCCCGGATCAGGTCATACACGCCCTCCTGTCCCAGGCTGGTCTCCAGCCGCTCCCTGGCCACCGTCGAGTCGCAGGAGCGAAGCGCCAGAAGAGTCTCATGGGGAATCTCGAATCCGTAGTCCTCCCCCGCCCTCTTCCAGCAGCGGTAATAGACCTTCTCCGAATCAAAGATCAGCCCGTCAAGATCAAACAGCAGTGCCTTAATCTTCATCTCTCTTCTATCCTCTCTGTCTTTGATCCTTATACAAGATGCCAGTCCTTCCGCAGGCTGTCGCACTGGGACAGTACACTGAGGGTGCGGGCGTGGGTTACCACCGGCGACTGCGTCAGGCCCTTCCTGATGCAGGCATTCACATGACGAATCTCGTACTGATATCCCTCATCCTTCAGCCCCTGCACCTTCTGCTCCACGGGGAATGAATACTCTGCTGTTTCTCCTTCCCGGGTCACCTGCACCCTGTCCGGGCTCCAGAACCTGGGAACGGTGATGTACCCTTCCGTACCGTAGATAAACGCCGTATCCAGCATGTCGGTGCGGATGCCGCTGGACATGACCGCCAGCTCTCCTCGATCATACTGGGCGATGAACGCAGCCTGCTCATCCACCATAAGATGCAGATGGTCCGTGTTGACCGATGCAGTGCCCCGGATCGACACCGGATCCCTGCCGTACACGATCTGGGCCATATGAAGGTCATACACTCCCACGTCCAGAAGGCCGCCGCCGGCATTCTCAGGCCGTGTCAGCCTTCCCTCATATTCATCCGGCACTCGGAAGGAAAAAGCACAGTTCAGAGCACGCACTTCCCCGATCGTCCCCTCTTCGAGGCATCGCTGCACAAACCCGATGGCAGGGAAGAAATAAGTCCAGCAGGCTTCCATCAGGAAGACGCCGTTGCTCCTCGCGCACTCAGACATCTGTCTGAAATCCTCCGCGCAGACCGCGGCCGGCTTCTCCACGAGCACATGCTTTCCCGCATTCATGGCACGGATGGCCAGCTCCTTGTGGGCATCATGGGGAACCGGGACGTAGACCACGTCAATATCCCCGCAGTCCAGCATCTCCTCAAAGGTCATCACCTGAGGGATATTCCATTTCTCAGCCATGGCCCTGGCAGACCTCTCTGTTCTGGAGGAGACTGCGCAGATCTCCATGTCATCCACCTGGAGCGCACCCTGCATCCACCGATTCAGGATCACGCCGGCCCCCAGCAGGCCCCATCTGATCTTTCTCTCAGCCATCTTTCTGCACCTCCCTGTATCCGGTCTTCTAAGAATTATTCTAATTCATATCACCTGACTTAGCCAGTTCTTTTAGAGGCGGTCAGCTCCTTCACGCCTTTTACCACGTGGTAGATCACGTAGATGGCTGCCTCCACGCCAAGCAGGATCAGAACCGCCAGCAGGATATCCCGAAGCAGCACGCGAAGCGCGTAATCCGCAACCATATAATTGCCGTTGAAATGATACTTCATGAGCGGCTCGATCAGCACACGCTGCTCTTTCATGGGATCCTGGATCATCCGGATCTCATTGCCCAGAAGCATCGTCTGCCTGTTCTGCTCATCATACTGCTCCCAGGGATGCTCCGCGGTCCCGGGATCGGAGGTCTTCGCGAAATTGACCCACATCTGCTGAATCGTCCTGGACAGCTCCTCTTCGGCCGCCGCCCCGGTGTAGATCGTATCATCCACATTGCCGAAGACATAGGCAAGCTCCACCGCGTGGCAGGCACCGTAATGCGGAATATCCGATTCCCTGGTCCAGTAATACATGTAGGTGTTCCCGCCATTTCGCGCATGGGCGGAGGCCTGGCTGACAGCCGGCACCCGGAAGAGCAGGTCATTTAAAAACTCTGTGATATTCCAGACCACGTCCTCCCGCTGGAGTGCCAGGAAAGCCCTCGCATACCCCCGGTCCTCATCAGAGATCTGATTCACGATGCTCTCATAGAAGAGCGGTACGGCTGCCCGGTAGATATGATAGCTGCCGACCTCTCCGATCCAGTACCTGGCTTCATCCGCATTGGTCCCGATCAGCATATCCACGTCAGACGCTCTGCCCAAGGCATACGCCTCCTGCAGATCCTCCGGAAGTATGATGCCGTCCCTCTCCGGGAAATTATTATAATTATTCAGATCTTCATTGATCTTCATGAGCTCCTCTTCACTCAGAGCCATCAGGTCATCCATGGACTTCGCGCCGGTCTTCTCCAGCAGCTTGTCTGTCAGCAGCCGGCACTCTTCCCTGCTGTAGGTAAATGCCGGCGAACCGCTCTGGGCGATGATCCTCTTAAACAGTCCCTTCGCGTCATCCATCAGCGGAAGGAGGGACACACTGCTGCCCCCGGCCGACTCTCCGAAGATCGTCACATTCTCCGGATCTCCTCCAAACTGGCGGATATTCTCGCGGATCCAGCGCAGTGCGCAGACCTGGTCCAGCAGGCCCAGGTTCCCGCTGCCTTCGAACTCTTCGCCGCCCTTGACGGAAGAAAAGTCCATAAAACCCATCAGGCCGACACGATAGTTCACCGTCACGAGGATCACATCGTCATGCGCGTGAACAAAGTTGTGTCCGTCATAGAGCGGGTCAGCTGTTCCACCCCATCCGAACGCCCCGCCCGGGAAGAATACCATGACAGGCCTGTCTTTCGCGGTCTTTCTGCTGCCGGACCAGACATTCAGCGTCAGGCAGTCCTCTCCCTTTGCATAGAAAGAAGCCCGCTCCGACTCTGCCTCTGTCTGGATGCAGGATTTACCAAAATAGTACGCCTCGTATGTGCCGTCATCCTCCTTTGCGAGGACCGGCCTCTTCCATCTCAGCTTTCCGACCGGCGGCTCGGCATAGGGAATCCCCTTATACGCGCGCACTCCATCCGTCTCCCGGCCCACAAAGGTCCCGTTATGGCAGGTCACTGCAAGCTCCGGATCATACTGTCCTGCTTCAAGAGGCTGATTCTCTCCATACAGCGCGCTCATCTGCGCCCTGAGAAGCCCCGTCTCTCTCTCCGACTTATGGCCCTCAACCAGGATAACCCCGAGAACCACGACCACCAGCGCAAGCAGCCAGACCAGAAACCATTTCCTGATTGATTTCTTTTTCTTTCTGTTCCCTTCTGTCCTCATCTGTAAAATGTAAAAAGGCACACTGCCTTTCCTTTCTGATTGATTTCTTCTTTATGAAAACATACGGATTCTGTGTCCCGCATCCATGCTTGTGTGCTATAATCGCTGAAGCAAAAGGCGAGCGCAGCCCGAAGCGGGTGTGCTGAAGAGTTGAAGATAAGTAAAAGGTGCCATGGACTTGTCCACGGCACCTTTTCAGTAAGCGGAGAGAGTGGGATTCGAACCCACGCGCCCAAAAAGGACGACCGCATTTCGAGTGCGGCTCGTTATGACCACTTCGATATCTCTCCATATTCGATTGTCTGTCCGCCGCAGGCACTTCCCGCTGCGGAAATACTACGCTATTGTACCATACTATTCCACGAATTCAAGAAAAATTTCACGCCTGCCTCCGGCCTCAGTCTGCACTGACTCTGCGCTTACTGCTGCGCAGCCTCCGGAAGAACTCGCTGAGCATGCTGCTGCACTCTTCCTCCAGCACCCCCCGGGTGATCTCCACCTGGTGGTTGAACTGCGCTACCTGCAGAAGATTCATCACAGAGCCTGCGCACCCCGCCTTCGGATTCATGGCTCCGATCACGCACCGGTCGATCCTCGACTGAACGATCGCCCCGGAGCACATCTGGCAGGGTTCCAGCGTGATGTAGATCGTGCAGCCCTCCAGCCGCCAGTCCCCCAGCTTTTTGGATGCCTTGCGGATCGCATTCATTTCCGCATGGGAGATCGTATTCAGGTCCGTATTGCGGCGGTTGTAGCCGCGGGCGATGATCTTCCCCTCATATACGATCACACAGCCGATGGGGACCTCCTCCAGAGCCTCCGCCTTCTTCGCCTGGGCGATGGCCGCTCTCATAAACTTCTTATCCAGTTTTTCATCTGTTCCGGCAGTCACCATGCCAAGTTCCTCTCCACAGTCTGTTCCGCGCTCCGCCTCTCACATGCCGGCCCGATTCGCAGAAGAAAGGGCAGCCCCATTCGGGACTGCCCGTTGTATTCTAACCGTGCGCCTCCCTTCGACAGCACCCCACAGACGCTTACTTCACAGCCAGCTCTATCCAGGCGACCTTACGGCACACAGAAGGTTCTGCTTAGTGCTGCTCCGTTCCCGACCTGACACGGTTCACAGAGATCTGTTGCGCAAGACCCAGACGTCAACACCGCTTATGAAGGGCTGACCCCACAGAGAAACTGCCTCGGTTCGGCATCACCCCTGCTGTAGCGGATTGCAGGTACAGGGCACCGCTATCTCCCCGGCTGCACGGTATTAATAACTATACTGATTTCAATGTGTTTTGTCAAACACTGCTCTTACTGCGTATTCTGGACATAGTCCGAACGAAGTCCGAGGGTCACGCTGAAGTCCTTCTCCTCATATTCGCCGGAGTCATTCTGAACCGCCAGTGTGATGGATACCGTCTCTCCGCCTGCATAGTAGGGAAGCAGATCCTGAAGGTCGGACATGCTCCGGATCTTATCTCCGTCAAAACCGGTGATGATCATGCCGGAGGTAATGCCTGCCTCCTGCGCGGGGCCGTTCTTGCTCAGCTCAGTGATATAGACGCCTTCCGGAATTCCGTACACCTGAGCGACATTGCTGGTAACGTCCTGTCCTACGATTCCAAGATAGGGCAGCTGATCTTCGGAAACCAGTTCACGGGTCTTCTTGTTCATCAGATCGCGGATGATCGGGATCGCCTTGGTCGTAGAGATCGCATAGCCCATGCCCTCAACACCGTTGGATCCTGCCTTGACAGAATTGATGCCGATCACTTCACCCTTCATGTTCAGAAGAGCGCCGCCGGAGTTGCCGTGATTGATCGCAGCATCCGTCTGGATCAGATCTGTATAATCATTGTATCCGCTCTCATCCGCAACAGTGATGGTGCGGCCCAGCGCAGACACGATACCGGTCGTGACAGACTGGCCGTATCCCAGCGCGTTACCGATCGCGACCACCTGCTCGCCGACCCGGACATCCTCCGAATCCGCCACATTGGCAATGCGGATCTGACTCATGGTCTCTTCCGGGATATCTTCCAGCTTCACTGCCACTACCGCCAGGTCGTCCGCGGCATCCGTGCCTTTTACTACAGCCTCAACCGATTCCTCATCTATAAATGAAACCGTCAGCACGGAGGCTCCTTCTACCACGTGATTGTTGGTGACGATCAGAAGCTCCTCATCATTTTCACCCATGATAACACCGGTTCCCAGCGACTTGCTCTCATACTGGAAATTCCCGCCGCGGAACCAGTCCATTACTTCCTGGACGGAGGTATTGGTGATCGAAACCATGGCCGGCATGACATTTTCGGCAACCTCCGCAACTCCGGAGTTCATGACTGCCTGATCCGTGATGTCCACCAGATCCGTCCTGTTAATGCCACCCGACGGAAAATCCGTCTCAGCTTCCTGTGCCTGAGATTCCTGTGCCTGGGCGTCTTCTGCCGCATCCGCAGTCCCGGAATCCGCGCTCTCTTCATTCTTCACCTCATCCGAGATCTGAAGCTGCGCATCGTCCTGCGACGCTGAAAATGAAGCCATGCCTCCGGCAGCTGCTCCGATCGTAACTGCAGCAAGTACACCTGCGATGATTGCTTTCCTCATGATATTGCCTCCTTATAACACACTCTCCGTACCGTCCTTCGGCCTGTTCCCCCGCCGAGTCCGGTCTGTTATTTCCATCGGGCACTGCTCTGTGCCCTCGCTATGGTGCTATCATACAGGCGGATTATATCCGAATTATGGAAAAAATGTGGAGTAAATGTGAAAGCCTCTCTCTTCTGAAACCAGCCTCCGCGGCTCACACTGACGCCTCGGTATAGGAGTCGAACAGCCTGGCTTCGATCGCGTATGTCTCACAGAATTCACCATTAAGATTCCATAACATACATGTCATAATCACTATCGTAGCGAATCTTTTCATCATTATTCACCCCTGGCGTTGCAAAGCCACCTGTCCTCAGCGCTTGTTCCTCTCAGACACAGGACTCCGGCCCTGTACAATGACAGCGGCCGAAGTCCTGATGCTGCTCAGTTGCTAATCCTGTTCTATTGTCTGCGTAAACTTACTTCCTCAAGCCTGGTTCACAGCTCCACCCTGCGGAGCACTGCCCATCCCGCCGGAAGGCATCTGACCCTGCGGCGCCTGACCCTGCTGAGGCATCTGGCCCTGCGGTGCCTGGCCGTTCTCACCCTGCGGCATCTGGCCGCTGCTGTTCTGATCCTGCTGCGATATCTGGCCGTTGTTATTCTGCCCCTGCTGCGGTGCCTGACCGTTCATCGGCGGCTGCATCATGCGGTTCCCCATGCCAAATACCGGCGGAAGCCCCGATTTCTGCTGATCGGATGTGTTCGACTCAATCTGGCCGGCTGCATCTTCAGCCGCCGGAGTCTCAGCTTTTTCGGCTGCAGTTTCCTCGGACTTGCTTTCTTCAGCTGCCGCAGCTTCGGTGGCTGTCGCCTCCTCTGCATATACGGCAGCCGCGCCGCCCATGGACATCATCATAGATGCTGACAGAATACCTGCAAGGATCATGTTTCTTTTCTTCATAATAATTTACCTCCTCTTATAGGTCTGTTGTTTTCAGTAAGAGCATTGCTTCCTGCTGATGGTGACACTATAAGGGAGGTAGATTAGATAAACGTTAGGCTTATGTTAGCCAGACATTAGATGTGAACCTCCCATGACTAAAGTCACGGGCTTCCTGATGCGGCTTTCGCCACAGGCTGCTTTAGGCAGCCGGACCTGGTCCTCCGAAGGTCGGCCTGTTTCCTTAGCTTAGATTCCTTTCGAGGTTTCCTTGCCACGGAAACGGTATCCTCCGGCAGGACTGCCTGTATCTACGCTGCTTTTTACCCTGCCATCACATCCGACAGCTTTTTAAGGTCTGCGTATACACATGAGGTTCTGCGCTGTACTGCAGGGACTTTTGCCTCCAGCACAGACCGCTCCGTCTCCGGAACGGATTTTACTAATTCTCTGATGAAATATCTTGCTCCGATATTGTACGATGCCGAAAGGTCGCAGTTGTACTGCTTTCCATTCTGAAATACGGCAAGGGAATGGTTCCCCGGATCTCTTGTCAATCTTCCGGATCCATCGAACGCATACCTGCTTGTCCCCCAGGCACATACTCTCGAGATCCGCATCCCCAGCCTGTGCGCCTGGTGCTCTGTGATCCTCTGCACCTCCTGCTTCTTCCACATGTGGAGTTTCTGCCGGCTCTTTCCCCTTTTCTTCTTCCCCCGCATGTCCAGATGCTCAAACACGATCACATCCGCCCTGTTCTCCTTTGCGAACTGTATGATCGCTCCCGCCGTCTTCCTGGCGATCTCTTCATTCAGCCTGGATGCGTATGCCCAGAAACCCCTCACTGACTGCGGCCCGTGCTTACTCTGGTGTTTCCGCACGCGGTTCAGCACATGGTACATATGGTCTTTTTCAGCCGCAAAGTTGATAAATCTCCTCGCGGCGACAGTTCCGTCCGCTTCCATGATACTGCAGGCCGCATCCGTGTTGATCCCCAGGTCCACCGCACAGACACGCTGCTGCAGGGGGTTCTTACTTGTCAGACAGACGCTGGTCTCATAAGCAAACTGCAGGTAATACTTCTTATGCCTTTTGACAAGGACCGGAGACTTCGCCTTTACATCTGACCAGTTCTTCCTCAGGTAATCCAGGTCTGTCTTCTTCAGCCGGATCTCCTGCCATACCCAGTCCGTTCCGCTGTACAGCTTCAGGAATACCCGGTCCTCTTCTTTCCGGTACATGTTGTCCTTATAAAAGACAGGCATATAGTGAGGCTGGCCGCTCTTTCCCGCTTCCGCTTTCTTCCGGGTGCTTCCCGGAGTTTTCCTGCTGCCTGTATGCCAGGAAGATACCTCCCCGATCACATGCTGCAGGATGGCCCTGCGCAGGTAGGACGGCATCTTCGGGAATTCCCTGTCAAAACCATACTTCGCCTTCCTGCCGCGCGCCGAATGGATCAGCTGCTCCGCCGCGTTGAACCGCCTCTTCTCCCCCTCGATCGCCGACAGGACATCCCATTCCCCGTCGATCACAGGCTCAAGCCAGCTCACCGCACGGCGGCTGATCTCCATCGTCCGCCTCAAAGGCGTATGCAGTTTCAGGACCTCAACCTTATACCCTGATGTCACCAGCATCCGTCATCCCCCTGTGGTACGCGTTGAGCCGCTCAAGGTCCCTGGGAGGCCGGCCGGGACCGCTCCATTCCTTCTCCTTCTGGCTCTCGATATAGTGAATGATCTGCTCCCTGCTCCTGTCACTGACTGTCACGACACAGTAGGACGGGTTCCACAGATGGCCTCCCCACAGCTTCTTCTTTATCTCCGGATGGAACTGGAACAGTTTTCTCGCAATCCCACCCTTCATGATCTTGATCATATCCGGGATGCAGAACTGCGGGCTGGCATCGATCAGCAGATGGATGTGATCCGGCATCACCTCCATCGCCGTGATCTGAAACCGGTATTCCTGCGCCAGTTCCTGAAGCAGTATCTTGCAGTCCGTATCCACCCCGTCCTTCAGAACCGGCCTCCGGTACTTCGTGCACCAGACGATATGGTACTGCAGAGAGTAAACATATCCCCTACCATACGTTAATTCATTTTCTTTTATTTTATAAATATCTTTTTCCATATGAACATTATATCAGA
>CACXAT010000028.1 GCA_902765725.1 uncultured Lachnospiraceae bacterium | reverse complement strand
AGGATATCAGGAATATAGAAAATCAGAAAGAGCGAAAGCACCTCGGTTTTCATAACCCCATCGGTGCCTTTCGCCAGAAAGGCGGATAATAACCATGATTAGAACCATCTTTGCCGTCATTCTCGCCGCCATCTTCCTGATCCTCTCGCTCCCGATCCTGGGTGTCGAGTGGCTGATCCGGAAAAAATGGCCGCATTTTGGCGAGAAGTCCGGTTTCAGGATCGTACAGGCCGGCTTCTGGCTCGTAAAGCTTCCCATGGGCATCAAGCTGGATGTGATCGGACGGGAAAATATCCCCGATGACCGCCCGGTCCTGTTCATCGGCAACCACCGCAGCTACCTGGACGTGATCCTGGTCTATCCTCTTCTGCCCCACCTTACCGGGTTCGTGGCGAAGAGCGATTTCCTGAAGGTCCCCATCCTGCCGATCTGGATGAAGCGGCTGCGCTGTGAGTTCCTCATCAAGAATGACATGAAGCAGAATCTCACCTCGATCCTCAATGCCATCAGCCATGTGAAGGATGGCGTGTCCATGTTCATCTATCCGGAGGGACAGAGGGCGACCGGTCCGGACGAGACCCAGCTGATGGAGTTCCACGAGGGCTCGTTCAAGATCGCGACCAAGACAGGCTGCGCCATAATACCGGTCGCTACGGTCGGAACCAGGGAGCGTTTCGAGACCCAGTTCCCGAAGCTTCGCGGCGGCCACGTGATCATCGAATTCGGCGCTCCCATCGAGATCGGACAGATGTCCCGGGAAGAGCTGAAGGGGATCGGCGCTAAGGTCCGCGGCGTAGTCGAGGAGATGGTCCGGACCAATCACGAGAAGCTGTGATTTTTTTCACAAAATATAAAAGAACCATACACCCTGTGGTGTATGGTTCTTTTCGTAAACGCCATTAATTATTCTGCTTCGTAATCTTCTGTCGGAATGGCTTTTTCGTACTCGTCGAGGATCATCTCCTGCAGCTGCTGTCTGGTGTCAGAATTGATCGGATGCGCTATATCGCGATATTCACCGTCGGCAGTTTTCCGGCTCGGCATTGCTATGAACAGACCTTTTTCGCCCTCGATCACCTTGATATCATGTACAACGAACTCGTTGTCAAATGTGACCGAGACAATCGCTTTCATCTTTCCATCTTTCGCAATCTTCCTTACCCTTACATCTGTAATCGTCATTCCTATATCACCCATCAGACTTTCTAAATAACTAAAAACTGTTATAAAACATAACGTTCATCTGATTCGATGACTATCTTGATACCATCCTCTCCGTTGTAGTAAGTGTTTGCCCTGATGGTATCGCGGCTTTCCACGATGCAGTTCTCCAAATGAACATTGTCACCAAGATACACATCGTTCAGCACGATGGAATTCTTGATCACACAGTTTTCACCAACAAAAACATTTTTGAATATGATGGAATTCTCCACATATCCATTGATAATTGATCCGGCGGAAACCAGAGTGTTGCGGACCTCACTTCCCGGATTATACTTTGCCGGGGGAAGGTCGTCAACCTTAGAATGGACCTCCGGATACTGCCGGAAGAAGTAATCCCTCACCTCCGGTTTCAGGAAATCCATGTTCGTTCTGTAGTAAGATTCCACAGAAGCGATGTTGCTCCAGTAACTGCTGATCTTATACCCGTATATCCTTTTGACGTTCTTGTAGCGTATCAGAACGTCGCGGACAAAATCAAACCGTCCTTCTATCGCGCTCTTTTCGATCAGCTCTATCAGCTGACGCCTCCGGACCACGTAGATCCCACAGGAAATCGTATTGGCGTCCGAGGCCATCGGCTTCTCTTCGAACTGCTCGATCCTGCAGTCCTCGTTCATTTTCAGAACGCCGAACCTTGTGACATCCTCCTCTGCCGGCAGCTCCTTGCAGACAACTGTGATGTCAGCCTTCTTGGAGATGTGATACTCCAGGACTTTGTTGAAGTCCAGTTTGTAGATCCCGTCTCCGGAGGCGATGACCACATAGGGCTCATGGCAGTTCTTGAGAAAATCGAGGTTCTGGTAGAGCGCATCCGCAGTACCTCTGTACCAGAAGTTGTTGTCAACCGTAACGGTCGGCGAGAACACATACAGTCCGCCCTGCTTACGTCCGAAATCCCACCACTTGGAAGAAGAAAGGTGTTCATTCAGCGACCGGGAGTTGTACTGAGTCAGGACCGCGACCTTCTGGATACGCGAATTGGACATCGAGCTGAGCGCGAAGTCAATGCTGCGGAACGAACCTGCGATCGGCATCGCCGCTATCGCTCTTTTATTGGACAGTTCCTTCATGCGGTAGCTGTTGCCACCGGCTAAGATCATACCGACTGCTCTCATGATATAACACCTGCCTTATCCAGAATCTCGCCGCTGGCGAGTGCGCCGCCCGGGTAATCCTCCGGGACAGTATTGCCGGTTACTGCAGTGTTTCTTCCTATCTTGACCGAATCCGGAATAACTGTGTTCTCACCGATTACGGCGAGTCCGAACGCATAGATGGAAGGCTTGACCCTGTTGGGTACTTCCTCGCCGCATCCGATCACACTCTTCTGGCCGATCACGGAACCCTCCGCTATGATAGCCTTGTCAAGTATTGCACCTGCCTTGACCACACAGTTCTGCATGATAATGGAATCGCGGACTACTGCTCCTTTCTCTATTGTCACGCCGCTCCCTATGATCGAATTGGTTATCTCTCCATAGATCTCTGTTCCGTCTCCGATCAGACTCCGGTAAACTCTTGCGTCCGCAGAGATGTACTGCGGCGGGATGATATCATTCTTCGTGTAGATCTTCCAGAATTCTTCATACAGATTGAACTCGGGAATGATATCGATCAGCTCCATATTGGCTTCCCAATAGGATCCGAGTGTTCCCACATCCTTCCAGTAGCCGTTAAATTCATAGGCTACCAGATTCTTGCCGCGCTCCCACAGGTATGGGATCACGTGCTTACCGAAATCGCAGCTCTCCTGTTCGCGCAGGGTGACGAGTGCATCCCGCAGAACCGGCCAGCTGAAAATGTAGATGCCCATCGAAGCAAGGTTGCTCTTGGGATGTTCCGGTTTTTCCTGGAATTCACGGATCTTTCCGTCGCTGTCCGCAACAACGATTCCAAACCGGCTTGCCTCTTCCTGAGGAACAGGCATAACGGCGATCGACACATCCGCATTATGTGACTTATGAAAATCAAGCATGACCTCATAGTCCATCTTATAGATGTGGTCTCCCGACAGAATCAGTACATAGTCCGGATTGAAGCTCTCCATATATGCGAGATTCTGGTAGATTGCGTTAGCCGTTCCGGTATACCATTCCGTTTTTCCTACCTGCTCATAGGGAGGAAGGACGGTAACGCCTCCCACGTTGCGGTCGAGGTCCCAGGGGATGCCGATTCCAATGTGGGTATTCAGACGCAGAGGCTGGTACTGAGTCAGTACACCCACGGTGTCAACACCGGAATTGATACAGTTGCTGAGGGGAAAATCAATAATCCTGTACTTTCCGCCGAACGCAACTGCAGGTTTTGCAACCTTTGCTGTCAGAACACCCAGTCGTGAGCCCTGTCCGCCCGCCAGCAGCATTGCAATCATCTCTTTTTTTACCACGTTATCACCCCTTAACATGCTGCCTAGAGATACTATCACCTTAACTATAGCACAGGTCCTTGTTTTTGTGAATAAATAATACAATTTGCCCTTAAATGACGTCTTTCCCTCGGGCACGATTCATTTTTTACCGTATTTTTGACTGCCAATTTTAGTGAATTTGCACAAATGTCTGTAACTTCGGCAAGATGACATGCGTATGTCTCAGTTTCCCTTTTCACTTGAAACAAAACGGCCTGCAAGTATATACTAAGGGAACAGCTTTCCGGAAGGTTCAGCTGCCCTGCGCGGGCCCGGATCGCTGAGTATAACGATTCATAAGGGAGCTTGATTATGTATCAGATAGATTTCAGCAAACCAGTACATATATATTTCTGCGGGATCGGCGGCATCAGCATGAGCGGTCTTGCTTCTGTATTATTAAAGGAAGGTTTCACGGTCACCGGGTCTGACTCAAAGCAGTCTCCTCTGACAGACCTTCTGTCCGAGCAGGGCGCGAAGATCTCATTTCCGCAGAAGGCGGACAACATTCCTGCTGATACGGACGTCATGGTCTACACGGCTGCCATCCATCCGGACAACCCGGAATACGCGAGGGCGGTCGAGATGGGCATCCCCATGCTGACGCGGGCTCAGCTGCTCGGGCAGGTCATGGCGAATTACAGAAACTCTGTCGCCGTGGCGGGGACGCACGGCAAGACCACGACCACGTCCATGCTCTCCTGCATCCTTCTGGAGGCGAATCTGGATCCGACCATCTCCGTGGGCGGAATCCTGAAGGAGATCGGCGGCAATATCCGCGTGGGCAGTTCCGAGAACTTCGTGGCGGAGGCCTGTGAGTATACCAACAGCTTCCTGAGCCTGAGGCCGAAGATCGGCATGATCCTCAATATTGACGCGGACCATCTGGACTTCTTCAAGGATCTGGATGACATCCGGCATTCCTTCCACCGCTTCGCGGGCAATGTCGCCGGAGACGGTTTCCTGATCATCAATGCCACGATCCCGCGCCTGTCAGAGATCACCGACGGTATCGCCGCTTCCGTGATCACCTACGGGACAGAGGATTCGGATTACTATGCGGCGGATATCAGCTATGACAATTTCGGTATCGGTTCCTTCCGCCTGGTACGCCGGGGCGAGGACATGGGCCGCTTCACTCTCCGTGTCCCCGGTGAGCACAACATCTTCAACGCCGTCTGCGCCATCGCCGCGGCCGACCTGATGGGCGCCTCCATGGACGAATGCCGCAGAGGTCTTCTGGAATTCCACGGGGCTGACCGCCGGTTCCAGATCAAGGGCACGCTTCAGTGCGGCGCGGCCGTGATCGACGACTATGCCCATCATCCGACAGAGATCAGGGCGACGCTGGAAGCTGCGAAGAATTATCCGCACCATAAGATCTGGTGCGTCTTCCAGCCCCATACCTATACCAGGACCAAGGCTCTGATGAGCGGATTCGCCGAGGCCCTCTCCCTGGCAGACGAGGTTATCCTCGCGCCGATCTACGCGGCAAGAGAGACTGACACCCTGGGGATCAGTTCCGACACGCTTCGCCAGAACATCGCCCACCTGGGTACGGATGCCTACTACCTGCCCACCTTCGGGCAGATCGAGGACTTCCTGCGCAGCCATGTCGTCAAGGACGACCTGGTGATCACCATGGGCGCCGGGGATGTCGTTAACATCGGAGAAGAGCTCCTCGCCGCTGACAGATAAACATATATCTGATTCCCGCGCCAAAGACAGGCGCGGGAATCGTTTTTTTCCACGGACTTTTCCGCAGCGAACTTGTTTATTGTGGATTTCTTTGTAGATAAGTCGTGGACAGATTCCCTTAAAAGGGGGTGGCTGATGTGTTATACTTTTGCTCGTCAGACGATCTGCGGCCAGAGTATGGCGCGGGGGGAGAGGTCTGTCACGGCTTAGGGGGCCGTTCGGAGTATAGATTCATATTCAGAGGGGGAATCTATGAGTAGGAAGGGCGGTGTTTTCATGCGGGTTCATTTGCCGGGCAACGGCGGCATGACCATGATTGAGAACACATTCATCGATCAGTTCATGCCCGCTACAAGCGGGGATTATGTAAAAATATATCTGTATCTGCTGCGCTGTGTCCAGGACGGACACACGGATGTTACGATCTCTCAGGTCGCGGAGGCGCTTCATTTCACGGAAGCGGACGTGAAGCGTGCCATGGGCTACTGGAAGAGAATGCAGCTGCTTGACTTTGACGCGGATGAGAGTGCCTCTCAGAGCAGTGCGCCATCTGATGCTTCGGACGGCCAGACCATGTCTGCCGCCGCGGCGGAGCCTGCCGTGTCCGCGCAGACCCCTGCGGCCTCTTCGGGCAGCAAGATCATGGAGTTTCGTCCTGCCCAGATGCAGAAGTCTCCCTCTAAAGAGGAGATCAGCTCTGTAATCTTTGTCGCGGAGACTTATCTCGGGCGTCTGCTGACCACTACGGAGCAGCGCACGCTGCTGTATTTCATGACGGATCTGGGCATGGATGCCGATCTGATCGATTTTCTGCTGGAATACTGTGTATCCAAGAATCATACCAGTTTCCACTATATCCAGAAGGTCGCTCAGAACTGGTATCAGGACGGGATCCGCACCGTGGAGCAGGCAAGGCGTGAGGGCAGTCTGTTCCGCAGCGAGTACTATGAGATCTTCCGCGCGCTGGGGATCCAGGGCCGCGCGCCGGCTCCGGCGGAGACTGAATACATGGACCGCTGGCTCAATCAGTATGCTTTCACCACAGACCTGATCCGCCTCGCATGCGAGCGCACGATCCTTCAGATCGGCAAGGCTCAGTTCTCCTATACCGATTCCATCCTCAAGAGCTGGCACGAGAATAATGTCAGAACCGCCGAGGATGTCGAGCGTCTGGACCAGCTTCACGCGCAGACGGCCAGACAGGTGCAGAGCCGTCAGAGTTCGCCGCGCGTATCGTCCGCGGGGAGATTCGTCAACTTTGAGCCTTCGGACAGCAACTGGGATGATCTTGCCATGCAGGTCATGCAGGCCCAGGACGCGGATCTGATGCGAAAGTCACAGGAGTCATAACCCATGGGACTTACCAGTTCACAATATGACGCGGTGATGCGCGTCTACGACAAGAGACGTATCAGCAACCACCATATCGAGGAAGAACGCAGAAGGATCGCCTATGAGGCGATCCCCCAGCTGCAAGATCTCGACAGGGCGGTTGCTTCTTCTGCTGCAGACCGGGTGAGACAGCTGCTCTCCCCGATGGATGTGCATGCCGCGGGCGGCGCTGCCGTTCCCTTCCGCGATCTTCTCAGAAAGATGGCAGGAGGCGTGGATCCTTCCCAAAAGCGCAGACAGCTGCTGAAGGAGCACGGTTTTCCGGAGGATTATCTGGATCCCGTCTATACCTGCAGCAAGTGCAGGGACACCGGGCTGATCGGTCAGAAGCGCTGCAGCTGCTTTGAGCGGGAGGTCATCTCCCTGTTCTACACCCAGTCCAATCTCGCAAAGGTCCTGGAGGAAGAGAACTTCTCCACCTTTGACATGAGTTTTTATCCCGAGGATCTGAAGCATCCCAGAACAGGCAAGAGCTCCCGGGAGATCATGGAAGCGGCCGCAGCCGCGTGCAGGCAGTTCGCGGACGGTTACATGTCGGGCAGTCAGAGTGACTTTCTGCTTCTGACAGGCCGTGCCGGGGTCGGAAAAACCTTCCTTACCCACTGTATCGCAAAAGAACTCATTGACAACGGGCATTCTGTCATCTACTATTCAGCCGGGGAGTTATTTGACAAGCTGGCGGAATCAAAGTTTTCGAAGATGTCAGATGAGCCTGACGCGATGATCGATGATGAGTATCTGTCCGGCTGCGATCTCCTGATCATTGACGATCTGGGGACAGAGCTGGTCAACTCCTTCGTCGGATCCGCGCTCTTCCAGCTTCTCAACAGCAGGATCTCCAGCGGACTGGGGATGGTCATTTCCACCAACCTGTCCATTCAGGAGCTGTCAAGGACTTACTCGGAGAGGATCTCCTCCCGCATCCTTGAGCGCTTCACACTGGTTGAAGCATTCGGCAATGATATCCGGGTGCAGAAACGGCTCAGACACTGAACACATTCTCAGGAGGAAACACTACATGCAGGCTGGCTCTAAAAGCTCCAGAAAGAAGATCCCGGGCAAGAAGGTTTCCGGCACCAAAGCGGCGACCAACAAGAACCTGGACGAGATGCCCATCGGTGATCTTGGCATCATCGCTCTTCCATCCAGCGAGGAGATGGGAAATAAGATCAACAACTATATCGTTCAGTGGCGCGCCGAGCGCGAGCACAAGCGTCCCGCCCATGCGCAGATGCACGGATACGTCCGGGAGAATTATCTGATCCGCACAGAGACCCCGCGTTTTGGAAGCGGCGAGGGCAAGGCGACGATCTTTGATTCCATCCGGGGCGACGATATCTTCCTGCTGGTGGACGTGTGCAATTACAGCATCACCTACTCCCTGAGAGGGCAGGTCAACCATATGTCTCCGGACGATCATTTCATCGATCTGGAGAGAGTGATCGCCGCGATCGGCGGCAAGGCCCGGCGCATCAATGTCATCATGCCCTACCTCTATGAGAGCCGCCAGGACCGCCGGACCATGCGTGAGTCTCTGGACTGCGCCCAGGCCCTGAAGGATCTGGTCCGCATGGGTGTTGAGAACATCATCACCTTCGAGGCCCACGATCCCAGGATCCAGAACGCGATCCCGCTCTCAGGCTTTGAGAATTTCCGCCCGATCTATCAGTTCATCAAGGGACTGTTCCGGGTCGCGCCGGATTTCGAAGTATCCCCGGAGCACCTGATGGTCGTCAGCCCGGATGAGGCGGGAACCTCCCGCGCGGTCTACATGGCCAACGTCCTGGGCGTCGATATGGGCATGTTCTACAAGAGAAGAGATTATACACAGACCGTGGACGGAAAGAACCCGGTGCTGGCGCATGAGTTCCTGGGCACTCCCGTTGAGGGGAAGGACGTCATCATCATCGACGATATGATCTCCTCCGGCGACACGGTCCTGGAGATCGCGGCAGAGCTGAAAAAGCACAACGCTGCCCGCATCTTCATCTGCTCCACCTTCGGAGTATTCTCCAACGGCCTGGAGAAGTTTGACGAAGCCTATAAGAAAGGCCTCTTCCATTCGATCCTGACCACGAACCTGAGCTACCAGAGACCGGAGCTGTTCGAAAGAAGCTACTATCACAGCTGCGACATGAGCAAGTTCCTGGCGCTGATCATCGACACGCTGAACCATGACGGATCCCTGAGCGATCTGCTGGATCCGGTCGACAGGATCAATACCTTCCTTAAGAAAATGAACGCAAAGCGTAAATAATGCTGCAGCGTATGCAGAGTATGAAAATCCCCTCAGAGTGATCTGAGGGGATTGTTTTATCAGTGATGGAACAGGCGGATCCCGGTAAAGACCATCGCCATATCATATTTGTCGCAGCATTCGATCACCGCGTCATCTCTCACGCTTCCGCCCGGCTCTGCCACGTATTTCACGCCGCTCTTATAAGCGCGCTCGATGTTGTCCGAGAAGGGGAAGAAAGCATCCGATCCCAGGGTGACCTCGGTCATGGTATCGAGCCATTCCCGCTTCTCCTTGGCCGTGAAGACCTCCGGCCTGCGGGTGAAGATCTTCTGCCATGCTCCGTCCGCGAGCACATCCTCGTACCATTCGCCGATGTAGATATCGATGGCGTTGTCCCGGTCTGCCCTGCGGATGTCCTCCCGGAAGGGAAGCTCCAGCACCTTCGGGCACTGTCTCAGATACCAGTTATCCGCCTTGGAGCCCGCGAGCCTGGTGCAGTGCACTCTGGACTGCTGTCCGGCGCCGATGCCGATCGCCTGGCCGTCTTTTACGAAGCAGACGGAATTGGACTGGGTGTACTTCAGCGTGATCAGAGAGATCTTGATGTCGCGCAGTGCCTCCGGAGAGAACTCTTTGTTCTTCGTGACCACGTTCTTGAGAAACTCGTCATCGATGACCAGATTCTGGCGGCCCTGCTCAAAGGTCACGCCGTAGACCTGCTTGCGCTCGAGCTGCGCCGGCTGGTAGGACGGATCGATCTGAAGGACAACGTAGTTCCCGTTTTTCTTGGAGCTAAGGATCTCCAGAGCCTTCTGCGTGTAACCGGGGGCGATCACGCCGTCCGAGACCTCACGCTTGATGATGGAGGCCGTATCCTCGTCACACTCATCTGACAGGGAGATGAAATCGCCAAAGGAGCTCATCCTGTCCGCGCCCCTTGCCCTGGCATAGGCACAGGCCAGCGGGGAGAGATCTTCCTTCATGTCATCCACCCAGTAGATCCTGCGCAGGGTCTTCGTCAGCGGAAGTCCGACCGCCGCGCCGGCGGGGGACACGTGCTTGAAGGAGGTCGCTGCCGGAAGGCCGGTCTCTCTTCTGAGCTCGGATACCAGCTGCCAGCCGTTCAGGGCATCCAGGAAATTAATGTAGCCCGGGCGGCCGCTCAGGACGGTGATTGGGAGATCACTTCCATCTTCCATGAAGATACGGGAAGGCTTCTGGTTCGGGTTGCATCCATATTTCAACTGAAGTTCGTTCATTTTCAGATTCCTTTCTGCTTAGGTCTGACGATTGTTACTGATTCTTGTTGACGATGCGGGTCGTGAAGCTCCCGCTCTCGATATCGATGAAGCGAACGAACAGAGAGACCTTGTTGTCTTCGTTCAGATTGCTCCAGACCAGATCGGTAAAGGAATCGATATCACCGGTGATGTCGACTCTGGCCGGCTCTCCCTCAAAGCTGGGAAGCGGATTTCCGTCGCACTGATAGGTATGAATGAAATGACCCTCTCCGGCCTTCGGATTGTCATAGGAATAGGTGAATCTCTCACAGCAGGACGGATCTCCGTCCGCGCTCTTGAGGATGCTCATCCTGTATTCATAGGCCCCGCCCCTGGTGTCCAGAAGCGCAGAGATCCTGGGTGTGTAGTTCGGCGCGTCCGGCTCAAACTCCCTGCATCTGAGGGATTCACCGAAGGTCTTGCCCTCCTGCAGCCCCTGCCAGATCGTATCCGTCTGATCGCCGTTGGTCACGATCGTGTTCGTTCCAAGGACACGGACCGGCGCATAGATGATCAGGCTCGGATCCTCCATCTTCGACGGGTCATAGGCCTGTGTGCGGATGCCGTCCCCGTCCTCTACGAAGACCCGGTTGCGGCTGTTCACGGACCGTCCCATAATAAAATAAGCGGTCACCGCATATCGTCCGTCTTCTGAGCGTCCGACAACGATGCCGCGTCCCGGATAGGTGCTGGCTGAAAGTTCTTCAGAGAGATGTCTTAAAATCATAGATAACCCCCGCTATGTAGTACTGCTTTATCAACGTGGCAATCATACATAGCAGGGGGTGAAAAGTCAAGAAGAACCGGCCCGTATCTTTGCAAGAATTTCCAGCTCCCGCTTCTGGCAGGAGAACAGGATGACCTGCCGGCCAGAGCTGATCAGGAAACGCAGCGCGCTCTCCAGCCTCTCCTCGTCATACATGGCAAATGGCTCATCCAGCAGGATGGGAAGATCCGCGTCTCCCGTAAGCAGCCGGGCCGACGCGAGCCGCAGGGCAAGATAGACCTGATTCATGGTCCCGTAGCTGACCTGTTCGATCTTCAGCAGATGGTCGGGAGTGCTTATGTTCACCTGCATCCTCTCATCCAGGGAGATCCTGCTGTAGCGCCCCTCCGTCAGGCCGGCCAGAAGGGTGGATACATTCTCCAGGAACTGGTCGCCGCTCTCATGGAAGATCCTTCCGGACAGATCACGGATCCTGGAGGACGCAAGATCGATGGCCTGCAGCTCTGTGTCCCAGGAGGAGAGGGCCGCCTTCCTGGCGTACAGCTCCTCCAGCTCCTTTTTCAGGGCGTCGATCTTCTCCCTGCGGGTACGGATCTCCCTGTTCAGGACCGAATCCTGGTTCTTCTGCACCAGCTCCGCCACCTCCTGGGCCCGGTTGACCCGGTCCTCCTCCGCCTGCTGGCGAAGAGTCTTCTCCAGCATCAGGCGGCGGTTCTTCTCCCTGCGCTCCTCTTCCTCTCTGTCCAGCCTCCGGGCCTTCTCAACGGCGCCCTGAAGCTGCCTCTCCCTGCGAAGATGATCTGCGGCCGCCGCAGGATCATCCGGGTCATCACGAAATCCCAGGTGCCTGTCCAGGAACTCGCCGCGTTTTGCCCTTCTCAGGGCCCGCTCTGTCCGGGTCCTGGGATGCGTGATCCGCCACAGCAGAGAGAGCGCAATCGCAACACAGATCACGCCGCCCGCGCCGAGCAGATACCGCAGACGGTGATCCGTCGTAAGGAAGGCGCAGGCGATGGACAGGCCTGCCGCCACGAAGGACAGCATCACCAGCACTGCCATCAGTACGCCGCCCGGCTCCTCATCCTCCATGTCCTCATCAAGGTCATCCTCCGTCTCGCGGACCGCACCTGTCCTCTTCCGGACAGCGCTCTTTACTCCCGCCCCGGCGCCCTGCTCTGACGCAGTGTTGGAAGCCGGCATCTCGTCCGAATCCGGCGCCGGGCTCTTTTCCTCCGGCAGAACGTGCTGGGCCGCCGCGTTTTCCTCCGCCGGCTCATTTTCATCCGGGGCTGCCGTCTCCATCCTCTCATAGGAGGTCTTCTGCCCCTCGGATGCACCCGCCGAGCTTCTCTCCAGAAGACGCTCCAGGTCCCGGTTCAGATACTCCGTCTCCTGGGTGTTCTTGCGGATCTCCTCTGTGATCTCATCCAGCGCCTCCTGTTTCTGTGCGCTGATCTCCTTTTTCTTCTTTTTCAGGAAATCCTGAGCCGCGCTGACGTCGGTCGAGTCCGTCCCGTTCTCTTCCAGATTGACCAGGAAGTCCCGTATGCGCTCGCCCAGCTGGGCTGTGGTCTGCGCCTGGGCCTGCCGGATGAAGAGTGTGTTGTCAAAGTCTGCCTCACTCAGTCCCGCGGTAAATGCATACAGCGCCGCCGCTGTATCCTCGACCCGCAGGCCATCCGTCTCACAGACGATGGAGACACTCTCCTCCCTGCGGTGGAAGTTGCGGTCGATCCGGTAGATCCTGCCATCATGAAGGATCCGCATGCTGCCCGCAAAATAAGCCGGATTGTCCCAGGGCTCGCGAAGCTGGTATTCATCCATGCTTCTTGACCGGTTTCTGGACAGTCCGTAAAACATGGCCCGCACAAAAGCATGCAGGGTCGTCTTGCCGGTCTCATTTCCGCCCGCGATCACATTGATCCCCGCATGCAGAGGCAGTTTATAATCGGTAAACTTACCGAAATGTTTCAGATTCAGTTCAAGAATTTCCATAATGTCCTGATGTTTACCCTGTATAGGATTCCCTTCCTGTCAGCAGTGCCTCTACCCCATACTGCAGTGCCTTCTCCTCCACAGCCGACCTCTCATGTCCCTCAAAGCTCTCTATGTACATTCCGATCAGCTGTCCCCGGCAGCGCTCCTTCAGCTCGTCCAGATGCAGCGCCGGCACAGAGTTGTCCTGTACCTCCAGCACTCTTCCTGTCTGGCGGATCAGCTCCGGATCAAACTGCACCGCGGGATCCCTGTATCCGGTGATATAGACCCGGTAGATATTCTCCGCGCCCCGGCTGAGGATGGCATTTTCCACCCTGTCTCTCATCGAGAACACGGTGTCCTCTTCATTTGCGGTAACCGTCATGGTCACGTATTCCCTGGGCGCCTTGCGGACGAACCGCACGCTGACCTGCCTGCCGTGGGTCTCGCAAAGCAGATATCCGTGGGGGCCCTCATCCGCCGCGTCGATGGGCGAGAGCGCCCCCGGATAGACCGCCTTCTGCGGAAGGATGACCGTGCTCTTATGGATGTGTCCCAGGGCGATATAGTCAAACCCGGACTGATCCAGCGCCGCGGCGCTGAACGGGATATGCTCGCTGTCGCCTCCGTGGGCCAGAAGAATGTGGAAGAACTCATTTGGCTCCGGATGCAGATGATCGTATCTTGGCTTCGTGATCTGCGGACGGTCATAGGAGAAGCCGTACACCTCGCAGCCGATGGACGCAAAGCGGATGCACTCCACCCCTTCCCGTCCCAGAAATGCGATGTTCGGGGCGAATTCAAAGCTCTCCCAGGCGCTGCCCGGGCTGCAGCAGTCATGATTGCCCGCGATGATCGCGAAGCAGATCTCCGGATATGCCCCCAGGAGATAATTCACCTCCCGAAGCTGCGCCTCGTCCGGGGTATGGTGAAACAGATCGCCCGCGATCAGCACCAGGTCCATCTTCAGCCTCGCCGCGTCGGCGATCGTATCCCGGAAGGTCTCCCACAATTCTCTTCTGCGCTCCGCAGCCCATTCGGTCCTGCCGTCCGGCGTGCATCCCAGATGCACGTCCGCAATATGCATAAATCTCATACTCTGTATACTCAATTCCTTTAATTATCAGAATAATAGCGCCATTTTTCAGCGTATCACCATTTTAACATGGAAAAGCGTACTGTTCCATGTTATACTGTCAGTGATATTCATTTCAAACGCAGTTGCTCTTTAAGGAGGGAGGTTTCTTTACTATGGGAATGGTAAAAGAATTTAAAGAGTTCATCATGCGCGGAAACGTCATGGATATGGCAGTCGGTGTTATCGTCGGCGGAGCTTTCAATACCATCGTTTCTTCGCTCGTAAATGATGTCATCATGCCTGTCATCTCACTGGCGACCGGCAAGGTTGATTTCTCCAACCTGTTCATTTCTCTGGACGGCACCAAGTACCCCACTCTTGCGGCAGCGCAGGAAGCAGGCGGCTCCGTACTCGCATACGGCACCTTCATCCAGAACATCCTGCAGTTCCTGATCGTCGCATTTGTCCTGTTCCTGGTCGTCAAGGGCATGAACAAGATGCGCAGACCGGCTCCGGCTGCGGCTCCGACCACCAAGGTCTGCCCGTTCTGCAAGAACGAGATCCCGATCGAAGCTACAAGATGCGGATTCTGTACCAGTGAATTGAAATAACGGTTCCCTGCCACGGGTCCCGCCAGACTGAATCAGTCATGTAAAAGGGCTGACACCTTCTCAGGTGTCAGCCCTCTTTGCTTCATGTCTCAGCAGACTGTCTTACTGTTCTCTGAATACGATCTCTCCGGTGGAAGCATCCATGCTCTCGATGATCGCCAGAGACTCAACGCGGATTCCCTTGTCCCGCAGCACCTTGCCGCCGGTCTGGAAGCCCTTCTCGATGGCGATGCCCACGCCTTCCACAGTTGCTCCCGCAGACTGGATCAGGTCGATCAGGCCGTCCACGGCGCAGCCATTTGCCAGGAAATCATCGATGACGAGGATGTGGTCCTCACTGCTCAGGAACTTCTTGGATACGATCACATCGTAGGTTCTCTTGTGGGTGAATGACTCGATCTTTGTCGTATACATCTCACCGTCAAGATTGACGCTCTGAGCCTTCTTGGCAAATACGACCGGCACATTGAAGTGCTGGGCCACGATCGCGGCAATAGCGATCCCGGATGCCTCAATCGTCAGAATCTTGTTGATCGGGCGGTCAGCGAACAGACGCTTCCATTCTTCGCCCATGGCATTGAAAAGTGCTACATCCATCTGGTGATTGAGGAAGCTGTCTACTTTCAGGATATTTCCTTCCTTGACAACTCCATCTTTCCTGATACGTTCTTCCAGCAGCTTCATAGTCAGGCCCTCCGCTCATTGACATTCGGTTGCAACAGTATCTTACTCAGCCTCGGTTCCGGCTGTTGTATCCGCCTCTGTCTCAGCTGCCGCCGCAGCCTCCTCTGCCTCTGTGTCTGCCACAGCTGCCGTATCAGATTCTGTCTCTGCAGTACTGCCTTCCGCAGCCTCTGTATCCACCGTCTCCGGAGCGGTATAGGTCCGGTCTGTCATGGAAATGAGTGCAAGCGCGGCTGCGTCGACCTCCCAGGTTGCCTCATTGATCCAGCCGTCATAGGCGGTATCGATCAGCTCCTGTTTACGCTCATCGACGATCTCTTCCTTCCTGGACTCGGTGGCTTCCTCGTCAAAGACTGCATCCATATGCAGGATATAGTACATGTCATTGGATTCTACGACCTGGTCGAACACTTCTCCGTCCGCAAGTCCGGATGCCGCATCCATGATCTCCTGGGAAGGATAGGTATCCTCGCTGCCATAGGTATAGCTTCCGGTCCTGATGCTGCTGTCTTCAAGCGCATCGGCATCAGCAGACGCCGTCTCAAAATCGACCTCTCCGGACTGGATGCTGGCAAGAGTCTCCTCTGCCATCGCCCTGTACTTCTCCTTCGCAGCAGTGAGCGCCGGATCCTCCGTCTCGCTCTCTGCCTCGGTGACTGCCTGCGCTTCCGTCTCAGCCGGTGCAGCCGCTTCCGTCTCATCGGCCGACTTGGTCTTGTCTGCCTCTTCGGTCTCTGCCAGAGCCGTCTCTGCCTCTGTCTCAGGACTGGTCTCGCCCTCGGTCATGGCAGCTTCCGCCTCGGTCATGGCACCCTCTGCCTCTGTCTCAGCAGCCGCTTCGGTCTCAGCCTCTGTGACCGGAGTGTACTGGATATAGGAGACCGTCGTCTGAGCCGCTTCCTCATCGGAGACGTTCGTATCAACGTCCTTGGCAACTTCCTTCTCGACCTTCGCCTGGATCGTATGCAGGGTCAGGGCACGCTCGACCACTTCCTGGGTCGCATTCATGGAATCAAGTGTCTCTTTGTCGTTGTCACTCATGAACTTCGTGGCTGCGGCTGTGATCGCTGCCTTCTCGTCCTCTGTGACCTCAACGCCGTAGTCACCCGCATGGGCTTCGGCAAGGAGCAGCTTCTCTAAGCTCTCGCCGAACTGGGTCTTGTAGGTCGTCTCGTAGATCTCGCCGGTACCGGACATATCCAGCGTCCACATGCTCTGTCCGTAATAGGAGCTGAACATCGCGCCGTAGGAGGTGTCGATCGCTGCCTGCTCATAGCGGAGCAGGAAATTGGTCAGATTCACATCGACCTTCTCGCCGTTAAACGTATAGACCGGCTTTGCCTCTGTCTTCTTCGCGCATCCGCCAAGCGCGCTGGCGCACATAGCAGCTGCAAGCACAAGAGCCGCACCCTTCTTCCATAATTTACTCATTGCCACTATTCTCCTTCTCACACTTAACAATCTGTGCCCTGAAGCCCTGCCCGGCCCCTGATATTCCCAGGCAGAAACAAACCCAGAGACACCCGATAATTATAATCGTTTTATCCTGCAACTGCAACCGTTTCTGTGCATGTCATGCACTGATGCGGGTTCTGTTCACAGGTAAGCCTGTATCGCTTCGAGTTTGCGGGCACAATGAAAACACGTTGCCTGCCTTCACTTTGCTGCGGTTGCATTGCAGCCGCTCCCGGCTCCTATAGATGCGTGGTCGCCTCCACTTCGTTCCAACGTCCACTGGACGTTCAGCACCCGCGGCTGCAGCAACTTGCAAAGCTCAGTCGGCTTCCTATGGTTTTCATCTGTGCCCGCAGAACTCTATGCAGATAATACAGGCTTACCTGTGAAATCGTAACCCGTCAAACATGATCCTGCCCGTCTGCAGGATCCGGCGCGGACAGCAGCTCACTGCGCATGTCGTCGATCAGGTGCTCTGCCTCTCCCAGCACATCGCAGACCCCGCCTCCTTTGGCAGGAAGGATGTAGGCGAAATGAGGCTTGTCGCCCGCGACAAAGCGCAGCCGCCGGTTGTAGCGCTGCATGAAGGGACCCACCTTGTCGGGGTCGATCGGCGCCTTCTGCCAGAGCACGAAGCGCAGCTCATCCTGCTTCTGCGTCAGCTCCGTCAGGCAGGCATCGTGGGCCTTGCTCTTGATCAGGGCCACCTTCAGCAGGTTCTGGACGCTTCTGGGAGGCTCTCCGTAGCGGTCCATGAGCTCGTCCAGCATGTCCTCATACTCATCCTCTCCGGATATGGAGGCGATACGCTTGTACAGATCCAGCTTCTGGTTTTCATTGGGAATATAGGAATCCGGCAGGAACGCGTCGATCGTAAGGTCGATCGCGGTGTCGAATTCTGAGCTGGCCGTGGATTCTCCCTTCAGCTTCATGACAGAGGCATTGAGCAGCTTGCAGTACAGATCGTAGCCCACCTCCGCCATATGGCCGGACTGGGCCTTGCCCAGCATGTTGCCGGCGCCGCGGATCTCCAGGTCCCGCATGGCGATGCGGAAACCCGATCCCAGCTCCGTATACTCGCGGATCGCGCCGAGTCTCTTCTCCGCGGTCTCCTTCAGCATCCGGTTGCGCCTGTACATGAGAAATGCGTACGCGGTGCGGTTGGACCTTCCCACGCGGCCTCTGAGCTGGTACAGCTGCGCCAGTCCCATGCGGTCTGCGTCACAGATGATCATCGTATTGGCGTTGGAGATGTCCATGCCGGTCTCAATAATGGTCGTGGTGACCAGCACATCTACATTGCGGTTGATGAAGTCGTACATGATGTCTTCGATCTTGCTGGAAGACATCCGCCCGTGGGCATAGGTCACCCTTGCCTCCGGCACCAGTTCCTCGACCCGGGCAGCCATATCGGCGATTGTCGATACGTGGTTGTAGACCAGGTAGACCTGTCCTCCCCTGGCAAGCTCCCGGGTGATCGCCTCCCGGATGGTTTCGTCACTGTATTCCATGACAAAGGTCTGGATGGGCAGGCGGTCCTGGGGTGCCTCCTCCAGGACGCTCATATCCCGGATCCCGGCCAGACTCATGTGCAGAGTCCTGGGGATCGGAGTTGCCGTCAGGGTCAGGACGTCGACGTCCTTGCGCATCTCCTTGATCTTTTCCTTGTGGGCGACTCCGAAGCGCTGCTCCTCATCGATAACCAGGAGGCCCAGCTGCTTGAACTGCACATCCTTCGACAGAAGCCGGTGGGTGCCGATCACGATATCCACGGTTCCTGCCTTCAATCCTTTGATGGTCTCGTCCATCTCGGTTTTTGTGCGGAAACGGCTCAGCAGCCCAATCTCCACGGGATAATCCTTCATCCTCTGCACGAAGGTATTGTAATGCTGCTGGGCAAGGATCGTGGTCGGAACCAGGATCGCCACCTGGCGCCCATCCGTGACCGCCTTGAAGGCAGCGCGGATCGCGATCTCCGTCTTGCCGTAGCCGACATCGCCGCAGATCAGGCGGTCCATGATCTTCGTGGACTCCATGTCCTTCTTCGTGTCCGCGATCGCCTGCAGCTGATCGTGGGTCTCCTCGAAGGGGAACAGTTCCTCAAACTCGGTCTGAAATGAGCTGTCCGGACTGTATGCGTATCCAGTCTGACGGGATCTTGCCGCATAGAGATCGACCAGCTCCTGGGCCACCTCTTCCACGGCCGTGCGGACTCTGGACTTCGTCTTTGACCAGGTCTCAGAGCCAAGCTTCGCGATCCGGGGCGCCTTTGACTCCGCGTCCGCGTATTTCTGGATCAGATCCAGGGCGGTGGCGAGGACAAAGAGGTTGGAGCCCCCGGCGTACTCGATCTTCATGTAATCCTTCTGGATCCCGTCGACCATGATCTTCTCTACGCCGCGGTAGATGCCGATGCCGTGGTTTTCATGAACCACATAGTCGCCGGGAGACAGCTGGGTGAAGGACGCGATCGTCTTGCCGGTCTTTGCCGCCTTCTTCTTTTTGCGGCGCTGCTGGCCGAAGATATCCGATTCGGACAGTACGGCAAACTTCACCAGCGGATATTCATAGCCCCTGTGGGTATTGCCGTAGGTAACCATGACCTCTCCGCCCTGCAGGACGCGGTCTTCATTTTCAGAATAGAAGGCCACCACCCCGTTGTCGGTCAGGTCATTCGCCAGTCGCTGTCCGCGGGTTCTCGACGCGCAGAGCAGGACGACGCGGTATTTCTGTCTCTTGTAGCCCAGCAGGTCCTTGACCAGCAGGGAGAAATTACTGTTATACACGCCGCAGCCCGCAGCATGGATATCATACTTCATCGATATCTGGAAGGGGCTTCGCACGTCAGACTGGGTGGTCAGACAGACCAGACCGCTCTCCTGAAGCCTGTCGGTGATCTGCCTGCGGGTGAAGAGCAGATTCATCTGCCCGGGAAGGATATAGCCCTTCTCCAGGCGGTGGGTCATGCTGTCGCGGAATTCCTCCTCCACCGCGTCCGCGCTCTCTCTGGCGCGCTGGGGCTCATCCAGGAAGAATGCCGTCCCCTTCGGGAAATAGTCGAGAAATGAGACTACCTCCGGATAGAAGTAGTCGCACAGGCCTTCCATGACGGTGGTGTCCCCGAAGTCCTCCAGCCTGTCTCTGGCATCCGGCAGGATCTGGCTGACGCGGCAGGCTTCCTCCGAACGCTGTTTGCTGCGAAACAGCTTCTCCGCCTTCTGCGCTTCCTTCCCGATCTTCCTAAGGCCTTCCTCCGTCACCTGGGGCGAGGTCACGAACTCCGATGCCGGATAGATATAGATCCGCTCGATCTGGTCCCGGGCACGCTGGGACTCCGGATCAAAGATGCGGATGTTGTCGATCTCATCTCCCCACAGCTCGATCCGGACCGGGTTGTCCTCCGTAAGGGGGTAGATGTCAAAGATACCGCCCCTGCTGGCGAACTGCCCCGGCTCCTCCACCTGGTCGGTACGCTCGTATCCGATCGCGGACAGGGCCGCGCGCTCTTCATTCAGATCGATCTCGTCTCCCACGGAAAATGAGCGCACCGCGTCCATCCAGTTCTCCGTCTTCATGCAGTGTCCCATGAGGGCGGACATCGTCACGATCACCGTGACCCGCTCTCTTGCCCTGCCGGAGGTGATGTCCGCCAGCGCCTTCATGCAGCGGACGCGGTTCGTCGTCTGTGTCCTGCTCTGCAGGTCTGCCTGGAAGAAGATATAGTCGCGTGCCGGGTACAGAAGCACATCCCTGTCAAAGACCCTGTAGTTCTCATAGATCTCCCTGGCGCGCAGATCATCCGGCGCGATGATGCAGGTGACCGGATATTCCTCTGCAAGGCACGCAATGAGGTGGGCTTTCTGCGAATCTATGCAGCCGCCCACCTGTATCACTCCTGTATTCTTCTGCATCCTGCCGCGGATCTGCCGGAAGGTCTCCAGCTCCAGCATCGGCTCATACAGCGCTCGTATCATTCCTGCTCCTGATGCTCCTGTTTCCTGTTATAGACGCTCATGACCTTCTCCGGATCCTCCGTGAGCAGGCTGGCCGCCGCCTTTGCGGCGCGGTCGAAGGCGTCTGCCATATCTGAGATCTGGTCTGACGGGAAATGACCCAGCACCCAGTCCGTCTGCGCATAGTCAGAGGGCTGGCGGCCGGTCCCGATCCGGATCCTCAGAAACTGTTCCGTCCCCAGCATCTGTATGATGCTCTTCATGCCGTTGTGGCCGCCCGCCGATCCCCGGGCACGGACCCGGATCTGTCCCGGATCCAGGCTGATGTCATCGTACAGGACGATCAGCTCCGCCGTCGGATCTACCTTATAATAGGCGCAGGCCGCCTGCACCGCTTCCCCGCTCAGGTTCATGTAGGTCTGCGGTTTCATAAGAAGGACCTTCTGTCCTTCGATCACTCCCGTGCCGATCTTCGCGTGGAACTTGTCCTGGGTCACGTCGATCCTGTAGCGGTCCGCCAGGACATCCAGCGCCTCAAAGCCGCAGTTATGGCGGGTCTTCTCATATTTACGGCCGGGATTTCCCAGCCCTGCGATTATAAACATAGTTCCTCCACGATCCGGGTGAACTGCATGAAATGACTTGCCTTGACCAGTACGCTGTCTCCATCCTTCAGTTCCTCATCCTTATGGGCAAGGAATTCGTCAACGGTGGCATACCAGGAGGCTGACAGCGCCGGGTTCTCCCTGCGGGCTGCCTCATACAGATTCTTCGCCAGAGCGCCTACCGCCACCAGGTGGTCTACCCGGCCGGCCGAGTATGCGCCGACGCTCTCATGAAGCTGTACCTCGTCCTCTCCAAGCTCGCCCATGTCTCCCAGTATGGCGACCCTGCGGCCGCTGCCCTGTTCGAGCACTGCGACGGAGGACTTCATGGAGACCGGGTTGGCATTGTAGCAGTCATCGATCACGGTCATCCGGTCTGTCTTGATGATCCTGAAACGTCCCGAGATGGTCTGCGCGCCCTCTATGCCGCGGCGGATCTCATCCAGAGTCATGCCGCAGGCAAGTCCCACTGCCGCAGCAGCTGCCGCGTTGGATGCATTGTGGATCCCGGGGATCGGTACGTGGACCGTCAGATCCCCTGCCGGAGTGTGAAGGGTGCACACAGAACCGTCAAAGCCCTGAAGCTGTATGTCCGATACGCGGACGCACTGTTCTGAGGCAAGATCTCCCGGATATTCCATCTTCACGCCGGCGCCCAGATCCTGCGCACCTTCCTGATCACTGTCCACCCCGTAGAATATGGGGCGGATGCCGTGTACATCGTCCACGGCCCTGAGCTTGTCGTCATTGCCGTTCAGGATTACACGGCCATTCTGTTTCACATAGGAGAAGACCTCCGTCTTCGCGCGGAACACACCGTCCCTGTTCTTAAGGAATTCCAGATGGCAGGTCCCGATATTGGTAATGACCATAATGTCCGGATTCGCGATCCTGGCAAGCCGGGTCATGTCGCCGAAATGACTCACGCCCATCTCCAGGACTGCGATCTCATGCTCGTCCCGCAGCCGGAAGACCGTCAGCGGAAGGCCGAGGTCATTGTTAAAGTTCCCCTCTGTCTTCAGCGTGTTGAACTTGACGGACAGGACCGCGGCGATCATCTCCTTAGTAGAGGTTTTGCCCACAGAGCCTGTGATGCCGACCACCGGGATCTTCATGACCTTCAGATACTCTCGGGCGATCTGCTGCAGCGCGCTCTGGGTATCATTGACCTCGATCCACGGACGCACCAGCGTTCCGTTGCCTCCGGCAGTGTCCCTGAAGAGATCCTGTTTGCCCAGAACCCTCTCGGACAGGACGCACAGCGCGCCTTGCTCATAGACGGAAGGGATGAAATCATGCCCGTCCACCCTGGCACCGACGATGGCGCCAAACAGAGAACCTTCCCCCGCCTTCCGGCTGTCGGTGGTGATGGAGCCCACCTCCATCATGCTGCAGCGCTCATAGGCGTCCTTCGTAGCATGCTGGGCTCTTCTCAGAGAATCCTCATCCACCGTTCCGAAGATCCCGCCCGGGGACAGCATGGACAGGTGCAGGGTTCCTTCAGTCACTTCCGCGATCTTCTGTAATGTCAATCCTCTCATACATTTCCTCTCTGTAGTCCCGGTCTGCGGCGCGAAATGATCAGTCCTTGTCTCTCACCGAAACCTCGATCAGCTTCTCGCACAGCGACGGGAAATCGATCCCCTTCGCCGCCGCTTCCTGGGGAAGCAGGCTCGTAGGCGTCATGCCCGGAAGGGTGTTGGCCTCCAGGCAGTAGATATTCTGGTCCTGATCCATCATCAGGTCGATCCGGCCATAGCTGGTCAGACGCAGCGCGTGATATGCTTTGACGCAGGTCTCCTGGATCTTCTTCGTGACATCCTCCGGGATGTCTGCCGGGCAGGTCTCCACCGTAGAACCTGCCTTGTATTTGTTGGTGTAATCATAGAAGCCCTGCAGCGGGGCGATCTCGATCACCGGATAGGCCTCCCCGTCCACAACGCCGCAGGAGAACTCCCTGCCATTGATATACTGCTCCACGATCAGAACGCTCTCATAGGAGAAGCCGTCCTCCACCGCCTTGTAATACTCCTGTTCCGTCCGCGGGATGCTGACACCGACGCTGGAGCCGCCGCAGGCAGGCTTCACGACGCACGGAAGTCCGACACCGTTCTCTTCCGGGCTCTTCACCTCTTCTCCCCTGTACACAACGATCCCCTTCGGGGTCGGGACATCATTTTCCCTGAACAGCTGCTTGGACAGATTCTTGTCCATGGCAAGGGCGCTTCCCAGGTAGCTGCTGCCGGTGTAGGGGATGCCCAGCAGCTCAAAGGTCGCCTGGAGCTTGCCGTCCTCGCCGTTCGATCCGTGCAGGGCCATGAACACTGTATCGGACGCATTGCACAGCTTCAGCACATTCGGGCCGAAAAACCAGTCTCTCGTCTTCCTGATCTCTTCCAGCTTATCGTCAAAAGACCTTGCGTAGGCTGCCGCCGCTTCCACGTCATATTCCTCCGGAAATGAATCCGGCCCCGCGTTCTTGATGCGCTCGTCACCGCAGAACACGTCCAGCAGGATCGCCCTGTGGCCCTTCTTGCGGAGCGCCAGACATACCTGTGTTCCGGAAACTATGGAAATCTCTCTCTCGGTGCTGATGCCGCCGCAAAGAACTACTATCTTCATATTTGAATACCCCTCTGTTATTAGTTTTTGATGCATCGGTGCATGCAGTATGTTTCAGATTACCACCATCTGGGCTTCTGTGCAAACCTGGCATTGGTGTGGGCGGCCAGTGCCACCCCCGTCTTCGGGCCAAGATGCAGCGAAATCTCTCCATTTTCCACCTTGTACTTCTTTTTCTCCCTGGTCCAGGAGGTCCGGTCGGTGGCAAAGACTCTGGTCATCTCTCCTTCCTGGGAGACTCCCGCGATCCAGACCGGTATGGTCACTTCCATGTCATGATCTGAATTGTTGAAGGCGCACACGATCTGCTCCTTCTGGTCAAACCGGGCGTAGGAGATGAAGTCCTTATCTCCCTTCAGGAAACGGACCGAACCGAACTTCAGCACCTTATTCTCCTTGTGAAAGGCGATGGCATCCTTGTGGAAATGAAGCATCCTGCGGTCTTCCCTTCCCCAGGGATAGGGCCTGCGGCTGTCCGGATCCGTGAACCCGGTCATCCCCGCCTCGTCCCCGTAGTACAGGGTCGGAGCGCCCGGCCAGGTCATCTGGAAGAGGACCGCCTCCCTCATGACTGCAGGGTCCACATCCTCGGAGGCTGCGTCAAAGTCAAAGTCCGAGATCCTTCCGGTCGTATGATTCGTCCTTGTCAGGAATCTGGAATGGTCGTGGTTCGAGAGCTGGTTCATGGAGCACAGAAGAGACGGCTGCATGAAGGCGCACATATTGCGCTCCATGGAGCAGCGGAACTGCCACGCGTCTCCCAGAAGATCCGGGTTGAAATCATCCGAATGCTTCTCCATCCCGGTGAAGAACCAGGTCATGGGCTCCATGAAGGCGTCATAGTTCATGACCGTATCCCACTGGTCCCCGCCAAGCCATGAAGAGGCGTCTCCATAATGCTCCGCTATGATCACCGCATCGGGATTTGCCGCCTTCACCTCATGCCGGAAGGCCTTCCAGAACTTATGGTTAAACTCCGGGCTGTGTCCGAGATCCGCGGCCACGTCCAGGCGCCAGCCGTCCGCGTTAAACGGCGGCGATACCCATTTTCTCGCAACCGACAGGATATAGGAACAGAGCTTCTCCGAGCCCTCGTAATTGAGCTTCGGAAGCGTATCATGGCCCCACCATCCGGAATAGGAACCGTTGTCCGGCCAGCGGCTGTCATCGGTATCGTCGAACTGGAAGTACTCTCTGTAGGGCGAGGAGGCGGAGCGGTAGGCTCCCTTCTCATAGCCATCCTGAGCGCTGTAGATCTTCTCCCGGTCCAGCCATTTGTTGAAGGAACCGCAGTGGTTGAACACACCGTCCAGGATGACGCGGATTCCCCTCTCATGGGCCTCCTGCACCAGCGTGCAGAAGAGCGCGTCGGAGGCCTCCAGGTTCTCCTTCCGGGTCACCCTGCAGATATAGCGGGTGGCCGCCTCATTATCCGTCTGATCCGGCCCCAGGAGCTCTCCCTCATCCACCACCAGCTTCCCGTAGTGGGGATCGATATGGTCATAATCCTGGGTATCATACTTGTGATTCGACGGAGACACGAACAGAGGGTTGAAATAGATCGCCTCCACCCCCAGCTCCTGCAGGTAATCCAGCTTCTGCCGCACACCCTCCAGGTCACCGCCGTAGAAGTTGCCCACATCCATGCTCTCCGGTCTCTGATACCAGTCCTTCACCTGCCGGACGTTCCTGCCGATGTAGGAATACTCGCCGTCCAGCACATCATTGGACGGATCCCCGTTGCAGAACCGGTCCGTGAAGATCTGATACATGACCGCTCCCTTGGCCCAGTCGGGCGTGGAGAAGCCGGGACAGAGCCGGAAGGGGACGATGTCCTCCCGCCTGCTGACAACTCCGGTCTTGCCCAGGCCCTCGCGGGCATTCCCGCTGATGATCATGAAATAATAGCTCAGGACATCTCTTCCCATCTCGACTTTTGTCGTATAGAAGTCAAAGAGTCCCCGGGTCTTCTCGAATTCCAGTCTCTGGCGCATGTGCTCACTGACAAGCCAGACCTCATCCACATTGGCCCTTGCCGTGCGCACCCGGAAGGTCACGAGCTCTCCGACCTCAGGCTCCGGCGGGGATACATACTCCCGGCTCTCATCCGCGAACAGAGCCTCCCTGTTCAGTGTCGGGATCATCTCCATGACATAGCGGGAGGTCCGCATCGCCTGACTGTATATCTTTCTGCTATATGGTGTATACATTCCAGATATCCTTACCGTTCCTGCCCTCTCCCTTCTATATTATTAGAAAAGGAACAACGCCTGAGCGCTGTCCCTTTTCATTTGGAGAAGGTATTCTCTTATGGGGTGTAGCAAAACTATTTATGTATTGGGGTTTTACACAATAGTACTATAGCATAAAGTTCAAAATAAGTATGCTCAAACTTGTCTAAATAAATTTTTTAATTTTGTGCAAATTATCTAAACATGCAGGAGCGTCTGTCAGCGCCGCATCCGCCCGCGCATGTCCGGACCCGTATTCTGTTACACAAACAGTGCCTCGAATTCTTCGCGGGACACCTTTTCCTTCTCGATCAGCAGCGCCGCCGACTTATCAAGGATATCCCTGTGAGACGAGATCAGTTCATACGCTTTGGCATAAGCCTCGTCTATGATCTGCTTGACCTCGTCATCGATGACGGAAGCGACCTGCTCGCCATACTGGCGGGTGTGGGCCAGATCCTTGCCGATGAAGATCTCATCCTCGCCCTGCTCATAGTTGATCGGTCCCAGCTTCTCGGAGAAGCCGTACTTGGTGACCATCGCCCTGGCCGCATCCGTAGCCTGCTTGATATCCTGGGACGCACCTGTGGTGATGTCCCCGATGACCAGCTCCTCTGCGACTCTTCCGCCCAGGGAGACCACGATCTGCTGGAACATCCTGCCCTTGGTCTCGAACATGTAATCCTTGTCCGGCAGCGGCATCGTATAGCCCGCGGCACCGTGGCCGGTGGGTATGATAGAGATCGTATGGACTGGTCCCACATCCGGGAGAAGATGGAACAGGATCGCGTGCCCCGACTCGTGGTAGGCAGTGATGCGCTTCTCCTTCTCAGAGATGATGCGGCTGTGTTTCTCCGCTCCGATCCCGATCCGGATGAACGCCTGCTCGATGTCCTGCTGCTTCAGGAAGACTCTCTTCTCCTTCGCGGCCAGGATCGCTGCCTCATTCATCAGATTCTCCAGGTCTGCCCCGGTAAATCCCGCCGTCGTGCGGGCCACCGCGCCAAGATCCACGTCATCCGCCAGCGGCTTATTTCTGGCATGGACCTTCAGGATCTCTTCACGTCCCTTCACGTCCGGGCGGCCCACCGTCACCTGACGGTCAAACCTGCCGGCACGCAGGATCGCGGGATCGAGGATATCCACACGGTTCGTAGCTGCCATCACGATGATGCCTTCATTCTCAGAGAAGCCGTCCATCTCGACAAGCAGCTGGTTCAGTGTCTGCTCCCTCTCGTCGTGGCCGCCGCCCATACCTGTGCCTCTGCGGCGTCCCACTGCATCGATCTCATCGATGAATACGATACAGGGCTGATTCTTCTTCGCTTCCTCGAACAGGTCGCGCACACGGCTCGCGCCGACACCTACGAACATCTCCACGAAGTCTGATCCGGAGATCGAGAAGAACGGAACCCCGGCCTCTCCGGCAACCGCGCGGGCGATCAGCGTCTTACCAGTTCCGGGAGGGCCCACCAGGAGCACCCCCTTGGGAATCCTGGCGCCGACATTCAGGAACTTGGCCGGCTCTGACAGGAATTCCACGATCTCTGCCAGCTCTTCCTTCTCCTCCTGCAGGCCTGCGACATCCGCGAAGGTAACCTTCTTCGCGTCGGGCGTGAACATCCTCGCCCGGCTCTTGCCGAAGTTCATCATGGCAGAGTTGCCTCCGCCCTGCTGACGGTTCAGGAACATGATCAGCAGGAGGACCATCGCGCCGCTCATCAGTGCCGGAAGCACCATCGTGAACAGCGTACTGCGCCTGGCCACATCCTCTATGCTGACGGTTACGTCATAGTCATCTAATAGGTCGACCGCCCGGGTCGTATCGGTCACATTGACCGTCAGAATCTCATTTTCAGAAGTCGTGACCTGCAGGGTGCCCGTGGGGACCTCCTCATTCTGGATCACGACCACCTTGGAGACGTGGCCCTTCTCCAACATGGAGACGAGCTCCTTCTCCGTGATGTCGCTGCGGCCGTTGAAGCTGTCCCGCAGCGCGAAGATCAGAAAGATGCACAGCAGGCCGAGCACTATATAGAAACCTGTACTTCTGGCTGATTTATTCAAAATAACATTACTCCTCTGTGAGTGACAGAACCCCTATGTAGGGAAGATTGCGATATCTCTGGTCGTAATCAAGGCCATAGCCGATCACGAATTCATCCGGGATCGAGAATCCCTGATAGTCAACTTCCACGTCGACCTCTCTGCGCTCCGGCTTGTCCAGCAGGGTGCACAGGCGGATCGAGGCAGGATTGCGGCTGCTGAGATTCTTCAGCAGGTAGCTCAGTGTGTGGCCGGAATCGATGATGTCCTCCACCACCAGGATATCCTTGCCTTCGATGGACTCATCAAGATCCTTGATCAGCTTAACAACGCCGCTGGACTTGGTGCCGGCGCCGTAGCTGGAAACGGACATAAAGTCCATCGTCACCGGGACTGTGATCCTCTTGGCCAGCTCACAGATAAAAAATATGCTTCCCTTCAGGATCCCGATCAGATGGACCTGCTTCCCCTCGTAATCCCTGCTGATCTGCTCTCCAAGCTGCGCGATCCTCTCATCTACCTTTTCTTCCGGAATCAGAACTCTTGTCGTCTCTTTCATAAATCTCTCCTGTCAGCCGTTTCGCGGCCCTTCACTTCCTCCTCCGGGAGAACCGTGATCCTGGCAAAATGAACGCCTTCGGATACCTTGGCCGCCTCGCTGATGCGGTGGCCGATCACCCAGAGCACATGGCTTCCCTGCGCGATGAGAGGGATCTGACCCCTTCTGCCTCTGGGGATCTTCTCATCGATCAGATACTCCTTCAGTTTCCTGCGCCTTCCGTGGGAATTGACCTGGATCCAGTCCCCCTCCCTGCGGGTGCGCAGCGTAAGATACGGAGTCATTGTATCATACGCCAGAGTCTTCGTGTACTTCTTTTTGGAGACATCACCGCCCTGCCAGACGCCAAATTCTGCCTTCAGCACAAGGCCTCCCGGAAACCGGTATACCCCATCCCGGTCGATCCGAACCTCCTCTTCATATGAAGACGGGGACTCGTATGTCAGGCGGAGGATACCCTCCTCGCGAACTGCCGTCAGACCGCCCGGCAGGCTGATCCTCCTGCCGTTGTCCATCCCGCTCAGTCTCATCACCGACTCGACATGTTCCCGGGTGATATCTCTCAGGCCTCCGCCGGCCTGGCCGATGGCCCGGTGCAGGACCCTGCCGCGGATCAGTTCAGGCTGCCTTGACAGAGCTCCCAGGTCGATAATCAGATCATCCGCAGTGCTCACAGCTTCGGCATAAGCCAGCTGCGTCACATCCTCCAGATAGCGCTCCACCTGCGCCAGGTCTTCGGCCGTCTTCGCGATATGAAGACGGGCCCTGGCATTGAGCTCCTCCATCTGCGGAAGGATCTCCAGCCGGATCGCGTTCCTGGTGATGTTCGTGTCCAGATTCGTCCGGTCTGTTCTCCAGGACTGGCCGCGGCCGGTCAGCCACGCCTCGATCTCATCTCTTCCTGTTTCCAGCAGCGGGCGGATGAGGCACAGCCCGGTCTCCTCCATCCTTCGCACGGGAAGGATCCCGCACAGGCCGGTCAGGCTGCTCCCCCGCATCAGATTCCACAGGACCGTCTCCGCCTGATCGTCCCTGTGGTGGGCAACGGCGGCATGCCGGATCTTCAGTCTCTTCAATATCTCCCGGATGATCCGGTAGCGCGCGTCCCTGGCAGCCTCCTCCACGGAGCGCCCGCTCCTGGCGGCGAGGGCCGGCGCGTCGATCTGCTCCACCGTCAGGGGGATCTCATGCTCCTCGCACAGCTTCCGGACAAATGCACAGTCCTCCAGGCTCTCCTGCCCCCGGATTCCATGCTCTACATGGAGGGCATGCACCCTGTACCCCAGCTCCTTCAGCGCCAGCACAAGGCAGACCGAGTCCGCGCCACCCGACACCGCGGCAAGGACGCTGTCCCCCGGCTGCAGCATCTGCCAGCGGGAGATCGTCCCGCTCACCTGTCTCAGAAAATCATCCATGTGCACTCATGCCTTCAAAAAAAGCGCCCCGTGGAATACCTCCACAGAGCGCCTGGTCTCCTGTTATAGAATCCGCATCAGTCTTCCGGCTGGAATATGATCTCGTCCGGATAGACCAGCCCCAGCTTCTCCCGGGCAACCTTCTCGATGTAGGGATTCGTCTTCGTATAATCGCGGAATTCCTCGATGTTCTCGGTCCTGCCGTTCTCTTCCGTAATCTGCTGCTCCAGCAGATCGATCTGCTGTGCATAAGTCTCATTCTTGTTGATAAGACTCCTGCAGCGCACTGCAAGTGCGATTACCATGATCAGCACAACAACTACAATAAGTCTCATGCCCCGTCGGTTCGCGACCGAAACCGGGCGGCTGTACCTTGACGCCATCTGATTGTACCCCTTACTTTCCCGCTGTCTTCCGCCGGCCTCCCCAGCCGTCTCCCCGCATCCGACATGCGTGATATTTATACTTATACTATGTATCAGTTTAAGCTGTTTAAACAGCGAATTCAACCCCTAATCCGCCAATTGTGTCAATTGTAACAGAAATGTAAAAAATTCACAGGTAGCGGAACATCTCCTGGGCCTCTTCCTTGCGGACGGTTTCCGCGACGCTGAGGATCTCGGCCTTTACAGAGCGGTTCCCGAAGGCGATCTCGATCACATCTCCCACATTCACCTGCGCGGAGGCCTTCGCGGGCCTGCCGTTGATCTGTACCCTTCCGGCGTCACAGGCTTCATTGGCCACCGTGCGCCTCTTGATCAGCCGGGAAACCTTCAGATATTTATCAAGTCTCATCTCTTACCCCTGTAATAAACCCCCTGTCCTTCCGGACAGGGGGCCAGAACCATCCATCTATATCAGTGATGCAGCATCGCCCGATCTTCAATGATCAGTTCAGAGCATCCTTCAGAGCCTTGCCAGCCTTGAACTTCGGGCTCTTGGAAGCAGCGATGTTCATGGTCTCGCCAGTCTGCGGATTTCTTCCCTCACGGGCTGCTCTCTCAGAAACTTCGAAAGTACCGAAACCTACGATCTGAACCTTATCGCCAGCCTTCAGAGCTGCTTCAACAGTCTCAACAAATGCCTTCAGAGCTGCCTCGGCATCCTTCTTGGTCAGTCCGGCGTTATCAGCCATAGCGGCTACAAGTTCTGTCTTATTCATGAGATTACTCCTTTTTATTTAAAAATAATTCTTTAACCCGCCCTCAGGGGGCACTCTGTTTACTTATATCCCCGTTATGCTTATTTGTCAAGCACAGGGGCCCGGAAATGCCTTATTGAGGGCCTTTTCGGCAGGTACTGCCTTATTTCAGCATCTCGTCGATGACTGCCAGCACTTCTGCGCCGAAGGCGGCACTCTTCGCGTCCGCATCCTCCAGAGAATCTCCCACCACGCCGAAGTAGAACTTGATCTTCGGCTCGGTTCCGGACGGACGTACGCACAGCCATGCGTCATTCGTCATCTCATAGTACAGGACGTTGGACTTCGGAAGGCCGGTGTCGGTCTCGGTTCCGGACTGCAGATCCAGGATCGTATCGTTCTGATAGTCGCGGACCTTCAGTACCTTGTAGCCTGCCAGCTCCTTGAGCGGTTCTGCACGGAGCGTCGCCATGATCTGCTGGATCTTCTGGAGACCTTCGATACCTGCAAGTCCGACGGACTTGATGTCATCCTTGTAGTATCCGCAGCGCTCATACAGGTCGAGCATCGCATCCCACAGGGTCATATCCTTGGTCTTGTAGTATGCAGCAGCCTCGCACAGTGCCATGACGGCAACGATCGCGTCCTTATCGCGGGCATGGGTTCCGATCAGGCAGCCGTAGCTCTCCTCGAATCCGAAGAGATAGGTTCCCTTCTTCTCATTTTCCATCTTCAGGATCTGACGTCCGATCCACTTGAAGCCGGTCAGGCACTCATACTCTGCAACACCATAGTACTTGCAGATCGCGTCTGCCAGGTTCGTGGTAACGATGGTCTTGATCAGCAGGCCGTCAGCGGGAAGTCCCTTCAGCGCCTTGGTCTGTCCGATCTCATAGTCCGCAAGAAGGCTGCCGGACATGTTTCCGGTCAGAGTATGGTATACGCCTTCCTTGTCCCTGACTCTCACGCCGAGACGGTCTGCGTCCGGGTCGGTAGCCAGGACCAAATCAGCTCCGGTCTCCTCAGCAAGCTTGAGTCCGAGAGCAAATGCCTCTTCTGCCTCCGGGTTCGGATAGGATACGGTCGGGAAATCTCCGTCCGGCTTCTCCTGCTCCGGAACGACCGTGACGTTCTCGAAGCCCAGCTCCTTCAGGACTCTGACAGCCGGGACCAGTCCGGTTCCGTGCAGCGGAGTGTAGACGATCTTCAGGTTCTTCGCCTGCTCGCGGATCGCTTCCGGATGAAGGACATTCTTCTTCAGCTCTTCGATGTAGTCATTGTCGACCTCTTCGCCGATCACGACATAGAGACCCTTGTCGACCGCTTCCTGCTTGTCCATGGTCTTGCAGGCGGAGTAATCAGCAATTGCCTTTACCTCAGCCATGATGCCGCTGTCGTGAGGCGGGGTGATCTGCGCGCCATCTTCCCAGTAGACCTTGTATCCGTTGTATTCCGGCGGATTGTGGCTGGCTGTGATGTTGATGCCGGCTACACATCCCAGATGACGGACTGCATAGGACAGCTCCGGAGTCGGGCGGAGCGCGTCAAACACATAGGCCTTGATGCCGTTGGCTGCAAGCGTAAGCGCCGCGCACTCTGTGAACTCATCATGCATGCGGCGGGAATCGTGCGCGATCGCGACACCCTTCTCAGCCGCGCCGACCTTGAGAATATAGTTCGCAAGGCCCTGCGTTGCCTTCCGGACAACGTAGATGTTCATGCGGTTGGTGCCTGCACCGATAATTCCGCGCAGACCGGCGGTGCCGAACTCGAGATCCATATAGAAACGCTCTTTGATCTCATTTTCATCATCGGCGATCGCCTTCAGCTCGGCCTTCGTATCCTCATCAAAATAAGGATTGCTCAGCCACTCTTCATACCTTGCCCTGTAATCTTCCATAACGGTCTTCTCCTTTTTACATGGGTTGCATAGTCTCTGTATCAACTCTGTTACTTAAGGCATCCCCGGGTCTGTCCCCGGGGGGCCTGTAAATCCATACTGTGATGCGCCAATTACAGCTGTGTATCTGAATATACCTTCAGGATGTGCGTATATCCGCTCTTCTCCAGAGTCTCGACCTGGAACTTCGCATTCTTCTTCAGCGGCTGTACCACCACCGTCATGCCTTCCGCGCGCTGCGCCGCAGCCTTGCCGAACACTTCCGTGACTCTGTCTGCCGCGCCTTTCATGTCGACCAGATAAGCGATCTTCTGACCGGCGCCCTCTTCCTTCCAGTTCAGGTCCTTCAGGATCGTCACGATCCGCTCAAAGCCGATGGAGAAGCCGCATGCCGGGGCATCCTGTCCGCAGAACCGGCCGACCATCTTGTCATATCTGCCGCCGCCTGCGATGGAAAATGAATAGTTGTCGATGGAGATCTCGAAGATCGTCCCTGTGTAGTAGCTCATGCCTCGTACCAGGGTCGGGTCGAACTTCAGCGTGATGTCTTCGCTGATCATCGCCCGGGCCGCGGACATGATCATCTCCATATCCTTCGCCGCGCCGTCTTCGATGGCGTCCGCGCAGGTGCTCTCGATGAAGGAGGCGACGTCCTCGGCCTTTCCTTCCTGATACAGCCTGAAGTAGCTGACATACCGGTCGACCTTCTCCTGGTCATATCCGCCGGACAGAAGCTCTTCACGCACACCGTCAAGGCCGATCTTGTCCATCTTGTCGAGGATAATGAACACTTCGTCGTACTCTTCTTCCGCAAACCCGGCACTGCTGGCCATCGCCCGGAGGATCCTGCGGTCTCCGATGTGTACGGTGAATCCCGATACGCCAACCTCGGCGAAGATCCTGTGAAGGGCTCCGGAGGTGGCAGCGATCAGTTCGATCTCCGCCATGACGGAATTGTCACCGATGATATCTATATCGCACTGGGTGAACTGACGGAAACGTCCCTTCTGAGGACGGTCCGCGCGGAATACGTTGCCGATCTGCAGCGCCTTGAAGGGCGTCGGCAGCTCGTTCTTGTGGCAGCTGTAATAGCGGCACAGCGGAACTGTCAGGTCATAGCGAAGGGCGCTGTCTGCAAGCTCTGTTCCGGCCGCGTCGGCACTCATCTCCCCGCTGCCCTGGATCTTGCCGAGCGCTTTCTCCAGCTCCCTGCCTCTCTTCTCGACCTTGAAGATCAGCTTCTCATTCTCACCGCCGTTTTTGCCGGTCAGATTCTCGATATGCTCCATGACCGGAGTCTCGATCTCTGTAAATCCGAATCTGCCGTAGGTCTCGCGGATCACTCCGAGCACGTGCTGTCTCAGAGCCATATCCTCGGGAAGGAAATCCTGCATCCCCTTCACCGGTGTCTGTATAAATTTCATACTCTATTCTGCCTTCCTGAATCTGTGTAGCGTCCCCGCTCTTCCATCGGCGGGACACCCTTAACCAGTATACTATCAAACCCCGGGATTGTCATCTGCCGCCGGGGCATATTTCCGCTCAGAGCGCGGCAAGTTCCGCCGCTCTTCCGAGCAGGAAGCCTTTTTCATTTTTCTCAGGCTCTGCCAGGACTTCATCCAGAAGCCTGTTCAGGATCTCTCCGATCTGCTTCCCCTTCGGGATTCCCAGACGGATCAGGTCGTCTCCGGTCACTGCCAGCCTCTTCAGCGACAGGCAGTCTCCCCGCTCCAGGATCCTGCGGTAGATTGCCTCGACTTCATCCATGTACTCGAACTTCCTGCTCTGCACCTCCGGATTCTGTCCGCCGATGTCGGCCCTCTTGACCTTCAGGAACAGGGGAAACAGGTCCTCGCCCAGCTGCACCACCGAGCGTCTGACCCCTTCCTCCGTCAGCTCCGGATACAGGGAGTGGTTTCGGATCAGCTGTACGACGGTCCTCTCTGTCGCCTTGTCATATTTCAGGCGCTCCAGGACCTCCTTCGCGACCACGGCCCCCGGCGCCGCGTGCCCGCGGTAATGGTAGACTCCGTCCGGAGTCTGTGTCTGGCACAGTGGTTTGCCCGAGTCGTGCAGCAGCATGGTCAGCCTGAGGATCCGGTCCGGCTCTGCCGCCATCAGCGTCCGGATCGTATGCTCGCCCACCGTGATTCTGTGGTGCTGATTGTTCTGGACTGCCTCCATCTCCGCGTCGAATTCCGGGAGGATCACCTTCGTGATCCCGCACTCCCAGGCAAGGCGGATCATCTCCGGATGGGGTGAGACCAGCAGTTTCTCCAGCTCCGTGCGGATCCGCTCCGCACTCACCATGGCCAGGGAAGGCGCCAGCTCGACTGCCGCCTCCTTCGTAGCCGGATCCAGCGTATATCCAAGCTTTGCGCAGAAACGCACCGCCCTAAAGATCCTCAGAGCGTCTTCCGTGAACCGCTCCCTGGGATCTCCCACACATCGCACAATCCCATTCTTCAGATCATCCATGCCGCCGAACAGGTCGATCAGTCCGTCCCTGTCGCTGTAGGCCATGGCATTGATGGTGAAGTCCCGCCGCTTCAGGTCCTCCTCCAGATCCGTCGTAAAGCTGACACGGTCGGGATGTCTGTGGTCCGCGTACTCTCCGTCGATCCTAAAGGTCGTGACCTCCAGGCTCTCTCCGTCCATCCGGACCGTGACCGTCCCGTGCTCGATTCCCGTGTCGATGGTCCTGCTGAATACAGAGCGCACCTGGGAAGGTGTCGCGCCGGTTGTGATATCCCAGTCATCCGGCTCAAGTCCGCACACACTGTCGCGGACGCAGCCGCCCACCACATAGGCCTCGAAGCCGCATTCATGCAGCCGGTCCAGGACCTTTCTGGCAGGCTCCGGAATATTGATCTTCTGTCTGCTGTCTGTCATCTTGTAAGCCTCTCCTGCATACGAATTTCAATCACCTTTTTTATTAAATATAACCAGTTTTTCGCCCCTGCCACCCGTGATCGGCCACTGATCATCGCCATGTTGCACAAGTCTAGCATATTTAAACTTTGCGTTTTCGTGAAATTAGGCGGAAAATGAATGATTAAACGGTTGACACATCCCAGTACCGGGCGATATAATCTATCCGCAATCAAGATTGATGAATTTCCGTCAATCTATATTTTTTTATTTATGGAGGTCCCGTAATGAAGGGTACAGTTAAGTGGTTCAACGCAGAAAAAGGTTATGGATTTATCACTGGTGAGGACGGAAAGGACGTATTCGTTCATTTCTCCGCTATCCAGGGGGAAGGCTTCAAGACACTGGACGAAGGCCAGAACGTAACATACGATCTGACTGAAGGTCAGCGCGGCATGCAGGCTTCCAACGTTGTCAAAGAGTGATTCATCCTGCCTTTTCTTTATATATAAACACTGTAATATATAAAAAAGTTCTGATTGAATCGGCGGTCCGCATATCTGCGGACCGCTTTTCCATCTCCATTTATCCTCTTGTATTCAGGAATTCCAGCTCTTTCGCACCCTCCTCGTCGGTGGGGTACATCTCCACATACTTCCTGCACTTGTCCCTTGCGGACAGGAAGTCCAGCTTCTTCTCATAGGCAATGATCTCATTGAAATACAGCTCCTGCTTGCCTTCCCCGCCCGGAAGCTCCAGTCCCTGGGTAATGTAATTCAGAGCCTTGTCGGGATCGCCCTGGGCAAGGGCGCACAGCGCAAGTCCGTTGTAGGCATCGGCATCCTTGGAATTCTTCGAGAGGATCTGGGAATAGACCGCATTGGCATTGTCATTCTCCCCTCTGGCCAGATAGATTCTGCCCATCAGCGACAGAGCGCGCTCATACTCATCCTTCACCGGCTTGTTCAGGGCTTCCGAAGCCTGGTCATACTGCTCCAGATAGTAATAGATCTTGCCGACATTGTAGTAATCTTCATTGTCCTGCGGGGCAATGCCGAGGGCGGTCTGCAGATAGGTATCGCCCACTCCGGAGAGCTTCATGTCTTCATAGACACTGTAGATATCCAGATACAGCTGATAGTCATCCGGCCTCAGAGACGCGGCATAGTCAAAGTTCGCCGCAGCCTCCTCCTGGTTGCCCAGATGAAGCTGGCTTGCGCCCGTATAGAAATAAGCCATCACCTGCTGCGCGTCGGCTGAAATGATCTGGCTGCAGGTCTCGATCGTCCCATTGTAATCCTGCATGCGGTACTGGGAGGACGCCCTGTACTGCAGCAGATCCAGCACTGTCTCCGGCATCTTGTCATCCGTGGCCGCAAGAGCCTTGCCAAATGACTCCGCCGCCTGCTCATACTTCGCCTGTCCCATCTGCGCGATCCCGAGGCCGCGGTACGCAGCCACCGGCTCTTCTCCATCCGAAACAGCCTCTGTAAAATATCCCTCAGCCTCCTGATAATTCAGGGACTCTACTGCCTTAAACCCGGCCTTCGTCTTCTCCGTCGGAAGCGCATTGCCTCTGCATCCGCCCAGCACAAGCACACAGACAGCCGCCGCGGCCGCCACTGAAAAGATCCTTGTTCTTCTGGAACCGTCAAAAATCATATACAACAATCCTTTTCTAAGATAATTAAGCGCTCTCATCATAGCATACTGCGCACAAACGCGAAAGGGACGGTCCCGAAAAAACGGGCCGTCCCTGTTGTTACATACTATATGTTACTGTCGGAAATGTGGATAAAATGGTGGAAATCCTCCGGCAGACGCCTGCCGCCCGCTAAGAGTCACTCTCCGTGGATGATCGGAGACAGAGGCTTGTAGATCAGCAGGGTGATAACGACCGACAGCATGGCCTTCACGAAGGTGAAAGGCATGTTGAAGATCACCAGGCAGCTGAGCAGGTCTCCGTCCTTGATGCCCGGCAGGATCGCCTGATACATGGCGATGATGGTCTCCATGGGCATGAACGCGGTGTAGACCGGATACACGATGAAGTAATTGGTGATGACACTGAACACAGCCATGCTGACTGCTCCGAGCACAGCTCCCATGATCGCGCGCTTCCTGGTCTTCTTCTTCTGATAGATCAGGCCCGCCGGAAGCACGAACAGTGCGCTCAGCAGAAAATTGGACAGCTCGCCGATACCGCCTGTCGAGGTCCGGAGAAGGTGAAGAAGGTTCTTGACCAGTGCGATGATCACGCCGTACAGCGGTCCCATGGAATAGGCACCGATCAGTGCCGGAAGATCCGACAGGTCCATCTTGATGAAGGACGGCATAAAGGGAACCGAGAAATCAAACTGCATGAGTACGATGGAAACCGCGCTCAGCATGGCTGAGATCACCAGATATCTCGTCCGCTTCTGCTCCTTCGTCATCGTGCTCCGCATGGTGCTGGTTCCTGCTACGCTTGTGTTGCTGCTCATAGTTTCTGCTCTCCTTTCGTTGCTCAGGAGGTCGGAAATGTCAGATATAAAGAAATCGCCCGGAACCTGTGAAGGTCTCCGGGCGCTGCATCTTAATCTGACATCTTCTTCCATCCGGACTATACCGTTGGTACCGGAGTTTCACCGGTTCGGCTGCCATGAGGCAGTTCGCGGACTATACCGCCAGTGGGGAATTGCACCCCGCCCTGAAGACTTATTATGTTGTAAAATCAAGGGTTTAAAGGCGCTACGTATCAAATCGTATCACTTTCGTATCACCCCTTACAGTGGGGAATATATCACCTTTTCCCCGCATTTGCAACCATTTCTCGCTTCTGATCCATAGGGAGCATATCATATGTGTAATTATTTTCATTAACACGGGGGATATGCCCCAGCAATGAAGCCCTTGTAGAAGCCGGAACACCTTGCACAGCCATCCTGCTGTTCAGTGTCCTTCTTGCTGCATGAATGCTTACAGGTTGGACAATCTTGTACTGCTGTCTTTTGTTTTGAAGATAATCGCTAATCTGCCGATTTGTGCAGGCTGCTTTACCGTTGGAAAAGACATAGTCTCCGGTTTTGCCATATCTCTGCTGTATAAGCCGAATCCTATCGAGGACATCCCTAATCGCATCTGTAATAGGAACCTGTCGATGCTTATGATTTTTTGTATCAGCAATATAATATTGTCTCGTAGCCTCGTTAAATTTCTGGCTTTGCACAATATGGATGGCGCCTCCATCGAAGTCAACGTTTTTCCAAACCAGTCCTGCCAGTTCACCACACCGCATACCAGTTAAGGCGGAAAGCTCATACGCAAACGGGGGCATATAATCCTCTTTCCGCTCATGATCCTTCTGGGCGGCATTATCAAGAATCTTTCGAGTGTCACAGCTGATAACCCGTTCGTCATCCGGTCGTTCTTTCTCTGATCTCCCATACTGCATAAACCGGTTTTCGAGTACGAACAAACATGGATCACCATCACTTTTAATCAGCGAGTCTGCTATCGCCTGCCTGTATACAGCCTTGAAGAACATATTGTAATCTTCATGTGCCTTTCTCGTGGTAAGGTTATACCTCTTGATAGCTGCCGTCATAAGACTTTCAATCTGGGTAGACGTGATAAGACGGATGTCCATCTCTGCCATTTCCCGGCCTTCCTCCAGCCTCTCAAAGAAACGTCGGTACTCCCTCCGATTCCGCTCCTCAGTGTTCTCGTTTTTATACTGTTGGGCACAGATCCAGTTTTCGAACGCTGACTTGTAGTGATAATCCTTGCGGCTGACGTCTTTCAGCACCTGATCTTTAAGATTCTTTCCTACGAACTCGCAGATTGCTTCCTCTAAATCGTTTCTATTTACTTTTCTCAATGTTTTTCTTCCCGCCTTACCTGGTGCGAATCGTATATTGACATACCACGATCCGTCACTTGCCAGCCTTGGTGGGTATTTTCTCAAAATCCTCTCTTTTATGCTTACCATGAGTGATCGCGCTGTTTCATTATCTATTATACCATCCGCCTGAAGCCCTATCAATTTTGTAAGAGCGCCCCACTCTTCTGTTTCTTTTGACTATGTTCTTCCCATTCTATTCCTCCTTATTAATCAATACTCCCTGTCCTTTGCATATATTTCGCCCATGTCTGTCCACATAAGCGTCTTTCAATCAATTTATTACATCAATCCAAATGGACTCACGGATTGTATATTTCTATATTTCCACCCTGGTCCTGTTGTGATGGACCAGGGCGGCATGTTTTCATCTGGATTGGTTGTTATATGCATCGGTCATCTAAAAACCGATGGTATAGCTTCCCAGATCATAGCAGCGAAGGTATTTTCCACCTTGCTCCGCTATGAATTCTTCCCGGGCAACCAGCAGCTTCAGAATATCGTCCAAGGACTCACCCGTAATACTTGCGATCTCATAGTACGTCCTCCGCCGGAACTGCTTCCCCTCCGCACTACGTAGCCACACTTGCTGGACTTTGTTTAGCCGGCGGTGGTGCCAAACAGGTACGCGAACAAGGTTTTTCCAGTAGTTATTATGCGGGTTGTGATCACAGTGATGGACTTGGTCTTGCTTGCCCTTCACATTCCAATACTTTGGAAGGAATACCATGCCCATGATCTGCTGTATGGTGAAGGTCTTCTACACACCATTCCTTCTTCGCTTCCTTCGATCAGGCAAGGAGTACAGCGAGACGGTTTCATACTCATTCGATGCACTCGGTGGAAGATAACGCATCGGACCATCTTTAAGCGAGAACACCCTACCGTATGATGTTGCCACATACTCTTTCCAACGCCCCGGCATTTTTACAAATATCTCGTCCGGCGCAATGAGCTAGACACCAGATTCGTTGATTGTCTTCTTTGAGACGAGGTTCCGCCTGATATAGCTCTATCTTTCCGCCGGAAATTGGCTTATTATTCTTTTTTTCTACATAACAGTTTCTCCTCCTACAATAGATTTGTGGTGGTTAGATACCTGACAGCCAGCCAGGACTAACCGTTTCATTGCTAAAGCTGTTAGAATGGATTGGCATTGGTA
>CACXAT010000027.1 GCA_902765725.1 uncultured Lachnospiraceae bacterium | reverse complement strand
TTGCATGGGCCAGCGGCTTTCCATTGCTTATTCAATCTCCTGGGGTATCACGCGGACATGTACAGGACAGTCCAACCTGCTTAAACCGAACAGCTGCGAATGGAACGGCTGGCAGACGGGCTTTCTTACGGACACCAACTGGTCCAAGGAGAAATACGTCTTACCAATGCCAATCCATTCTAACAGCTTTAGCAATGAAACGGTTAGTCCTGACTGGTTGTCAGGTATATAACCACCACAAATCTATTGTAGGAGGAGAAACCGTCGTGGTAAAGATTGATCTTACTGTGAACAAAGAAACACTGCAGCACAATATCAAAAAGGCGAAGGAAAATAAGATCCTGATCCCGACCATCGATCAGATGATGCATCCGGAGCATACCCCGGAGAAGGTCAAAGAGGGTCTTAAGAACGTCGGACTGTGGGACATCAATCCTCTGAACCTGTTCCGCATCACATGGAAGAATGAGCCGAAGGAGACCGGCGGACTGTACAACAGCGTCCCGAACTACATCGAGATCCCCAGCTCCATCTCCGGAGTACCCTGCCGCATCCTGGCCATGGTAGGCAAGTGGTTCCCGACCGGATGCCATAAGGTCGGCGCTTCCTTCGGATGCCTGGCTCCGAGACTTGTGACCGGACAGTTTGACGTAGATTATCACAAGGCGGTATGGCCGTCGACCGGCAACTACTGCAGAGGCGGCGCATTCAACTCCGCGCTTCTGGGAGCAAGAGGAGTTGCCATCCTTCCTGCCGAGATGAGCCAGGAGCGTTTCGACTGGCTGCATGAGATCGGCGCGGAAGTATTTGCGACTCCCGGCTGCGAGAGCAATGTCAAGGAGATCTTTGACAAGACCAATGAACTCAAACAGGATCCGGAATACATGATCTTCAATCAGTTCGCTGAGATGGGCAATCCGCTGTGGCACTACAATGTCACGGGCAACGCTCTGGCGGAAGTCTTTGAAGATGCGAAGAGAGACGGAGACCGTTTCTCAGGCGCCTGCTTCACCTCCGGATCTGCCGGAACCATGTCTACCGGCGACCGCCTGAAAGAGCTCTATCCGCAGCTGAAGCTGGCTGTCGGTGAAGCGCTTCAGTGCCCGACCCTGCTGAACAACGGCTTCGGCGGACACCGCATCGAGGGTATCGGCGACAAGCATGTACCGTGGATCCACAATGTGAAGAACACCGACATGGTCATTGACATTGATGACGAAGATTCCCAGAGACTGCTCCGCCTGTTCAACACACCGGAAGGCCAGGCTTATCTGAAGGATGAGCTGAAGGTGGATCCGGAGCTGATCGAGAAGCTTACATGGCTCGGTATCAGCGGAATCGCCAATGTCCTGTGCTGCATCAAGATGGCCAAGTACTACGAGTTCACAGAGCATGACGTGATCGGAACGGTCCTGACCGACTCCGCTGTCATGTACAAGAGCCGTATCGATGAGCTGAATGACATGTATGGCGCATACAGCCTGAAGGACGCTGAGCTGGATCATCACCTTCATATGCTGAACCTGAAGACAGACAATATGGAAGAGCTGACCTACGCCGCGCGCAAAAGGATCCACAATCTGAAGTATTACACCTGGGTCGAACAGCAGGGCATGAGCATCGAAGACATCAATGCTCTGTGGTACGACACAGAAGGAACGTGGGATGCGGTTCATCATCAGGCGAAGGATCTGGATGAGCTGATCAATGCGTTCAATGAGGAATCCGGTGTTCTTGATTTGCTTTAATCATTTAAAAAATGACATATTATTCATTTTGGAGTAGAATAGACCGCGTCAGCTGCCCGGGCTCTGCCCGGCAGCTGTGAAGATCATATGTCATGAACAGAGGAGGTACAGTAATGCTTGAGAACAGAATCTATAACTTTTCCGCAGGTCCGTCCATGCTTCCGGAAGAGGTACTTCTGAAAGCACAGAAGGATATGCTGAATTATGAGGGCAGTGGAATGTCCGTCATGGAGATGAGCCACCGCTCCAAGGTATATGACAAGATTATCTGTGACACACAGGAGAATCTGCGCAAGGTCATGAATATCCCGGATAACTACAAGGTCCTGTTCCTGCAGGGCGGTGCTACCGGCATGTTCGCGGCTCTTCCGCTGAATCTTGCAAAGACCGGTACTGCGGACTACATCGTAACCGGCAACTTCTCTGGCGGTGCCTACAAGGAAGCGAAGAAATACCTGAAGGATTGCAGATGCGCAGGTTCCACGGAATCCGAGAACTTCACCAGGATCCCGAAACAGGAAGAGCTGACCCTGAATCCGGATGCGGACTATGTCCATATCTGTGAGAATAATACCATCTTCGGCACCAAATGGCACTGGCTGCCCGAGACCGGCAATGTTCCGCTTGTGGCAGATCTGTCATCCTGTATTCTGTCTGAACCGGTCGATGTGACGAAGTACGGCGTGATCTACGGCGGAGCACAGAAGAACATGGCTCCGGCAGGATTTGCGGTTGTCATCATCCGCGAGGATCTGCTCGGCCACAAGAGTGAGCTGTGCCCGAAGATCTGGGATTTCACCACCCAGGCAGATAAGAATTCCATGATCAACACCCCGCCGACCTATCCGATCTATGTCTGCAAGCTCGTGCTCGACTGGATCCTGAATGATATCGGCGGCCTGGAGAATATGAAGAAGCGCAATCAGGAGAAGGCAGCGATGCTGTACGACTACCTTGATTCCACCGACTTCTACAAGTCCGGCGTACAGAAGGACAGCCGCTCTATGATGAATGTCACATTCCGCACCGGCGATGACGAGCTGGACAAGAAGTTCGTGGCGGCCTCTGTAGAACATGGCTTCAGCAACCTGAAGGGACACCGTCTCGTGGGCGGCATGAGAGCTTCCATCTACAACGGAATGCCGAAGGAAGGCGTTGAGGCACTGATCGACTTCATGAAGGAATTCGAGAAAGCAAACAGATAAAGACACGGGAGACAGAAGCTCCGCACCGGGCGGTGCGGGGCTTCTCTTCATCTGATACCTGCTGTATCTGCGTGGCGGCAGAGTCGATGCATGAACGGCATATGGACGCAAAGGAGTACGAGAATGGCATACAGCTGGAAAGAACTGGGACTTAAGATCCCGAACATTCTGCTGCCCAAGGATGGCACAGATTATGAAAAATGGTCGATTGTTGCCTGTGACCAGTATACCTCCGATCCGGAATACTGGAAAAAGGCAGATGAGATAGTGGGCGATTCTCCATCCACACTTCGGCTGATGCTCCCGGAGTATTATCTGGGAAAGCCGGATGAAGAGGAGCGTATACAGAAGATCCGCAAAGCCATGACCGACTACGTGGATCAGGGGATCCTGAAAACACTTCCTCAGGGATGCATCGTTGTCAGGAGAAGCGCAGAGGGAAGAAGCAGGCTCGGCCTGGTCATCTGCGTCGATCTGGATGCCTTTGACTACAACGCAGGCGCCACCTCCCTGATCCGCTCCACCGAGAAGACGATCGTAGAGAGGATCCCGCCCAGGCTGAAGATCAGAAAGGGCGCGCCCCTTGAGCTGCCCCATATCCTGATCCTGATCGATGATCCGGACCGCACGGTGATCGAGCCGCTGGAGAAGGTGGACGGAGGACAGGTGGTGTACGATACGGACCTGATGCTCGGCGGCGGACACATCACCGGTACCTTCGTGCCGGCAGAGAAGATGGACGGAGCTCTTGAAGCCATGTCCGCTTTATTTGACAGGGCACAGGAGCACTATGGCGAGGGCAAGGCCATGCTCATGGCGATGGGCGACGGTAATCATTCCCTGGCTACGGCCAAGGCAAACTGGGAGGAGATCAAGAAGGGCCTATCGGCGGAAGAGCGCGAAGACCATCCTGCCAGATATGCCCTGTGCGAGCTTGAAAATGTCCATGATGAAGGTATCGTATTCGAGCCGATCCACCGGGTGATGTTTGCGGAAGGAAAGGGAGACGGCAGACAGATCCTCGATCAGACCGTGGAGCTTCTGAAGGAGCAGAACGGCGGCGCCTGGCTGGCTGATAAAGGAACCGCCGCTGGCGAGGACCAGTATGCGATCCCGGTGATCGCCGGTGGTGAGGAGAAGGTGCTTGTGATCGATCATCCCTCCTCTGGACTGGAAGTGGGCGCGCTGCAGAATGCGCTGGATGTCCTGGTCAGGGAAAAGGGATATAAGATCGACTACATCCATGGCAGCGATGCTGTGAGATCCCTTGCGCAGGATCCCGGAAACGCAGGCTTCCTCCTGCCTCCCATGGACAAATTCCGTCTGTTCCCCGCAGTCGCCTCTGACGGAGCTCTTCCCAGAAAGACCTTCTCCATGGGCGAAGCAGTTGAGAAGCGTTATTACATCGAAGCGAGGAGTCTTGTATGAAAACGATCAATCTGAAGTATATAGCCAATCATCTTCCGAAGACGGATGATCCCTATCTGCACCTGATGTCCAAGGAAGAAGTGACTGTTGCGAGGAACTTCCACAGAAGCTTTCCCCAGTACAAAGAGACCCCGCTTCAGGATCTGAAGAAGATGGCGGAGTATCTTGGAGTCGGAAGAATCTGCGTCAAGGATGAGTCCTGGAGATACGGGCTGAATTCCTTCAAGGTGCTGGGCGGCGCCTATTCCATCGCGAAATACCTTGCCAAAGAGATGGGAAGGGATATCAAGGATCTTCCCTACTCCGTTCTGAAGTCGGAGGAATTCCGCAAGGAGCTGGGCAGCGCCACCTTCATCTCGGCAACCGACGGAAACCATGGCCGCGGCGTGGCCTGGACCGCGAGAGAGCTGGGACAGCGCTGCATCATACTGATGCCGAAGGGGACCAGCCAGTCCAGGTTCGACAATATCAAGGCCCTCGGTGCTGAAGTCACCATCGAGGATCTCAACTACGATGAATGTGTCCGCAAGGCTTCCACACTGGCAGACCAGTATGAGCACGGCGTGATTGTCCAGGATACCTCCTGGGAGGGATATGAGGATATCCCGCTGTGGATCATGCAGGGATATGCGGTCATGGCCGATGAAGCGGCCGAGCAGTTCGGCGAGCGCCCCACCCATGTATTCGTTCAGGCGGGTGTCGGTGCCATGGCAGGCTCTGCCGTAGGTTATTTCGCTTCCCTGTATCCGGACAACCCGCCGAAGATGATCGTTGTGGAGCCCAACAAGGCAGACTGCATGTTCCGCGGCGCTGTGCGCGGAGACGGCGAGAAGGTGGTTGTGACCGGAGATATGGATTCCATCATGGCCGGCCTTGCCTGCGGCGAACCCTGCGAGCTGGGCTGGGATCTGTTCAAAAACCATGCGACCGGATTTGTCTCCGCCGACGACCTGATGACCTGCAGGGGCATGCGCATGCTGGCAGCCAACTTCAAGGAAGATCCGCATATTGTTTCCGGAGAATCCGGCGCTGCCACCTTCGGTGCTTTTGCCTCCATCATGCTGGAGGATTCCCTGAAGGATGTGAGAGAGGAACTGGAACTCGGACCGGATTCGAAGGTTCTGTTCTTCTCCACCGAGGGAGACACGGATCCCGTGCGCTGGAAGAACATCATCTGGGAAGGCGTAGATTACCGCTGAACCTCTTTCGGTTGACACCGCCGCAGGCATGTTGTAGAATTTGGCATGGCTGTGAAAGTGTGTAAGTAGCCGGAAGAAGCCCCTTGCAGAGAGCGGTCCCGGAGGATCCAGAGCACAGAGTGCTGTGTGTCCGAGGCTGGGAGGACCGCAGGAAGATCTTTCGATGAATTTCAGCACCGGAGCTTTTCGTGAAAACAGGCGATACGGGAGAGGACAGATCGCAGAAGATCTCTCCCTGATACGATGACTAAGCGGATGCAGACTGCCGGCATACTGGCAGGCCGAGTGCAGGTCTCTCAGACCTGAAATTGGGTGGTACCGCGGATTTGTAGAAACAGACCCGTCCCATGATATGTGGGATGGGTCTTATTTGTTTTCAGTAAAAAAGAAAGAGGAAGAGTAACTATGGCTAATCTGGATGAACTCAGAGGAAGGATCGCGGCCGTCCGGGAAGAGATCCTCAAAGAGACCGCAAGTCTTGTGGATTCGAAAGCGGTCTATGAGCTGAAGAAAAGTTTCCTGGATAAGAGCGGAAGAATCGGACAGCTCATGCGGTATATGAAGGACATCGATCCCACGCAGAGGGCGGAATTCGGTAAGAACGTCAACGCACTCAAGGACTGGGCGCTGGAGTATTTCAGCAGCATGGATGAGGAGATGCGCAAGAGAGAGATGCAGGCGCAGTATGAGCGGGAGAAGATCGATATCACGATGCCTTCCCATTCGCGTACTGTGGGAAACCTTCATCCGGTCACCCAGGTCAGGAATCAGCTGATCGACATCTTCTCCGGCATGGGATTTGAAATCTTCGAGGGAACCGAGGTCGAGAATGACTATTACAACTTCACGGCTCTGAACACCCCCAAGGATCATCCGGCAAGAGACATGCAGGATACCTTCTACCTGTCTCCGGATTTTGTCCTGCGCACGCAGACTTCCGCCGCCCAGATCCATGTCATGGAAAATGAGAAGCCGCCCATCAAGATTCTCAGCCCGGGCAAGGTATTCCGTTCGGACGACGACGCGACCCACAGCCCCATGTTCTCGCAGATGGAAGGTCTGGTGGTGGACAAGGGCATCACCCTGGGCGACCTGCAGGGAATGCTGGACGTATTTGTCAAGAAGGTATTCGGCGATGACACCCGCACACGTCTTCGCCCGTCCTTCTTCCCGTTCACAGAACCCTCTGTCGAGGTTGACGTAAGCTGCTTCGAGTGCGGCGGCAAGGGCTGCAATTTCTGCAAGCATACCGGATGGATCGAGATCCTCGGCGCCGGCATCGTAAACAGGAAGGTCCTGGAGAACTGCGGAGTGGATCCGGATGTATATTCTGGACTTGCCTTCGGTATCGGGATTGAGCGTGTTGCCATGCTGAAGTACGGCATCAATAATATCAAGCAGCTGTTTGAGTCAGACCTCAGAGTGCTTGAGCAGATCAACGACAAATAATACGTCAGGGGAGGATTGAAGAATTATGATAGCACCACTCAGCTGGCTGAAAGAATATGTGGATATAGATGTTACGCCGCAGGAACTGCAGGATAAACTGTTTTCCTGCGGGTTCGAGGTGGAGGAGCTGCATCAGGTCGGAGAGGACATCTCAGGCGTAGTCGTAGGTCTGGTAGAGACCTGTGAGCCGATCCCGGATACCCATCTGCACCTGACGACCGTTAACGCGGGAGAGCACGGAACCTTCCAGGTGTGCTGCGGAGCCGACAATGTGGCTGCCGGCAAGAAGTTCCCCCTTGCCCTGGTCGGAGCGACCGTCTATGCGACCGCAAAGGATCACGTTACGGTCGAGGGCGTCATGACCATCAAAAAGGGCAAGCTGCGCGGATATGAGTCCTTCGGCATGCTCTGCTCCGGAACGGAGCTGGGCGTCAGTGAGGATCTGTATGAGGGCGCGGGCTATAACGGACTGCTGGAGCTTCCCCAGGACGCTCCCGTCGGCGCGGATGTTAAGCCAATCCTCGGACTGGATGACTGGCTCTTTGACATTGCGATCACCGCAAACCGTCCGGACTGCCAGAGCATCTTCGGTATTGCCCGTGAAGTAGCCGCTGTCCTGGGCAAGGAGCTGAAGGAGCCGGCCCTTGATTTCCATCCCACGGATGTGGAGAAGGAAGGCTTCACCGTAGAGGTGGAGGCGCCGGATCTGTGCCCGCGCTACATCGGCCATTATGTATATGACGTAAAGATCGGCCCGTCCCCCAGATGGATGCGCAGAAGACTTGCCCTTGTAGGGATGAATTCCATCTCCAATATCGTGGATATCACCAACTATGTCCTGATGGAACTGGGACAGCCGATGCATGCCTTTGACGAGGATTTCATCCGCGAAGGACGGATCCTGGTCCGCCGCGCGCATAAGGATGAGGTGATCACGACTCTGGATGAGCAGGAATACAGGATGAATGAAAATAACCTGTGCATCTGCGACGGAGTCGGACCTGTTGCCCTTGCGGGCGTCATGGGCGGCCTGAATTCCGAGATCCGCGACACCACGAAGGCAGTGCTGTTTGAGGCGGCCAAGTTCGCCCGTGACAATATCCGTCACACCAGCCGCGCTCTCGGCAAGAGGACTGATGCAAGTGCCAGATATGAGAAGGGTACCGACGAGTACACGACGGTCATGGCGATGAAGAGAGCCCTTCACCTGATCGAAGAGCTGGGCTGCGGCAAGGTGTCAAAGACCCACTGTGACTGCAATACCGGCAATTCTGTGGAGCCGATGGAGATGAAGGTCTCCGTGGAGAAGGTGAACGGCGTCCTGGGAATCAAGGTCCCGGATGAGGACATTCTGCGCATCATGAAGAATCTGCAGTTTAACCCGTCCATCGACGGCGATGAGCTGACCCTTCATGTGCCGGCATACCGCACGGATATCGAGAATTATCCGGATATCTCTGAGGAAGTGATCAGAATGTACGGATATGAACATATCCAGCCGACCCTCCTCAAGAGCGCCAGCGTCACCGCGGGCGGACTTACGGTCAGACAGAGAGGAGAGATGAGCCTCAAGAAGCGTCTGTGCGCAGAGGGCCTGTATGAAGCGATGCATTATTCCTTCTTCAGCCCGGCTGACCTTGATCTGCTCATGCTGCCCCAGGAGGATCCCAGAAGACAGGCGGTCCGTCTGATCAATCCGATCAACGAGGATCTGTCCATCATGCGCACCACGCTTGCAGCCTCCATGCTGCACGCGATCGAGCGCAACCAGAAGAACAATAACCTCGCGGGAAGACTGTTCGAGATCGCAAACCGCTTCATTCCAAAGAGCCTTCCCCTGAAGGAGTATCCGGATGAGCTGAGCACGCTTTGCGTCGGCGTGTGGGGTACCCAGGAGGATTTCTTCTCCCTGAAGGGAATCGCTGACGTGATCGCGGAGCATCTGCAGGTCTCATTTACCTATGAGACCGCACAGGTTCCGTTCCTCCATCCCTACCAGAGCGCCGAGATCTTCTGCGACGGAGAAAAGATCGGTTATCTCGGGACGGTCCGCTATGAACTGGTGAAGGAGCTGAGCCTTCGCTTCAGGCCCTACGTAATGGAACTGGATCTCAGCCTTCTGGAGAAGTATTACGGCAAGGCTCCGAGGTTCACGCCGATCCCGAAGTTTGCCATCGAGAAGAGAGATCTTGCCCTTGTCATGGATAAGGAGATCACCTGCGCTCAGGTTGAAGAAGTGATCAGAGAGGCCTGCAGGAAGGTCACAGACACCTGTCTGTTCGACGTATATGAGGGAATCCCGATCCCGGCCGGAAAGAAGTCCATGGCATTCACGGTCACCTTCACTCCGGACGAGGAAGAGTTCACCACTGAGATGGTCGACGGCTATGTGCACAAGATTCTGAAGAACCTGAAGAAATCACTCGATATCGAGATGCGTGTGTGACGCTCCGGGGCAGAGTCTGATTTACATGTTGACTTACCGTCTGGGTGATGGCATAATAAACTTGTCTTAACAAGATAACATTACCTGGGGTGCTCGACAGTTCTGTTTATTTTTGAACCTACATCGACGTGAATGGGTTTCCTATATCTCTGTGGACAATGTCAGGCCGTCTGCGAACGGAAGACAGCGGCGCAGTTGCGGTTACCCCCCTGGCTTTCAGCTAGGAGTCAAAAGGCGGAGCACCGGCACTCTGGGCTGTGTATAGCATTTCCAGAAAGAGGACATCCGGATATGTCCTCTTTCATTGTGTACAGAAAAACTTACAGATTATGAAAACATCAGATTTTTATTACGACTTGCCAAAAGAACTGATCGCACAGGATCCTCTGAAGGACCGATCATCCTCAAGACTGATGTGCCTCTCTAAGAGCACCGGCGAGGTGCAGCACCATATCTTCCGTGACATCGTCCAGTTCCTGGATCCCGGCGATACACTTGTGATCAATAATACAAAAGTCATTCCGGCCCGCCTGATCGGAGAGAAGGAAGGCACCGGCGGCGCCGTGGAGGTCCTGCTCCTGAACCGTGTAAAGGGGATGGAAGCCACATGGGAGACGCTGGTGCGCCCGGGCAAAAAATGCCGTCCCGGAGCGAGGATTGTGTTTGGAGACGGCCTCCTGAGAGCGGAAGTCATGGACGTGGTGGAGGACGGAAACCGTATCGTGAAGTTCTTCTACGATGGGGTATTTGAAGAGATCCTGGACGCTCTGGGCCAGATGCCGCTTCCGCCCTACATTACCCACGCTCTTGAGGACCGCACCCGCTACAATACGGTGTATGCGAAGCTGGACGGCTCGGCCGCGGCTCCCACTGCGGGACTTCATTTTACGAAGGAGCTGCTGGAGGAGATCCGCTCGAAGGGGGTACAGATCGCAGAGCTCACGCTTCATGTGGGACTCGGGACCTTCCGCCCGGTCAAGGTGGATGATGTGGAGACCCACCATATGCACACAGAGCACTGCATGATCACTCCCCAGACCGCGAAGCTGATCAACGACACCCACGCGGCAGGGCACAGGGTCATCGCGGTGGGCACCACCAGCTGCAGGACTCTCGAATCCATGGCGGATGAGGACGGAACTGTCAGGAGCGGAGAGATGGACACCTCCATCTTTATCTACCCGGGATACCGGTTTAAGGTCATGGACGCACTGATCACCAATTTCCACCTTCCTGAATCCACCCTGGTCATGCTTGTGTCGGCATTCGCCGGCAAGGACAAGATCATGGCTGCCTATGAGGAGGCTGTGAGGGAGCGGTACCGCTTCTTCTCCTTCGGGGATGCGATGTATATCTACTGATCCGCCGGCTCAAACCGGGACTGCCGACGGTATATGCCAGAGAATAAAAATATTGAGTCACGGCTGCAGAGTACAGCCGGATGAACAGAGAAAGGAGCAGATTCTATGCCGGCATGGTTGAAAAACGCTGTATTCTATGAGATCTATCCCCAGTCCTTCTGTGACAGCAACGCGGACGGGATCGGAGATTTTAACGGAATCATATCGAAGCTGGATTATATCAGGGATCTTGGATGCAACGCGCTCTGGATCAATCCCTGCTTTGATTCACCTTTCAAGGATGCCGGGTATGACGTGCGGGATTACAAAAAGGCCGCGCCCAGGTATGGCTCCAATGACGATCTGGTACGTCTGTTTGAGGAAGCTCATCAGCGCGGGATCAAGGTCCTGCTCGATCTGGTTCCCGGACATACCTCCGAGGAACATGAATGGTTCAGAAAGAGTAAAGAGCCCGTGCGAAATGAGTACTGGGACCGCTATATCTGGACGGATTTCTGCTTCAAGGGCACCGGAAATCTGGGATATCCCTATGTCGGCGGAGAGGCGGACAGGGCAGGCACTTATCTGCTGAACTTCTTCAAGTGCCAGCCGGCTCTGAACTATGGCTGGCTGGATGCTGACGAGGACTGGAAGATGAGCTGCGACAGCGAGGCTGCCTTTGCCACCAGGGAGGCCATGAAGGACGTCATGCGCTTCTGGATGGATCAGGGATGCGACGGCTTCCGCGTGGACATGGCGTCCTCTCTTGTCAAGGGAGACGACAAAAAGAAGACCGGCACCAGCAGGATCTGGAGAAATATCCGGGAGATGATGGACCGTGATTATCCGGAATGCGCGCTGATCTCTGAGTGGAGCGATCCGAAGCTCGCCCTCCGTGCAGGCTTCCACTGCGATTTCCTGCTCAACCAGCCGGGAGAAGCCTACAGCACGCTGGTGAGGGACTATCACAACCACACGGACCGGGCCATCATGTCGGATCCCTATTTCACAGGGATGGAGCACACACTCCCGAAGTATGAGGATCACAGCTTCTTCAAGATGGATTCGGGCAGCGACATCCGCAGGTTCATGGACGATTATCTGGAGGTATATGAGGATACCAGAAAATGCGGATACATCAGCATGATCACCTGCAACCACGATACTGTCCGCCCATCCTTCAATATGACCCAGGATGAGCTCAAGCTGTTTTACGCTTTCCTGTTTACGATGCCAGGCGTTCCTTTCCTGTATTACGGAGATGAGATCGGCATGCGGTATCTGAGCATTCCCACCAAGGAAGGCGGATATTTCAGGACCGGTTCCAGGACCCCGATGCAGTGGGACGGCTCAGAGAATCATGGATTCTCGAAGGCGGAGAAGGAGAATCTCTATCTTCCCACCGATCCTGCCTGGGACGCGCCGACCGTGGAAGCGCAGAGCAAGGATCCCGATTCCCTGCTCAATACGGTGAAGAGCCTGCTGAAGCTGCGCTCCGAGCACAGTGACCTGCAGGCAGATCCGAACCTGGAGATCCTCTATGTAAGCCGCAGGGACCTTCCCTTCGTCTATAAGAGAGGAAAGAGGATCCTTGCTGTGAATCCCTCCAGCGAGATCGTATACGCCAATATCGGCACTCCTGACCGCGATCTCCTGTGGAGCATCGGCAGCGGCACTCTGAAGGACGGAACGATTACCGTCGGAGCCCAGTCCTTCGTGATATTCTAAGTACATTACGCACCGGAGAGATGATATGTCTGTTCAGATCAGTATAAAAAAACTCAGAGACGATGCGAAGCTTCCGATGTCCGGCTCCGCGCAGGCGGCGGGGTATGACCTGTACGCCTGTTCCGGAAACGGGACCACCCGGATCCTTCCCCATACAACTGCAATGATCGGAACCGGCCTTGCGGCGGCGGTCCCGGAAGGATACTTCGGCGGCCTGTTCGCAAGGAGCGGTCTGGCCGCAAAGCAGGGTCTTCGCCCGGCCAACTGTGTGGGCGTCCTGGACTCTGACTACAGGGGAGAGATCACCATCGCCCTTCACAATGATACGGACGAGGTCCGGACCGTGGAGGACGGAGAGCGGATCGCCCAGCTGGTCATCATGCCCTATCTGGCGGTTTCATTTACCCAGGTAGAAGATCTGGATGAGACAGAGCGCGGAGAGGGTGGTTTCGGACACACGGGGATGCACTGAGATGAACAGAGTAAACTATCAGAAGGAGCTCGACTCGCTTCTGGAGCAGATCGGTTCGGAAAATGAAAGCACCGGAGCCTGTCCGAGACTGTTTCTTCACAGCTGCTGCGCTCCCTGTTCCAGCTACGTGCTCGAATATCTCTCTGAATACTTTGAGATCACCGACTTCTTCTACAATCCGAACATTGAGCCCAGGGAGGAATACCTGCACAGGGAAGAGGAACTTCAGCGGCTGATCGGTGAGATGACGACGAGACATCCGGTGCATTTTGAGGCAGGACGCTATGACCCTTCCGAATACTATGAAGCGGTCAGAGGACTTGAGCAGATCCGTGAGGGAGGAGAGCGGTGCTTTGCCTGCTACAGACTGCGCATGGAAGAGGCGGCCAGACACGCGGCCGAAGGCGGCTATGATTATTTTACGACCACCCTGTCCATCAGTCCGTTGAAGAATGCAGAGAAGATCAATGAGATCGGGGAGGAGCTTGAGAAGGTCTACGGTGTAAAGCATCTGCCCTCCGACTTCAAGAAAAAGGGCGGATATCAGAGATCCATCGTACTGTCTAAGGAACACGGGCTCTACCGGCAGGACTTCTGCGGCTGCGTGTTCTCAAAACACGAGCGGGAAGCAGAGAAGCTGCGCCAGGCACAGACCTCAGGGCAGCTTGAGAATCAGGAGGAATTATAATGGCTCAGTTATGGGGCGGAAGATTTACAAAAGAGACCGATGCACTGGTGAAGAGATTCAATGACTCTCTGCCCTTTGACCAGAGGCTGTACCGTCAGGATATCCGCGGCAGTGTGGCCCACGCGGCCATGCTGGGCAAGCAGGGGATCATCTCGGATGAAGAGGCCTCGAAGATCATTGAGGGCCTTGGGACGATCCTGTCTGACATTGAGAGTGGAGAGCTGGTCTTTACCAATGAGTATGAGGACATCCACAGCTTCGTGGAGGCCCACCTGATCGACAGGATCGGGGATACCGGCAAGAAGCTGCACACCGGAAGAAGCCGCAATGACCAGGTGGCTCTGGATATGAAGCTCTATATCAGAGATGAGATCCGGGAGACGGACCTTCTGCTGAAACATTTTCTGCAGACGATCCTTCGCGTGATGGAGGAGAATCTGGACACCTTCATGCCGGGCTTTACCCATCTTCAGAAGGCACAGCCGGTAACGCTGGCGCATCATTTTGGTGCCTACTTTGAGATGTTCAGAAGAGACCGGGAGCATCTGAGCTCTCTTGCTCTGCGCATGAATACCTGCCCGCTGGGATCGGGAGCCCTGGCAGGGACCACCTATCCGCTGGACCGGGATTTCACCGCGAAGGAGCTGGGATTCGACATGCCCACCCGCAATTCCATGGACGGTGTATCAGACCGGGATTATCTGATCGAGTTTCTCAGCACCCTGGCCACCTGCCAGATGCATCTGAGCCGTTTCTCCGAGGAAGTGATCCTGTGGAACAGCAACGAGTACCGCTTTGTCGAGATCGATGACGCTTATTCCACCGGTTCCAGCATCATGCCCCAGAAGAAGAATCCGGATATCGCCGAGCTGGTGCGCGGCAAGACCGGACGCATCTACGGCGCGCTGGCGAGCCTGATGACCACTATGAAGGGAATACCTCTTGCATACAATAAAGACATGCAGGAAGACAAGGAAGTGGTCTTTGACGCCATCGACACCATCAAAGACAACATTACCCTGTTCGACCAGATGATCGGGACCATGCGTTTCAGAAAGGATGTCATGGCCGCATCCGCCAAAAACGGTTTCACCAACGCGACGGACGCCGCGGACTATCTGGTGGTCAGAGGGGTTCCCTTCCGTGACGCCCACGGGATCATCGGAAGACTGGTTCTGTACTGCATCGAGAAAAACTGCGCGCTGGATGATCTGAGTCTGGACGAATTCAGACAGTTCAGCGATCAGTTTGGAGAGGATATCTACGATGCGATCTCCCTGGAGACATGCGTTGAGAAACGCCTGACTGCCGGCGCTCCCGGCAGGGCCTCCATGGTCAGTGCGATCGAAGCCTCAAGACAGTATCTTGCGGATAAAACAGAGGCAGAGCGCTGAACGCGCTCTGCCTTTTGCATGTGAATTCATTCTATCAGGACATATCTTACGAGTATACAGCTCTGGCGGCTTCCACCGTCTCCCTTGCATCCTTCGCGTAGTAATCCGCGCCGATCTGCTGCGCGTACTCCCGAGTCACCACAGCGCCTCCCACAACGATCCTGCAGGGATGACCTGCTTCGCGCAGTACCTGTATGGTCTTCTCCATGGAAGGAAGAGTCGTTGTCATCAGGGCGGACAGCCCGACCAGCTTCACGTCATATTCCTGTGCTGCCTTCAGGATCTTCTCCGGCGGAACATCTCTGCCAAGATCGATCACAGTGTATCCGTAATTCTCAAGTACCACCTTCACGATATTCTTGCCGATATCATGGATATCACCCTCTACGGTGGCCAGGATGATCGTGCCCTTCGAGACGCTTGCCCCGTCTGTCTTTGCGATCCGCTCCTTGATCAGGTCAAATCCGGCAGAAGCCGCGTTTGCCGCATTGATCAGCTGCGGAAGGAAGATGATCTGCTTCTCGTATTTCTCGCCCACTGCGTCCAGCGCCGGGATCAGATCCTGTTCAATGATATCCATGGCGCTTTTGCGTTCCATCAGAAGACGTGTCTGTTCCCGTACTTCCTTCGGGAGACCTTTGATGACAGCGCTCCGGATCGCCTGGCTCTCCTGGGTAAGATCCGCATCCTTCGCCGGATCTGTACCGGCCTCAGCCCTGGCGGGAGCAGTCGGCCTGAGAGCAGGACTGTCTGCCGGACGGTCCGCAAACCGGGCGATGTAGGCACTGCAGGATGGATCCTGGCAGGAGAGAGCGCGGTAGGACGCGATCGAGTCCATGATCTCCAGCTGGTTCGGATTGACGATGGGAAGGTCCAGGCCGCAGTACATTGCCTGGGTAAGGAAGCTTACCGTCGCCATCTTCCTCATCGGAAGACCGAAGGATATATTGCTCACTCCGAGGGTGCAGTGTACGCCCAGCTGCCTGCTGGCATATTCCACGGCGTGCAGTGTTTCCATCGCCTGGTCCTGCTGGGCGGAAACGGTAAGGGCAAGGCAGTCGATGATGACATCCCTGCGGGGGATCCCGTATTCATCCGTCATCTTCAGGATCGCCCGGGCATTCTCTATGCGCTCCTTCGCGTCTTTGGGCATGCCTGATTTTTTCAGCGCAAGGCCAACCACGCAGGCCCCGTATTTTTTGACGATGGGAAGGATCTGCCTGCATTTTTCCTCATCCGCGCTGACGGAATTGACGATCGCTCTGCCGCAGACCGCCCGAAGTCCTGCTTCGATGGCGGCGGGAGTGGAGGAGTCGATCTGGAGCGGAAGGTCTGTGACACTCTGAACGGCCCGGACCACCTCCGTCATCAGCAGGGGCTCATCGGCGCCGGGAAGCCCTACATTGATGTCCAGGATATCAGCCCCGGCCTGCGCCTGTTCGATGGCGCATTTCATGATGTAATTCATGTCATGCTCACGAAGAGCCTGCTGGAACCTTTTCTTGCCGGTGGGATTGATCCGCTCGCCGACCACCCGGACCCGGCCGTCCAGATCTGTCACCCTGGAGGCGGAGCACACTCCGTTCAGAAGCTCTGTCTCATCTGTCTGAGAGGAGACTGTCCGGGAGGAGTCTGCCTGACAGATGCTGCCGAAGGCGTCCCGCAGCCCCTGGATGAAGGATGGGTTCGTGCCGCAGCATCCGCCCAGAATGTGGATTCCCATCCGGGGATAGACTTCCATCTGGCGCCTAAACAGCTGGGGCGTCATCGCATAGGAGCCGGTCCTTGGATCCGGCAGGCCGGCATTGGGCTTGACGATGATCGGAAGATCTGTCCGGGCGCGGATCGCCTGCACCATGGGAAGAAGGTCCTCCGGGCCGAGAGAACAGTTGACGCCAAGCGCGTCCACGCCCAGGGCATCCAGGGTCAGGGCCATCGCCGAAGGGTCCGTTCCGGCGAAGGTGCGGCCGCTCTTTTCAAAAGTCATGGTCACCCACACGGGAAGGGAAGAGTTCTCCCTGGCCGCAAGCACCGCAGCCTTCACTTCTGACAGATCGGACATGGTCTCGAAGACCACCAGGTCAGCCCCGGCGCGCTCTCCGGCAAGAACTACCTGCCGGAAGCAGTCGTAGGCTTCGTCAAAGGACAGGGTGCCCAGCGGCTGCATCAGCTCACCGATGGGACCTGCGTCGAGGGCGACCAGGATCTTCCTGTCCTGAACACTGTCCGCGGCAGCTCTGGCAGTTCTGACATTGGCCAGGATCACTTCTTCCACATCATATCCGGAGCCTTCATATTTATGAGAATTGGCCCCGAAGGTGTTGGCGTAGATTACGTCACTTCCGGAGCGGATATACTTAAGATGGATCTCCTTCACGACATCCGGGTGGAGCATGCCGAATACCTCCGGCTTTTCTCCCATCTTCAGTCCCGAGCGCTGGAGCATGGTACCCATGGCGCCGTCCAGATAGATCATGCGGCTGTTGTCGATCATATTCATATAAAACACCTCAGATTGTGTGACCGGTAGGAGCACTTGGACATGAGCGGGCACCGGGCGCATCCGCCCAGAACCTTCTCCCTGCTGCGCCTGCAGATCCCCATAACGGCAGTGACAGACTTTCGCGGGACCATGAGGCTTGTGGGAGTCAATGTGATCCCGGCAGCTCTCGATGCATTCAGAAGCTCCAGGATGGGACGCTGGTGAGAAAGTTCAAAGTCCCCGTATCCGGGAGAGAAACGGTTCGTGAGGAACCGGCTCTCCGGAAGCAGCTCACCAGACAGCTGCAGCTCGAAGTCATCCGCCGCGGCCTCCACAGCACTTGACGCGCATACATCCATCACCAGGGCGTCCGACATATCCGTGACCTCGGTGCGCATCAGGACCTTCTCCACCTCAACTCCCAGAGTAAGAGCCATCAGCACCGCCTCGTCGCAGCCCTCCAGAAGACGCGCGATATCCCTGCCGTGAAGACAGATTTCAGGAGACTTCGAAGGATCGTGCCCGGCAGAGTCCGGCCCGGCCGAATCCAGTCCGATGAGAGACATGGGAAGGATCCGGTATACACAGCGGATCTTTGAGGCTTCCAGGACAGTCTGCCTGCAGCGCTCGATCTGATCGGCCAGGCGCAGATCCCCGGCCTCTTCACGAAGAAGGGGAGAGCCGCTCTGCAGGCCAAGATACCGGTAGATTGTATCTGTATTTATTTGTCTGATCTCAGGCTTTATCATAATGCCGGTATTATAACATGTATTTGCATAAAATGCAGTGTACAGAAGGGATTTGACCCTGCCTTCTTGACACAGAGCCGATTTCGTTTTAAAGTTTTCAAGATATTGTCTTTACTTAAAGGAGTGCTGATTATGGAGAAATTAAAAGTTGGCATCTTGGGAGCAACCGGTATGGTCGGGCAGAGATTCATCACTCTGCTTTCTGATCACCCTTATTTTCAGATAGAGGTTCTTGCCGCAAGTGAGAGATCAAAGGGCAAGAGATACGAAGAGGCTGTCGGCGGCAGATGGAAGATGGATACCGCCATGCCTGAAGCTGTAAAGGACATGGTTCTTTACAATGTCAATGAAGTAGAGACCGTCGCTTCGAAGGTCGACATGGTGTTCTCGGCAGTCGATATGTCCAAGGACGAGATCCGGAAGATCGAGGAGGACTACGCGAAGACAGAGACCCCGGTCGTATCCAATAACAGTGCGCACCGCTGGACTCCGGATGTCCCAATGGTCATCCCGGAGATCAACCTGGAGCATTTTAAAGTGATCGAGGATCAGAGGAAGAGACTTGGAACGAAGAAGGGATTCATCGCTGTCAAGCCCAACTGCTCGATCCAGTCCTACACCCCGGCCCTTGCCGCCTGGAAGGAGTTCGAGCCCTATGAAGTGGTCGCCACCACATACCAGGCGATCTCCGGAGCGGGCAAGACCTTCAAAGACTGGCCGGAGATGAACGGGAACATCATCCCCTACATCGGCGGTGAGGAAGAGAAGAGTGAGAAAGAGCCGCTCCGCGTGTTCGGTCACATCGAGAACGGTGAGATCGTGTGCGCGAAAGAGCCTGTGATCACCTGCCAGTGCGTGCGTGTGCCGGTCCTGAACGGACACACTGCGGCTGTATTTGTCAAGTTCCGCAGGAAGGTGACGAAGGAGCAGCTGATCGAGAAGCTTGTAAACTTCAGGGGATATCCGCAGGAGCATGACCTGCCGAGTGCCCCGAAGCAGTTTATCCAGTATATGGAAGAGGACAACCGTCCCCAGGTCGCACTGGACGTGAATTACGAGGGCGGCATGGGCGTATCCATCGGCAGACTGCGCGAGGATACGGTGTATGACTGGAAGTTCATCGGCCTTTCCCACAATACACTGAGGGGAGCTGCCGGCGGCGCGGTGCTGTGCGCGGAAACGCTGGTATCTCTGGGATACATCACAGCAAAATAAAATCAGAGAGAGTACGCAAGGATATCAGATGGGGAAATCCTTATTTATAGCAGAGAAGCCGAGTGTCGCGCAGGAATTTGCCAGGGCACTGGGCGAAACTATGACCAGATGCGACGGCTACCAGGAATCAGACAGCATGGTTGTAACCTGGTGTGTAGGCCATCTGGTAACCATGAGCTATCCGGACGCGTACGATGAGAAATACAAAAAGTGGAGCTTCAATACGATTCCATTTCTGCCGGATACCTTCCGGTATGAGGTGATCAAGTCCTCCGCAAAACAGTTCTCCATCGTGCGCAGGCTGCTCACAAGGGCAGATATTGACCGGATCTATGTCTGCACGGACTCCGGACGGGAGGGAGAATACATCTACCGTCTGGTCCGCCAGGAGGCAGGCGTAAAGGACAAGGAAGAGAGAAGAGTCTGGATCGACTCCCAGACAGAGGAGGAGATCCGCAGAGGTGTCCGGGAGGCGAAGGAACTGAGCGCCTATGACACACTCTCAGACGCTGCCTATCTGCGCGCGAAGGAAGATTATCTGATGGGGATCAACTTCTCCAGGGCCCTGACGCTGAGATACGGAAGATCCATGGCAGAATTTCTCGGGGAGAAGTACTGTGTGGTATCCGTCGGACGTGTCATGACCTGTGTCCTGGGGATGATCGTCAGCAGGGAGCGGGAGATCCGGGAATTCCGGGAAACTCCCTTCTACCGGGTGTTTGCCCGGGCAATGGCAGGGGACGTTCCGTTTTCAGCAGAATGGAAAGCGGTGGAAGGCTCGCGCTATTACCAGAGTCCGAAGCTGTATCGTGAGAACGGCTTTAAGGAGAAGAAAGACGCCGCCGCCCTGATCGAAGAGGTCAGAGCCGGCGTGGCAGATCCGGGGCCCTGGGAAGCGAAGGTATTCCAGACAGAGAAGAAAAAGGAGAAGAAGAATCCGCCTCTTCTCTACAATCTGGCAGAGCTTCAGAATGACTGCAGCCGCATGTTCAAGATCAGTCCTGACCAGACCCTGAATATCGCCCAGGAGCTCTATGAGAAGAAACTGACCACCTATCCCAGGACGGATGCGAGGGTCCTCTCCACTGCGATCTCAAAAGAGATCCACAAGAACATCTCCGGACTTCGCGGCTTTCAGAATGCGGCGCCCTTTGCCCAGGAAGCGCTGGACGCGGGGCGGTGGAAGACGATCGCCCGGACCAGGTATGTGAATGACGCGCAGATCACGGATCACTATGCCATTATACCGACAGGACAGACCGGCGCGGTAAAGAGCCTGTCTTCGACCAGCTTCGGGGTATACTGCCAGATCGTAAAAAGATTCCTCGGCATATTCTACCCGCCGGCCGAGTACCGCAGGATCAGTCTGACTCTGGAGAGGGAAGGCGAGAAATTCTTCTCAACGATGCGGCTTCTTGAAAAAGAAGGGTATCTTGCAGTTATGAAGAAGCCGGATTCGGAGAGTCAGGAAGACTCCGGATCTGCGGATGAGAAGGACAGTCAGGAAAATGAGTCCGGCTCAAGTCCGCTTCTTCTCGCACAGCTTGAAAAGCTTCGAAAGGGCGACGTCATACCCCTGACCGGATTCGAGATCCGGGAGGGCAAAACATCTCCGCCCAAGCGGTATAACTCCGGATCGATGATCCTCGCGATGGAAAACGCGGGGCAGCTGATCGAAGATGAGGAGCTGCGGGAACAGATCCGCTCCTCCGGGATCGGGACCAGCGCGACGCGGGCAGAGATCCTGAAGAAGCTGGAGAAGAACAAGTATATTTCATTGAATAAGAAGACCCAGATCCTTACTCCGACACTGATGGGAGAGATGATCGTGGATGTGGTCCGGTGCAGCATCAAGCCGCTGCTGAGTCCCGCGTTCACGGCAAGCTGGGAAAAGGGCCTCAATTATGTGGTGGAGGGATCGGTCACATCCTCCGAGTATATGTCAAAGCTTGAAGACTACGTGGCCAGATTCACCAATCAGGTAAAAATGACGGATAACCAGGATCAGATGATTCCGATGTACCGGTATGCGTCACAGTTTTATAAAAAGAAACAGGGAAAAAACAGGAGGTAAAGCTATCATGGAACAATGTTTGATCGAGAATCTGTATGATCTTAGCGGAACGATCGCGGCGGATCTGTTTGACGGATTGAAGTATCCGTGGGAAGCGCTGCCTCTGATCGGAGACTATATCAAAAAGCTCGGCCCCACCCTTGACCCCGAGGTCTATGAGCAGAAGGGCGAGAATATCTGGATCGCCAGGAGCGCAGTGATCGCTCCGTCCGCATCCATCACAGGGCCCTGCATCATCTGCCCCGGCGCGACACTTCGCCAGTGTGCCTTCGTGCGCGGCAATGCCATCGTAGGAGAGGGCGCGACAGTCGGTAATTCCACCGAGCTCAAGAATGTGATCCTGTTTAAGGACTGCGAGGTTCCCCATTACAATTACGTCGGGGATTCGATCCTGGGCATCAAGGCTCATATGGGAGCCGGCGCCATCACCTCCAATGTGAAGGCAGACCGCAAGAATGTGGTCGTCAAGGACGGTGACAGACAGTATGAGACCGGACTTCGCAAGTTCGGAGCGATGCTGGGAGATCATGTTGAGGTGGGCTGCAACAGTGTCCTGAATCCGGGAACCGTAGTCGGACGCTGGAGCAATATCTATCCGCTGAGCATGGTGAGGGGCGTGATCCCGGAGCACCACATCTACAAGAGCAAGACAGAGATCGTTGTAAAAAGAGAAGATTAATACCTACAGCCTTTCAGGACAGCCTGGAAGGCTGTCTGCAGATAAGGAAACCATATGGCAGCCAAGAAAGCATACAACGCAGATTCAATCACCGTTCTGGAAGGACTGGAGGCAGTCCGCAAAAGACCGGGAATGTACATCGGAAGCACCTCCCGCAAGGGTCTGAACCATCTGGTCTACGAGATCGTGGACAACTCGGTGGACGAGCATCTGGCGGGCTACTGCAGTGAGATCCGGGTGACCCTCAATGACGACGGAAGCGCCACCATATCCGACAACGGCCGCGGTATCCCTGTGGGCATGCACCGGCAGGGCGTGTCTGCTGAGCGTATCGTATTCACGACACTGCACGCAGGAGGAAAATTCGACAACAATTCCTACCGCACCTCCGGCGGTCTTCACGGTGTCGGCTCCTCTGTAGTCAATGCGCTCTCTTCCTGGATGGACGTGCAGGTATCTCTGGACGGCAATATCTACCATGACCGGTACCGCCAGGGAAAGCCGGATCTGGAGCTGGAGAACGGACTGCTTCCGGTCATCGGAAGGACCCGCAGCACCGGAACGAAGATCTCATTTCTTCCGGATGAGACCATCTTCACGCAGACGACACGCTTCTCCTCAGGAGACATCAAGAACCGTCTTCACGAGACCGCCTATCTGAACCCGGAGCTGACCATCATATTCAGAGATGACAGAGAAGGACGGGATGAGGAGGTGTCCTTCCATGAACCGGAAGGGATCCTTGGCTTCATCAAAGACCTGAACCGCAAGAAGGAGCCTGTGTGCGACCCGATCTATATTAAGGGAGAGAGTGACGGGATCATCGTCGAGCTGGCTGTTCAGTATGTAAATGAATTCCATGAGAATGTCCTTGGCTTCTGCAACAATATCTTCAATGCGGAGGGAGGAACCCATCTGACAGGATTCAAGACCGCGTTTACCACGGTCATGAATACCTATGCGAGAGAGCTGGGGATCCTCAAGGAGAAGGATCAGAACTTTACGGGCGCTGATATCCGCAATGGCATGACCGCAGTGATCTCGATCCGCCATCCGCAGCCCTCCTTTGAAGGCCAGACCAAGACCAAGCTCGATAACGCCGATGCCTCCAAGGCGGTGGCGAAGGTGACCGGCGAGGAGATCGTGCGGTACTTCGACAAGAATCTTGCAGCCCTCAAGGAAGTGCTCGGCTGCGCCGAGAAGGCTGCCAAGATCCGCAAGACAGAGGAGAAGGCCAAAACGAATCTGCTGACAAAGCAGAAATATTCATTTGACTCCAATGGAAAGCTGGCCAACTGTGAGAGCCGGGATCCGAAGAAATGCGAGATCTTCATCGTTGAGGGAGATTCCGCAGGCGGGTCCGCGAAAACTGCCAGAGACCGCAGCTTCCAGGCGATCCTTCCGATCCGCGGCAAGATCCTGAATGTGGAGAAGGCCTCCATCGACAAGATCCTTGCCAACGCAGAGATCAAAACCATGATCAATTCCTTCGGGTGCGGTTTCTCGGAAGGATACGGCAATGACTTTGACATAGCAAAACTGAGATATGACAAGATCATCATCATGGCGGATGCCGATGTGGACGGCGCGCATATCTGCACGCTTCTGCTGACACTGTTCTACCGGTTCATGCCTGACCTGATCTATGAGGGACATGTCTATATCGCCATGCCGCCTCTGTACAAGGCGATCCCCTCCAGGGGAAATGAAGAATACCTGTATGATGATGAAGCCCTGGCGGCCTACAGAAAGAAGCACAAGGGTCCCTTTACCCTGCAGCGGTACAAAGGCTTGGGAGAGATGGACCCGGACCAGCTCTGGGAGACTACTCTGAACCCGGAGACGCGCACTATGCGCAGAGTTGAGATTGAAGACGGCCGCGCCGCCAGCGACGTGACAGAGCTTCTGATGGGTTCAGAGGTTCCGCCGCGCAAGGACTTTATCTATGAACATGCACGCGACGCCGCGCTTGATGTGTGAGGATGACAGAATATGCCCAATGAAGTAATTCAGACCGAATATGCGCAGATCATGCAGAAGTCTTACATTGACTATGCGATGAGTGTAATCGTCTCCAGAGCGCTGCCGGATGTAAGAGACGGACTGAAGCCGGTCCAGCGCAGGACGCTGTACGATATGCATGAGCTCGGCATCCGCTGGGACAGGCCCTACAGAAAATCGGCCAGGATCGTCGGCGATACGATGGGTAAATACCATCCTCACGGCGACAGCTCTATCTATGGCGCGCTGGTGGTGCTTGCCCAGGATTTCAAGATGGGACTTGCGCTGGTAGACGGCCATGGCAACTTCGGCTCCATAGAGGGAGACGGCGCCGCTGCCATGCGTTATACCGAGGCAAGACTTTGCAAGATTACCCAGGAAGCCTTTCTCAGCGACCTTGACAAGGGCGTTGTGGACTTTGTGCCGAACTTTGACGAGACTGAGAAGGAGCCATCGGTCCTTCCCGCGAGGATCCCGAACCTTCTGGTCAATGGATCGGAGGGCATCGCGGTCGGTATGGCGACTTCCATCCCGCCTCACAATCTCGGGGAAGTGATCGACGCGGTGATCGCGCTGATCCGGGACAGCTCACTGACCAGTGAACAGCTCATGAAGTATATCAAGGGTCCGGACTTCCCGACGGGCGGCATCATCGTAAATGAATCCGAGCTGCCTCAGATCTACAGCACGGGCAGCGGCAAGATCAAGGTGCGCGGCAAGGTGGAGGTGGAGAAGATCCCCAGGACCGACCGCAAGAGACTTGTGATCACCCAGATCCCCTACACCATGATTGGGGCCGGGATCGGCAAGTTCCTCAATGATACCGCGGCTCTTGCCGACAGTAAGCTGGGAAGCGATATCTCTGACATATCGAACCAGTCCTCCAAGGAAGGGATCCGGATCGTTCTGGAGCTTCGAAAGGGTGCAGATCCGGAGTACATAGAGAAGCTTCTCTACAAGAAGACCCGTCTGGAGGATACCTTCGGCGTCAATATGCTGGCG
>CACXAT010000026.1 GCA_902765725.1 uncultured Lachnospiraceae bacterium | reverse complement strand
CGGACAGCTCGTCGGCGCATTCTCCGCAGACGAAGAGCTTCTTCATGTGGGGATCGGCGCAGAGCTTCTCGTAGTCTGTATCATTGATCCAGGAGATGTCATGTCCGTCGCCTGTCTGATTGTTCAGGCACAGGACGGCGGTATAGTCTTCGTCAAGACCGGTCAGGTAGGAGAAGGCCTGGTTGCAGCCTGCCGGGTTCTTGACCAGGATCATCTGAAGGCGCAGCCCGTCCAGATCGAAGGTCTCCAGTCTTCCGAAAGAGGACTGGACCGTGGAGAGAGAGTCCAGGGCCTTCTGCGGTGAGATCTTGACGGCGCAGGCAGCCGCAACTGCCGCTGCCGAGTTGTATACGTTGTAGACGGCAGGAAGGGCGATCGACACTTCCTGTTCTTTCTTTCCGATACGGATCCGGACTGTGCTGCCGGAGGCATCCACCCGGTCGATGGAGGTGACGCAGATGTCCGGAACCGGACGGGTATATCCGCAGGCCGGGCAGCGATATCCGCCCAGGTGCGCGTAGATATGATAGTCATATTCGTAGGCGCCGCCGCACTTCGGACAGACACCGGCATCGGACAGATCCACATCTCCCCGCACACCCACACCGGCATCCAGACCATACCAGATGACCTTGTTGGGCACATTCAGCGCCAGTGAAGCACTGAGCGGTTCGTCAGCGTTCAGGACCAGTGTCGTATCCGGTACCTTCTCGATGCCGGTACGGATCTCCTTCAGGGTGTTCTGAACACCGCCATAGCGGTCCACCTGATCACTGAACAGGTTGGTGACAACGACTGCCCTGGGATGGATCAGGGGAACGACCTGCTTGAGGGCCGCCTCATCACACTCCAGAACGGCATAGTGGGTCTTCGGCCTGCCGGTCCAGGTCGCGTTGCAGATCAGGTCTGCGGCGATCCCCTTCAGCAGGTTGGCGCCGGATTTATTTAACAGGCATTCACGGCCGGCGGATTCGATGGCGTGCTGGATCATATTGCAGGTGGTTGTCTTGCCGTTCGTGCCGGTCACTACGATGATCTCCATGCCCGAAGAGACGACCTCCGGGATCGAAGGCGCGATCTTCATGGCGATCTGTCCGGGGATGGCAGTGCCTCCGCGTCCTGTCCTGCGGAGGATGGCGCGGATCATTTTACAGGAAGCAATAGAAACCACTGACTGCAGCGGATTGGGTCTGGACATTTTTCTACTCCTTATCTTTTTGATATACGGATCCTGCAGGAACTGCACGGGTCCTGGACTGTCCCTACCATAAATATTTCAGAGCCTGCTGTCAAGATTTTGTGCAGGAAGGAAGGATGTGGTATTCTGAACATGTACAGCTTCGGATACAGACACAAGGGAGGAAGATCGACTGATGAGTTGGGAACTGGAATTCTTATCCTGGATGCAGGAGCACAGGATGGCCATATTGACGCCGGTCATGAAGTTTGTTTCATTTCTCGGCAATAAGGGATGGTTCTGGATCGTACTTGCGCTGGTGCTGCTTGCGATGAACCGGACCCGAAGGTGCGGGATCGAGATGGCGGCGGCCATGCTCATGATGTTTATTATCGGTAATCTGATCCTGAAGAATGCATTCGACCGCGTCAGGCCGTTTGACATCCATGAGGCACTGGTTCCGCTGGGAGCGATACCGAGCGACGCGTCCTTTCCGTCCGGACATACGATGCAGGCTTTTGCCGCTTCGACAGCGATCTTTGCAAATAACCGCAGGTGGGGAGCGGCAGCCCTCGTCCTTGCGTCTCTGATCGCTGTGTCGCGCATGTACAACGGGATGCACTATCCGACGGATGTGATCGCGGGTCTGGTCCTGGGGATCGCGACAGGATGGGCGGCTCATTTTCTTGTAAGCCGGTATATGGACCGGAGTAAAAATATAGTATAATCACACTGAAGCAAAACGGACTGACAACTGCAGAATGCAGACGTGAAACAAGCTTGAGAGGAGTACAGTTATGGAATTTACAGAGGTAGTAAAGGGAAGATATTCCTGCAAGAAGTACAGTGACAGGCCTGTTGAGAAGGAGAAGCTGGATGCTATTCTTGAGGCAGGCCGTCTCGCGCCTACCGCTAAGAACCTTCAGGAGCAGAAGGTGTATGTGGTCCAGTCTCCGGAGATGCTTGCGAAGATCGATGAAGTGACGCCCTGCAGATACGGTGCGCAGACGGTGCTGATCGTAGCGTTTGACAGAGAAAATGTGTTTACCTACCCGGGCGGGAAGAGAGATTCCGGAGTCGAGGATGCCACGATCGTCGCGACTCACATGATCCTGGCGGCGTACAATGAAGGCGTTGACAGCTGCTGGATCAATTTCCTGGATCCCGAAAAGATGGCGCAGGTTCTCGGCCTGCCTGAAAATGAGGAAGTACTGATGGCGATGGATCTTGGCTATGCAGCTGAGGGAACGGGCGCTCTTGCGAATCATTTCAGCAGAAAAGAGATTGGTCAGACTGTCAGTTATCTGTGATCTGATGTGTACAGACCCCGGAATCCCTCCTGTATGGAAGGATTCCGGGGTTTTATGCCTCAGGACGTGTTTCTGACTCGCTGCAGGGTTCCGGGAGAGCCGGATCGGGAGGATAATTATGCTGTACAGCTGCAATTCATGCGGAGCATCCATGGTCTTTGACCCGGATCGAAATATGCTGGTCTGTCCGCAGTGCGGATCCACGCGGGACAGTATGCCGGAGGGGACTGAATCCATGAGGATGGAATGTCCCAACTGCGGCGCTGCCTTTGAGGGGGCAGAGAGAAGGCTGGTGTACCAGTGTCCCTACTGCGCCTCCTGGGTCAGTGTGGATGCCAATCTGGCGGCCGACAATGCCCCGGTGAAGATTACCCCGTTTGCTTTCGGCAAGAAGACGGCACGTGAGAAGATCAGGGATGCCTTTGACAGGATCCCGTTCCTTCCGGATTCCTTTCTGAGAGATCCCGAGGGAAAGGACATCGACGCGGTGTATGCCCCGTTCTGGCTCTATACGATGGAGGGAGAGGGCAGCTACGACTATACAGGCGAGATCCAGCGCTCACATCACGTAGGCAGAACGGTTGTGACGAACCATGAGGTCTATGATATCCACAGAGGAGTCCGATACAGTTTCCAGGGCATCCCCGTGGACGCGATGGATGAGCTGGAGGACAAGATCATAGACGCGGCTCTTCCCTATGAACGTACGCTGGCCAAGAAGATGGATCCGATCTATCTGGCAGGGACGGAGTCATTTCTCCCGGACAGGGAGAAGGACGAAGAACAGTACCTGGCCCGTGCGAGGAAGTGGGCGCTTGAAGCCGTAGATGACAGGGAGAGTACGCTGACAAGCCGGTTTGTCGGCCTGAAGAAGAGGAATTCTGAACGTACCCTGGAGAATGATCCGGAAAAGACGGAAGGGGTTCTGCTGCCGGTGTACCGGTATGAATATAAAGGACTGGGGACCCATCGTATCTACATGAACGGTACGAGCGGAAGGATGTCCGGCAATGCGCCCTGTGACAGGAAGAAGGTGCTCTTTCACTATCTGGTGGAGGCTGCCTGTACGGTGATCTCTGCCGCGGCGATCGTGGGAATGCTGGGGGTGCTGTTATGAAGAGAATGCGGGACATGAATACAGCCGACCGGCAGATGGCCAGGACACTGGTCATGATCGTTCTCGGTACGATCGCACTGGTGGTCCTGTGGGCTTCCGTGGTCGGTATAAAGGTTGGCTTCGGCGTACTGAAGGGAAGAACCAACACACAGCAGAGCGGTACCGAGAGAGTCTATGACTATGCGGATATGCTCACGGATGAGCAGGAAGAGGCGCTGGAGAAGAAGATCAAAGCGGCCGAGCAGGGAATCAGCGCGGATATCGTCATCGTCCTGCTGGATGAGTCCATTGAGGCAATGTATCCTGACCTGATCTATATGCGCAGCGACGAGTCGGATGCCTATGAGGGAATAAAGCGGTATACACAGTCCTTCTGGATCGATAAGGGATTTGGATGGAATGAAGCCGGCAATACCGGAAACGGGATCATCATGGTGGACAATATCTACCGTGAGAGCAACGGATGGGTCTATAACTGGGTCGCCGGATCCGGAGATCTGCGCTTCTCGGTGGGCGATGAGACCTGCGAACAGCTGTCTCAGAGCTTTACAGACCGCCTGCCCTCCGGAGATATGCCCAGGCACAGTCAGATCTACGCGGACGCACTGATGGCCTTTGTGGATGACTGCAGCACCTTCGGACAGAAGGTCCGGGGCATGCTGGGATGGAGACTCTTTACTCCGGGAGTGATGTTTGCAACGATCGGATCCAGCATCGTGGCCTCCATCGTTGTCTTTGTCCTGCTGTGTGTGATCTTCGGACGGATGGTGTGGCATCTGCACTACAACGGCAGGCAGAAGAAAGGGGACACGCCAGGAAAGAGCAGAAAGGGACACGCCTTCGCAGGATTCAGCGGCACTGCCATGATGGTCATCTGCTTTATCCTTTTCTCTGTGAGTTCGTTTCTGGGCATTGCGGCCTTCTCCATTATGCTCCTGATCCAATTCTTCAGTGATGACAAAAAGGAGAAGAAAACAAAGACAGAGGTGAGAAAGGGAGAACCCTTCGCGCGCAGAAGTATGCTGGTTCCGGACAGTTACACCATAACACAGAGGGATGATGTCCTGGTGAGACGGTATACCACCTCTTATACGGAGAGCGATGACGATTCCGGAAGCAGCGGCGGCTTCTCGGGAGGCGGTTTCTCAGGCGGCGGCTCTTCCGGAGGCGGTGGAGGAGGCGGCTTCTCGGGAGGCGGAAGCCACAGATGAGATGATCCTGGCCAGCAGCAGGAGATCCCGGCTGGCGCAGATGATCCTGGCCAGCCAAAGGTGTCTCCGGACTGGCACAGGTATAAAGAACAGATTGCGGTTACAGCTCCTGGGCTCTGTACAGGGCGGCGTATTCGCCGTTCCTGGCAAGGAGCTGTTCGTGGGAGCCCTCTTCGACAACGCGGCCGCCTTCGATCACGATGATCCGGTCCGCATTCCTGACGGTAGACAGCCTGTGGGCGATCACGAAGGAAGTGCGGTTTTCCATCAGAGAATCAAAGCTTTTCTGGATATGTTCTTCTGTGATGGTATCCAGCGCGCTGGTTGCCTCATCCAGGATCAGGATCGCGGGGTTCTTGAGGAAGATCCTCGCGATGGCGATTCTCTGGCGCTGGCCGCCGGAGAGTCTGGCTCCGCGCTCTCCCACATAGGTATCAAAGCCATCGGGCATCTGCATGATGTCCTCGTAGATCTCTGCCTTGCGGGCAGCGAGGACGACGTCCTCGTCGTTTGCGGAAGGTCTTCCGTAGCGTATGTTCTCGCGGATCGTATCCGCGAAGATGAACACTTCCTGCTGTACGATCCCTACGCTGCTGCGCAGGGATTCTTTGGTCACATCTCTGATATCGGTCCCGTCGATCCGGATCGATCCTTCTGTCACATCATAAAACCGCGGGATCAGCTGGCACAGAGTGGTCTTTCCTCCGCCGGATTCTCCGACAACGGCGATCATCTCTCCGCTCTTTACATGCAGATCCACATGGTGCAGCACTTCCGAATGCCCTTCGTAAGAAAAACTGATATGGTCGATATCCACGGCTCCATCGGTGACATGAAGCTGCCCGGCGCCTTCCTTTTCCCTGACGGTGGGCTCAAGCGCCATCAGCTCGCAGAAGCGGCGAAGGCCGGCCATGCCGCTGGCGAAGATCTCCGCAAACTGAGCCATCTTGCGGATCGGAGTGACGAAGGAGCTGACAAACAGGGTAAATGTGATCAGATCGATATAATTCATTTTCCCTTTCATGATCAGATACCCGCCAACTGTGATCACAACAGGCGGGAGGATTCCCATGAACAGCTCCTGTGAGGCACCGAAGATGCCCATTGCCTGATAGAACTCTTTCTTGGCGGTGCGGTACTGGTTATTCGCTCCGGAGAATCTCCGGTTGTCCGCCTTCTCATTTGCGAAGGCCTTGGAGGTCTTCATGCCGGAGAGACTGGATTCGATATCCGTGTTGATGTCGGCCAGCTTGACCTTGACATTGGCAGATGCCCTGGACATTCTGCGGCGCTGCATCATGGTTATGATCAGGAAGATCGGGATCAGGACAGCGACAACCAGGGCAAGCCTCCACTGGATGGTAAACATCAGGATCAGTGCGCCTGTCACGGTGAGCAAGGATATCAGCAGATCTTCCGGGCCGTGATGGGCAAGCTCTGTGATCTCAAACAGATCTCCGGTCAGACGGCTCATCAGATTGCCGGTCCGGACCTTGTCATAGAATTCGAAGTCCAGTGTCTGAAGATGGCGGAACAGGTCCGCGCGGATATCGGTCTCTACCCGGACACCGAAGGTGTGACCCCAGTAGGTCATGATATAGTAACAGACGGACCGCAGCACGTATGCCAGACCGACCGCCAGCATGATCGAGAAGAAGGCCCCGTATGCCTGGTCCGGCAGCAGCGTGTGCATGACGTATCTTGAGATCAGCGGAAATGCCAGCTCGATGACTGCAGCCAGAACTGCGCATGACATGTCCAGTATGAAGAGGCCCATATGGGGCCTGAAGTAACGCAGAAGTGTTTTCAGCATAGTATTGATTCCTTTCCCGGCGGGCGCAGCCCGACGCAACTGAACGTATCATAAAGCCTGAAAATATGCAACCGTCCGAATATGTGATATAGTATACGGCAGCAGTTTCCCGGCAGGAGGGAAGCGAGCCAATAACATAAGGTGGTATGCAGCATGTTGAAAAAAAGAATCGTAATGTCTGTCTTCGGTCTGTTGATCTGCGGGTTTTCAGTCGGGCTCTTCCGGATGGCCCTATTCGGAGTGGATCCTTTCCAGGCACTGATGAATGGTGTGAACAGTGTGGTGCCGCTGGATTTCGGCACGACTTATCTGATCTCGAACGGGCTGCTCTTTCTGTTTATGCTCGCAGCAGACCGCCATTACATCGGGATCGTGACCTTCCTTAATATGTTCTTCTTCGGCTACATGGTAGACTTCTCTCATAGGATGCTGCTGCGCGGCTTCGGAGAGCCGGGTATACCGGGAAGGATCGTATTCCTGACTCTGGGGATCGTGGTGATGTGCTTTGGATCGGCATTTTATTACACTGCGGATCTGGGAGTGTCTGTGTATGACGCGGTGTCACTGATCATTGCGAACACATGGCATATCTGGAAGTTCAAGTATATCCGCGTCACTGCGGATATCATCTGCGTCATCCTGGGGTGTTCCCTGTTTCTGTTCTCCGGCGGAACCTGGGGAAGGATCGGAGTGGTGGCCGGGATCGGCACCATCATCACCGCATTCTTCATGGGCCCGCTGATCGATTTCTTCCGGGTGAAGGTGACAGATCCGATGGTTGCCGCTTCGCCGGAAGGAGCACAGCCGTGAGGCAGGGTTATAGAGAGGACGGATTATGAATCAGGAGCAGGCACAGTTTATCAGACGGATCCGGGAACTGGAGGAGACTTCTTACCGAAACAGCCAGTTTCTGTTCACGGATTTTCTGAATGAAGCGGAATATGCGGACGTGCTGTCCCTGGGAGAGCCTGCCTGCGGCATGAAAGCAGACGGCGGGCATGAAGAGGCGGAGCGTGTGATGGTCCGCTTTGGAGATCCGGAGGGCTTTGGCTATGAGGAACCATTTCCAATCAGGATCCTGAAGATCGCGCCGCTTCTCGAGAAGTATTCGGATGAACTGAAGCACAGGGATTTTCTCGGGGCACTCGTGAATCTCGGGATCGAGAGAAGGGTCCTGGGCGACATACTGATCGATGGCGTGACCGCGTATCTGTTCTGCAGGGAACAGATGGCAGATTATATCTGTGAGAACCTGACCAGAGTGAAGCATACCAGCGTGAGGTGTGAGGAGACCGATGCCATCCCGGATACTCTCAGGAGCGCCCCGGTCAGCCGTCAGATCCAGGTCAGCTCAGTGCGCCTGGACGCAGTCATCGCCCAGGTGTATAACCTGTCCCGCTCACAGGCCCAGGAGCTGTTCAGAGCGCAGCGGGTATTTGTCAACGGCCGGCTGATGGAGAATCTGACCTGTGAACCGAAGGAGGGAGACATGATCTCCGTACGCCACTGCGGAAGATTCCGGTACGCAGGTGAGGAGCGTATGACACGCAAGGGAAAGCACAGCCTGCTCGTGGAGCAGTTCGTATGATGGTTTCTCTGAATCTGCAGCAGTTTATGGAGATATGTAAATAAGAAACCGGCAATAAGGAACAGCGGGAGAAACAGTATGATCTATCTGGAATTATTTCTATCGTTTGCAAAGATCGGCGTCATGACCTTTGGCGGCGGATATGCGATGCTTCCGATCATACAGCGGGAGATCGTTGAGAAAAAGAAATGGGTCACGGAAGCGGATGTGATGGATTATTACGCCATCGGACAGTGTACGCCGGGAGTTATTGCCGTGAATACGGCAACCTTTACCGGAAGGCACATTGCCGGTGACCTGGGAGGGATCTGCGCAACGGCAGGAGTCGTCTTCCCGTCCATCATAATCATTACTCTCATAGCCGCGCTGATCCGGGGATTTGCCCATATCCGGGCGGTGCAGGACGCCCTGGCAGGGATCCGTGTGTGTGTCTGCGTGCTGGTATTCAACGCAGTCCTTAAGATGTGGAAGAAAGCGGTGGTGGATAAGGTTACACTGGTCCTGTATCTTGCAATACTGATCGCTTCGGTATTCTTTGACGCGTCACCGATCCTGATGGTCGTGATCGCGGCGGCTGCCGGCCTGCTTGTGAAAGGGAGGGCAAAAGCATGACATTGTATCTGAAGCTGTTCTGGGAATTCTTTAAAGCAGGCCTGTTTGCCATCGGAGGCGGCATGGCGACCGTTCCCTTCCTGCAGGAGATCTCACGCAAGACAGGATGGTATACCGCGGGAGACCTTGCGGATATGATCGCGGTCTCAGAGAGCACACCCGGCCCGATCGGAGTGAATATGGCAACCTATGTCGGCTACACCACAGCCCAGAGGCAGGCCGGACCGGTCTTCGGCATACTGGGAGGGATCCTGTCCACAGTAGGGCTGGTGATGCCGTCGGTCATCATCATCCTGATCATTGCGAGATTCCTGGAGAAGTTCCGGGAAAACAGATATGTCAATGCCGCGATGTACGGGCTTCGGGCCGCGTCGGTCGCGCTAATCTCATCTGCGGGAATCTCGATCGTTTTCATCGCTGTTTTCGGGGTCAACAGCATCGACGAATGGAGGCAGGCTGTCATCGATTACCGGTGCTTCCTGTTGGCTGCATTGATCCTGATCCTGACAAGATGGGTCCCGAAGGTTAGAGATATGCACCCGATCCTGTTTATTATCGCATCTGCAGTGATCGGAATCGTTTTTCATATGTCGGTCCCGCTCTGAGACGCTCACGCGGCAGAGCCGGTCGGGCCGGCAGTTCGTGAACAGAGGAAGTGACAGAGAGGATGAGAAAAAGAGCATTGGTCCTCAGCGGGGGCGGCACCAAGGGAGTATACCAGTGCGGCGCGGTCCTGGCGCTGAAGGAGCTTGGAAAGGATAACTGGGACATCATAACAGGCACCTCGGTGGGAGCGCTGAATGCGGCCATGCTGGTACAGGGCGATTTTGAAGCCATGGACCAGATGTATGAGAATCTGGAATCCCAGCAGATCGTGAAGGGGTATATGCCGAAGGACCTGTCTCTGCAGGGACTGATCAGAGATCACAGAAATGTACTCCCGGTGCTGGGGGATTACCTGAAGAATGAGGGACTCGACATATCCCCTTTTCTCGATATGGTAGACCGGTACTATGATCCGGAGCGGTTCTTCGCCTCACCGGTACAGTTCGGCTGTGTGGCTGCGAAAAAACAGGGCAGCACACCGGTGTTCATCACAAAAGAGATGATGCGTGAAAATGGAAAAGACTGGCTGATCGCTTCTGCGTCTGCCTACCCGGCTTTTCCTGTGAAAGTGATCGACGGTGAGGAATATGTGGATGGGGGCTATGCTGACAATTCCCCCATTGATTTTGCCATGCAGCTGGGAGCGGAGGAAGTCATATCGATAGAGATGCATGAGAAGGTGCTCCATCCCGGATATCTGGGCAGGGAGCACATCACGATCATCCATCCTCAGCACGAGCTGTTCAACCTGCTCGAATTCGACAAGGTGAAACTGATCCGGGCGAAGACGATCGGATATCTGGACACCATGAAAACATACGGGGTTCTGTCGGGGATCCGCTATGCATTTACCCCATATCAGCTTCCTGCTGAGTACGACAAGTGGTATCTGCAGGTCATGCGGCTTGAAGCGATGGCATACCGTACTGGCGGGAAATGGACATCCAGAGAGCCTGTCATGGAAACGCTCCGGCTTTTCAGCCACCGTCAGTCTCTGGACTACAGGGAGATGTTCTGTTCTTCTCTGGATGTCCTGATGACCATCGCCGGCCTGGACGATACCACCGTGTGGGAATATGACAGAGCCAGGCAGGAGCTGACAGCATTCTTCTCCCGGGAGGATGCCGCGGATGCGGATTCCTGGGCCGATGTAAAAGCCTTTGAAGGGAAGGGCGAGATGATCCGCTATTTCATGCATCTGATCAGATCCCCCCAGGATCAGGAGGACATTGTGTCGAAGGCGGCCATGTATCCTTTTGCCACCGCCCTGGCGGATTTCTATCTCAGCATGATCAGGGTCTGAAATAAGTGTGCAGACTCTTTTCGCACATTGGCACTTGTGCTATTATTAAGCTAAATACAATAAAAGCCTGCTGGCGGCTGAATGGAGGACAGTGCATGAGAAATATATTATTTGCTGCTTCGGAGGGAGTCCCCTTTATCAAGACCGGAGGACTCGCTGATGTAGTCGGTTCGCTTCCGCGTGATATTGACCGGGAGTACTATGATGTCAGGGTGATCATGCCGAGATATAACTGCATGCATCAGGACATGAAGGACAAGATGGAGTATATCACCAGCTTCTACATGGACTTTGACTATCATTCCATGTACGTAGGCCTCTTCCATGCGGAAGTTGACGGGGTGCAGTATTATTTCATCGACAACATGGATTTCTTCAATACGGAGAAGGTCTATACAGACGATGCACTGTTTGAGATCAAGCGCTTTGCTTATTTCTCAAAAGCAGTTCTCAGTGCTCTTCCGACGCTGGGCTTCCGCCCGGATCTGATCCACTGCCATGACTGGCAGACCGGCCTGATCCCGGTCTATCTGAAGGGCAGCTTCCAGGAGAATGAATACTACCGCGGAATCAAGACCGTCATGACGATCCACAACCTGAGATTCCAGGGCAAGTGGAATCCGAAGGATGTCGCTGCGATCACCGGCCTGTCCGAGTATTATTTCACACCGGATAAGCTGGAGGCTTACAAGGATGCCAACCTTCTGAAGGGCGGCCTGGTGTATGCCGACGCCATCACAACGGTTTCCCCGACTTACGCGGAGGAGATCAAGACCTCCTTCTACGGCGAGAATCTTGAAGGTATTCTGAACGCCAGAGACCATGATCTTCGCGGCATTCTGAACGGCATCGACTATACCGAATTCAATCCGGAGGATGACAAGTTCATCCCGGCTCCCTACAACCTGAAGAACTGGCGCAGGGAGAAGGTCAAGAATAAGACTGAGCTGCAGAAGGAACTCGGACTTGCGCAGGATCCCAAGGTCATGATGATCGGTGTGGTCTCCAGACTGACCGACCAGAAGGGATTCGACCTGATCGCCTGTGTCATGGAGGAGATGCTCTCCCTTGACTCGATCCAGATGGTCGTTCTGGGAACGGGTGAGGCACAGTATGAGAATCTGTTCCGCTATCTGGCAGGCAAGTATCCGGATAAGATGTCTGCGAACATCTGCTATTCCAATGCGCTGTCCCATAAGATCTACGCAGCGTGTGACGCGTTCCTGATGCCGTCCCTCTTCGAGCCCTGCGGACTGTCTCAGCTGATGAGCCTCCGCTATGGCACGCTTCCGATCGTCCGTGAGACAGGCGGCCTGAAGGATACTGTAGAGCCGTACAATGAATATGAGAATACCGGTACCGGATTCACATTTACGAATTACAATGCACATGAGATGATGCACTCTGTACGCTACGCGGAGCAGATCTTCTATGACCGCAAGCGCGAGTGGAACAAGATGGTCGACCGTGCAATGCAGGCAGACTTCTCCTGGAAGGTATCTGCCGGCAAGTACCAGGAGATGTATGACTGGCTGATCGGCTGATGAATAGAGACCGGATTTACATGCAGCCGGGGACCGGGCAGACCAGTCCCCGGCTGTTTCCATGCTTTTCATTTTTCTCAGGATTGCTATAATAGATGCATCTTACTGAAAAGATATTCACACGTTTTGGCTTTATGAGGAGTTTTCTATGATCAACGGAGCAGAAGCTATGGTGCAGTGCCTGAAGGCAGAGGGAGTCACGAGGATCTTCGGTATCCCCGGAGTGGCAATCGCACCGTTTTATGAGGCGCTGTATAACGAGCCTTCCATTACCCATGTTCTGGTACGTCAGGAGCAGGCGGCAGGCCATGCCGCTTCAGGGTATGCAAGGATCACCCGCAGACCGGCGGTCTGCGTGACCAGCTCCGGCCCCGGGGCAACGAACCTGATCACGGCTCTTGCGACCGCGTACGCGGACAGTATCCCGCTGATCGCCATCACAGGACAGGTGGACAGCCACCTGCTGGGACATGACGTATTCCAGGAAGCTGATATGAGAGGGGCGACAGAATCCTTCGTCAAGTACAGCTATCTGGTCAAGAATGTCAATGATATCCCGCGTATCTTCAAAGAGGCATTCCATATCGCTTCGACAGGCCGCACCGGCCCTGTCCTGATCGATATTCCCTGCGATGTCCAGAGAAATGAGCTGAAGGGAGAGTTCGTATATCCGGAGGAAGCGAAGATCCGCGGATATAAGCCAAGCGTCATCGGGAACGGCCAGCAGATGTCGAAGGTCATTGCCGCGATCAACAAGGCGAAAAGACCTCTGATCTGCGCAGGCGGCGGAGTCATCCTGAGCAACGGTGAAGATGTGGTCAGAAGCTTCTGCGAGAAGAACGGGATCCCGCTGGTCTCTACCATGATGGGAATCGGGACCATCGCCAAGGCGCACCCGCTGTATTTCGGAATGCTTGGAAATAACGGAAAGCCGTATGCGAACAAGGCAGTGGCCAATGCAGACCTGCTGATGGTAGTCGGCGCGAGGATCGCCGACAGAGCAGTCCCGAAGCCGGAGAAGCTGGAGAGACGGCTCACCGTCATTCATATCGACATCGATTCCGCAGAGATCGGCAAGATGCTCGGTCCGACCATCCCTCTGGTCGGCGATATCAGGCATATCTTCACGGAACTGATGAATGCGGATATTCATATCGATACATCTGAATGGATACGGGAGCTGGAGGAGATCAAGGTCAGCACCGTGGATCACCGCGTGTTCAGTGACCGGCTGGTGAATCCTATGACGCTGGTCCAGACTCTGTCGGAGAAGATGGACGATGACGGGATCTATGTGGCGGACGTGGGACAGAATCAGCTCTGGTCTGCAGACAATTATGTCATGAAGAACGGACGGTTCCTGACGACAGGCGGCATGGGTACCATGGGATATTCCATTCCCGCGGCCCTTGGCGCGAAGATGGCGGAACCGGACAAGCAGGTCGTCGCCGTGTGCGGTGACGGGGCATTCCAGATGTCCATGTTCGAGCTGGCGACCATCGCCGTCAATAAGGTGCCGCTGAAGATCCTGGTCCTTCGCAACGAGTTCCTGGGACTGGTCCGTGAGCACCAGGAGAAGGTGTATGACTGTCATTATTCCGGGGTGCAGCTGTATGCGTATCCGCACTATGACAAGCTCACGCAGGCCTATGACATGGATTATTTCCATTCAGATTCCAATGAGACGCTGGGAGAGGAGCTCGACCGGTTCCTGGCCTGCACCAACGCAGCGATCATGGTATGTGATGTCGACAGCGCAAATAATACGAAGTAAGGAGAGACGATATGAAGGGGATCTTTTCAGTCCTTGTAGAAAATAAAGACGGTGTCCTGTCTCAGATCGCCGGCCTGTTTGCCAGACGCGGATTCAATATCGACTCCCTTGCGGTGGGTGAGACAGACAAGCACGATGTTTCCAGTATCACGATCGTGTCTACGGCGGATGCGAGGACCATCGACCAGATCGAAAAGCACCTGAATAAGAAGATGGATGTCATCAAGGTCCGCAGACTGGATGAGGTGAAGTCCGTATCGCTGGAGATGATGCTGATCAAGGTATCCTATACTGCGCAGAACCGCTCGTCGCTGATCGAGCTGTGCAGTGTCATGGGGGCGAAGATCATGAATGTCTCCGCCAAGTCTATCATGATCGAGATCCACAATACGCCTGACGTGGTCGCGGAATTCCTGGACCTGCTGAGAAGCTTCGGCATACTGGAGGTGCAGCGGACAGGTACGATCTCGATGGCAAAGAGCTGAGAAACGGAGCAGACAACAGATGGAACAGCATGCTTTTTTTGCAATGATGGCGCGCCTGAAATGGATCGACCGCTGGGCGCTCATGAGGAATTCTTCCAATGAAAACCTCTCAGAGCATTCACTGGAGGTCGCGATGCTCGCTCACGCACTGTGCGTGATCGGCAATGAGCGTTTCGGGAAGAAGCTGGACGCGGATCATGCGGCAGTGATCGGGATGTTTCACGACGTGTCGGAGATCCTGACCGGCGACATGCCGACGCCGGTAAAGTATTTCAACCGCCAGATCCGTACCGCCTACAAGGATATAGAGCAGGACGCCAACATGCGGCTGCTGACCCTGCTCCCGCAGGATATGAGGGCAGAGTACATGCATGCGCTCAACCCGGGAGATGAGTACGAACAGGAAAAAAGGCTTGTAAAAGGCGCTGATAAACTCAGCGCCTATATTAAGTGTATTGAGGAGAGGAAGGCAGGCAACCGGGAGTTTGAGAGTGCTGAGAGGGCCACACTGGACTCGCTGCATGCGCTGGAGCTTCCGGAAGTGGAGGTGTTCCTCGAGGAGTTCATGCCTTCTTACGAGAAGACGCTGGATGAGATCCGGCCATGATCTCCAACTCACTTCGCTGAGCTAACTGCTAACTGCGACCGGCCCTCTGCCGGCGCAGTGCATCTGTTATGGATATATGGCCCGGCTATGCATGAGTCAGCTGAGTTTCATATCGCCGTCCTTGACCCAGCCTGCCCTGCGGCAGAAATGATTGATGAGCGGAGCGAGGATGGCGGGCAGTACAAATGAGATCAGGATCAGTCCGATCCAGTCCATCGCCGTGATGGCACTTTTTGTGCCCGCGGCGATATCATTTACCCAGCCGGTGTAGACTCCGATCTGACCGACCAGTCCGCAGGTTCCCATGCCGGAGCTGACGGCAGCGCCGTTCATTTCCAGATGGAAGAGACAGGTGGCGATGGGACCGGTGATGGCGGATGCCAGGGTGGGTCCGATCCAGATGCGGGGATTCTTCACGATGTTGCCCATCTGCAGCATGGAGGTTCCGATGCCCTGGGACACCAGGCCTCCCCAGCGGTTTTCCTTAAAGGACATGACGGCAAATCCGACCATCTGGGCACAGCAGCCGGCTACGGCAGCGCCTCCGGCAAGTCCGGTAAGACCCAGTGCAGCGCAGATGGCAGCGGAGGAGATCGGGAGTGTCAGCGCGATCCCGACCACGACGGACACGAAGATGCCCATCCAGAAGGGCTGAAGTTCGGTCGCCCACATGATCAGGTCACCGACCTTCATGGCAGCCCTGCCCAGCGCAGGTGCCCACCATGCGGACAGGCCTATGCCGACTCCGATCGTTACCAGAGGTGTGATCAGGATATCGATCTTTGTCTCCTTGCTGACAGCTTTGCCGATCTCGGCAGAGATGACTGCGACAAACAGGACTGCCAGCGGACCGCCGGCTCCGCCCAGTGCGTTGGAGGCAAATCCTACAGTAGCAAGTGAGAACAGGACCAGAGGCGGACAGTGAAGCGCGTAACCGATGGCTACTGCCATGGCCGGACCGCTCATTGCCGTGGCAAGACCGCCCACGGTATAGGCCTGTCCCGCGATCTCCGCGACCGGCTGTGTCAGAAAGCCGATGTGGAACTGGGAACCGATCGTGTTGATGATCGTGCCGATCAGCAGAGAGCAGAAGAGCCCCTGGGCCATGGCGCCCAGCGCATCGATCAGATAGCGTCTGGCGGATATCTCGATATCCTTCCGTTTCAGAAAGGCTTTAAAGCCATTTTTCATAATGTAACTCCATTCTGCCGCCCTTGTCAGGCAGCGTGGTATTTTTCACTGAGTGAACAGTTTTGATCCGTTGAACAATATAAACGTACCGGCCTGCTATGTCAATTAAGAAGCTGCACAGCCAAAAATCCGGGCCTCAGCAGGAGTCTGCGAGTGTCAGACATTTTACGGAAATGTTAATATTCTGTGTTACACATACAATTTGTAAATGTAGCAGTTGACTTTACTAAATTTTTTCTGTATTGTCTAATTAGTCTGTTCCGATCATTGATGGCTTTAACCCACCCGTACATAAACCCACCACGGAGCGGACTGCCGCCGGCACTATGTGCCGGCGGATTTTTTGCGCGAAGCAATGAGCCATGTTCGAAAACAGATACCGGCGCCCGTTGAAAGCTTGCTTTCAAAAGGGCGCCGGTATCTGTTTTCGTATGCGGCGAATGCCGCGACAGTGAGCGAACGAAGTTCGCGAAACTGTCACATGGCTCACGAAAGCTTGAAAAAAACTTGTTCAGACCTATATATATAATTTACCCACCCAAAACCAAAATCTGCCCCGCTTTTTCAACATGTGCAGACAAACTATAATCAGATACAGAAGGGAATTTACCTGCACAGACAGCGGGAAAGAGGTGTCATATGGGCAATGTGATTGTCGAAATGGAACATATCTCAAAAGCGTTCTCAGGCGTGCAGGCTCTTGATGATGTCAGACTGGAGCTTCATGAGGGTGAGGTGATGGCACTTCTGGGAGAGAACGGCGCCGGTAAATCCACGCTGGTAAAGATCCTGAGCGGTGTCTACACCCGGGATGCCGGAACCGTCCGGATCTTTGGCAAAGAGTACGGCAATCTGACGCCGAACTCTGCCCGTGAAGCAGGCGTTGCGATCATTCACCAGGAGCTGAATATGTGCCGTGATCTGACGGTATGCGAGAACATGTTCCTGGGCAGAGAGATCAAGGGCAGGATCGCGCTTAATAACGCGAAGATGGAAGAGGAGGCGCAGCACTATCTGGATGAACTGGGCGTGGATATCAGCCCCAGGCAGGTCGTGGGCACGCTTCCAGTATCCAAGCAGCAGATGATCGAGATTGCGAAGGCGCTCTCGATCCACGCAAAGATCCTGATCATGGATGAGCCGACTTCCGCCCTCACCAGCAAGGAGATCGAAGAGCTGTTCCGCATCGTAAGAAGGCTGAAAGAATCCGGCTGCGGTATCATCTATATCTCTCACCGTCTGGAAGAGCTGGAGCATATTGCGGACAGCGTGACGATCATGAGAGACGGAAAGTTCATCACGACCGGAGCCTATAAAGACTTCACGATGGACACTATTATCGAGCACATGGTCGGCCGCGAGATCAAGGAACGTTTCCCGAGGGTGGAGTGTGAACTCGGCGAGAAGGTCTTCGAGGTGAAGAATCTGAACGCGGGAAGGCTGGTCCGGGATATCAATTTCTCCCTGTACAAGGGTGAGATCGTGGGATTTGCAGGCCTGATGGGCGCCGGGCGCACAGAGACAACGCGGGCGATCTTCGGAGTTGACCCGAAGAGCAGCGGGGAGATTCTCCTGGAGGGAAAACCGATCCGTATCAACAGTCCGCTGGATGCGATCAGAGCCGGCATCGTACTGGCGCCGGAGGACCGCAAGAAAGACGGCCTGTGCACGAAGCTGACGATCCGACAGAACATCGCGCTTCCGAATCTTGACACGATCGGAGGAAAGTCCGGCGTTCTGAACCGCGCCAGGGAAGACGAGCTGTGTGAGCGGGCCGTGAAAGAGCTGTCGATCAAGACGCCGAGCGTGGAGCGGGACGCGGCTACCCTGTCCGGCGGCAACCAGCAGAAGGTAGTGGTCGGCAAATGGCTGGTACGTGATTCCAAAGTGGTCATGTTCGATGAACCGACGCGCGGAATCGATGTCGGCGCCAAGGTCGAGATCTACCACCTGATGAATGAACTGAAGAAAAATGGCATCGCGGTCATGTTTGTCTCTTCGGAGCTGCCGGAGGTGCTGGGTATCGCAGACAGGATCATCGTCATGTGTGACGGCAGGATCACAGGCGAGCTGGATGCCAGGAAGACGACACAGAACGAGATCATGCGGTATGCGACCATGTTTGAAAATAAACTGGGCAAAGCCGGCAGCAGCACGGAGGTGAACGATCATGGATAAAAAGAAAAAAACAGGAATCGGAAAGCTTCTTGAGATCAAGGGAATGGGCAGCAGCCTGACTGCGTTTGCAGGCCTGATCGTGATCTACTTCGTATTTGGCATGATCGATCACAAGGTCTTCTCGGCGCAGAACAATCTGAATCTTCTGCGTTCCATGTCCAAGTATCTTCTGATCGGTATCGGCCAGAGCTACGTCATGATAACCGGCAATATCGACCTGTCGATCGGATCGGTCGTAGGCATGGGAACCATGATCTCGGCAACGCTGATGTCCCACGGTGTCCCGACACTGCCGGCGATCCTCGTAACGGCTGTTGCCGCTGTCGTGGTCGGAATCCTGAACGGATTCCTGGTAGGCAAGTTCAAGCTGCCGCCCTTCATCGCGACGCTGGGTACGATGTTCGTGACCAGAGGTATCGCATTTATCGTAAACGGGAACCGCAACACTGACAATGTCGCCAGCGGTATCGGCAAAGAAGCCGCGGACAGGTTCCAGAAGTTCTTCTACTACGGCAAGACCTTCGGCGTGTACAACACCTTCTGGATCGCGCTGATCACATTTATCATATTCTTCTTCATTCTGTCCAAGACCAGGTCCGGACGCCACATCTACGCGATCGGTTCAAACGTGGATGCCGCAAGGCTCTCGGGTGTGGATGTTGTGAAGACAACCATCAAGGCCTACGTGGTAAGTGCCATCTGTTCGACGATCGTCGGACTGATCCTGGCGGCGCAGGCAGGCATGGGCAATATGGATGCAGGCAACATGTACGAGATGTATGGAGTTGCCGCAGGCGTAATCGGCGGTGTCTCTCCGCTGGGCGGCGCGGGACTTCTGCTGGGGACATTTGGCGGAGCCGGTGTGTGGCAGGTACTTGAGAACGGCCTGAACATGATCGGCGCGCAGATCGGTCTGCAGCGTATCGTAATCGGCGTGATCGTCGTAATGGCAGTTCTGCTGGATGTGGTGATCCGCAACGGCAGCCGTACGTCGGGCCTTGGCAAGAAGGCCGGCTGAGCAGTTTCATTCTAATTTCTTACTGTGAAACCTGGACGGGAGGAAGAAACCCGTCAGGAAATATAAAATCCTTGAAGGAGGTATCTTTATGAACAGGAAACTTGTGGCAGTTCTTATGAGCGCAGCAATGGTGGCAGGAATGTCTGCAGTCGCATATGCAGATGAGACCGTGACTCCGAATGAGGCTTATGACCTGGCTGTTATCACGATGGATTCCATCGACCAGCACTGGGTATCCCTGATCGGCGGAGCACAGGCAGAGGCAGACGCGGATGGCGTGACCCTGACGGTTATGTCCCCGGAGAAGAAGGATGACGCTCTTCAGATCGAGGCAGTGAACAATGCAGTCGCAAAGGGCGTAGACGGAATCATCATCGCTGCAAACAGCGAAGACGCGATCTCCGGAGCTCTGAATGAAGCCAAGGACGCTGGCATTAAGATCGTCTATGTTGACTCCCCGGCAAACGTAGAGGCTGAGGCAACCTTCTCAACGGACAACAACGCAGCAGGTCACACTGCAGGCGAGCAGCTGATCCAGGCTCTGGCAGATGCAGGCGTAACCGAAGGCGATATCGGAATCGTCAATGTCAACAACTCCACCAACACCGCGATCCAGCGTGAGATGGGCTTCCGCGATGCATTCGAAGGAACCAAGTTCAATCTGCTTGAGACCCAGTACTGCGAAGGCGATGCAGCAAAGGCACAGACCATTGCTGAGAACTACTTGACCCAGGGCGTTGTCGGACTGTATGGTACCAACGAAGGCGCTTCCACTGGTGTCGGCAATGCGATCAAGGCAAATGAAGGCACGGAAGTTATCGGTGTTGGCTTCGATAAGTCCGATACACTGCAGGGCCTGATCACTGACGGATATCTGTACTGCACAATGGCTCAGAATCCGGATGTCATGGGCAAGCTTGGCGTACAGGCCTGCATCAAGGCTCTGAACGGCGAAGACCTTGGCGGCGAAGTGACCGATACCGGCGTTTCCGTACTGACTGCGGAAGTACTTGCAGGCGCTGCTGAGACCGAGGCTGAGTAATCTGTCCGGATACAGCATGCGGGGCAGTCCGGGGCGTGAACGGTTGCGCTTCCGGTGCCTGAGAATTATAATGAAATAAGCGGAAAGCCGCCGGCATATGACGCCGGCGGCTTTCTGGCAAAGAGGAAAACGTTCAGCAGTATGAGATATGGAAAGGAACCGGAAGATGATCTCTCTGGTAATAGCCGATGATGAGGAGCGGATCTGCAGACTGATCACTGCGCTCGGTGAATGGGAGCAGCTCGGTATCCGTGTGGTGTCGACTGCCGCGAACGGAATCGAGGCGCTGGAGGTCATCACAAGGGAGCAGGTGGATATCCTGATCACGGATATACGGATGCCCGGCCTTGGCGGAATGGAGCTGATCCGTGAGGTGAATCAGGTTTCCCCGCAGACCAGGATCATTATCATCAGCGGATACTCCAACTTTGAATATGCACAGACGGCGATCGAATACGGTGTCAAAGGCTATCTTCTGAAACCGATCAACCGTCAGGAACTGAATGACATCCTGCGCAGACAGGCAGAGGAGATCCACCGGGAGAAGCGGGAGGACCGGATCCTGCAGGTCATCCGGGAAGAAAATGAACAGGCGGTCCAGACAGCGCGCAGGCTTCTGACGACGGACCTTCTGTCCGGTGCCGCCCACAGTATCAGCGCGCAGCGGCTTCGAGACTATTATCATTTCCATTTCCCGGAAGGCAGCAGCCTGTATGTACTGTTTCTGCGGCGCTGCGGAGCATCCGCGAAGATGCAGGATTCGGTCAGGAGAATTCTGAGAGAAAAGTCAGAAGAGATCCTGTCAAGACAGATGGAAGGAATCGCAGAGGATCTGGTGACCGGATGGAGCGGGGATAACTGTGTCTGCATCCTGAGCTGCAGAGGCAGGAGAAGAGAGGAGATCCGGCGCAGCGTCAGAGAGAGCCTTATCCGGCTTCAGGTCGCCCAGGAGCCACTGGGGATCAGCAGTCTGTCGGCCGGAGTCGGTGGTCCGGAAGAGGAGCCTTCACAGCTGCCCGAGGCACTGGAGTGCGCGCAGAAGGCCTCCTGGGAATATATTCTCCACGGAGCCGGCAAGGTGTATGCGGAGGATGTCCGGAGAGAAGTTCTTCTGTCCGGCTCATTGCTGGACCGCTTTGCGCGCGATATATCACCGGTTCTTGAGATGGCGGACGCAGCGCAGGCGGCAGAGGTGGTGAGCGCTCTGCGATCGGAGACGGACGTGATCGCCGGGATCCGGGGCTGGGAGGTCCAGGAACTGGTGCGGCAGGCGGCAGTCATGGTACTGATGCGCCTGGAGGTTCCGGGGCAGAGCCGGATCCGGGAAGAACTGTTCCGGAGAATGGATGACTGCGGGAACGAAGATGCGCTGTTTGAAGTGCTCAGAGACTTTATCGCCGGACAGGTCGAGAGACTGGCAGCGGAGCGGCAGGATCATTCAAACCGTGCTGTCCGTATGGCCAGACAGTATATCCAGCAGCATTACGCACAGCAGTTGACACTGGAGGAGGTCGCGGACTCAGTCGGCCTGACGGAGGCTTATTTCAGCGTGCTGTTCAAGAAGGAGACAGGAGAAGGGTTCGCGAAGTATCTGGCTTCTGTGCGTCTGGATATGGCAAAGCGGCTTCTGAGAGAGTCGTCTCTGCCGGTTGCGGAGGTGTGCCGCCGTGTCGGATACAATGATGTGAAGCATTTTACCAGAATCTTTGAGAAGAGTTCCGGCGTCACGCCTGCCACTTACAGGAAGCTGTACGGGTGAGGCGGAGGACGTTGTCTGAGGGTACAGACGGATGAACAGGATCAGGGAAAACATGAAATATATCTCTTTCCGGGCAGGGCTGTTTCTGGGACTGACCCTGGCGGGACTGCTCATCCTGCTCTTTCTGCCGGAACCGGGCGGATCTGCCATGCAGGCCCTTTTGCGGCGAAAGGGTCTGCTGCTTGTGGTCGTGGGTCTGTTCCTGCTGGCAGGATATGTATTTCTGATCAAGCCCTACCGGGTCCTGGCAGGCCAGAGCAGGAGATTCACGGAAGGGTATCTCTCTCTGGCAGAGCTTCTGGAGAGCCCGGTCATGTATTCCCCGTCTTCTGAGAAGACGCTGCGTCACCTGGAGAAGCTGGTCGGCATGACGGACGCGATCGACCTGAGCAAACGTCAGGCGCAGTACCGCGCCCTGCAGAACCAGATCAATCCGCATTTCCTCTACAACACGCTGGACGGCATCCGGTCGGAAGCGCTGCTGGGTGGAATGGATTCTCTGGCAGACATGACAGAGGCGCTGGCAACCTTCTTCCGCTATACGATCAGCCGCACCGAGAATCTGGTGACGCTGGAGGAAGAGCTGGAAAACTGCAATACGTATTTTAAGATCCAGCAGTACAGATTCGGAGACCGTCTGCGGCTCGAGATCGTCCGGGATATGGAGGACTGGGAGGAACTTCGGACAGCGCTTCTTCCGAAGCTGACACTGCAGCCGGTGCTGGAGAATTCCATCATACACGGAACCGAACTCAGACTCGGAGAGGGCGTGACAAGGATCGTGCTGGAACGCACGCTGCACCGTCTGGTGATTCGTGTCCGGGACAACGGAGTCGGCATGGAGGAGGAGCAGCTTCGGGAACTGAACCGGAAGCTGAGCCAGGGACTTCAGGAACCGGACAATTCATCTCACGGCAAACAGGGCGGCGTGGCGCTTGCCAATGTCAATAACCGGATCCGTCTGATCTTCGGCGAGGAATACGGGATCCATGTGTATTCGATGCTCGGACAGGGAACAGAGGTGGAGATCTCAATCCCATATACAGTCAGAAAGCGGGGAGATCAGGTGTTATGAAACAGGAGATCCTCCGCCTGGAGCGGGTAACCTGCAAGACAGGGGACAGGACGCAGCTGCAGGACGTCTCTCTCAGTGTGCAGGAGGGAGAGATCGTGGGACTGGTTCCGGTCAGTACCTACGGACTGGAGAGCCTGCTGGCTGTGCTGCTGCGCAATGAACCCATCTACTACGGGTATGTTTATTACCGGGAGGAATGTGTCAATTCCTGGAAACAGGACAGACGGGGACGGAACCCGATCTCTCTGATCGACGGCAATATATCGCTGGTAGAGGGAATGAGTGTAGCCATGAATCTGTATGCGTTCCGTCCGGCAAAGCATGACGAGATCCTGAGGGAGCGGCAGATGCAGGAGATGGTCAGGCCCTATCTGGATGATCTGGCCCCGGAGCGCTTTGGGATCACGATTAATCCGGATGAACCGGCTGAGCGGCTCTCCCCCCTTCAGAGCGTAGTCGTCGAGATCCTGCGCGCCTACATGCTGGGGCACAGACTGATCATACTGAGGGAGATCGGTGCTGTACTCAGTGAAGAACAGGTTCTGGCACTGTCCGGCGTCCTCCGGCATTACGCGCAGCGCGGATGTGCATTTCTGTATATCAGTATGCACATGGAGGAGATCCGCCAGATCTGTACGAAAGCTGCAGTCTTTACCAATGGCAGCGTGGCTATGGTGGCGGAGCTGGAGAACCGGGAGGAGAGCGGAGCGCTGGAGCAGTCCTCCTACCGGGTATATGCAGACAGCCTGTACCGGAGCGTCAGCGGAGCCCTCTCCAACGCAGAGCCGGAATTCCCGCCGGAGACTCTCCTGGAGATCCGAACAAGGCGTATGCCCTACGGAATCAGTGTCCGGAAAGGGGAGTGCCTGGCAGTACAGTTTCTGGACACCAGACCCTACCGGGAGATCATCCGGTCTCTGGCAGCTCCGGAGACCGAACCGGGAACCGAACTCTATCTTCACGGGAAGAGGCCCGGACGCGCCGATCTGCGCAGCATCGCCGTACTGAAGGAGAATGTGGCCCAGACCATGGTGTTCAGGGAGATGAGTGTGATCGACAACCTGTGTATGACCATGGATCACAGACTCCCCGGGATCTGGCTGAAGAGAAGACAGAAGAACCTGATCCGGAAGGAATATATCCGCCTGACACAGCATGATCCCTTTGAACGGAGCGTATCGGCGCTGTCTGCGGAGGAACTCACCGAACTGGTCTACATGCGGATCTACATGCAGAGGCCGCAGGTCCTGATCGTGGAACAGCCCTTCAAGGGAGCGGACGTAACACTGCGCAAGCGGATCTGGGAACTGATCGAGCTGCTGATGCGTGAAGGGATCACGGTCGTGCTGCTCACCGTCAACATGGCGGATTCGCTGACGCTGGCCAGCCGCGTGATAAGGGTCAGACCCCACGGGCAGGTGGAAGAGTACCGCAGAGGCGATTTTTCAGAGCTTCCCGACAACCTTCCATGGGCGGCCATGTACCGGGACCTGGAGAGAGAAATGGAACAGCAGAAAGGCGGACTGCCTTCTGAATGATACAAAAACGGTATCAGAAACAAGAACGGGAGGAGATACACACATGAATGCGTACATCGGACATGACACACAGTATTACGGAATCGAGGAGCACCGCCTGGTCGGAGGTAAGGGGGACGGCATGCGCCTTCTGCAGGTGCGGAACGGAAAGGGACTTGAATTCACGGTATCGGAGGACCGGTGCGCGGATATCTCCAGGCTGAGCTTCAGGGGCATCAACATGAATTACTTTTCTGCCTGCGGCTATGTTGCCCCGTCATACTATGACTGCATCGGAGCCGGCTTCCAGAAGTCATTTACGGCAGGATTCCTGACGACCTGCGGGCTTACGGCAGCGGGCGCTCCGTGTGTGGATGAGGGTGAGGAGCTTCCGCTTCACGGCACGATCGCAAACCAGCCGGCGGACCATGTCTGGTGGGAGGAATGCGGCGGCAATCTGGTGATCCATGCAGTGGTGAAGGATGAGGTGCAGTTCTGCCATAAGCTCATGCTGGAGCGCACGATCACCTGCAGCCTGGAGCGAAATGAATTCAGTATAGCGGACACTGTGACCAACCGCGGCGACACGGCTTCTCCGCTGATGATCATGTACCACATGAATATGGGGTATCCGCTGCTGTCGGAGACTACGCAGATCCGCATCCCGTCCGTAAACGTGCGGGCAAGAGATGCGCGCGCGCAGGAAGGGATCAATGAGTGGGACCGTTTTCTTCCGCCTACACCGCAGTTCGCGGAGCAGTGCTATTATCATGAATTTGGAGAGTGCGGCAAGGCATCTGTCTACAATCCTGCCATTGGACAGGGGCTGGAGATCACTTTTGATCCGAAGAATCTGCCCTGCTTCACCCAGTGGAAACAGTGCGGCGTGCGTGACTATGCGCTCGGACTGGAACCTGGCAACTGCAATCCGGATGGCCGCGACGTTGTGCGCCGCGAAGGGAAGCTTCGGATGCTCGGGGCCGGAGAGAGCGCGAATTTCGAGGTCCGCGTACGCATGATTGAAGGCGCGGAGGAGTTTTGATTCTAAAAGGGTATTGCATTCTTGGCGATAATACAGTATCTTAGGGGTGTAAAGAAGCTCCGCGGTGGGAGAATCTATACATCAACTTCTGTAATGGCGCTGCCTTTGGCAGCGCTGTTATTATATGCAGGAAGATAAATCAGGCAGGCTGCGCCTGCCCGATCCGTTTAAGGAACTGTTTATGATGAATCACAATACGAAGCCCTGCCGGGATCCTGCGGATATGAAGTGCTGCCGCCTCTGTCCGAGAGAATGCGGGGCTGACCGGACGAAGGGCAGGTACGGGGTCTGCCGCGCAGATGCACAGGTCGTTGTGGCCAGGGCGGCACTCCATGCATGGGAGGAGCCGGTCATCTCGGGGAGGAACGGATCCGGTGCGGTGTTCTTCTCCGGCTGCAGCCTGGGATGTGTTTACTGTCAGAATTATGCCATCTCCGGTACGGACCTCTCATCCACAGCGGGAAAATCAGTCAGCGTACAGAAGCTGGCAGAGATCTTTCTGAGGCTGCAGGATCTTAAGAAGGCCAATAATATCAATCTGGTAACGGCGGCTCATTTCATTCCGCAGGTGGCAGAAGCGCTCGAGATCGCCAGAAAGAGGGGGCTGCACATCCCTGTTATCTACAATTCCTTGCCTTTCTTAATTCCTTTGCAGACTACCCTGCACCGTTCCATTCAGCGATATAGAAGATCCCGTCTTTTCTTACATCCCAGTATAACATAGGCGTTTTCGTATCCATAGTCTGCGGCAAGTAGTGCGCTGCATCCACTTGATAGATCTTCATATCCTCTTCTTCGTAATAGGTCTGATCGCTCAACGGAATTTCGACCGCAGAAGGCAGCAATTTGACCTGAAAAGCCGCTGCTGGCTGAAGGTCTCTGACCAGCGCCCAGCGAACGGCACGTTCCGGGGTTGTGGGGGTCAGCAGGAGGATGGAAGCCAAAATCAACAGCGCAATCAAAAACGTCAGGATGTCTTTGAAATTAAGGCCATCCCGGTTCGGTTTCCATCTGCTCTGTTTCGTATCATATTGGGGAACCTGGAAAGGTTGCCGCAGCAGGTTCATCTCTTGCACCTCCTTTGCCTTCAGTCTATCATAGTGCGGTTGGAAAACAATTATAGAACAGTTACAAACGAAAAAAGATGGCACCCAACGGATGCCATCCTCTTT
>CACXAT010000025.1 GCA_902765725.1 uncultured Lachnospiraceae bacterium | reverse complement strand
GTCCTATATCATGTACTACAATACGGAGCGGATACAAAGGAATCTTCATCTGATGACGCCTGCTGAATACCATGAATACTATTATTCAGCGGCATAAGATTACCGCCAGCCGATTGCTCGACTGGCGGCACAAAACTTTTTAATTATTCACTGTCCTCTTGACGGGTAGCACACCACATACCGAAGGCCTGCCCCGCAGGGGCTTTTCTTTCTCGTTTCCTGTTCTGCCGGCCGTAGATTGACGATTCTCCGGATGCAGGTATGAAAAACAGATTGACTCTTATTTTAATATGTAATACAGTATCTGTAACTTCGATTATCTGACAGGAGGATCTGATATCATGAAAACAGGAACTATCGTCTTAATCATTATCTGCATACTTATCGTATGCTGCTGCTTCACACACCGCCGCGTGATCAGGGCACTGCTTAAGAAAGAGCCGATGCCGAAGGCACCGAACTGGCATTTCTGGGTAAAGAAGGAGAACCGGAGAGGCTGACCGCTTTTTTCACAGCAGATCAGGGAGCTTTTTGGAAAAGATAGGAACGGGAGGGACCCTGCCTTGGCAGATGTGATTGTATTGACCAGAGCGGACGGGCATCCCGGAAGAGAAACAGTTTCTCGGCACTCTGAATGCCGGACAACCTCTACGTGACAGACGCGACGATCCTGCCGAAGGCAATGGGCAATCCGCCGATTCTGTCGATCATGGCTCTCTCGAAGAAGATCGCCGCCAGTTTATAAGGATCAGTGGGCAAGGCAGTCCTGCATAAACTCATATGCCAGCTTCACTGCCTCTGCTCCTCCATTCCAGGAGAATCCATGGCCTTCTCCCGGCAGCTCCTTCAGCGCCGCGTCCGGATAGCGCGCAGCCGCCCTCTCGGAGTAGGAGATCGGTACGATCAGGTCCTCGGTTCCATGGATCAGAAGGACGGGCTTTCCAAAGCCTCCTATCTGCTCCAGAGCGTCCATCCGGCAAGCCGCGTCGGCATAGCAGCGTCCAAGCCGCATATCCCAGAAATCAATGTATTCCGGGATTTCGCTTCCCTCAGGATACTTTTCCTTCCAGTTATCCGGGATGCACAGCGCAGGATAGTATACGATCATCCCTGCTGCCAGATCATGGATCTTCTCCGCCGCCAGCGCCGTCGCAAATCCCCCCTGGCTTCCTCCCATCAGAAAGATCGGACTGAACCGGTTCATCTGCCTGAACGCATGAAACACAGCGGACACATCATCCCGCTCTGTCAGAATCGTCATATCCGTTGTCCGGCCCGTGCTCATGGAGTGGACACTGCCCCCGCAGAAATCATAGGCATAGGCAGCGATCCCCCTCTCGGCAAAGTACTGGCATTCAAGTCTCCAGTCCTGCCAGGAGCCATTGTAACCGTGTGCGATCAGCACAAGCGGAGTGACACTCTCCGCGTCCGGCTCATACAGCCTGCCGTATATCAGGTCATCTCCCTTTTGTACCGTATAATCGCTGATCCTTACCGTATAAAGCCTGTCCATCCGCTTCATTTCCTCTCTGAGGTTCCCGTCATCCTGCAGCGTTTTTATACATTTCACAGATTGCCTTGAACTTTTTGCCGATCAGCAGCCCGGCATGTCCCGAGCGCTCCGGATGGCACTGCACCCCATAGACCGGCAGGGTTTCATGCTGCAGGCCCTCTATGACCTTTTTGTCTGAGCTGTACATTGTGAACAGAATGCCTCTTCCGGGCTTCTCTGCTGCCTGATGATGACAGTGATACAGCTTCACACTCGAATGAAATGTGCTGTAGAATACCGATTCCGTTTTCAGTTTTACCGTTTTTCGCCCGTTCCGGTATCCCACGTGCTGTTTCAGCGTTCCGCCGAAGGCAACATTGATCACCTGACATCCCCTGCAGATTCCAAGCACCGGTTTTCCGGCATTCGCAAACTTTAAGACGGCAGCAATCTGAAGCTTGTCCTTGCTGATGCTGCATCCTCTCGTACGTCTGCTCTTTTTTTCTCTGTAGATCGACGGAGTTACATCTCCACCCCCGGGGATAACCAGTCCGTCATACATGTAGGGGTTTACGTTTGAGCTTTTGATCTGATATCCTGTCATCCCGCATTTTTTCAGATAACGGATCGTTGATCTCGCCATATATTTGGATGTGTCCGCAACTGCGATCCGGATCGTGGTTTTCGCGAAAACCGGTATCGGCAGAAGCATTATGAACAGCAGTGTTATCAGTAAAAAGCGTTTTATTCCAGTTTTTTTCATTAGTCCGCGTCGCTTTCGTCTGTTTTGATACTATTTTGACACTTTATCAGTATTTTGGAAATACTTTTTTATCCGGACAGGCCATGCACAAAGATAAACGCCGGCTTCTGTTTCATTTTCATATATTTTCATATACCTCTGGCACTCTTGTACCGCGTCCGGTTCAGCCACTTCTGATCGATCTTCCGGATCTTGTCCCGGAACTGGATATGCAGAATGACCGATCCCTCCTTCGGATCGATCTTCTGTATCACGCCTTCCCCGAACTTCGGATGCAGTACGGTCTCTCCCTGCGCGAACACCACCCTGGAATTCTTCTGCCGCTGGTATTCTGTCTCCCGGCGGAAGGTATCCAGCACCGGCGTCATCGTTCCCTTCCAGGGATTCTTCAGCGCCTTCTCGTAATCCTGCTTCTTCAGCGTCTCTCCCGCCCTGTAGAACTCCGTCGGGACCGCTCCGGTCAGGCTGCAGCAGTATTTCCAGGCACTTCCGTGTTTGCCCTTCTGCCAGGTATACTCAGCCGGAACCGGCATGTTGTACTGCATATAGTGGGCATACTCATGCCGGAAGACATCCAGCCTGTCCTCATTGGAGACCGGCCTCTCCTCATAGCTTGCCACATACAGAAGTGAAAAATGAAAATGCTCCTCCTCACTTCCTCCGGCCGGCGTATATGAACCGAGCACATCCTGCTCCATCCCGAACGTAACAGGGACTGACGCGCCGTGAAGGTGGAACTTCCTGTCAAACGACTGATAAAGCTGCGCGATCTGCAGCCGAAGAGCCGGTACCTGCTTCTCAAGCCTCACATATAGTTCATCCATATGATATCCATTTCCTTACATTGAACAGGTGACGGATACTTGTTCACCCTTTTCTTTTGTATTATTATACACACAGTGTCAATCTGACACTTTTCTTCTGATATCCGAATCTTGTTAGGAGTTTAATTATGAATTCTTTCCAGAAGTACCTGAAGTCCATAAGTCTGCGCCGTGTGATCGTGATGCTGCTGGGTGTTGTGCTGACCGGCTGGGGGATCGCGACCTTCCGCCTCGCCGCGCTGGGCACGGATCCCTACAGCGGAATGAATCTCGCGCTGGCGGATTTTCTGCACATTCCCTATCCGACCCTTCAGATCCTGGTCAATATCGGCTTTTTCGTGATCCAGCTGCTGTGGGGCCGGTTACTCCTCGGGCCCGGGACCATCGCCAACGCATTTGGCCTTGCCTATGTCGTGTCTTTCTTCTATGCCATCTACACCCGGTATCTTCCGGCGCCCTCAGGCCTGCCTCTGCGCCTTGTGATCCTGCTGATCGGCCTTGCCATCTGCTCTCTGGGACTCTCCATGTACCAGCAGGCAGATCTGGGTGTCGCACCCTATGACGCCCTTCCGCTTATCCTGACAAAACGCATCAAAAACTCTCCCTTCTTCCTCTGGAGAGTACTCGCAGATGCCAGCTGCGCACTCGTCTGCTTCCTGGCAGGCGGCGTCCTCGGAATCGGAACGCTGGCAACCGCATTCGGACTCGGTCCGGTGATCCAGCTGTTTGATCACAGCCTGACAGCGGTTTTCCTGGGACGCAGCGCCTCCCGCAAATAATTCTCTCGCGGGTGACCCTCACAAGAGGATCCTCACGCAGGTGATCGCATCCACTCAAGTACCATCCGTATCTCGCGGATATATCCTTCTTCATCATTGGGCGTTTCGAGTATGAAGGGACGCCCCTGCAGCGCGGGATGCCGCACGATATTTCGCAGCGCCTCTTCTCCCAGCAGCCCCCGGCCAAGCTTCTCATGCCGGTCCTTGCGCGACCCCCGTGGGTTCTTGCTGTCATTGAGGTGTACTGCCTTCAGGTATTCCAGGCCGACTATCCTGTCGAATTCTGCCAGGACCCCGTCCAGATCCCCGGCCAGGTCATATCCGGCATCCCAGGTATGACAGGTGTCAAAGCACACGCCTATATGGTCCTTTCGTGCCACCCTGTCTATGATCTTTCGAAGCTGCCCGAAATCCCCGCCGACCTCAGAGCCCTTTCCTGCCATAGTCTCCAGCAGCACGGTCGTAGTCATCTGCTCCTGCAGCACCTGATTCAGCGCATCCGCGATCAGCTCTATGCCAGTCTCTTCCCCCTGCCCGCCATGGGAGCCCGGATGAAAATTATAATAATTGCCCGGCACAAGCTCCATCCGTTCCAGGTCCTTCTTTAGCATATCCAGTCCATTCGCTCTGGTCTGCTCATTTGCGGAGCAGAGATTCATTGTGTAGCTGCCATGCGCAACCACAGGTCCGAAGCCCTCTTTCAGAATCTGCCCAAGACCCCGGACATCCTCCATGGAGATCTCCTTCGTTTTCCCGCCTCTGGGATTTCTGGTAAACCACGCAAATGTATTTCCGCCGTATCGCTGCATGGTTCTTCCCATCGCCTCATATCCGCCGGACACAGATAGATGACAGCCAATATAGATCCCGCTCATTTTTGTCTGCTCCTCCATAATACCATTCCCAAGCCGGGCATCCCCCGGCCATAGCACAGGATAGCACAGTTCCATGTATACAGCCAGATGAAAGAGGTCCGGCCACCCTTCTGTGACCGGACCTCTCGTCTATTATTTCATTCATTTAAGCTGCAGACTTCAACTTCATATTCGCCAGGAAGCTCAGAACCCTCATGCCGTCCTCAGGGCGGGAGAACTTCAGTTCCATCTCCGGGATCACCGCATCGGAAAATGCCGCTTCAAAGACTCTTGCCACGTCCCTGTCTTTCATCTCAATCATCTTTCCGTCTCTGCCGACGACTTCCACATCGCCGCTGCACTCAGAAATAACCTCAAAAAATCTTCTTGTATCCTCAATATTGTAAACCTTCATAATTATCTCCTTTTCTGCTGCGCTCCTGCAGCCTGTTATTTTTATTTATCGTATTCCGGTCCCCTGACCGGTGTTATTAGTATGTCTGATCAGGTGTTTGTCTCTCACCTGTCATCTCTATATACGCACGCCACAGCGCCACTCCATGCAAAAACCGGTTTCTGCGCATCTTTTTTTACCTTTTTTGCACAGAAACCGGTTTATATATAAAAATGAACAAGCGCCAGGCGCTTGTTCATGTCATGTGAGTATCAGGTATCAGTCTTCCGGCACCATCTCATGGGCCAGGGCACGATTGCTGTAGCGTTTATCTCCCGTCACTTCACGGATTACCCGGATCCCCTCCGGAATGTGGACCTCCTCTTCGCTGTCTGCAAGCTCGATCTCCAGGACTGCCTGCTTCTTCCATTCCGGATAGATGTCGATCTCAAAATACGCATCGCTGTCTGCAAGACAGTAGCGGGTCTTTCTGATCGGGTGCGCTGCAGGGTCCGCGCTTCCCAGCATCTCCAGATATTCTGCTTCCGTCAGACGTTTTTCAACGGAGACCCTCCGATATGGCGTGACACGGCGTTTTTCTGAGCGGTAATAGATATAGTGTCCGCCGCTTCCCCGCTTGCGCACGCGGATCTGACGGTCATCCGGGCTGACCAGATACGTCTGGATGATATCCACCTTCTCACACTTTGGAAGAGACTCCAGCCAGGCAATATCCGGATACTCTATCAGATACTTGCGCTCGATCTCCATCGGCTCCGGTTCGCCTAGAAATGAAGAGATCTCTGTGAGCAGCCTCTCCAGCTTCTTCTGGAAATCGGTTGCATTGTCAATGATCCGCAGATGCGGATGGCCGGTCCACGCCGCGATCAGCTTGTCGTCCAGCTCGCAGGCCTGTTCCACACTCTCCGTGCGGGCGGTATTATTGGACAGCGTATAGGCATCCTCCGCGCCTCTTGCAGCCGTTACCAGATGAAAGACCGCGTCGTAGCTGTCCCGCAGGCTGACTTCATCCACATGGAGAGCGTCCAGAACCCGGGCCCATTCCTCATCATTCATATAAGCCCGGTTATCCAGGGCCCCGCGGTCACAGACAATCAGGATCCGGTCCGCCGGCATCGTCTTCGCCGCCTCCTGGAAGATCTCCTCCTTCACCAGCTGCAGGCGGACCTGCCCCTTCTGATAATCCTCATTGGTACCGCAGGTCCACGGCGCAACACCGCCCGAGATCAGCTCCGTAGCCGTCTCCGGCACGAACAGGACTCTGTATCCCTTTTTGGTAAATGCATTCTGTATCCAGCTGAGCGCTGTGGTTTTTCCTGCACATGGGCCGCCGGTAATGACAATCTTGCTAATGTCCATCAACAAGCTCCTTCTCTTTCCGTTAACCGCTGTCTGAAACTCTGCGTACTGACAGTTTATTATATCATGTTTATACATTTACACACCGTGAACCGGCCCATATTTTACATTACAGTTCACAGGTCAGCCAGTGATCCTGCCCCCTCTTGACAGAACATATGTTCTGTTTTAGAGTGTAGATGGAAAAGAGGTGACGCTCCATGCTTTCTGATAATCTTTCTGCAAATGAACCTGCATCTTCGCATGCCGCCTGCAGGAACCGTGCCATCTATACAAAGAATACATCTGTTTATGAAGACCCGACCAGATTCTGGGGGCATGACGAGACACACAGGGTCTATATCATCATCGATCTGAAGAGTTTCTATGCCTCTGTGGAATGTGTGGAGCGCGGACTGGATCCGATGACGGCGAAGCTTGTCGTGGCAGATCCCACCCGCGGCGAGGGCACGATCTGTCTGGCCGTATCTCCCGCGCTGAAAAAAATGGGCGTCAAAAACCGGGCCCGTATCTACGAGATCCCGAAAACCATCGACTATATAACGGCGCCCCCGCAGATGGCACACTACGAAGAATGCTCCGCACAGATCTACGAAGTCTACCTGCAGTACTTTTCCAGAGAGGATATCCACGTTTATTCCTGCGACGAATGCTTCATCGATGTGACGGACTACCTGGATATGTATGAGATGACGCCAAAACAGCTGGGTACGGAGGTCATGAATGCGGTCCTGGACCGCACGGGGATCCGCTCCACCTGCGGGATCGGCACCAACCTGTATCTTGCAAAGATCGCCCTTGACATTACCGCCAAGAAATCCCCGGATTATATCGGAATTCTGGATGAAGACCGATACCGGGAGCTGCTCTGGGATCACCGTCCTCTCACAGATTTCTGGATGATCGCACGGGGCAGATCCAGGCGCCTTGCTTCCATGGGACTATTCACCATGCACGATATCTCAAGAGCCGCCATGATCAACGACGACCTGCTCTATAAAGCCTTCGGAATCGACGCGGAGATCCTGATCGATCATTCCTTCGGCGTCGAAACCGTCGGGATGAAGGATATTAAAGACTACAGGCCCAAAGGGCATTCTCTGTCCCTGGGACAGGTCCTGCTGCGCAATTACTCCTTTGAGGAGGCGCTGGTCATCATAAAAGAGATGACGGACCAGCTCTGTCTGCAGATGGCAGACCGGCATGTTATGACCGATACCATAACCTTCTTTGTTTCCTACAGCCACGATTTCAGGGACGAGGACGGACTTCCCGCGTTTTATACCGGAGGCACCGTACATGCCAGATCCCACACCTCTTCGGATGAGGTCTGGCGGCCGCTGGTCGCTGAAGCGTACCGGAAGACCACCCGCCAGGATGCGCCGGTCCGCAGGATCGGTCTCTCCTGTCCGATCCGCCCGGAAGAGAATATCCATTATCAGTTCTCTCTCTTTGATGAGAACGGAGATCTCTCTTCTGATCTGGAGCGGGATCTGAAACGCCAGGATGCAGGAAGGAAGCTGCAGGGCAGTGTCCTGTCGCTGAAAAACCGATACGGGAAGAACGCCGTGTTAAAGGGAATGAATCTTCTGAGCGCCGGCACCATGATGGAGCGAAACTGTCAGATCGGCGGCCACAGATCCGGAACCGAAGACCGGTGCCTCTCGGAAAAGCTTGCCCGTGACGGACGCATACCGGACACCGGGCAGAATGGAGCGTAACAGTATGGCAAGTTCGGGCGATGACCGCATTACATGGTACAACTACGAGAAACAGAACCACCGCCCGCGTATGGACAAGAGCAGCCGGGCGAAGATATTTCTCCCGTTCAATGCCCTGGAGGGGCTGTACGAAACACTGGAAGAGAAAGAAGTGAAAAGCGAAAAGCGGATCGAACTTTCCGATGATGAGGCCCGGCTTCTCAACGAGAAGCTCCTGAGTCTGAAGAAAGGCGATTCTGTGACGGTGACATACTATACCTTCCGTCTCACCCCCCACGGGCGGATCGGAACCTATCTCACCCAGAGCGGGCTTCTGACAGGGATCAGCTGCGAACTCAAAACCCTTCGGATCCGCGATACCGTCATCCCGATCGCCGACATCCTTCACATCGATAAACGGTCCGATCCGGGAAGCACCGCACAGAGACAGCGGATAAACTGAGACAAAAAACATCCGGGCGTTTTCTTACGCCCGGATGCTGTTGTCCTCTGCTGTGATCAGCCTTCTTCCGTCTCGGTCTCTGCCTGCGCCTTTGCCGCATTCTCCAGAGCCTCAATCTCCGCGGGATCCTTCCAGTCCGCGCGCAGGGTTACGGAGCCGCTCAGGCCGGTAAGCTCTGCCGGATTGCCGGATCCGTCGAGCCATCCGCCGATCACCCGTCCGTCATGCTCAAAGACAGGATAAACGGTTATATCATAGGTGCCGTCTTCCTCCTTCGGGAAGATCAGATGATGCACAAGGCTTCCGCCGTCGCCGGGAGTGGAGAATCCGAAATCAAATGCAACGACCTCGGTGCTGTACGGGCTGTAATGCGCGTACAGTGTAATGTCCTTTTCCACCGTATCTGTCGGGAATACTCTGTCCGCATTCTCTCCGGGACCGTCATACCATCCGCAGAAGTATGCGCCGTCCTTCGACGCCTTCATGTCAAAATGGCTGTACCACTCACCCTTCCGTCTTACGATACTGATGGAATCCGTAAGATTTCCTCCGTTTGCATCATAGGATACCGTGCAGGGCTTTGCATCGGCTACGGAAGTAAATGTGATCGCCGCGTCATTATTCTCAAGCGATCCGCTGACCCGCATGTTCAGCCACAGCGAATTGCCGTTATTGATATACAACACGATCTCACAGCTGGCTCCCGGCATGGAATACACCTTGCTGAAGATCGTCTTGATCGAGCCTTCCGGCTCAACATCGATCGGCTCTCTCAGCCCCGTACCGGGACGGACATAGTCCATCCTGTATCCGTAGCTTCCTCCGGTGATCGCGTCAATGACCGTACGGAAATTCTTATCAGGCTCGATGACGACACTCTCTCCGCCGTTTACGCTTATGGAGAAGCCCTCATCCAATTCTCCCGCATCAACAATCGTCTGATTCAGCTTCTTTTCCTCCGGATTCTCCGGTATGGCAGTTGAGTGATTGACTGTCTCAGGCGCGGCCGTCTCGGTCTGCGGCGCGGCCGTCTCGGTCTGCGGTGCTGCCGTCTCGGTCTGCGGCGGTGCTTCCGTCTGCGGTGCAGGCGGCTCTGTCTGCGGTGCAGGCGGCTCTGTCTGCGGTGCGGGCGGCTCCGTCTGCGGTGCGGGCGGCTCTGTCTGCGGTGCGGGCGGCTCTGTCTGCGGTGCAGGCGGCTCTGTCTGTCCACCCTCTTCCGCTGACTGCAGGCCTGTTCCTGTCTCCTGTGCAAGGCAGACCGGTGTGCACATCATCGCTGACGCAAGCAGAATGACCGCTGCCCTCCTGTACATCTTTTTTCTCATATTTCTACACCCCTTTTTTCTCTGTTCCAAAACTCGTCAGAACAGTACAACCCTTGTCCCATAAGGAAGATACCAGTAGACAAAATTATAATCCCTGCGCCTCATTGCGATACATCCATGTGAGGACGGATACAGCACACTCTTCATGTAATGGATCTGATTGCCGCCATACTTGGACGCATAGCTGATCCCGGTCCCGATCACCCGCTTGTTGATATAATGCGTCCGGATCGCGCAGCTGTTCAGCGGATAGCAGTCATTCGGAAGATCGCCGTTGGTATACGCCCCGGTAGTGATATTCAGGACATATTTGCAGACCCAGCTGCCTGATTCCTTCGTCAGGATCCATCCGTGCTGATTGAACTTGGATGCCAGGAACATGTACTTTGTCTTGCTCGTGATGCGGTTTGATGCCACCCATTCCTCGATCTGCGCGTCCGTATAGGCGGATGAAGAATTATAGATATAATACAGCACCCGGAGCCTCTTCGCCGGAATGCGTACCGTCCGCTTATTCTTCAGTCGGCAGATGGTCGTTCCGTTGCGGCGCGGATAGTAAAGGATGACAACATTCTCCCCCTTCTTAACCCGTACCTTCTCCTTCACGGAATCTGCGGACGCAGCTGTATACGTCTTTTTGAGCACGGCCATGTAATACATTCCGTGCACGGAATCCAGCGAACCGTCCAGTCCCCATGCAGACAGGTCTACGTTTTTACCGTGTGACTTTCCCTTCACCCGTTTGGCAGTCGGATCTGTTCCGGATACCTCGACTGCGCCAAACCGGGCAAGCTTCCTCGTCACCGGATCCTCCACGCCGGCCGCGCTGCAGCAGACCGACGCAAGCAGCAGCATTGTCGCAAATAACAGAAAAAAACGTACCTTTTTCAATCTCTTCCCCTCTTTTTGTTTTCATAAAACCCCACGATAGTGTACCACGAATCCCGGATAAACTCATCCCCCACGGAAAAAGATTCACATTTCCTTTACATTTTTATTCATTTCGACGGAAAAACTGCTCTCTGACACGATAAGTTCCGTCCAGCAGGCGCGAAAACCGCAGTCAATGGCAATATTCTGGGACAGAATATGTGAGAACGCGGTTCCATAGTAAGGTATACGGCCTCTCTTCAGGATCTCATTCTTCAGCAGCGCGACCAGCAACCTGCCCAGATGCTGCCCCCGCGCCTCAGGAACGACGTCTATACCGATCTGCCACAGAAGCGGGCTGTCTCCGCTGGCCCCTGCCATGGCAAGGATCTTTCCATTCTGTGAGGCGGATATGCCGATCTCATCCGGCGCAGCCGGCTGAAATGAAAAGGCATGGGTAAAACGGCTGTCGCCCCGGAACTCTTCTATGTCCGCCCGCTCCAGAAGCCGGATCTCATACGGACTGCAGGTGACCGGCGTCGGCTCAAACGCAACGTAGAACGGATGCAGATAGGAGATCTCATATCCCCGGCGCCCCAGCAGTCCGTTCAGCTCCTTCAGGTTCCCCGGTTCCATGAACCACGCGGCCTCCGTGTCCGCATACCTGCCCCGCATCTCCCCGATCAGGTCCTCTCTGCCGGTAAACAGCAGCCTGCCGCCGAAGGACGCGATCTTCAGGATGGTCTCCTTCTTCTCATCAAACCTTCGCCTTCCCTCCATCGGATGGTACTGCGTGAAGAGATTCCCGCTCCCCTTCTCCAGTTCCTCCATGCTGCAGCAGTAGTCAAGGGACATCTGGCGCCGCACTTCCTTCATCCCTGCCTTATGCGCCGGAGAAACCGCGTCAAATCTCCTGTCCTCCTCCAGCATCACCTTATACCTCAGCAGTCTGAGAAGATACGTCGGGACCCTGCGGTGTCCCAGCTCCCAGTCTGTGATCGTCTGATAGGGGATACCATATTCCTGCGCAAACTCCTTCCGGTTCATCCCGGTCCGTCTGCGGATCTCTATAAGCTCTCTCTGTTTCTCTTCCCGTTCCATAGACAGCCTCCATTTTTATAATGCATATATTCTAAATCTTTGCATTGCATAAATCAAGGCTTCGTTTTCAGGATTGCCGGGCACTTTCTGATTATGTATACTGGGAATGATCTGTTTTCCGGCGAATGCCGTGGTTTTGTTCTTTTAGAAAGTCTGTACCGCATTATGAAAAAGAATCATACACTGTCGATTGCCGCTATTGTCACGTCAATGGTCATCTTTGGGACGATCGGCATCTTCCGCCGCTTCATCCCTCTGCCGTCGGAGGTCCTTGCCTTTACCAGAGGAGTCATGGGCAGTGTTTTCCTTCTGATCGTGCTGAAGCTGACCGGAAGGACTTTTGACACAGGTTCTGTCCGGCAGTACTGGCGGTCTCTCGCGCTCACCGGCGCCATGATCGGCGTGAACTGGATCCTGCTGTTTGAAGCGTACAACTACACTACGGTCGCCGTCGCGACGCTGTGTTACTATATGCAGCCGGTGATCGTCATCCTCGTCTCTCCCCTGATCCTGAAAGAGCGCTTCACGATCCGTAAATTCATCTGTGTGATCGTCTCCGTGACCGGCATGATCTTTGTCTCCGGAATCCTGAATGATTCCGGAGGGACCAGCGGCAGTCTCAGGGGGATCCTGCTGGGACTGGGCGCCGCCACTCTGTATGCCGCGGTCGTTCTTCTGAATAAAAAAATAACCGGCGTACCGGTCTATGAGAAAACCATCATCCAGCTCTCCTGCGCCGCGATCGTAATGGTCCCCTACATGATCGCCGCCGGGACCATGAAGTCATATCCTCTGGAGGCCGGACAGTCCCTGGCGCTGCTCACGGTCGGGATTCTTCATACCGGGATCGCCTACGCCATCTATTTCGGAGCGATCGAGAATCTTCCGGCGCAGACGTCGGCACTTCTCAGCTATATCGATCCTGTCACGGCCGTCCTTCTGTCGGCGCTCTTCCTCCATGAACCGCTGACCGGACTGTCCGCGGTCGGGGCAGCCCTGATCCTCGGCTCCGCCATGGCCGGTGAGCTCAAGGTGCACGGCAGCTGATCCCGGACACGCTGTATGCCCTAAAGACAATGTCTGAAAGGAGACCGGTCCTTTACAGCATGACTGCCAGCACCCCGAACAGCGCATTCAGCAGGAACACAAGCAGCAGCTCCTGCTTCCAGCGGTTTACCATCAGCCCGATACACTCGCGCATAAAGGCGTTCGGCCAGAACCACCATTTCGTACGGCTGCCAATCCCTTCTGCCTTCAGGCCCGCGAGGGATGCCCACACACCGCTTCTGAACACATGATAATTCGTCGTGGAGAATACCACCTTTGAGCCCCCTCCGTGCTCCTCGATCAGTTTTCTGGAGAACTGCATGTTCTGGTAGGTATTGGCGGACTTATTCTCCATGAGGATGCTCTCCTCCGGAATATTCTGCGCAATAAGATAGCGGCGCATCGCCTCCGCCTCAGCCATGGTCTCATCCCTGCCCTGTCCTCCGGACGGGATCAGCAGCGCCGGAACGCCCTTTTCCTTCTGCTCTCTCCAGAAAGAGACCGCCCGGTCAACGCGCCCCCTCAGCAGCGGGGGAAGGCTCCCGTCCTTTCTGAACCCGCATCCGAGAATAATGATATAGCCGCAGTCTCCCTCCGGAATGTGCTCTGCCGCGATCAATCCGCAGATGATCGCCCCGATCAGCATGCATTCAAAATAAACATACACCGTTGAATAGACATTCATCATCGTCAGCCGGATCGTATATGCCGTCTCGGAGCCGGAATAATTCAGGCTGTACATCCAGATCGCCAGCCCGGCCCCCGCAACCATGATAAAGCTGATAATGATTCCCAGGACATTTCTCAGACGCCGCCTCTCATGGCGCAGCAGTGCCACATTGCTCACGGTCATGGATACTGCGAAGACCACGATAAACGGAAACGTTAACCGCACGAAATGATAGCTCGCCGAAATGACCCTCTCATACAGGCTCATCATGGGGTACGCTCCCGGATTGATCAGATGACGCACGGTCCCGGACAGCACCATAATCCCTGTCAGCAGCATGAACAGAGAGAACCCGGCCGTATAGATCGTGGAATAAGCATAAAAGTCAGATCCCTTCGCTCTCCTGAATGCCAGAAACAGCAGAAGGCTTTCCACCAGAAAGAATACCTCCAGACAGACCATCACGACATCGTCCGCCGTAAACCCGCCTGTGCCATAGTCATAGATGGTCCCGAACAGTCCGATATTATAACTCCCATAAGATACGATCTGTCCGGATTCATCCTGCAGCTGCGCCCAGACAGTGCCTCTTTTCTCCGGCTTCATCTGCACCTGGGCATAGCCGCGCCGCTGCCTCGGCTCCTCAAAAGTCATTCTGCCCTTATCGGCTTCATCTTCCATATCCTGGATCATATTCAGCTGCGGTGATTCAGCAGCCGGAGCATTCAGAGGAATGTAAGCGGTATAGGTGTTATCGTGCAGGCGGCAGATAATATAGATCAGTACCAGTACTGCCGCGAGCAGGCTGCTCTGCCATGCAAGTTTCTTCATAAGTTCCCCGTCTTTTCTTTCTCCAGGTAATACTTCTGCGGACTGTATGTTCCTGCAATCATATTATCCCATCAGAGAACATATTCCAACTGATGTATTCCGGATATCCGGAACATTCGTCCTTTGGCCCCGGTTTCATTGTATGCATTCTGCATAAAGTGCCGGAATCATCTGTCTTTTTTGGTGATTTCGCAGAATTTTCGTACAATTCTCCAAAAGCTGTAGGCATTCACTATATTCAATGCTATACTGAAACTGAACTCTATGATGGGTGTTTTATAAATACGGATATGCACCGACTCCAATTGTGGGTGGGGATGGTAGGTCCGTGCATGATCTCCGTGAAAGGAGGATCATGGAAGCTGTCAACAAAGTCCTTGGATTCCGTGAGGAAGGCCTGCGTGGTCTGCATTTCTTCATTAAAGGACTGGATTACCCGATCGCTGCGGCAGAGTATTCAGAGCGGGATGCGATGGCGTTCAGTATTCTCAACCAGAATATGAAAACCTGTCCGATGACTAGCGAAATGATCTGCCAGTGGTGTATCAGCCACAGAATTTATTTTACAGTCCTCTACGGATTCCGAATCAAACACTTTCTCGTCAATCCACTGAAAATGTGGCGTTACCTCCAGATGCGGGTAAGACTGAAACAGTACTCCCTGCTTACAGTCCCCGCGAACGAATAGCATAATGACAGCTTGATTGAAAAGACTGCGGCAGAAGCCGCAGTCTTTTCAGTACATTTCACAGGTTGATTTTCACGGAAAATCGCGTAAGATTAATGAATGTACCACTGGAGCTTTTTGGAGAATCTGACTCTTATTATACAAAGATTGGAGAACCTGACGTTATGGCGAAGAAGATCGTCCTGACCGGCGGCGGAACTGCCGGCCATGTTACACCCAATATCGCACTGATCCCCTCCCTGAGGGAGGCCGGCTATGAGATCAGCTACATCGGTTCCTACAACGGGATCGAGGAGCGGCTGATCAAGGAGCAGAACATTCCTTACTATGGGATTGATTCCGGCAAACTGCGCAGATACTTTGACTGGAAAAACTTTTCAGACCCCTTCCGGGTGGTCCACGGCTACGCCCAGGCCAGAGGGATCCTGTCCAAGCTTAAGCCCGACGTCCTGTTTTCAAAAGGCGGTTTTGTCAGTGTCCCGGTCGTGCGCGCGGCTTCCGCTCTTCATATCCGTACCATCATCCATGAATCCGATATGACGCCCGGACTTGCCAATCGTCTGGCGATCCCCGCTGCGGACAAGGTGTGCTGCTCATTTCCGGAGACATTGAAATATCTGCCGCAGGGCAAGGCGGTCCTGTCCGGATCCCCGATCCGCAGGGAGCTTATGACCGGGCAGCGCGCGGCTGCGCTGCGTTTTCTGCACTGGGAAGACAGTGACAAGCCCACTCTGCTTGTGACCGGCGGAAGCCAGGGCTCTGTCGCGATCAACAACGCGCTTCGCAGTGTCCTTGACGAGCTTCTGAAGAAATGCCGGGTCATCCACCTGTGCGGCAAGGGACATCTGGATTCCTCCCTGGCAGACCGTGAAGGTTATGTACAGTTTGAGTATGTGCAGGATGAGCTCAAAGATCTCTTTGCTCTCTCTGACATTGTACTCTCCAGAGCCGGCGCCAATTCCATCTGTGAGCTGCTCGCCCTTCGCAAGCCCAATCTTCTGATCCCGCTCTCTGCGGCCGCAAGCCGCGGTGACCAGATCCTGAATGCGGACTCCTATCAGAAGCAGGGTTACAGCCATGTGCTCCGGGAGGAGGACCTGACGCCCCAGAGCCTGCTGCAGGCACTTCATCAGCTCTACGCTGACAGAAAGACCTGTATCGCAGCCATGGAAAAGAGTGCTCAGAGCTCGGCCATTGACATCATCATGGGACTTATAACCGAAACGGCGTGATCCGTCCCGAATATCCGCTATGCTGCCTCTTTACCGGACGATCCGGTAAAGAGGTTTTTTCATGCGGCCTTCAACCCTTCCTCCTCCAGCAGCCTGCGGGCAAACTGCCCCATTCTGCCATAGGCTAGATCATCCAGCAGCGCCGCCGAACAGCTGCGGACAGTCACCTCCGGGAGGTAGATCCTGACCATGGATGACAGCAGGACTTCCTTGCCCAGAGCATTCATGTTCCTGTCGAACTGGCTGACCTTCGCCCGGGACACCGGATCATTCAGGATGGGGACATAGCATCTTGCGCATTTCTCCAGCAGTTCTGTCACGTCCTGCATCCAGGAGCCGATGTCCAGAACAATGGTCCTGTAGTCTCCTGCTGCCGCCGCACAGGCTATGAACTGCGCCCATTCTCCGGGACTAACCTCCCGGATATCTTCCGGGAAAAATGCCGGCGGCGCGATATCCAGGCTGCCGAAGGTCTGGACAGAAGCTTCCAGCATCACGGCCAGGTTCTGTGACTTGTCTCTGGCGGCGTATACCAGATCCGCGGTGTCTGACCGGTATGTGGTGCGAAACAGCGGCTCGAACCCGCTGTAGTCCTCCAGATTGAGATACAGGGTCCTCCCCTCCTCGCTCATGATCTGTGCCAGCGTCAGAGCGAACATCGTCTTGCCGCAGCGCGACACAGGAGACCAGACGGCAAGGACCCTGCAGTTTTCCGGCATATCCGCCGCCTTCGCCTCTCCGGCATAGCTCATAACCTGTCTGGCAATACTGTCTGAATCCTGATATTTCCGGATCATCGGTTCCTTGCGCTCAAGTCCGGGTTCTTCCCCGTCAGACAGTATGATCACACGCCGGATGTTCATTTCCCTGACCTCGTCCGTCATGGCCTGCGTTGAGATCAGCAGGATCTCGATCTCATTGTCCTTCGCATACCGCTCCAGGCTTTCCAGGTTGGTAAACGCCAGTACCTGGTAGGGCAGTATCCCTTTTTCATTCAGGTAATCTGCCAGTCTTACCACATAGGCCTCTTCCAGGTCACAGATTGCAAAGATTCTCTTTTTCTTCATGACAATATCCCCTTTCTGTATGATCTCATGCAGCAGTTCCGTTTCATCCTCTGCCCGTCATGCAGGCCAGATACGTGATCAGCGCCGCCAGGACCGGCACGGCAAAGGCGAATTCCCCTGAATCCGTATAGCCATCCTGCGCGCTTCTGTAGGGCCCGGCACGGCCGCTCCTCACCGTCCTGTATACATACCAGCGAAGATATTCCAGCCGCGCAGGAAGGTTTCTCCGTCTCACTGTGATCACGACACAGACGGCGGCGGCCGCGAGCAGGGAATACCACATCAGACGCAGACTTCCCCTCCACCCCAGCTGCAGACCGGCAGCAGAGAGCAGCTTCACATCCCCTGCCCCCAGCATCTTCAGGATGACAAGCGCCCCCAGGAGCAGATACGGGAGCGCGAAGCCTGCTGCCATGTCCCCCAGCGTGCGAAGCAGACAGGCTCCCTGGCCCATACACAGAACCAGGCGCGAGAGGGCCGCGCACAGCAGCCCGCACAGGATCAGTACATTCGGGATCCTGCCTGTCATAAGGTCTGACAGGGCACAGGCTGAGACGAAGACAAGAAGAGTCAGCTGCGCCGGCATAAGCAGCGTAACCCGGGACATGTACAGACTGCGGAAAACGGCTGCGGCAGATGAAAATGGATAAGCCATAGACGGGTCCTCATTTCTTTTTTCTTTATGGTTCTTTTGTCTGATCTGATGGGCGTGGTTACAGTTTACAGGTCAGCCAGCATTGCTTCGAGTTTGTGGGCACAATGAAAACACGTTGCCTGCCTTCGCTTTGCTGCGGTTGCATTGCAGCCGCTCCCAGCTCCTATAGATGCGTGGTCGCTTTCGCGGCTGCAGCAACTTGCAAAGCTCTGTCGGCTTCCTATGGTTTTCATCTGTGCCCACAGAACTCTGTGCAATTGATGGGGGCTGACCTGTAAACTGTAACCTGGCGTGGATAAGAAAAAACAGCGCACGGATATGTCACATATAATATGTTATACTGAAATGAATTTTGATATGTTGTATTCCAGACAGGACTATCATATCATTTCCGGAAAAAAATGCAAGCAAAAAGACTGCCCGGTGAAGTTTATTTCACCGGGCAGTCTTCTGTTTCAGCGATTCAGTTGTCCGCGCTGTCTGTCTTCTTTCCAAGTGCCATTACCACGATGATTATGAACAGAATGGCAAACGGAAGCGCAACCACCGGCGGGATATTCTTCACTGCGAAGATTCCTGCCAGCAGGTATCCGATCGCGGATACTACGGCTGTGGTCATTGCATAGGGCAGCTGTGTCGATACATGGTTCACGTGCTCACACTGCGCGCCGGCAGAGGACATGATCGTCGTATCGGAGATCGGGCTGCAGTGATCGCCGCAGACTGCGCCGGCCATGCAGGCTGCCACGCAGACGATGGAGATCGGATTGCCCGCGGACCACGGAAATGCCTTCAGAACGATCGGGATCAGGATTCCGAAGGTTCCCCAGCTGGTGCCGGTCGCGAAGCTGAGTCCGCAGCCGATCAGGAAGATTACTGCCGGCAGGAACATCTGCAGTCCCTTGGCGGAATTCTCGATCAGGCCCGCAACATACAGGTCTGCGCCGAGATAGGACGTGATACCGTTCAGGCTCCATGCAAAGATGAGGATCATGATGGCCGGAACCATGGCCTTAAATCCTTCCGGAATACAGCCCATTGCCTCGCGGAAGGTGAAGGACTTGCGTGCCACATAGAAAATGATGGCAAACAGAAGTCCGAACGCAGATCCGAGCATCAGGCCTACAGATGCGTCAGAATCGGAGAACGCCGTGATGAAGTCCGCTCCGCTGAAGAATCCGCCGGTATAGATCATACCAACCACACAGCAGGCCACCAGTACCAGGATCGGCAGAACGAGGTCGATAACCTTGCCCTTTCCTTCCGGAACGTCATCCTTGACGCCTTCATACGGGTTTGCTCCGGAGAACAGGTCTCCCTTCTTCGCATTTTTCTCGTACTTGGCCATTGGACCGAATTCAATGTCCTTGGCGGTCAGCGTCAGCATCATGACGATGGTGAGCAGTGCATAGAAATTGTAGGGGATCGTGCGGATGAACAGTGCAAGTCCGCTTCCATCCTCTACGAATCCGGAAACCGCAGCTGCCCAGGAAGAGATCGGCGCGATAATGCAGACCGGAGCTGCCGTTGCGTCGATCAGGTATGCCAGCTTTGCCCTGGAGATCTTGTGGCGGTCTGTGACCGGTCTCATAACGGAGCCGACCGTCAGACAGTTGAAGTAGTCATCGATAAAGATCAGGCAGCCCAGGACGGTTGTGGCGAACTGTGCGCCCCTTCTGGACTTGATGTGCGTCTGTGCCCACCGGCCGAATGCGGCAGAGCCGCCGGCCTTGTTCATCATGGCGACGATCGCTCCGAGGATGACCAGGAAGATCAGGATTCCGACGTTGTATGAGTCTGCTACAGAGGCGACGATACCGTTGTTGAAGATGGTCTGAAGCGTCATCTCAAAGTTGCCGTTGGCAGCAAGGATCGCGCCGAACACGATTCCAATGAACAGAGAGGAATAAACCTCTTTTGTGATCAGCGCCAGGATGATTGCTACCAGCGACGGGACCAGCGCCCAGAACGTGTTGTAATAATGCGACGTATTCGCGATCGTATCCGCGAACGACTCACCCTCCTCAGCCAGTACCGGGACCGCCATGCACCAGGCAGCAGTCAGTGCAAGGACCGGCAGCGCAAGGGCCCGCCTTCCGCCTCTTTGCTTCTTCATACTCACTCCTCCTTGTTTAGGGCTTTGCCTTGTCAACGCTTCACATCGGTAAAGCATTTTACTTATTATCTCCGCTCAGCCCCGCAAAGTCAACCACAATATCTCATGACTTCCGGTAGTCCAGCTCAGATCTGGGAGCCCTTGTCATCAGAGCGCGGACGGTTTCCCTCGGATCCGCCCCGTGGTTGACAACCGCGTCGATCCCGTCTACCAGCGGCATATCAATCCCGTATTTCTGCTGCAGCTGAAGTGCGGCGGGGATCGCATTGATTCCCTCCACCACCATTCCGACCTGCTTCACTGCCTCTTCGGGCTTCACGCCCTGTCCGATCAGATGACCGCAGCGGTTATTTCTGGAATGCTCCGATGTTGCTGTGACGATCAGGTCGCCGATTCCGGCAAGCCCGTAAAATGTCCTCACGTCGCAGCCCATCGCGATTCCAAGGAGTGTGATCTCATGCATGCCCCTCGTGATCAGGGCAGCCTTTGTGTTATCGCCGTACCCCAGGCCCAGGGCGGCTCCGCTCGCAAGAGCGATGATATTCTTCATGGCTCCGCACAGCTCAACGCCCAGCACATCTTCATTGGTGTACACCCGCATAACATCGTTCATGAATACATGCTGCACCGTCGCCGCGGCATCCGCATCGTGGCTCGCCGCAACGATCGTTGTCGGAAGATCCTTCGCGACCTCCTCCGCGTGTGTCGGACCCGACAAAGCGACCAGGCGCACGTTCTTCTCGCCCATCTCGTCCGCAATGACCTGGGTCATCGTCATCAGGCTCTTCGGCTCTATTCCCTTCGCCACATCCACGATGATCTGGCCTTCCGGAATAAACGGCGCGGCAGCCTTTGCCGTAGACCGGACAAACACCGACGGTACCGCAAAGAGGAGAATATCCCTGCCTGTGCAGGCCTCCCCGATCTCCTTTGTGAACTGAACCGAATCCGGGATGATCATCCCCGGCAGATTCGGCTGTCTGCGGGTCGTACTGTATGTCTCGATCTCCTGCTCCAGAGCCGACCATACGATCGTCTCATGTCCCTCATTTGCCAGCATCCTTGTCAGCGCCATGCCCCAGGTGCCTGCTCCTAGAATCCCAATCTTTGCCATATTTCCTCCATGTATTCCACCATAGGCCTGCTCCAGGTCTCCCACATCCCGTCAGAGGATCGGTCATCCTGCGCAATTGTGATATCCGTCGGATCATACGCACCCGTCCAGTCCCCCACAAACAGCGGCATCGGCCTGCCCAGCGGATCGTCTTTGGATGTACCGTTGAAGATCGTTACCGCAGTCCCGACAGGACAGCTGTCGTAGAGATACTTTGCGCAGGACGCCGTCAGACGCAGACACCCATGGGAAGAGTTTTCCCCGATCTGGTTGTACTCCTCCGGGCGCATCGTAAACTTGTCGTTGGGGCTGTAATAGGGAAGCGTGTGAAACAGGATGTCTCCCGTGATATGGGAACACCACTGCCCCCAGGAGGGCCCTACCAGCTCATGCCATCTCAGCTTGTCCTTCAGCTGGAAGTTCCCGACAGGAGTCGACCCTTCTCTCAGCCCGGAGGCGCAGGCGAATGCCTTGACCGCGACCTTACCGCGGAAGACCGTTACGGTATTGGTTGTCAGGTTCACCCTGATCGACCATGTCGTATCCTTCTGATCCTCCCACCTGCCATCCAGCTTCACGCAGTAATCATGCATGCGCTGAAAAAACTGCCCGGCTTCCTCAGCGATACCGGCCCCGGCTTCCATGAGCAGCTCCGCCGGCTCCTGCGCCCTGGCGCGCACCGGCGTCTGAAGGCACAGCACGCCTGCTGCCACCGCCGCAAGCAGCTTCCAGTGACCTCGCTTTGGCCTGTTCTGTTTTATTTTCTCCATACTCGGTAAATAAAGCATACCCGTTTCTCTCTGTCAGCTCTTCTTTTTTCTGACACTGTAGCCAAAGGACCCGACCTTCCTGCCCAGCGTATAGTATTCACCGTGAGAATACGTGATCAGTCCGGACCGGTTCAGCTCAAAGCGCCCTTTTTCATCCATATAGGAAGGGTCTATGTCCACCGACACGACCTCCGCCAGAAACAGATCATGGGATCCCAGCGGGATCTGCTGCGTGACCCTGCACTCTATGTTGACCGGACTTTCCCCGATCACGGGAGCACTCGTAAGCTTTTCTGCCCTGCGCGCCGTCAGGCGGCAGGATTCGAACTTGTCCACGTCCCTTCCGGACTTTACACCGCACCAGTCACAGCTTCGGATCAGCTTTTCCGTTACAAGATTGATGACAAATTCCCCGCTCTCTTCAATGATATCGTGGGAATAGCGCTCCGGGCGCACGGATATGGAGACCATCGCCGGGCTCGAGCACACCGTGCCCGCCCAGGCAACGGTGATGATATTCGGTTTCTCGCCTGCCCTGGCACAGCTGACCATGACTGCCGGCAATGGATACAGCATATTGCCGGGGCGCCAGATTTCTTTCTGTTTCATACTGTATTACCCGGAATGTTTACCTTCTGTGAAGCCGGTCACAGTTCCTGATCCCTGTTCAGAGCATCCATCATGCTCGGAACGACCTGCTTCTTTCTGGATACGATGCCCTTCATGAATGCCATATTGTCCTTAACCCGGACACCGAAGGCGCTGTGCATGATATCATCCACATCGTCGCCGTAGCACAGCATCGTAGTACTCTCGTCAATAATGTTCGTAAGCATGAACAGAGCCATATCCAGGCCCTTTTCCTTATACTTCTTCTCGATAAAAGGCTTCAGGCGTTCCTGGATCTCATCCAGCTCCTCCTGACTCATGGAAGTGACCTGTCCGATCCCCATGATCGTACCGTCGTTGTCAAATGTCTTGAAGTCGTTATAGAAGATCTCCTCGGGCGTCTTCTCCCTGAGCTTGGAGCCTGCGGTAAACATGGCCTTCGCATGCTTCTCCGGATCGATCCCGGCGATCGAGGCCAGCTCCCTTGCCGCAAGCTTGTCCATCATCGTACAGGTCGGGGATCTGAATGCCAGTGTATCCGACAGGATCGCGCTGCACAGCAGTCCGGCGATATTCTTCGGGATATCAATATCCTTCTCGTGGAACATCTGCCAGACGATCGTCGCAGTGCAGCCCACCGGTTCATTGCGGAAATAAACCGGATTCACGGTCTCCAGAGAACCGAGGCGGTGATGATCTATGATCTCCAGGATCTCCGCATTTTCCACATTATCAACTGCCTGGCCGATCTCATTGTGGTCCACCAGGATCAGCGCCCTCTTGCGCACTCCCAGCAGATTCCGGCGGGAGATCGTACCGATATAGGCACCATTCTTGTCCAGGATCGGAAAGTCGCGGTAGCGTTTCTTCAGCATCGACTCCTGGATCACATCCGTATAGTCATTCATTTCAAAGGTCATCAGCCGGTCTGACCTCATGAAGAAATCGATCGGCATGGACTGGTTGATCAGCCTTGCGACATTGTAGGTATCCTGCTTTGTCACAAGGATCGTCGTCCCATGCTCCAGCGCCATATGCTGGATCGTCTTGGAGACCGAATCCTCCAGACAGACGATGATGCATCCGGCGCCCGCCAGGATCGCCATCAGCTGGGATTCATAGCGGTTTCCCAGTATAACGCAGTCATTGGGCTCAATATAGTTCTCCATAACATCGGGATTGGCTGCCGCGACGACAACCTTACCGTGCTCGAAGTTCGCGTCCGGGTCGCCGACGACCATGGTCGCGTCCAGCGTCTTCAGGATATTCCGGTACGGCGTCTTTGCGACCGATACGATGGCCGGATCATTTTCATCCATATAAGACTTGGCGATATCGTTGGTGGTGACCAGCCCTTTCAGATGATTGTCACTGTCGATGATCGGCAGCGTGAACACATTCTGGTTCTTCATCAGCTCCCATGCGTCCTTGACCGAGATCTTGCCGTCCACGCCCGGGGTCTTGCGGATCTCCATATCCTTCACGCGGGTTCCGATATTCTCCAGGTATCTGGGCTGCTGAAAATGAAATCTGTCCAGTACGTACTGGGTCTCTGCCGACAGCGCTCCCGCACGGCAGGGGACAAACTGATTATCCAGCCCCAGAGCATCCTTCTCATCCTCGGCCAGCGTCCTGTCCTCCTGCGCACAGTCTGTTTTCTTCATCAGCTGCCTGCGCTTCTCCTGTGCCTTCGTCTTCAGATATGCATAAGAGATTGCTGAACAGATGGAATCCGTATCCGGATTCTTGTGGCCAACAATATAAACCGTACGCTTTTCTGCCATATATTTGTCTCCTCTTGTGTTTAAAGTATTATTCTGCAGCAAACGCGGAAAGTTCACGATTTGTTTACATATTGCACTATGTTTGTTCACATGTCGATGTTAACTTATTTATACAAGTTCGAGCGAGAATCAATCGATTTAAAGACATATGATATTTTTTCATAATAGCCTCGGGATCGGGTAACCGTTCCCGGGGCACTCCTCTTTTTATGGAGGTCTCGCCCGTCCAGGCTGAGAATGCCTCACCGCCCCGGCCGCGAATGCTTCGCCCGCCCCGGGCAGCAACTTCTATAATCATATCATGGATACCTGATTCCTGCTATGGAAAACCGCTCCTCTTCATGTTATGATAACCCACATGAAGAAACATTTCTTATTTGGATTATCACTTATGACTGCGCTGACAGGGATGAATGTACCGGCTGCCGATCCTTCACCCGTCGACAGCGCTTTTTCTGCTGCAGGGATCACATTTCCTGCAGATACAGCACCTGCACCTGTACTGCCCGATACCCCGGGGTCTGAGGTCGCGGATACTGTCATTCCGGTCAGTGTCGATCCGCTTCAGGCCGCCATGCAGATCCGTGCACAGGCAGAGGCTGCAGCCCGGATCCTCCTGCATGAAAAACAGGTGGAATCCGTTTATGACACACTGAACCATACTCAGTATCTTCTGACCGGCGAATCCGAATATCTTCAGGACAGTGAGGCCGAAACCCAGCTCGCGGAAGAGGCCCAGACTGAATCGGAAGAGGAGACGGAAGCCTTCGCCGGAGAATGGCCTGTTGAGGTCGGAGCTTCGCTTCTGGCGGATCCGGATCCTGAAGCCTCGCAGCCGAATGCGGAAACAGAAACGGAAGGTTCCCCTGAGACCGAGGCTCCTGCAGAAGGGGATGCGGAGGCTGAAAAGCCGGGTCCGGGACACGGTATGTCTGACGTGCCGCCGCTTCAGAATATCAATATCGCGCGGCTTACCCCGTACGATTACCGCATGCTGCGCTCCTATCCGCTTTCCGCCCTTCCGAGGGATATGCACAGGCTGTATGACCAGACACAGCAGCTGGTATCGGAATTCGAGGGCGAATGGTCCGTTTATGTCCGGAATCTTTCTACCGGCCAGACCATGGTCTTACATGACAGGCCCATGAATTCGGCAAGCGTCATGAAGCTCTTTATCATGGAGACGCTCTATGAGGCATTTGCCCGCGGTGAAGTGCCCAGGAATGAAGACACGGTCTTTCTGCTTCGCGATATGATCATCAACTCCAGCAACGACGCGTCAAACCGCCTGCTGAGAATACTTGGTAATGAAGACCTGGCTGCAGGCGTTGCCCGGGTCAATGACTTCATCCGCAGCCACGGCTACACACCTGAGACTATCATCTACAACGGTTTCCAGGATCCCGAGGCAAAGCTGGACGAAGACCACCAGAACATGGTGCGGGCAAGAGACGTGGGAGAGTTGCTGGCCGGCATCTACAGCCGCAGGTTCATGTCCCGGAAAGTCTGCAGCGAGATCGAACAGATGATGCTGGACCAGGCGACCAGATTCAAGATCCCGCGCGGAGTACCCGAGGGTGTCCAGGTGGGCAACAAATCCGGCGAGACAAGCGATACCGCCAACGACGCAGCCGTAGTCTACGGCCCGACGGCAGACTACATCCTGGTAGTACTGTCACACGGCTGGACCAGTGAGAACGCTGCCAATGAGAATGTCGTCAAGGTCTCCCAGCTCGTCTACAGTTTTTTTGAAGGCTGAACAGGTGTCTGTCACCTGCTCAGGACAGGAAGCAAACCATGATTTTCTGGGCAAGAGAATGGAAAAATAACCATATGCTCCGCGACTGTACCGTGGAAGATCATTCCGCGGATACCCGGACGCACAAGATATTCCACGCCCTGGATGAGATCTGCTCAACCTTTGATCTCACACATCCGCAGTGGCTGGAATCCACGATCCGCGACTTTAAGCGTCATTCGAGCTGCCGCTTTACGCAGGATTGTTTTGTTGGCGAAGAGATTGACTTCGACTACCTGGAGTTCCAGGTGATCGAAGAGGATTAAATGAATGAGTGCCCGTCACTCCTTCACACACCAGACAGATGGAGGTACCTATGCATATCGATTATAAAACTCGTGGAGTCTGCTCCTCATGGATCCATTTTGATCTCGATGATCAGCAGTGCATCACCAATGTTTCCTTTGACGGGGGCTGCAACGGCAACCTGAAGGCGATCTCAAAGCTTGTGGAAGGCCAGCCGGCCTCCAGGATCGCTGAGATCCTGGAAGGCAACACCTGCGGATTCAGACCCACCAGCTGTGCCGATCAGCTGTCCCGGGCTCTGAAGGAAGCAGTCAAGAATTACACACAGGAGGTATCTTAATTATGGGTCAGACATCACCATCACAGTGTATCGAAGTCAAAGACGGTACGCATATCGCAAAATGCGTCCTGATGCCGGGAGATCCGCTTCGTGCAAAGTTTGTCGCCGAGCATTACCTGGAGAATCCGGTCCTGTTTAACGACGTGCGCGGCATGTACGGCTACACCGGCCTGTATGAAGGCAAGGAAGTATCCGTCATGGGAAGCGGCATGGGAATCCCCTCCATCACGCTGTATGCCACCGAGCTGTTCAGTTTCTTCGGCGTAGAGGCGATCATCCGGATCGGTTCCGCCGGAGCCATCGCAGACAATGTAAAGGTCCGCGACGTACTCCTCGCCATGACAGCAACGACCAATTCCGCTTACTCTGACTGCCTCGCAATGCCGGGCCATGTTGCCCCCTGCGCGACCTGGGAGATGCTTCGCGACGCAGCCAATATCGCGGACGAAATGAATGTAAAGACTTCCGTCGGAAGCGTCCTTTCCTCTGACTACTTCTACTATCCGGATCCGGATATGAAGATCAATGAAAAGGCGAAGGACCTCGGCATCCTTGCAGTAGAGATGGAATCCGCAGGCCTGTATCTCACGGCAATGCGCCTCCACAAGAAGGCTCTGGCCATGTTCCAGATCTCCGACCACGTATTCACAGGCGAACACCTGAATCCGCAGGAGATCCGCGAAAGCTTCCATGAGATGATGGAGATCGCCCTGAAGACGGCAATCCGCGTCTAACAGGCTGATAAAACAATATACGTCACACACAAAAGTGCCCTGCAGCAATTCATGACGCTGCAGGGCACTTCACTTTATCCAGCCTGATACTATATGTATCTATGCATCCATGTCAACACATCCTTGAGCCATACACTCCATCAGACACCCGCTGTGGCTACGTAAATTGCTTTACACACAAAAAAGCGCTCCTGTCATAAACAGGAGCGCTTAACTCTGCCCAGGGGTGGAATCGAACCGCCGACATAAGGATTTTCAGTCCTCCGCTCTACCAACTGAGCTACCGGGGCATATACAGAGTTGCGGGGGAAGGATTTGAACCTACGACCTCCGGGTTATGAGCCCGACGAGCTTCCAGACTGCTCTACCCCGCGATATTAAAATAAATGGGTGGTGGTGGATTCGAACCACCGAAGGCGTCGCCAGCAGATTTACAGTCTGTCCCCTTTGGCCACTCGGGAAACCACCCATATTATGAAAGCCGATGATCGGACTCGAACCGATAACCTGCTGATTACAAATCAGCTGCTCTGCCAATTGAGCCACATCGGCATATTGTACAGCCCTTATATCATCGAACGACCCAGATCGGACTCGAACCGACGGCCTCCGCCGTGACAGGGCGGCGCTCTAACCAACTGAGCCACTGGGCCTTAAAGCACGTTTGTACCTTGAAAACCGCACACGAAAACCTAACCCTTCAACATCTGTTCAACACAGAACCTATACCATAAGGACAAGCTTACGACCGATTAGTAACAGTCAGCTCCATGCATTACTGCACTTCCACC
>CACXAT010000024.1 GCA_902765725.1 uncultured Lachnospiraceae bacterium | reverse complement strand
TCGGCGTCAGCAGGGATTTCCACGAGGCCTTGTATAAAGCCTTTCTGGGAGCCGGATACCGTCTGCCGAAATACCGCCAGATGGTTATTACCGTCAAGGACTCCGATAAGGAGGAGGCTGTTGGCATTGCCCGCCGCTATGCAAAACTGGGCTATACGATCTATGCAACGCGCTCCACGGCAGCCGTGCTGAACCGTCACGGTATTCCGGCCCGGCGGGTCGGCAAGGTTCATCAGGACAGTCCGACCGTCATCGACCTGATCCTGGAGCACCGCCTTGACCTGATCATCGACACGCCTACCCGCGGCCGCGACAAATCCAGAGACGGCTTTCTCATCCGCCGTCTGGCGATTGAAACGGGAGTCAACGTTCTCACCTCTCTCGACACCGCAGCCGCACTGGCGACAGCGCTGGAAAGCATCGTCAGCGAGCATGACCTGGAGCTGGTCAACATCGCGGACATTTAAGTACAAAAAACGCATCTGCAGTTTTGCCTGCGGATGCGTTTTTTAATAAATAAAGATGTGCTGTCCGGTCTTCGCCCGCTGTTTTCACAGATCAATTCTTCCTGTGAATTCATCATTGATGACATAGTAAGCAGCATTATCCTCCGGCTTCAGATACAGGTTGATGGACTTGAGATCAGCAGCCTTCTTGCCCAGCTCGCCGGTCCAGATATTCTTCACTGCTTCCATAAGATCCGCAGTCTTGATATCCTTGCCAAGGTACTGCAGGGAGATGCTCTCCTTCACAGCTGCCTTCTTGACGGTCTTCTTCTCTGCTGCCTTCTTCACAGAAGCGGCTGCCTTCTTGGTAGCCTTCGCTGCTGTGTCAGCTGCCTTCTTGGTAGCCTTCGCCGCTGCGTCTGCAGCCTTCTTTGTGGTCTTTGCGGCAGACTTCTTCACTTCCTCAGCTGCCTTCTTCGTCTCTTCCGCAACCTTCTTGGTATCGGTTTCTGCCTTCTTAATCTCTGTCTCCGTAACCTTTACAGCTTCTTCTGTCTTCTTCTGTGCAGCTGCCTTCATCTCTTCCGTCTTCTCCGCAACTGTCTTCTTAACTTCCTTCATATTCTCCTCCTGAATGTTACAAGTAACTTCATATCAGAAAACCCCATAAGTGATTACAGTTTCGGATAATACGCCTTCTTTGGATTTTTTTCAAGCCTTCTGCCTTGAAATAGGCATTTTGCGTGGTTTTGACTTGAATTGTATGCACTTTTTAGTAAATTATCCATTCGAGTTCAATCGATGATCTGTCACAGGACATCATGATTGCCCGCAGAGGATGCGAGCACTTTCATATGACGTGCAACCTGCTGACCATACTTCGATGAAAGATCCGGGTCTTCCCGAAGAAGATCTGCAGCGGCGTCTCCTGCAGCCTGCAGAACGGGGGCGTCGGCGTAGATATCGGCAAGTTGAAAGTTCAGTTCACCGCTCTGACGGACCCCGAACAGTTCCCCGGGCCCCCGAAGCTCCAGATCCTTTCTGGCAATCTCGAAGCCGTCATTGGAGGAAGCCAGTATATCCAGCCTCTTCTTCACCGCGTCATTCTCGATCCCGTACACGAAGATGCAGTAGGACTGGGCAGACCCTCTCCCGACTCTTCCGCGGAGCTGGTGCAGCTGGGCCAGTCCGAAGCGTTCCGCGTTCTCCACCATCATCACGGTAGCGTTGGGCACATTGACTCCGACCTCGACCACCGTAGTGGACACCAGCACCTGGATCTCATTGGAGGCAAACCGGTCCATGACCGACTGTTTCTCCGATGCCTTCATGCGGCCGTGCAGATACTCCACCGTGATCCCTCCCGAGAGGGCCTGCAGGCTCTTCTGAAGCGACTGGGCATAATCGATCACGTTTTCCGCTTCGATCTCTTCCGATTCCTCCACCATCGGACAGATGACATAGGCCTGATGGCCCTCCTGCACCTGCCGGGCAATAAACTGATATGCCTTCGGTCTCCAGGACGCGCCCACCACAGCATTTTTAATGGGCAGACGGCTTGCCGGCATCTCGTCGATCACGGAGACATCCAGGTCTCCGTAGAGGATCACAGCCAGGGTCCTGGGGATCGGCGTCGCGCTCATGACAATCGTGTGGGGCGTCCTGCCCTTGCTCTCCAGCGTCTCTCTCTGGCTGACGCCGAAGCGGTGCTGTTCATCCGTTATGACCAGTGCCAGGTTCCGGTACGCCACCTTCTCCGTGATCAGCGCATGGGTACCGATCACCACCGACGCGCTCCCGCTCTCGAGCTTTTCATAGGCAGCCCTCTTCTGGGAGACCTTGAGAGAGCCTGTCAGCAATACCGCTTCATATGGCAGAGCGGCCATCTGGCACAGTCTGCAGAACGCATCGTAATGCTGCCTGGCAAGAACCTCTGTCGGGACCATCAGCGCCCCCTGCATGTCGTTTGCGGCGCACTGGATCAGCGCCAGGAAGGCTATGATCGTTTTTCCGGATCCCACGTCCCCCTGGATCAGCCTTGCCATCACCGCATCGGATGCCATGTCGGCAGACACTTCCTTCCAGACACGCAGCTGCGCTCCGGTCAGCTCATAGGGCAGAGAGCCCAGGACCTGGTCTGTCTGCGCTGCCGGAAGCAGTCTGCAGGCACTCTTTCTGTGCATCCTGGATTCGCGCATCTGCTTCAGCATCAGGATGAAGAAGAAGAATTCCTCAAACACCAGCCTGCGCCTTGCCATCTGCAGGGTCTGCGTATCATTGGGAAAATGAATTCCCCTCACTGCGTCCTTTCTCGGTGCCAGATCATACTTCCCAAGCATGTCCGGGGGCAGGTAATCCTCCGACAGATCCAGCGGATCCGCCCCGAAGAAAGCCTCCCGCAGGGCCTTCCTGAGCGCATTCTCCGTAAGGCCCCGCACCAGCGGATAGACCGGCTGATAGGTTTTCTTCAGCTGCTCATATTCATACAGTTCATAGACCTTGGGCTGCTGCAGGAAGATCCTGCTGCCCTTTGCGCGGATCCGGCCGCGGAACACATAGACAGCGCCGGGACGGACCTGACTTCGGATAAAGGGCATATTATACCAGGTGACATCCAGGTAGACGCCTCCTGACAGGATCTTGCCCGAGGTAATCTTAATGGAGCGCAGATAGCGCACACTGAGCGCTCTCTCGATCCTTCCCTCCACGGCGACAAGGCGGCCGTCGTCAAAGACCGTCAGGCCTCCCGCCGGGACCGGATCCTCACAGACATCGTAGGTCCTGGGATAATAGGAGATCAGGTCCTGGACCGTTGCGATCCCTGCCTTCTGAAAATTCTCTGCGCTCTTGGGACCGATCCCCTTTATTGCCGTGATAGGCGATGATTCCTGCATGTACTTTCCCGTTTCTTTCTCTTAGATTCTGGACTCCAGGCCCTTTACCACATCCTTCAGGCAGCCGTCCTCAAAGGGATTGTTCAGTCCGACCTGCCCGACCAGGCCCGTGAAGAAATCAGAAGCCGACAGGCGGCAGAGCTTCAGATAGCTCTCCCAGGCCTTCGCGTAATCCCGGTCCATCCAGGCCTTATACTGGATCGCGTTCGTCTGGGCGATGCAATAGTCAATATAATACAGCGGGCAGTCGTAGATATGGTGCTGCTTCTGCCAGAAGCCGCCCTGTTCATAGTACTCATTTCCAGAGTAATCCAGATGCGGCTTGTACTGTCTCTCCAGATCCCTCCAGACCTGGTTGCGCGTCTTCGGATCCAGGGACGGGTCGTCATAGATGATATCCTGGAACTCATCCACCATGGTCCCGTAGGGGATGAAGATGCAGCTGTCCTCAAAATGCATGTCGACATAGTCCTTCGCACGATCCCCGAAGAACATCTCCATCCAGGGCTCCGTGAAGAACTCCATGGACATGGAATGGGTCTCCGCCGTCTCCATGGTGATGTCTCCATGCTCACGGATCGGATCCTCGGAGACGATCCATCCCTGGAAGGCATGGCCGCATTCATGGGTGATCACGTCCACATCGCCGCTGGTATTATTGAAGTTCGCGAAGATGAAGGGAGACTTGTAATCCGGAAGATAGGTCATGTAGCCGCCCGTTTTCTTCGTCTTGCGCCCGATCACGTCAAAGAGTTCATTGTCGCACATAAAGTTCATGAACTTCCCTGTCTCCGGGGACAGCTCATTGTACATCTTCCTGCCCGCCTCCAGGATCTGCTCAGGAGTTCCCTGTGGCCGGGGATTACCCTGCGTGAAATAAACGCCCTCATCTTCAAAATGAAGTCTGTCCAGTCCCAGACGCACCCTGCGCCTCTCGTGCAGCTTCTCGGCAAAGGGTACGAAGTCACGCCTGACCTGCTCTCTGAAAGCCCTGACATCCTCGCGGCCGTAGCAGTTGCGCTGCATCCTGGCGTATCCAAGATCCAGGTAATTCTTTCCGCCCATCATGACAGCCTGCTGCGTACGGTTTTTGACCAGCCTGTCGTAGATGTCATCCAGCTGCTCCCTGTTCGCACTGAAGAACTCTGAATATTTCTTCCAGGCCTCCAGACGCACAGAGCGGTCCGGATGGTGCAGATAGGGATTCATCAGGGACAGATTCAGTGTCTCTCCCTTCCAGTCGATCTTCGCGGTCGCAAGAAGAAGGTTGTACTGTGTCTGGAGTTTATTTTCCTCCTGCATCAGCGGAAGGATCTTCTCGTCCACCGAACGCATGGCAAGCTCCATGTTCTTAAACGCGACCTTTCCGATCTTCTCCTCCAGATACGGACGGAAGGGGGATTCATAGAGCTTCTTCTGGTACGCGGTATTCAGATTCCTGATCTCAGGCTGCACGGAGTCGTAATACTCCTGCTCCTTGCTGTAATACTCATCCGTCATGTCAATGTCGCTGCGGATCTGCGCCAGAGTCATCAGGGTCATAACATGATCGGTGATCTTATAATAATCCTGATGGACCGCAAACTGCTCCTCCCCGGAGGAAGCCCTGTCCAGGCGCTCCATCAGCTGCTTCATATCCTTGCGTACAGCGTCCATGTCAATTCTGCTGTAGGGCATCTGTGAAAACTTCATAGTATCTCTGTCTCCTGTCTGATTAGTTTGTGTTTTTGCCGGCGTACCGTCTTATGATCCCCAGCAGGATCCTGACAACGGTATCCATGTTCTCGGCGGTAATATGCTCCATGGGTCCGTGGAACGCGTAGCCCCCTGTCCCCAGATTCGGGCAGGGAAGTCCGCGGAATGAAAGCTCTGAGCCGTCCGTTCCGCCTCTAACGGGAGAGGTATCCGGCTCCAGTCCCAGCTCCCTCATCGCATCCTTCGCCGTGTCAACCAGATGCATGCAGGGCCTGATCTTCTCTTCCATGTTCCGGTACTGCTGGCGGATCGTCAGCGTACATGTTCCATCTCCGTATCTCTCATTGACCGTCTTTTCGATCATCCGGAGCATCTCCTGCCGGATCTCAAAATGCTCCGCCGAGTGGTCTCTGATCAGATACCGCAGGGATGCCTTCTCCACACTCCCCTCCATCTCAAACAGATGGAAGAAGCCTTCGTACCCCTGGGTATTGGCAGGAGTCTCCGCCGAGGGAAGCATCGCGCTGATCTCGCAGGCGATCAGGGCTGCATTCTTCATGATCCCCTTCGCGCTGCCCGGATGTACATTGGTCCCATTGATCTCAAATGTCGCGGTCGCTGCGTTGAAGGTCTCATAGGTGATCTCTTCCGGAGCGCCGCCGTCGATCGTATAGGCATACTGCGCCTTGAGCTTCTCAAGGTCCAGCAGGTGGGCGCCGCTTCCGATCTCTTCATCCGGTGTAAATGCGATTCGGACCGGTCCGTGGGGGATCTCTTCTCCCGGACTCTGGAGCAGCGTCTGCGCCAGAGTCATGATCTCCGCGATCCCTGCCTTGTCGTCCGCCCCGAGAAGAGTCGTCCCGTCTGTCGTGATCAGAGTGTGTCCTTTCAGTCCCTTCAGATGGGGAAATACAGCCGGATCCAGTGCCTTCCCGTTTCCGATCTCCAGCCTTCCTCCGTCATAGTTCTCATGGATCTGCGGCTTCACATTCTCACCGCAGTAATCCGGCGCTGTATCTAAATGGGCGATCAGTCCGATGGCGGTCCTGTCCTCATATCCCGGTGTGGCAGGAATCGAGCCATATACATAGCAGTGCTCATCCACCTCCACGTCACTGATCCCCAGTGCTTTCATCTCCTCTGCCAGATAACGGGCCAGGTCAAACTGACGCTCCGTGCTCGGAGTCGTGCTGCCTTCCTCATCACTGGTCGTCCAGATCTTCGAATATTCTATCAGTCTCTCGTAAGCTCTCATAATACCGGTCTTTCTCTGTACTGGTTTTTGGTTTTTGTTTTTCTGTTTATTTGTTTCCGGAACGTGTATAACCGCCCGCCTGCATCAAAACCTGCAGACGGGCGGTATACAATGCTTCTCACGTTCTGTTATTGTGACTGGCCTGTGCCTGAATTCACATGCATGCGCATTCAGGAAGGATTACAGCTTATCAGCCCTGTGAACATATCCGGGCTTATCTGCTGCCGAGATCAGTTCCTTGGTCTTCGTGATCTTCGCATATTTGTCAACGATCTGGTTCTCCACCACTACATCCGGACCGATCATGGCATGGTCAAGGATGATGCTGTTCTTTACAACAGCGCCCTTGCCGATCTGGACAGCGCGGCCGAGGATCGAATTCTGAACGGTTCCCTCTACGTGGCATCCGTTCGCGATCATGGAACCCTTGACATCGGCGCCTTCATAGACCCTTGCCGGGTTGGAGTCCGTGGTCCTGGTGTGGATCCACCAGTCATTGTTGAACAGATCTCTCATCTGCTTCGGATCCAGCAGGGACATGTTGGCTTCATAGTAGGACTGAAGGTCATCGATGGAAGCAAAGAATCCCTTATGCTGCACGCCGCGGATCTGATACTCTTCGGTCTTCGTGAGCACGGAGATCATCTGTGCCAGCGAATAGGTCGAGGAATAAGCTGCCGTACGCTCGACGAGGCTGATGAACAGATCCTTCTTCATCACGTAGGTATCCATGAACACACACTGGTTCTGGCGATTGCCGCGATTGACCTCGAGAGACATGACCATCTGGTCCTGATCCATCGTGAGAACACGGCAGTTCAGGAAATGATCCTTCGCATTGTTCACTCTGTGATACAGCATCGTAATATCCGCTCCGGACAGAATGTGCTCTTCAAGAAGAGCCGCGAAGTCCTGTCTGAAGACCATATAGCAGGGAGCGATGATGACATACTCCTGCGGAAGGGCCTTGATGTCTGCCAGGTTGTCCAGGTAATCGGAGACGTCTGTGTTGTAGACCTCATTCTCCATATGGTGGTTGCAGTAAAACAGCTGCAGACGGTCTCTCTTGGAGTTCAGGTTGTAGCTGCGGCCTGTTCCCAGATGGTCTGTCAGAGCCTTCGGATGCTTGTTCAGGTAGACCTGGATGTTCTTAATGCCGCTGTTGGAGAAGTTGGAGACCGGGAAGTCGATCACACGGAACTTGCCGGCGAATGTAAAGGCTCCTGCCGGACGGTAATCCTGCAGTCCGTGAACGTTTACACGCCGCGGCGTTGATGTTACGATACCGAATGCTTTCGATGCCATGTCACTCCACCCCCTTAACATTCTTGGACACAAGAAGAATATTCTCGCTGTCCGCCGATCCTACGACAGCGCCCTTGCCGATCTTTACGCCGCTGGCAATGATCGCTCTGGTGACTGTCGCGCCTTCCTCGATCTTCGCATCCGGCATCAGGACCGAATCCGTAACCGTCGCGCCATCCTCGATGGTGGAACCGGTGGAGAGAACACTGTTCTTCGCCGCTCCCATGATAACAGCGCCCTGGGTCACATAGATGCGGTCGATCTTGGCATCCGGACCGATGTAAGCGGGCAGAGCCGAGGAATCTTCTGAATAGATTCTCCAGGAGGAGTCGCTCAGATCCAGCTCGTTCTTCTTGTCCAGCAGATCCATGTTCGCTTCCCAGAGGGAATCGATGGTTCCTACATCCTTCCAGTATCCCTCAAAGCGGTATGCAATGAGCTTCTTCTTCTCTGCAAGCATGGTCGGGATGATATTCTTGCCGAAGTCATGATCAGAGTCCGGATCCTTCATATCCGCAAGAAGGAGCTTGCGCAGATCCTTCCATGTGAAGATATAGATACCCATGGATGCCAGGTTGCTCTTCGGATTAGCCGGCTTCTCCTCGAACTCGACGATGTCGCCGTCTTCATTGGTATTCATGATACCGAAACGACTTGCTTCCTTCATCGGGACCGGACGGACTGCGATGGTCGCATTAGCGCCCTGCTCCTTGTGAGCCTGAAGCATCTTGTCATAATTCATCTTATAGATGTGATCGCCGGACAGGACCAGAAGATACTCAGGATTATACTGATCGATGAAATCAATATTCTGAGAGATCGCATCTGCTGTTCCGCGGTAGACGTCAAGTCCGGAATCCGCCTTTTCTCTGGGTGTAAGAACAAATACACCTGAGTCGTCAGAATCCAGTCCCCAGCGGGAACCAGCCGCAACATAACTGTTCAGCAGTACGGATTCATACTGTGTAAGAACACCGACAATATCGATGCCGCTGTTTGCGCAGTTGCTGAGCGGGAAATCTATGATACGGTACTTTCCGCCATAAGAGACTGCCGGCTTCGCTACCTTATCGGTAAGCGCATGAAGCCTGCTGCCACGTCCACCAGCAAGGATCATGGCAAGCATTCCACCCTGTTTCATGATAAGAGTTCCTCCATCTGTTAAATAAAAACCGGGTCTTCGGGTTGCATTCCTTGATTAAACATCTGTATCTATTATACGGCTATTCTCAGATTTGTCACCAATAACTTTTATTTGTTTACGTCCATTTTCATGATTCCTTCACGAATATGCACAGCAGTTCTGATAAAATGACTAAAACAGAGGAGGTATAAAATATGAGTTTTGAAAAGCCAGTATTCGACTACGCAAAACTGCAGGAAGGCCTCTGCAGAAAAAATGACATCATTCCGAACGAAGCCTATGAAAAATACAATGTAAAAAGAGGACTTCGCGACATCAACGGAGACGGCGTCCCCGCCGGACTTACGAACATCTCCTACATCACCGCTTCCAGAAAGGAAAACGGAGTCCGGATCCCCCAGGACGGTCAGCTCTATTACCGGGGATACAATATCACAGACCTTGTCAGCAGATACAGCAGGAGCCGTTTCGGATACGAGACTCTGGCCTATCTTCTGATCTTCGGAGAACTGCCGGACGAGACGCAGCTGCAGGACTTTCTGGACGCCCTCTCCGCCGCCCGCCATCTTCCGTCGAATTTTGTCAGGGACGTCATCATGAAGGCCCCGGGCGGAGACATTATGAACAGCATGACCCGCAGTATCCTGACGCTGGCCTCCTATGATCCCTATTCCCAGAAAACCGATCTGCCCAACGTGATCCGCCAGTCTCTGATGCTGATCTCGGTCTTCCCCATGCTGGCCATCTACGGATACCATGCCTACAACCACTATGACAACCTGGGAAGCATGTACATCCACAGGCCGGACCATACTCTGTCCACCGCGGAGAACACGCTGCGCATGCTCCGCCCGGATCAGAAGTTCACACCGGTGGAGGCGGCTGTTCTGGACGCTGCCTTCATGCTCCACATGGAGCACGGCGGCGGCAATAACTCCACGTTCACGACCCACGTGGTCACCTCTTCCGGCTCCGATACCTACGCGACCATCGCGGCTGCCATGTCCTCCCTCAAAGGCCCCAAGCACGGCGGCGCAAACCTGAAGGTCGTGGATATGATGGATGATATCCGCAATAATGTCACTGACCTGAGGGATGACGAGGCGCTGGATGCCTATCTGACAAAGATGCTGGACGGAGAGGTCTTCGACCACCAGGGCCTGATCTACGGGATGGGACATGCCATCTACTCGGTATCCGACCCCAGAGAGAGGGTCTTCCATTCCTTCGTCCGGAAGCTGTCTGAGGAAAAGGGCCGGTCCGAGGATATGGATCTGTATGAAAAAGTACAGGAGATCGCCCCGAAGGTAATCTCCCGAAAACGCAGGATGTATAAAGGCGTCAGCGCCAACGTCGACTTCTACAGCGGATTCGTATATGAGATGCTGGGCATCCCGAAGGAACTCTTCACTCCGATCTTCTCCATTGCAAGGATCGCAGGCTGGTGCGCCCACCGCATCGAAGAGCTGGTCTCCGGCGGCAAGATCATCCGCCCGGCCTACCCGAGCATCATGCTGAAGAAGGAACTTCCCGGGCTCTGAAGGGATTCACAAAAAACACTGTCTGTACAATAAACAGCTCCCCTGCAGCCTATCCTGCAGGGGAGCCTTTTGAAAATGAATTCTGTTTTTACGCAGCTCTCTCGACTTCCAGGAGCACCGGATTGTGGTCGGTGCTGACGAAGCCTTCATCCAGAGTCTCCAGGCGCTTCACCTCAAGATTGGACGATACGATGAACCCGTCGATCACATAGTACTGGAAGTTCTCTGTGTCAGCGCCGGCGTAGGGCTGGTCCAGGGATCTGCAGGTCGGCGTACTGCTGTCCATCAGGAACTGCAGATCGCTGCCAAATTCAGTCACGTCGATCTCTCCGGCCTGCCATTTTCCTTCCTGGGCCGGATACTGCGAGATATCCGCTGAGGAGAATACCTGATTGAAATCTCCGCCCGCGATGACATAATTGCCCTTTTCGGCCTCACTCTCCAGCAGATGCTTCAGCTGTCTTGTCTGAGCTGCCTTTCCCTCGCCGCTGTCATAGGCTTCCAGATGAAGATTTACAAGAACCAGGTCTTTCCCGTCCTCAGCAGGGATCCTGGAGATCAGGAGGCATCTCTTCAGATTCGCGACCCGGATCGGCCAGGAGAAGGGACAGGGAAGTGCTTCCCGGACAGCCTCCGTCTGATGCCAGGAGGACAGGGTCGCGATCCCGCTGTTCACGGTTCCGATCGGCGGGATCGGATAGGGAACGAAGGGCACCTTAAAGTTATAGGCGAAGTAGGTCTCCATATCCCGGAACCTGTCTGTGAACATCTGCATCTCGTTCACATGATGGGAACGCATCGAATTCACATCTGCTTCCTGCAGGAAGATGATATCCGGGTCTTCCCGGCTCACAGTCTCCAGGATCGATGTCATATTCTCATTCACTCTGTCTTTGGACGCGGTATAGACTCCCTTTCCCCCGTCCATGAAGAAATCCGCGTTATCCCCAAGAGCGCCGTATCCGATATTCCACGAGAGGACACGGATCGGACCGGAGGAGGGAAGGGTACTGTCGATCCCGCTTCGGATGGAGAGCGTCTCCCGCTCCCCCGCCTGCGGATAATATTCCGTCACGGTCAGATAGCCTATGAACAGCGCCGCGGCAATCACCACGGCCAGAAGGATAAAGCCGATGATCTTCAGTATGCGGATAAGCAGTGATCTTTGTCCTGCCTCTCTTCTCATATCAATTCCCCTTTCCCCATATAGTAAGATTGCCCCGGCCCTGCCGGAGCAATCCATTCAGCCTCTGCAGACGGCCGCCTGAGCGGCCGCAGCCAGACATAATTATTCTACTGACATAATGTAATAATAGATCGGCTGTCCGCCGGGGGCCACTTCGACCTCACAGTCACCGAACTGCTCACGGATCCTGTCTGCCAGCGCCTCCGCGTCCTCCTCGGAGGTGTCCTTGCCGTAGTAGACAGAGATCAGCTCCGATTCATCATCCACCATGTTCTCAAGAGCGGCAAGGGCTGTCTCGTCGATCTCCTTGCCCACTGCCATGATGCCGTGATCGCCTACGCCCATGATGTCTCCCTCATGGATCGTCTGTTCGTCGATCTTCGTATCACGGACGGCATAGGTAAGCTCGACCGTCTTGACACAGGAGATCTCTTCGCGCATCAGCTCTTCATTTTCCTCCACAGACTTCTCCGGCAGATAATTCAGAAGCGCCGTGATGCCCTGCGGAATCGTCTTTGTCGGAACTACGATGATCCTCTTGTCAGAGATCAGCTTCTGAGCCTGTTCTGCCGCAAGGATAATGTTCTTGTTGTTCGGGAAAATGAACACCGTATCGGCATTCACCTTATCTACCGCAGTCATGATGTCCTGGGTAGAGGGATTCATCGTCTGTCCGCCTTCGATCAGGCTGTCAGCACCCAGCTCACGGAAGATGCTGCCCAGTCCCTCGCCGATGGAGACTGCGATGAAGCCGACTTCCTTGTGAGGCATCTCCTCCTCGGCAGCGCTCTCGGGATCCGCCTTGGGATCTGCCTTGGCCTCCTCCAGCTCATTCTCTTCAAAGATATGAAGCGGATACTGCGGACGCTCGGTGTTGTTGATCACGTGGATCCGCGACAGGTATCCGTACTTCAGAGCCTCCGTCAGGATCGCTCCGGGATCGTCTGAATTGATATGGACCTTCAGACCCTCCTCGCAGCGCTCGGCGGCGACGTCCGCTCCCTGCTCCTCCATAAAGGAGACAAAGTTCAGCCTCTGCTCTACGGAGATATGCTCCGGATTCTTCAGAATGAACTCGGTGCGGTATCCGTACTTCCTGACAAGCTCCTGTTCCTGCTCTTCTTCGGTCTCATCAATTCCCAGGAAACCGTTGTAGCAGCCCTTCATGATCTGCACAAGGCCCTGTCCGCCGGAATCCACCACGCCGGCTTCCTTCAGGACCGGAAGCATCTCAGGGGTGAGATCCAGCACCCTCTGCATCTCATCAATAACAGCCTTCAGAAGATCCTCGATCTCAATATCGGGGTTGTTCGTGACCAGCTCTTCCGTAATGTCGGCTCCGGCCTTCGCGACGGTAAGGATCGTTCCTTCCTTGGGCTTCATGACAGCCTTATAGGCAGTCTCCACCGCCTTTCGGAACGCCCTGGCTGTGTTGGCAGGAGTGATCTCCGGCTCATTTCTCCAGACCTTGCTGCATCCTCGAAACAGCTGAGACAGGATGACGCCTGAATTGCCTCTTGCTCCGCGCAGGGAACCGGAAGAGATCGACTTACAGACGGACTCCATCGTCAGCGGGTCCAGCTTCCTGACTTCATCCGCTGCGGAAGTGATCGTAAGTGTCATGTTGGTTCCGGTGTCTCCGTCCGGAACCGGGAATACATTCAGTTCGTTAATCCACTCTTTCTTCTGCTCCAGATTCCTCGCACCGGCAAGGAACATCTTTGCCATCAGAGCAGCATCTATACTATTTGAATTCAATACTATGACCTCCAGACTGTCCCAGTCTTAATCGATGACCTTAACGCTCTCCACGTAGATATTGATCTTCGAGACTTCCATACCTGTAAATGACTCCAGCTTGTAACTGACGCTCTCCACAAGATTCTGAGCGACAGCGGAAATGCTGACTCCGTACGATACGATTACATGAAAATCCAGCTCAATCTTATTTGCGTTTAAGCGCACACTGATGCCACGGCCAAGGTGATCACGTCCCAGGAGTCTGACAAGTCCGTCTTTCATGCTGACGCTTGCCATTCCTACAATACCAAAGCATTCTACCGCAACCGACCCGGCGTAAGTGGCAATTACATTAGAGTCGATTACGATCGAACCAAGATTATTGTTCATCCGAACACTCATAGATGACCTCCTTCCATAATCCGTTTTATTCTATCAGAGAAAGCGGCGTTTGAAAACCGTAAAAACGTTCAAATATTATCTTGCAAAGAAATGGTATCTCTGTTACAATACTCAAGTCGCGGTTTAGATAGGAGGTGCTAGAAATGGCCAGATGCGCAATTTGTGACAAAGGTGCTCACTTCGGTAACAACGTCAGCCACTCCCACAGAAGAAGCAACAAGATGTGGAAGGCGAACATCAAGCATGTGACGGTTAAGGTTAACGGCGTGAACAAGAAGCTCTATGTATGTGCTGCATGCCTGAGATCAGGTGCTGTAGAGCGTGCTTAACATAGAGATCCCAATAATGAATTATGAATGAAGAGGCGGTACGGCTTGACGTATCGGCTCTTTTTTCGTATCCGCGCCCTCCCGCGCAAAGACAATGAATACCGGAACCCAGGAACTCAAAAGCCCGGTTCTGTATCCAGACCCGGGCCTTCATAACTTATTCTATTCAGAATCTCTCTTCATCTCTGGCAGCTTCATCCATCACAGACTCTTCTTCTGCCGTCGTGGTGACGCTGTCTTTGGACTTGAACCGGTTGATCAGTTCCGGAGCCATGTCGATCAGCTTGGACAGGCTGTCCTGGTTGCGGACGCTGACCAGCTTCGTAGCTCCATCCTTGATGATCAGCAGCGCGGTCGGGGACATCTTTCCTCCCATTCCGCCGCCTCCGTTGGTCCTTCTCTCTTCATTCTTCGCAGAAGCCATGACGCCAAAGGAAACATCAACCAGCGGAAGGATGATCGTATCACCGACATAGATCGGATCTCCGACACAGGTCTTCGTTGTTATGAAATTCTCCATTCCCTTAAAAAGAGAATCTACAGTTCCCTGAAAATGCTCAGCCATGATTCATTCCTCCGCCTGTTAACTGACTTTGCGCACTCTTTGTTTCTTTTTCTTTGAAGGTTTGCCGCGGATCATCCTAAGAAGCTCCCAGAATTCTCTGTCAAGGAGCACTCTGAATGCCGCCACTGCGGCCCGGTAGAGCCGGATCTTTCCGGTCACCACTACATCCGTCCGAAGCCTCTTCTCGTAAAAGTCGGGACAGATATCGAATTCCTCTGCTTCCTCAGGAAGAAGCAGCCAGATCAGGCCGGCCAGCTTGCCGGTCACATCCGGCATGCCGCTGCCAAACTCTATATATCCTTTTATCGTTCTGGGCTTCCATGCACGGATCAGATACAGCAGGTATCCGATCAGCTTCCGGAGCATATGCTCCGCTTCCAGGCTCAGGAAGGGGGCAGCCTTCTTCCGGATCGCCCGGATCTTCTGCTCGATCCTGTCGATCCCGTCGTCCGCCTTGACATAGAGATCAAGCGGAAGATCCAGCAGTCTCAGCAGGACATTGCAGATCTTCTCAACCGCTGCGCTTACCTTCTGCGGCAGCTGCTCCAGGATCCTGCGGATCGTGGAACCGGCACTCTTTTCTTCTTTCGCGGCTCCTCCGGCAGAGGATTCACTCTCAGGAGTTCTTCCTGCAGCTGTCTCTTTTTCGGTCGGTGTTTCTGAAGGCTCTGTCACCGGCGGCGTTTCTGAAGGCTCTGCCAGTGGCTTCGCCTCTGCAGGCGATTCCTTCACCGGCCGTGCCTCTGCTGACGGCTCTGTCACCGGCGGTGTTTCTGCAGGGGACTTTTCCGCAAGCAGATGACCTGCCGGTATCCGGATGGTCTTGAGCGTACGCCCGAGCGCCGTAACATGTACAACGCCGCTCTTCCTGCAATACTGCCCGTTCACGGCAAGCAGCTTCAGCAGCCAGGTAACTCTCCCTTCCGCCTCGAGCGGGCCGTCCTCTTTCCTTACATGGAGGCGGTATCTGAACGGCGCAAACAGGACGATCAGCACAATCGCCGCAAGAAGGGCCAGGATCACAAGCGCTATGATGCCGATTACCTTCAATATCGTCAAAAGTATATGCAGCATGAGTGCTCCTGTCAGTGTTCCTCAGAAAGCCAGGCGCGGATATCCGCGTCCTTCCGGTCCCGGTACACGTCCTGCATCAGCTGCTCCAGCAGGCTGAGGGCCTCTGTCTGGCCCTGGGCGAGTCCGACGATCAGGAGGCAGTGCTCCCTGATATAATCATGTGATAGTTCCGATGCACTGATGATCTCCAGCTGGCTGTTTCTGCTCTCAGGAATGATCAGCAGATGCACGAAGGGCGGGTATCTGCCGTGGTCGATGTCATCGATCACTTTGTCCCTGCGCGGCGATATCAGACGCCCTACATATAGGTTTTGATACCATATCATATGATCAGATCCATTTATTCTGCCGCTTCAGTTCCAGATATTCGTTATACCCCTTCTCAAGGATCATCTTTTCATTCGAGAACTTCAGCAGATGATACGCTTCGTGAAACTTGTAAAAACCCGAGTCGATAAAGTACTCCTCCCTCTGCGGCTTGGAATAATAGCTCTCTCCCCGCATCAGGTACCAGTGCACCACCTTTTCCACCGTATCCTGCGGTACGTTAAAGGAATACTGGCTCTTGCCTATATACTGTATGATCTGTGCCTTCGCCCCGGTCTCTTCCCTGACCTCGCGAAGTGCTGTCTGGTCATATTCTTCCCCTTCTTCGACAGTTCCCTTTGGCAGGACCCATCCTTCATAACGGTTCCGGTAGCTCTTGTACAGGACAAGGATCTTCCCCCGGAAAATGACCACACCTCCACAGCTTGTTGCCTCGATCATTGCAACTCCTCCTGTCTGTGTTCCGGTATTCTGTTCTTCTGTACGGCTTCTCAGTATCCTGAAGCCGCAGTAATGCAGTATCAGTATATCGCATCCTCGGAAGATTATCCATAGAAAAAGGTATCCAGGATCTGTCTGGCGATCGGAACCGCCGTAGAGGAGCCGGTCCCGCCGTCTTCCGCGATGACCGAGATGGCAATATGCGGCTCGCCGGTCTCTGCAAAACCGCAGAACCAGGAATGAGTTCCCGTCACCCCTCCGGTCTCATACTCTGCGGAACCCGTCTTGCCCGCAACGCTGTATCCGTTTCCGGACAGTGCCGAGGCAGTTCCCCGGGTGACCGTGCCGGTCATGTATTCCGCGAGGATCGAAGCCTCCTCCGGAGTCATGATCTTCCGGAAGATCTCCGGATCGTATTCTTTTACCACGGTGCCGTCGGAGGTCTCTATGCGGTCCACCAGGCGCGGCTTCATCATGACGCCCCCGTTCGCGATCGTGGATGTGATCAGGGCCATATGCAGCGGCGATACCAGCGTGTCTCCCTGTCCGATGGCCGTCGTCATCTGTTCTCCCTTCGGGGAATCCTTCTTCAGACTGAATACACTCTGCGAAGAGGGAAGACTCGTGGGAAGAGACCTGTTGAACAGGAAGTCTTCTGCGGTATCCCTGAGCAGCTTGTTATCCAGGTCAAGGCCCATCTGGGCAAAGGCCGTATTGCAGGAATTGGCAAAGGCCGTGGCAAGATCCTCCTGCCCGTGCATCTGATCTCCGTAGCAGGTGATCGTGACATCGTCCTGCGTCAGAGCCCCCTGGCAGTTCCAGGAGAAGCCGGAATAGTCCTTCGGATGGGCCCTGAGATAGGCCAGGGACGTGATCATCTTAAAGGTGGATCCCGGGGGATACAGTCCCTGGGAGGCGCGATTCAGCAGAGGGCTGGAGGCCGTGTCCGCAGACAGTGTCTCCCACTCGCTTCCGATGGTGTTGGGATTGAAATCCGGTTTGCTGACCATGGCAAGGATCCGTCCGGAATCCGGCTCCATGACAACCACTGCGCCGCGGTAGGATCCAAGGGCATAGTATGCCGCCTGCTGAAGCTTCGGATCCAGGGTCACTACGAGTCTGTCGCCCCGTATCTTCTCCCCGTTCTCTCCTGCCTGGATCTGCTTGAGCAGACTGGAATGGGAGGTGAGCAGATCATAGTTCTCCTCCGCCTCCAGGCCGGATTTGCCGTTGGTGGCGTAGCCCACCACATGGGCGAAGATATTGTCAAAGGGATAGGACCTTGTCTGGTTTCCGTACTCGTCAAGGAGCGTGGTGGCAAGAAGCGTGCCGCTGCCGGTGATGATATCCCCGCGGATCACATTTTCCGAATTGGTGTCCGCCTTGGTGTTATTGATATTGCTTCTGAGACTGTCCGACTGGACCACGAGTATGTAGACGACCCTTCCGATGAGCATCATGAACAGGATCACGAACAGCCACGTGATGATCGACAGCTCCGTATTGTGTTTTCTGCCTGAAGGAAGAGATGTACTGTGATCTGACAGATCGACCCTTCTGATCTCAGGCTCCTGAAGATTGTCTCTCTCTCTGTCCTGCATCATCTTTCATTCCTCCGGTCGATGTACACCTCCTGCGGCGTCAGCTCCTCCTCCGGTCTGACCTGCTGAGCGCTGCTCTGCCGCACCTCGTCACTTCTAAGCATGTACAGCCCCTGCACGATGGCGAACATAATGATCGTACTGAGCACAGAGCTTCCGCCGTAGCTGACCAGGGGCAGCGTAACGCCGGTCATGGGGATCAGCTTCGTTCCGCCTCCGATCGTCAGAAAGATCTGCGACGCATAGGTAGTCCCGATCCCGAGGGCAGCCAGTCTGTAAAAACGGTTGCCCAGCTTCATGGCTATGTTCACGAACATGATAAAGACCGCCATGCAGATCAGGATCAGGCAGATGCCGAAGATCCCGCCCATCTCCTCGAGAATGGCGCTGAACATGAAGTCCTGGGCGACGTAGGGGATGGCTCCCGGACTTCCGTTGTACAGTCCGGTCCCGAACCAGCCGCCCGCCGCGATCGCAAACAGGGACTGGCAGATCTGATACCCGCTTCCGGCGTAGTCCGCAAAGGGATCTGCCCAGATCTGCACTCTGACCCGGATATGGGCAAACAGGAAATAAGCCGCGACCGCCGCCGCGCAGAAGGCCAGTATCCCGATCAGGGAGAGGAAGGGATTCCTGGTCGCGACAAAGAGCATCACCATGTAGGTGACAAAAAAGATCAGAGCGGAACCCAGATCCGTAGAGATCACCAGGATCAGGACATGGGCGGCCGCCAGAACGGTCGCGATCACGACCCTGCGGAAGCTGTGCTCCGTACTCAGCAGGCCTGCCATCGCGAATACGAAGATAATCTTGACAAATTCCGATGCCTGAAAGCTGAAGCCCGCAACGTTGATGGAAAGCTTCGCTCCGTTTGTCACGTTGGCCGCGATCAGCACCAGGGCCAGAAGGCCGATGCCGACAAACACATAGCCCCAGGTCATTTTCGTCAGCACGAGGAGCTTTCGGACGATCAGCGGTATCACGAGGGCAAAAGCCATGCCCGCCGCCGCGATCTCAAACTGCTTCACCGACTGGTCGTAGGACAGCCTGGTGATCATGATAAATCCGATGGTCAGCAGGATGCACATGTTGTTGATCAGGCTCCTGGAGGCTCTGGGATACAGATTGCGGTACAGAACCAGGGTGAACAGAAGAAACAGCACCTGGGCGCCGTAAAACAGCAGCAGATCGAACCGCATGGTATTGAGGTACATGATCAGATAGGCAAGAAAATGGATCGCGAACATGGATACATTCTGGCGCAGGAAGATATGCTCCCGCTCCACACGGTTTCTCTGGGCAAACACCGTATAGCTCTGGATGGTATAGATCACCGCCAGCACAATGATCACATACTGTGCCGCTTTTGAGACAGTTCCGGCCAGATTCGTCAGATTCACTCGCTACTCCACTCCTTTCCTGAAATGTCCTCTTGTAATATTCTCCGGCAGCTCCCCCCGAAGGATCCTGGCTGTCTGGTCCGCGCTCTCGATGGTAAAGCTGTACCGCACAGAGCCAGGTCCCAGCCTGTCCGTCTCACTCTTCAGAGTGACCAGCTCCAGGGGAACGCTGTTATAGATATAGTTCGTACAGATGCCGCATTCATTTCGGACCGGGAACTGAACTCCCTTTCTGTCCTTCAGCCAGCGGATTCCTGGCCTGCGGGTGCATCCGGTGGTCGTCTTCGTAAGACACTGGGCCGAGATCATAAGCACCTGGTATCCGTAGATCACGCACTCACTGCCTTCGCATCCTCTGTCAGACAGCTCATGCACCGTGCATTCATAAGGCAGCGTGTCTGTGGTGATCCCAAGCTCTCTCAGCTGCATCCTGGCTTCGCTGTTCCAGGTGTACAGACCGGCGTCGGCGATCAGCTCCTGCCTTCTGCCCTGCTCCATCCGCTCCCTGAGATATCCGATCTGGTCAAAGCTTCGAAGCAGGAATCCGTCCGCAAGGGCATTCAGAGAGCCGTGTACGGTTTTTTCATAGAACCGCACGGTGTCAGAGCGCCAGACCGGGGGCATCATGATGTAGGCCTTCCTGCCGCTCTCCTGTACCCGTCTTATCGTATCTTCACTGCAGATCGGAAGGTCCAGATACACACCGCGGACACTGCCTGCCTTCAGGACCTCCTCCAGCTGTGACAGCGTGCACACAGAGGCGGTCACGGACGGATGACAGATCCGGCTGTCTGCTTCATTTTCCCCGGAAGGAGATCCGGCACATGCAGGCTCCGGGGTATGTGATTTCAAATAAGATCCGTCCTTCGCGCTGCCTGCCGCAGGGATACGCCGGTATCCTGCCAGCATCTTTTCCTGCAGAGCGTCCAGAGCGGTGCGTCTCAGACTGTTCAGCTCCTTCAGCGGGATAAACAGTCCGTCTTCCAGATCGATCTGAAGGGATGCAAAGACAAAAGGACTGTCTCCGGTCTTTGTAAGCTGCTTCCTGACACCCGCCATGTCCGCGGGACGGCTCTGGGCCGCAGAGGGCACCGCACCGCGGACCGTCACACATTCCGGGTCCCCGCACTCCAGCACTCCTCGCCCTGCCGCAGATACCTGCAGCGTCATCTCTTCTCCTGCGTGGATCCTGGCACGTCCATGTATCGGAATATCCGGGACCTCTTCGTAGCGGTCATGGATCCTGGCAACCGCCTCCTGGCTGGAGCGCAGGGTATCTCCCTTCTCCTTCTTCTGCTCCCTGAGGACCATCATGGGTCTGCCGTTTCGGTGAGAATAATACCCCTCCGAGTAGGGTCCGCGGGAAAACAGCTGGGTCAGCAGCTTCTCATCCTCCGCCTCGACCCGGTAGCCTCCCCGTCCCTTCTCAAGGTACAGGTCCACATATCTGCGGTACATCGCGGTTACGCCTGCCGCATATTCCGGACTCTTCATCCTGCCCTCGATCTTGAGGGAGGCGATTCCTGCATCGATCAGATCCGGAAGGATCCGGAGGGTGCAGATGTCCTTCGGACTGAGCAGATAGGGCTCAGAGCTCCTGCTCAGCTGCCCCTCTCCCAGCAGGGTATAGGGAAGCCTGCAGGGCTGGGCGCATCTGCCACGGTTTCCGCTCCTGCCGCCGATAAGACTGCTCATCAGGCACTGTCCCGAATAACAGTAGCACAGGGCACCGTGTACAAAGGTTTCCAGTTCCACATCCACGCTCTGCCTGATGGAGCGGATCTCCTCAAGGCTCAGTTCCCTGGGCAGAACGACACGCTCTGCCCCCATCTCCTTCAGAAGCCTCACTCCGTCTGCGCCGGTCACCGTCATCTGGGTGGAGGCGTGCAGCGGAAGATCCGGAAACTCCCGTCTCAGAAAATGAAAGACGCCGAAGTCCTGCACGAGCACGGCATCCACACCATGCTCACAGACCGGCGCCAGGTATTCATAGAGCTGCTGTGTCAGTTCCTTCTCCTTGAGGAGCGTATTCACTGTCAGATACAGTTTCGCCTGGTGCAGATGACAGTAATCGATCGCCTCAAAAAGGTCATCCTGCTCCGGATTCCTGGCATATGCACGCGCGCCAAAGGCCCTGCCGCCCGCATAGACCGCGTCCGCGCCGGCGTTCACCGCCGCCCGGATCCCCTCCATGCTGCCGCCGGGAGCCAGAACTTCAACTCTTTTGCGTCTGTTTCTCGTATCCAGCATCATTCTCCAGTTCAGCGTCTGTGATTCTTGTTCCCGTTCTGTCCGGCCTCTGACTGGCTGAGCCTCGCCTCAAGATCGATGATCTTCTTCTGGTAGTCGGCCGCCTCTTCCTTCAGGGAGCTGATCTGTCTGACAGCCTCCTCCTGCTTCACCTGCAGGGAGACCAGCTCATGCTTGATCTCATAGAGCTCCTTGTCTTTCTCGGACAGATCCTTCTCCAGCTTCTCGACTGACTTTTTCGCCTTGAAATAGTCATCGGCCGCATTGAGATCCAGCATCAGGCTCTTCTGCGCCGTCGGCAGATGACGGTATCCGTCGAGCGCCTTCATCTCAGTGATCTTATTATTGAGATAGGTCGCCACCTGATGAATATAGTCCTCACTCTCGTATCCGCCGAGCTTATAGATCTTACCGTCAATGACAACTTCCGTAAAATTCTTCTTTTCCATGGTGCGCCCCTTTGTCAGTCCTCTTGAGAGGGTTTCGTGATTCCGAGATGCTGATAGGCAAGATCCGTCACGACGCGCCCGGAGGGCGTGCGCATGAGGAATCCGTTCTTGATCAGATACGGTTCATAGACATCTTCCAGTGTGCCCGCGTCCTCACCGATGGCCGCCGCCAGATTGCTGATTCCCACGGGTCTTCCGGCAAACTTTTCGATCATGGTGGTCAGGATCATCCGGTCGATGTTGTCCAGTCCCCTGCGGTCCACGTCGAGAAAGTCCAGTGCCTTGCCGGCCACTTCCTCGGTGATCGCACCGTCATACATTACCTGGGCAATATCACGGGTCCTCTTCAGCAGACGGTTCGCCAGTCTCGGCGTTCCCCTCGATCTTCTCGCGATCGCCTCCGCGCCCTTGTCGTCTATATCCACGCCCAGCACTGAGGCGGATCGCATGACGATCGTCTTAAGCTCCTGGGTCGTATAGTATTCAAGATGATGGATCACACCGAATCTGTCCCGAAGAGGCGCAGTCAAAAGCCCCGCCCGGGTCGTGGCGCCGATCAGCGTAAAGGGCGGAAGATCCAGCCGGATCGACCGGGCCGCGGCTCCTTTGCCGATCATGATGTCGATGGCATAATCCTCCATCGCGGGATACAGGACCTCTTCCACCTGCCGGTTCAGTCTGTGGATCTCGTCCACAAACAGGACATCCCCTTCATTCAGACTGTTCAGAACTGCCGCGATCTCTCCCGGCTTCTCGATGGCCGGCCCTGAAGTCACCTTCAGATTCACGCCCATCTCGTTGGCGATGATCCCCGCAAGGGTGGTCTTGCCAAGTCCCGGAGGACCGTAGAACAGTACGTGATCCAGCGGCTCGCCGCGCTTTCTGGCAGCTTCTATATAGATCTTGAGAGACGTCTTAGCCTTCTCCTGACCGATGTACTGGTCCAGGGTCTGTGGCCTGAGCTTCGGGTCGAGCCGAAGATCCTCCTCCGTCTCATCTGTTGTAATGATTCTCTTTGCCATGTGTATATCCTCAGAGGCCGATGTACTTCAGTGCCATCTTCAGCACATCCTGCGTCTGCATATCTTCTGTAATCTTCACCTTCCGCACTGCCCTGAGCGCCTCCGCGGAGGAATATCCCAGGGAGACCAGCGCCTGGACCGCATCATTCATCTCCGCCTCAGATGCAGCCGCGCCGCTAATATCCGGGGCCGCGCCATCCTGCTGGAGGCTCTCCAGCGCATCCTCAAGCTTCAGTTTGTCCTTCAGCTCCAGGATCAGCTTCTTGGCCGTCTTCGGTCCGATGCCCGGTGCCTTCGACAGTGCCTTGTAATCATCCGAGAATACCGCAAAGCGGATCTCGTTGGCGCTCATGGCGCCGAGGACGCCCAGAGCGGCCTTGGGGCCCACGCCGGAGACCGTGATCATGGTCCTGTAGACATTCAGATCGTCTTCGGATAAGAATCCGTACAGCCGCATCGCGTCCTCAGAAACGGACATGTAGGTATGGATCCTGACCTCCTCCCCCACGGCCGGCATATCCGCCGCGTCCCTGGTGCTTACGAAGATCTGAAAGCCCACGCCGTTCACATCCAGAACAACTCTTCCGTCATATACTGCCGCTACTTCTCCACGAAGATAAGTGATCATTCTGCCTTCTCCCAATCGAATTTCTGTTCGACATTTGGATTGATTATAACAGAAGGGGAAGGGCTGTACAAGAGAAAAGGCCGCCGGGCGGTCTCAGACCGCCTGACGGCACTTTCGTCAGTTCATTTTATGAGATCTGAATACTTCTCAGGCTGCTGTCATGCCTTCAGCGTGTCAACCGCGGCCTTCTCAGCCGGGATGCATGCACTGTAGCGGGCAGTGAATGCCTCGAAGCCGTCGATATCAGCCTGATCCGGCTCTACGGTTTCGCTGGCCATATCGGCGAAGATCTTCTTCTCCAGGAAGTCTTCCAGGCTCTCGCCCTCTTCCTTCCTGATCAGGTACAGTGCCAGAAGAGCCATGCCCCAGGGGCCGCCCTCTCCGGCTGTCTCCAGAACGCTGACAGGCGCATGAACAGCGGCCGCCAGATATCTCTGGGCAACTCCCTTCGTCTTGAACAGTCCGCCGTGTCCCATGATGCGGTCAACAGCGACCTTCTCTTCCTTCAGAAGGATGTCCAGGCCAAGCTTGACTGCTCCGAGAGAGGAATACAGGTGTGCTCTCATGAAGTTCGCCAGGTTGAAGTTGCTGTCCGGCTGTCTCAAGAACAGCGGGCGGCCTTCATTGAGGTGGGTAATGCCTTCTCCGGAATAATATCCGTAGGACATCATGCCGCCGCAGTCCTTGTCGCCGGTAAGGGAATTCTCATACAGAAGCCTGTACAGATCACCCGGTTCCATGACAAATCCCGCAAGCTTTGCGAACTCACCGAACAGTCCGACCCATGCGTTCAGGTCAGAGGTTCCGTTGTTTGCATGGGACATGGCAACCGGATAGCCGGTCGGCGTGGTCACCATATCGATCTCACGGTACATCTTCTGAAGCGGCTTCTCGCAGACCAGCATCGCAAATGTGCTGGTTCCGGCGCTGACGTTGCCGGTCCTGACTGCGCAGGAATTGGTCGCGACCATACCGGTGCCCGCGTCGCCCTCGGAAGGAACCATCGGGATGCCCGCCTTCAGGGTGCCTGTCTCATCCAGCAGCTTCGCGCCGTCCTCGGTCAGGGTCCCGGCGTTCTCGCCCGCGACCAGAACCTTCGGAAGGACATCGCGCAGCTTCCAGGAATAGTTGTACTTCGCGATCAGAGCGTCAAACTTGTCGACCATCACCTGGTCATAGTCATTGGTGCTGGAATCGATCGGGAAGATACCGGACGCATCGCCGACGCCGGTATATTTCTCACCGGTCAGAAGGTAATGCACATAGGAATCCAGCGTAGTCACGAAGGCAACATCCTTCAGATGCTCTTCCTGATCCAGCACGCACTGATACAGATGCGCGATGGTCCAGCGCAGCGGGATATTGAAATCAAACAACTCTGTCAGCTCATCCGCTGCCTGCTGCGTGTTGGAATTCCTCCAGGTCTGGAACGGCGAGAGCAGATTGCCGTCCTTATCCAGAGCGATATAGCCGTGCATCATGGCGCTGATGCCAAGTGCTCCGTAGGTATCCGGGATGATGTCATATTTCTTCTGCACATCCTGGATCATGGCCGCATAGCAGCCCTTCAGGCCGGCAAGGATCTCCTCTCTGGAATAGGTCCAGATCCCGTCGATCAGGGAATTCTCCCATCCGTAGCTTCCTGTTGCCAGGACTTCGCCCTTCTCGCCAACCAGTACACTCTTGATATTCGTTGAACCGAACTCAATACCCAGAGCCGTCTTACCGCTCCTGATTGCTTCTTTTACATCCGACATGTAATTCTCCGTTTCTGTCTGATACGACATAACTGCCGTGCCGGCGCGCTCCCGGCGCCATGGCACATTGATTAACTGATCCGATAAGCAGGGGCTCTGTCAGCCCTTGCCCTGTCCGTAATATGCGTTCGGTCCGTGCTTTCTCAGGAAATGCTTCTCCTTGACATATTCAGGAGCATCCGGCGCCGAGGGATCGATCATCTTCGTGATGAAGTCCATCTTCGCGACCTCTTCGAGCACCTTGGCATGATAGACCGCCTGGAAGCAGTCCTTGCCCCATGCGAAGGGTCCGTGGTTGCGGCAGATCACGCCGGGAACATAGACCGGATTCCTGCCTTCGAAGGCTTCGATGATCACCTTGCCGGTATTCTTCTCATAAGCCTCGTCAACCTCTTCAGGTGTCAGATTCCTTGTGCAGGGAACATCGCCGTAGAAATAATCCGCATGGGTCGTACCCTTCAGCGGGATATCATGTCCTGCCTGTGCCCAGCTGGTGGCAAAGGTCGAATGGGTGTGGACCACGCCGCCGATCTCCGGGAACGCCTTATACAGCTCAAGATGAGTCGGCGTATCCGTGGACGGATTCAGATCTCCCTCCACCTTGTTGCCGTCCATGTCGATCACGACCATATCCGACGGCTTCAGCTCTTCATAGGATACTCCGCTCGGCTTAATGACGAAGAGTCCCTTCTCGCGATCAATACCGCTTACGTTGCCCCATGTAAATGTAACAAGACCATACTCCGGAAGCTGCAGGTTCGCTCTGCAGACATCCTCCTTCAGTTTTTCCAGCATATCCTTAACCTCCGAAAAAAACCTGTTTTCTTCGAAACCCACTGTTCCGATTATAGCAGAAACCGCCGTTTGGAAAAACCATTTACGGCATTTTATTTATACCTTATCCTCCAGATGATAGCGCACGCGGTTGATCACCATATCCAGAGCCACCTTATTGCGTCCGCCCTCGGGGATGATCACATCCGCATACCGTTTGGAAGGCTCGACAAATGCCTCGTGCATGGGCTTGACGGTCGTCAGATACTGGGAAATGACGCTGTCCAGGGATCTTCCCCTCTCCTTGACGTCCCTCACGATGCGGCGCAGGATGCGCACATCCGCATCCGCGTCGACAAAGAGCTTGATATCCATCAGGTCCCTGAGCGCCTTCTCGTGGAAGATCAGGATCCCCTCAACGATGATGACCCTGGAGGGGACGATGGTCACGGTGCGGTCCGTCCTGTCATAGATGGAATAGTCATAAACCGGGCAGTCTATGGCCGCTCCGCTCCTGAGCGCGTCCAGATCCCGGATCATGAGCTCCGTGTCGAAGGCCTCCGGATGGTCATAGTTCAGCTTGACCCTCTCCTCGTAGGTCAGCTCATGGCGGGCCTTGTAATAATTGTCATGGTAGATGACGGTCACGTCATCGAGGAACTTCTCTTCCAGTTTCTTCGTGATGGTTGTTTTGCCGCTTCCGGTACCGCCTGCGATCCCGATCACTATAATGTCATTTTTATCCATATGTCACGATCCTTTCCGGGAAACCCCTTCCATACTTTTCATGCGCCTGCTACTGTCCTTCCTTGGGGACATTCATTTTTTTACAGTATAGCTCATATTCTATGAGGCGCAAACTGTCATTCTGTGTTATCATAAGCCCAGGACTTGTTTACACCACTTACTGATCATCAGTTCACTTACCAGGGAGGATACACTTATGGCCGATAAATACAACATCTGTCTTGACATCGGCGGCACGAAGGTTCTCGGAGCCGTGTTCGACAGTAAGGACAACATTGTTTACAGATACAAGAAAAAATCCGCAGAGAACGGCGCCTCCTCACAGAATGTCGAGGAAGTCATCGTCAGCGTTGTCGATGAGCTGCTGAAGTCCTCGGGCATCAAGAAATCCCAGCTTAACGCGATCTCAGCCGGAGCTCCGGGTGTCATCGACCAGGGAAGCGGCATCATCCTGTTCACTCCGAATCTGCCCTTCCGCAACTATGACATCAAGACTCCCATGGAAAAGAAGTTCGGAGTCCCCTTCTATATCGGCAATGACGTCAATGTCGGCGTCCTGGGCGAATACAAGTACGGCGCGGCGAAGGGTTATCAGCATGTAGTCGGTTTCTTCGTGGGAACCGGAATGGGCGGAGGTCTGATCCTCAATGGTTCTCTCTACACCGGCAACCAGTTCAAGGCGGCAGAATACGGACATATGATCCTCGATCCGGAAGGACCGCTGTGCGGATGCGGGCAGAGAGGCTGTCTGGAAGCCTTCTCCAGCAAGAAGGGTATCTCCGACTATATCCGCCAGCAGGTTTCCCGCGGCAGGGAATCCGAGATGGCCGAGCAGGTCCAGAACGGCGTATTCCGCAGCAAATACCTCAAGAAGGCACTTGCGAACAAGGATAAGGTCACCATGGAAGCCATCGACCGTGCCTGCCATTACCTTGCGATCGGCGCCGGAAACCTGATCAATACCTTCAGTCCGGAGGTGGTCGTCTTCGGCGGCGGCGTCGTGGAGGCAACCGGAGATCTGATCCGTGACAAGGTCCTCGCAGAGATCGACAAGTATTGTATGCCTTCCATCCGCACCTCTGTTGAGCTGAAGACCGCAGCCCTCGGAGATGACTCCAACATCTACGGATCCCTGGCTATGATCCATGAGGCCGAAGGTACCGAGAAGCCGAAGAAGAAAGCCAAAAAGGCATCAAAGGCAAAAAAAGCGTAAGTTCAGACAATACGGGATAGACAAGAGGCCGGGCGACTGCCCGGCCTTTTCTTTGTCTGTGTTCCTGTGTGTTCTGTCTTAGATCCCGCCCGTCGCTGCCCCTCCTCAATCGAGGGAATACACATAGCTCGGAAACCTGGTGCGGATGATATGCGGGTTCTCCGTCCCGACCACGAAGCTGATGCCGTCGCAGGTCACGCAGGTAAACATATCGACCCCTTCTTCCCAGATCGCACTGTAAGAATATCTGTCCTTGCTCATCCCCTCCACCTCGGAGATGTTCCACAGATGATTGCCCTTCATATCATAGGCATCTATATTGTCTGTCACCTGGCCGCGGCCGCCGGAATCCGTATCAAGAACGATCCTGCAGCCTCCCACTTCGATCATCTTTTCCATAGTCGTATGTATAGATCTGAAATCAGCTGCGGAGATCCTGTCCGCCGCAGCAACTTGTCTGCACAACTATAATAGCGCTTCACATGCAGTACTGTCAATCTGAATCGCATCCGAAGGGGCCATCCCAAAAAGAACTTGATTTTGTCACCGGATTCTGTTATTGTCTTGCTATGCAGATGTGCAGTTGTAGTTCATCGGTAGAACACCAGCTTCCCAAGCTGGGGAGGCGGGTTCGATTCCCGTCAGCTGCTGAAAACTCCGAAGCCTTTCAGTCGAAGGCCTCGGAGTTCTTTTTTACTCTCTGTTCTGATTATTCTCTGTTTCAGACTCTTATTCCCCGATTTTCAATCATCATTTCTTGCCGGGAAATCTTGTGATGCGGCTGCGTCTTCCCCTTGAGATCTTCATATCATCCTGAACCGGCCTGCCCATATCCTGAGGCAGTTCATCCTCATCGGTCTCAAATTCGATCCCCATCCTGTCGAATACGTCCAGGTCGTCATCCTCGTCCTCATCGTCATCGTCCGGATCTTCCTGCAGCTCATACAGGGTCGTATCCAGCTCCCCGATCACGTCCATGCACAGGTTCTCGATCTCTTTTCCTTCCAGCTCTACGCCATGTTCATTGAGATGCTTCATGACGATGCTGCTGATCAGCTTGGCGGCAGGGATCAGCGGCATGCTCTTCAGCAGTTCAAACAGCGTACTGTCCTCATCCTCTTCCATTGCCTTGACCAGGCGGCTGCTGACCCTGTTCTCCCTGCTGACTCCTTCCCATCTCGCATCGGGGATCGCATCGCACAGGTAGTCCTCTGCCTCCTGCCTGGTCAGCATGAATTCCAGGCCGGATTCCTCACTCAGCTGCATCTTTGTCTCGCTCATCACTTCCGAGATGGTATCAAAACAGTCAAGATTCTCCTCCACGATATTCCGCACGTAGGCCTGCGGGATCAGTTCCGCGGGGATCTCCTTCATCAGTTCCGCAACCAGCTTGTCCAGTTTTTTGTTCATACTGCACTCCTATTCTGAGCCGCAGCCGAAGCCGCAGGCAGATCTCTGTCTTTTTTCACTGCAATCATCTTATTTAATCAAGACCGTAAAATCAAGTATATGTTTCACCGCCCCTGAAGGCGCGGACATGGTATAATAAGACGTATCGAGTTTTTCGGAGGTAAACTTATGTCACATTCATTTGTAAAACGTATCACAAAAACCGTTCTTCTGTTCTGTATCCTGACCACATCGCTTCTGCTCCTTCCGACCCTTCTGCCCCACTCCCACAATGCCCGGGCGAAGGCCCGCCTGAGCAGTTCGAGCCTGCACCTGGTGCCGGGCTATTCCCGGAAGCTCACTGTCGCCGGCGCGAAGGGCGAGGTGACCTGGAGATCCAGGAATAACAATGTTGCCACAGTTGACACAGACGGAACTGTCACCGGCAAAAAACCGGGTTCCTGCAGGATCGTCGCAAGGACCGGCGGCAGGAAACTGACCTGCAGCGTCCGGGTATACAATCCCGGGAAGGTCATCAATACGAAGGGAGCCATGCACGGCATCGATGTCTCCGTCTGGCAGGGAAAGATTGATTATAACAAGGTCAAAAATGACGGGATCGATTTTGTCATCATGCGGGCCGGGTATAAAACCGGTGTCGATACGACATTTAAGCGCAACTACAGAAATGCGAGAAAGGCCGGTCTGAAGGTGGGCTGCTACTGGTTCGTCACAGCGACTTCCCAGTCGGCCCTGAAGAAGCAGATCAGGGCATGCAGAAAAGCTGTCAAGGGGAAGACCTTTGAACTGCCTGTATTCATCGACATCGAGTCCTCCTCCCAGTTCAGCCTCGGCAAGAAATTCTGCTCCTCCCTGGTCTCCGGTTTCTGCGATAAGATGCTGAAAGCGGGCTATACCACCGGATGGTATACTTCCCGCTCTTTCATTCCGAAATACCTGTATGATTCTGTCTCAGAAAATGAGAACTATGTCGCCTGGGTCGCAGAGCACGACTCCAAGCTTCGTTATACCAGTGACTATGATATCTGGCAGTACAGCCACACGGGAAAGATCGACGGCATCAGCGGATATGTCGACCTGAACTGGTATTTTCCCAACGCCCGCAGTTAAAACTCCTCTACAGCAGGATGAATTCACTGATCAGTACGACCACGCAGCACAGGCTTGCCACCTGGAACAGACTCGCTCCAAACCAGGCGGCGGCAAGTCCCGCGATCAGGGCAAGAAGCCCTGACAGGGGTGTCTGCGTGGATTCTATTATGGCCGGAAATGTCATCACCGCAAGGGTGATATAAGGCACATAATACAGAAATGACTGCAGGAAGGGGGATCTGATCTTCCCACGGATCAGCGTGAGCGGAAGGGCCCTGATGACATAGGACACCGCAAACATGATCAGGATATAGAGATTGATGCTTCTGTTCATCCCAGGTCCTCCTTCGTATCCTCTGAGGGGTGCGGAAACAGCAGGGCAGCCAGTGCCGCGAGCACGACGGTCAGCAGTATGATCCGCGTCCCCGATGACAGTGTGCTGATCCACGGCAGTCTGGCCGCGGCAAAGCTTGCGGCGAAGCTGACTGCCACCAGAGCCAGGATGACCTTGTCTTTTCTCGCGGGCGGTATGATGACCGCCAGGAACATGCCAAACAGCGCAACGCTCAGGGCGCTGACGATGCGCCCCGGCATCAGATTGCCGGCCATGATCCCGATCGCCGTGCCGCTGGCCCACATGGGCGCGGCAAAGGCTCCGGCTCCGTAGGTATAAAATGGATTCAGATGCCCCTTCTGCCTCGTCTCGATGGCAAATATCTCATCTGTGACAAACCAGGCGACACCGAACCTGTGAAGCAGGCTTCTGCGAGGATCGATCTTCTGGCTCAGAGCGGTGCTCATCAGCAGGTACCGCGCGTTTGCCACCAGCGTGATCACGGCGATCTCAAGATACGACGCTCTTGCCGCGATCACGGTAAAGCCCGCGTACTGTCCCGCCGAGGCCAGGCAGGTGATGCTGGCCATGAATCCCTGAAGCGGGTTGAGGCCCGCGGACCTTGCCGCGACGCCCAGTGCGAAGGCGACCGCAAAATAGCCAAGCCCGATCGGGATCCCGTCCCGAAATCCCTCCCGAAAAGCCTGGCCGTCTGATCTGTTTTTCATTTTCGATTCATTTCCCAATGGAATGCCTCCCGTCCGCGGATGCGGCCCATGTTGCAGCGGCTGTCCCAGACGCTTATCTTCCGTTAATGTGATTGATCATGCTCGCCTGGTAGCCTGCGCCGAAGCCATTGTCAATGTTCACCACAGACACACCGCTGGCGCATGAATTGAGCATGGACAGGAGCGCCGAGAGCCCTCCGAAGTTGGCGCCGTACCCCACCGATGTGGGGACCGCGATCACGGGGCAGTCCGCAAGACCGCCGATGACGCTGGCAAGGGCGCCTTCCATCCCCGCGACCGCTACGATCGCCCGGGCGCTCATGATCTCATCCATATGGGACAGAAGCCTGTGAAGACCGGAGACCCCCACGTCATAGAGGCGGATCACTTCATTTCCAAGAGCCTGCGCCGTCAGCGCGGCCTCCTCCGCCACCGCCATGTCGCTGGTGCCGCCCGAGGCGATCACGATCGTGCCGATCCCGTCCGGCTTTGGAAGCTCTCCGATGATCCCGACCCTGCTGACAGGATCGTACAGATAAGGATCAAAGCCGCCGTTTTGTTCCACATAGTCCGCCTTATCAGCATCCATCCGCGTGATCAGGATCGTCCTGACCCCGTTCTCCTTCATCTTCCCTGCGATACCCAGGATCTGCTCTGAGGTTTTTCCGGCTCCGTAGATCACCTCACAGACTCCCTGACGAAGCTGCCTGTGATTGTCGATCTTCGCATAGCCAAGATCCGTAAAGGGCTCCTCTTTCACAAGAAGCAGCGCATCCTCGATACTGAGTTCGTCCTTCCTGACCCGGGTCAGGATCTCCCGCATTACTCTCTGTTCCACACATAACTCCTTCTGAGGCACCTATCTCCGGCGCCCTCTGGATGTATCTGTCCAGTCACCTTTCTGGATGGGATATTACCACTTCCTCAGGAAAATGTATACTCCCGCCATACGCAAAAAGAATAATCTTCTCTCTTGTAATACCTTGTTTCAGACATTAAAATAGGTAAGATTATACTGTAATATTCAAGCAATCGGAGGTATTACCCATGACAATGAGAATCGGCATCCTGGGATATGGCAATCTGGGAAAGGGCGTTGAGAAAGCGGTCAATGCCAACCCGGATCAGGAGCTTACTGCTGTCTTCACCCGCAGGGACCCGAATACGCTTCAGATCGCCACTCCCGGAGCAAAGGTTTTAAGTGTAGAGGATCTTCCTTCCATGAAGGATGAGATCGACGTACTGGTACTGTGCGGCGGAAGCGCTACGGATCTTCCGGAACAGACACCCCGGTATGCGGCTATGTTCAACGTAGTCGACAGCTTTGACACTCACGCCAACATTCCGTCCCATTTTGCGGCAGTCAACGAAGCTGCTTCTTCTGCCGGCAAGATCGGCGTGATCTCCTGCGGCTGGGATCCGGGTATGTTCTCCATCGCCCGTCTGTATGCCCATTCCGTACTTCCGGAAGGAAAGGACTACACCTTCTGGGGAAGAGGCGTCTCCCAAGGACATTCTGACGCGATCCGCCGGATCGAGGGCGTGAAGGACGCGCGCCAGTATACCGTACCGGTCCCGGAAGCCCTTGAGGCAGTCCGCTCCGGTTCCAATCCGGAACTGACCACCCGCCAGAAGCACACCCGCGAGTGCTATGTCGTCGCCCAGGAGGGTGCTGACAAGGCCCGCATCGAGAAAGAGATCAAGGAGATGCCCAACTACTTCTCTGACTACGACACCACGGTAACCTTCATCACCGAAGAAGAGATGAAGGCCTCCCACAGTGCTCTTCCCCACGGCGGCTCAGTGATCTACTCCGGACAGACCGGCGAGAACAAGCACGTGATCGAGTACAGCCTGAAGCTTGACTCCAACCCGGAATTCACTGGTTCCGTCATCGCCGCGGCCGCAAGGGCAGCCTGGCGCATGAACAATGAGGGAATGTGCGGCGCAAAGACCATGTTCGACATCGCGCCCAAGTACCTCAGCCCCTGTGACGAAGACTGGCTGAGAGCTCACTGGCTGTAATCCGTCTCCCCCAGGCCCTGCGTCCGCGCAGGGCCTTTCGCATCCCCTGACACAGAAAAGGTGCCTGGCACTGTGTGCAGTTCAGTGTGAACTGCTACCCGTCAAGTAGACAATTAAAATACAAAAAGTATTCTGCCATCAGATTTGATCTGGTGGCAGTTTTTACGCCACCGCCAAATACTGTT
>CACXAT010000023.1 GCA_902765725.1 uncultured Lachnospiraceae bacterium | reverse complement strand
AAGCATCGGTTCCGTACCGGTAGGAGCAGAGGTCGACGTACTCGGATCCGTCAACGACTGGGATCTGGTCAGCTACAACGGCAAGACCGGCTACATCCATGCTGGAAACTTGAGCAGCACAAAGCCGCAGGTGCAGGCACCGGCAAAGGCACAGAACAACTACAGCTCCACCCAGAGCTACTTCGACAACAACTGGACCGGCACCGCAGCAAACATGAACACCCAGACGGGCGCATGGAAGACGGTCAAGGTCAACGACGGCTACCTGGCACTGAGAAGGGATACCACCTACGATCAGTCCAACGTGATCGGCCAGCTGCACACCGGCGACCAGGTCGAGATCCAGGGCAGCGGAAACCAGGGAAGCTACGTATTCGTTTACAGCCCGAAGTACGGCTGCAACGGATGGGTCAACGCAGGATTCCTGTTCTGATAACAGACAGAATCAGATAACACATGTAAACAAAATACAACCGCCGCGAAAACAAAAAACAGAGAAACAGCGGCAATTATAATAAAAAACATACATAGAATTAAGGAGAAAAAAACAATGACTGAAATGATGAAGATTAATGAGATGGAACTTGAGAACGTAGCTGGCGGCGACAGAAGGATCGTCAACACCGGAATGAAGCTTGATGCATTTGTAAGGTCTGGCGCAGGATTTAAATTCCCGCAGATCTTCTCCCTGAAGAACGGCACCGCAGTCGTCACGACTGGCAAGTGCGTACATGCAGATGGCAGAACCTGGTATGAGATCAGTGCTCCGGTGAAGGGCTTCATGGCCGGCGGAATCCTCGGACTGCAGGATGACAAGTTCAATCGCTGATTATAAATTCAAAATAAATAATAAACGAAACAGGCTTCGGGAGTCCCGGGCCTGTTTTTGTTGTATACTGTCAGAAGAAGCGACCGGCAGATTTTTGCGTTTTCAGAGAAAAAGCAGAGAGATAGCAGATAGGAAACAGTGAGATTGCAAAGAGAAAGTTGAGAGGAAGAAATGGATAAAATTCATGTGCTGCTTGTGACCGGACTGGTAACGATTGAGCATCAGTCCAGGATTATGAAGGAACGGCTGAGGGATCTGCTGGAGGCGACCGGCCGGTTTGAGGTGGTGATCGTGGAGGAGTTCCGCAATATTACACCTCAGTTCCTGGAACCCTACGATGTGCTCTTCATCAATTACGATGGAAAGCTGCTGCCCACCGAGCACGCGAGGCGCTTTGGTGAGCAGACGGAAGCGGCTATCTACGATTTTGTGGCAAAGGGCAAGGGCATCGTGTTCTATCACTCCAGCATCTGGGTGGATCCGGACTGGCCAGATGAATGGCGCAAACTCCTGGGCGGATACTGTGCGATGGATCAGGGCTGCAGGCGCTGCCCGAAGGACGATCATTTCGTGGAGGTGATGGATCCGGATGATCCCATCACTGCAGGAATTGACAAGAAGTGGATGAATGTGTTCGACGATCTGTTCACGCAGGTGATTGTTCACCCAGAGGCCAGGATGCAGGTCCTGTGTTCCATCTATGACGATGTGGAGAATTACAGAGTGCCGGGATTCCCGCCCAAGCATCATCCGGTGGACATCCCGGACGGTGACCTGACGAAGATGCCGGGTGTGAACCAGTACACGCCGGTCATCTGGAAGAATCTTTACGGGGAGGGCAGAGTCTTCGTAACTTCCATCGGACATTGGGAGGCACTGGACCGGTTTAACTTTATCACGATGCTGGTGAGGGGGACTGAATGGGCCGCCACCGGGGAAGTGACCCTAGGAAGGCCGGACCGCAGCGGCGACAACCGCCTGAAGCTGTTCCCATACTATTGATGAATGGGAGATATTTGCGATGAAACGAATACTTGAAAGATAAACCCATACCAGTCTGATGATCCGTATCGTTATAGGCCTTGCCGCCGGCGTGGCTCTTGGCTTTCTGCTGATAAAGAGCTAATATGGTGTGAACAGGGGACTGATTCAGGGAGGAATTGATGCAGACTTCAGAAAGCTTCAGACTAAGCGCGGTGCTGTCATTCTCGGGCGGCCTGCAGGACGCGTATACATATAATGTGCGGGGGCATGTGTTTGCGAATGCGCAGACGGGCAATGTCGTTCTCATGAGCCAGAACTGCATGCTGGGCAACTGGGGGACTGCCGCCGATTATATGCTGCCGCTGATTGCCTTTGCCGCCGGTGTGTTTGTAACGGAGCAGATCGAATACTGGTGCAAGAACAACCGAACTCTTCACTGGAGGCAGCTGGTTCTGATCATTGAGATCCTGCTGCTGGGAGCGGTCGGGTTTATGCCGACACGCCTGAATGTGACCGCCAACATGATGGTTTCATTTGCCTGCGCCATGCAGGTGCAGGCGTTCAGAACCGTACATGGGTACGGGTATGCCAGCACGATGTGCATCGGCAACCTGAGAAGCGGAACGGAGGGGCTGTCCCATTATCTGAGAAATAAAGACAGGAAGTCGCTGAACAAGGCGCTTCATTTCTTCGGGATCATCCTGATCTTTGCCATTGGAGCCGGGGCGGGCGGTGTTCTGTCCAAGGTGTTTTATGTAAGGACCATCTGGATCTCGCCGCTTCTGCTGACTGTTGTGACTGTGATGATGACAAAAAGACATACCGGCGCCTGACTTAGGGCAGGCGCTGATATCTGCATGATATGGAGACTTATGGGCAAGAAGAGAGTTATTAACCTGATTATCGGACCGCTGCTGTTTACTCTGTTCAGTCTGCTGCTGCCTTCGACTGTATTCGCTTCTTTTGCGGCCAGGGCATCGATTGGTACGGTCGCGTGGATGGCCTACTGGTGGGTGACCGGACCGATTGATTACGCGGTTACGGCATTTCTGCCGATCGCGCTCAATGCCATCTTCCAGATGACGGATATGCCGGCGGTTATCTCCAATTATGCGTCGGAGACGATCCTGCTGCTGCTTGGCGCGTCGATCCTGACGGTTTCCTGGGAGAAGACAGGCCTTGACAGGCGAATCGCTGCCGCCTTCCTCAGACTGGTGGGAAGTGATTTCCGGATGCAGATCGTGTTCTGGTTTGTTCTGTCGGCGGCATTGTCGGCGGTGCATCCCAATGCGGTTGTCTGTGCCACGATCACGCCGATCGCCGTATCCATGCTGAACTTCATCGGTGAGGGAGAGATCGCGCACAGCCGGATCGGCTCCAAGCTGCTTCTGACGATCGCCTACGCGACAGGCCTGGGCGGACTTGCGTCTCCGCTGGGAGGCGCCATGAATCTGGTGACGGTGGACTATCTGCAGCAGCTGACCGGCCAGGAATATATGTACGTGAACTGGGTGGTTCGATTCCTCCCGATCATGCTGGTGCTGGGAGTCAGCAACATCCTGTTCATGCTGAGGGATGTGAAGAAGGGAACCACACTCGGAGGGACGAAGGAGTATTTTGTGCAGCAGTACAGGATGCTTCCGCCGATGAGTTTTGAAGAGAAGTCGGCATTCGCGCTGTTTGCGATTGCGACTGTCCTCTCCTTCACACGCCAGTTCTACCAGAGCCTTCTGCCGGGAATGAAGCCAGCGTATGTATTCATCATCTGCGCGATCATCTCATTTCTCATCGTCAACTCCGACGGTGAGCGGCTGATGCTGTGGCGGTCCGTCCAGAAGAAGATCGTCTGGGAACTGATCTACATCTTCGCGGGCGGTCTTGCGGCCGGGACGCTGATCAAGGAGTCGGGTGCCGCGGACGCGATCGGCGCTATGGTTTCGGAAATGAACCTGACCGGCGGTGTATTCACGATCTTTGTGATTATCACGCTGACGCTGCTGCTCTCAGACGTAACCTCCAATACCGCGACCGCTGCAGTCGCGATCCCGGTCGTCATCTCCGTGATCCAGGGGATCGGCCGCAACCCTGTCCCCTTCGTGTATATCGCATCGGTGGGAGTCAATCTGTCCTACATGTTGCCCACTTCGATCCGCGCAATCCCGGTGGGATATGGACTCGAGCCGCGCTACATGCTCAGGGAAGGATGGAAGATGACAGTCATGGTAATCACACTGATGACGATCGTCTGCAGCCTGCTGTACTATTACTGGCCGGCATTCAGTACCGTATAATAAAAAGACAGGCACCCGGATCCGGGTGTCTGTCTTTGCTTTAAAGAGAATATCAGCCGCGGCCGTCAAACTCGGAGAGAACGCCTATGCCCCAGATGGATTCATGTCCGTCGCAGTTTCTGATCCGGCTGACTTTCTTCCAGTTCTTATAGACAAATCTCTGCTGAGACTCGGAACTTCCGCCCTTATATGTAACGATACACTCACGAAGCTTCCCGTTTTTGGACTTATAGCTGTAGGTGCTTGAATCCGTTCCCCAGGGAGATGTCGTAGTGTAGGACTTCAGATATCCTTTCTTGGTAAACCTGGCCACGGAAGTGATGCCGCTGGGATCTGTGGCGGTATACTTCTTCAGATTCCCATCGGGATAATACAGATAAGTCCTGGTCATTGAGCCATTCTTGAAACGGATCGTGACCTTCTTGTACTGTTTTTTCTTAGTGTAGGTGATGGTCGTAGTCTGACCGTCTGTTGCATATATGGATTTGTTTTTCTTTATTGTATAAGACGTGGCAGACTGGGAACCATTTACAGAGTGAGCAACCTGCTTGAGCAAGCCTTTCTTGTAGGCGTAAGAGGTTATGCTGTCATTTCCGTATTTTACCTTTGTGACCAGATCGCCTTTCCAGGATATGCTGATCACACTTCTGTTTCCGCTTGCCGAGATAGAAGTGGTTTTAGTCAGTCTGCCGTCCTTCTTATAGGACCACTGCCTGGTGACAGCGTCTCCTTCCTGCACCCACTGATCTCCCTGTTTGACATAATGTGTGCAGACCGCTTCTGTAGGGGCGTATTCGACTGCGGCCAGCGCTGCAGAGGGGACGGATGCAAGTATAAGCAGAGTGATGAGGATGCATGCATATCGTTTCAAGTGTTTCATAATGACTCCCTCCCGGATGATGTAAGAAGATTATCAGGACGTTTTTATTATAGTCAGATTGGGAAGAGTCAACAATATATACAGGCCGGATATGATATAATGAAACAGGTAAATGTTCTTACTGTAGTGAAGGGATTGAATAAATATGAATTATCATTTTTATGGATGGCAGACGGCTGATATCAGGGATGCCCGGGGACTTACACCCCGTGACTATTACGATCTTCTCTCTGAGATCTGGTGTGCGGATACCTGTGCGCCCCGCATGCGCAGTGAATGGACTCCGGAAAACAGGACTTACGGTCAGTGCTCCATAACTTCGTTCCTGCTTCAGGATATCTACGGCGGCAAGGTCCTGGGAGTTCCTCTGGAGGATGGGAATTACCATTGCTTCAATGTAGTCGGGGACTGTGTCTTTGACCTGACCAGCGAACAGTTCGGAGATACGAAGCTGGACTATGAGAACTGTCCGGAGCAGGAGCGCAGTGTTCATTTTGCCAAAGAGGAAAAGCGGCTGCGTTACGAGAAGTTGAAGAGAGAGCTGGAAGCTCGTTTCTGATCGTTACGGGAGCTTCGTGAAGAACCAGAGAAAGAAGATGAAGAATACCCGCAGGCACCCTCCTGAGAGGAGGACCTGCGGGTTTTGTGATCTGGTGAGATTATCGGATGATCTTGTAGTAATCGGCTTTGTGCTCGATGGGCTCCGGGAATCCGTTGGCGGGATATCCGAGGATGACATTGCCGACTCCGACATAGTCTCCTTCATACCCGGCTTCTTTCAGGAGCTGTTTTCCGAGCTCATCCTCCAGCATGCCGTCTGCACGGTTGATCCAGCGGCCGCCAAGGCCGAGGGCGTAGGCTGCATTGAGCATGTTTCCAATCGCAAGGGAGCCGTCCTTGACCGCATCAGGTGTCTGGGTGGATGCGGCGACCACGATCAGGGTCGGCGCTCCGTAGAATACGTCCCATCCCTCCGGCGCCCCGGCGATCTTTGCGTTCAGGACACATAGCTTATTGATCCATTCTCTGTTCTGGACTACGATAAAGACTGCGGACTGACGGTTTCCTCCGGAGGGAGCGTTCATACCGGCCTCCAGAACCTGCATCAGTTCTTCATCTGTGATCTGTTCCTTACGATATTCTTTCACACTTCTTCTGTTCTTGAGATCAGTTACGGTTTCAATCATAGTTCGGGCCCCTTTCTAAATCTGCATAAAAAGTCCAGATAGTAAATACTATATCACAATTGCCATCCCCGTGTTATAATTTCCATTGGCTTAATGGTTTGAACAGGTTCCTGGAATTGATGTGAATGGAAATGATATGCATAGATTATTGGTGTTTGACCTGGATGGGACGCTGGCCGGGATCGGCAAGGAGATCCTTCCGGAGGATGTTGAGGAATTACACAGGCTGGAGCGCAGCGGTTACCGGATAGCGATCTGCTCCGGCAAGCCGGTCAGTTATCTGTGCGGATTCATGCGTCAGGTGGGACTTGAAGAGTCGATCCTGATTGGGGAGAACGGAGCGGTGTTCCAGTTTGGAGTGGAGCTTCCGCCGGTATCTTTCTTCAGATATCCCTGTCAGGAGGAGGCTCTGGAACAGCTTCGGCAGATGCGTGAACTCATCGACAGAGCCTGCGGCGGGGAGGTCTGGTACCAGCCCAATGACGTGGTCCTGACCCCGTTCCCGAAGAAGGAGCAGGTGTTTGATCAGATCCAGGAGCTGGCAGATACCCATGCCGCGGATCTGAACTGCCTGCATATCTACCGCCACTCGGACAGCTTTGACATCGTTCCGAAGCACATAGATAAATACAACAGCCTGGAGCTGCTGACGCAGAAACTGTCGCTGTCTGCGAGAGACGTGATCGCCTATGGCGACTGGATCAACGACATTCCGATGCTGGAATATGCGGACGTCTCGGTTAAGATCGGCAGCCGGCTGGAGTATGAGGCGGATTATTCATTTGAAACCATTGGAGAGGCATTGAAAGCAACCGGCAGAGAGATTCTGTAACATGAAATTGAGAAGACGCCGGATATTCGTTTGTTCACTGCAGAGAAAGGTGCAGCTATGGAACGACTTGTGATATCTGAAAATGGAAGATTCTTTGCAAAACCGGATGGCACTCCCTTCGTGTGGCTTGCGGATACGGCCTGGACGGTTCCGGCGAAGCTGAAATGGGATGATGTGCAGCACTATATGAAGACGCGCAAAGAGCAGGGCTTCACGGTGCTGCAGATGGTGGTGCTTGATCCGGAGTACAACGAGGATATGCGTAATCCCTGCGGGATCAAGGCACTGAACAATGACAATATCCTGGATCCGAACGAGGCTTATTTCTCTTATGTGGACTGGGTACTGGATCAGGCGGAGGCTTATGGCTTCTATGTGCTGCTGCTCCCGGTCTGGGGCGAGCTGGTCGTCGGCTGGGACTGGAGCGGCAACGACCATCCGGTCTATGTGAATGAGGACAATGCTTTTGCCTAGTGTGGTGCCTGGGCGGAGACCGCATGCCGGTGTGCAGAGGCGTGGATTACCGCCCGGTCTGGAGAGAGATGGCAGAAGGTCTGTCGGAAGGTCTGACAGGAACGCGCCTGCACTACAACGCGGACCGCGAGGAGTGGAAGAAGCTTCTGATTACCTATCATGCCTGCCATGAGGCGGAGACCGGTGAGTGCTCCACCTTCTCCTACTGGACGCCGGAGGATCAGTGGATCTCATTTACGATGCTGCAGTCCGGCCATGGGCTGTACAAGAAGAATTATGAGCTGATCGAGGCGGAGAGAGAGCCGAAGAAGTCTGAAGATGGAGAACTGATCTATCCGGTATGGGACGGTGAGCCGGCCTATGAGATGATGCCGACCTGCTGGCCGGTGACGGATGCGAACAGCTTCCATGGAACCTACATGGTGAGAAAGCGTGCGTACTGGGGGATCCTGGCGGGGGCCTTCGGCCATACATACGGCCATGCGTCGGTCTGGTTCTCTGCCACCCAGAAGGATAAGAATATCGTCTGCCACCATACCTGGGCAGAGGCGATCCAGTCGGACGGATCGAAGCAGATGAAGATCCTGAGGGACTTCATGGAGGCCTATCCGCCGGCCTATAACGAGCCCTGCCAGGAGAGGCTGCTGAGGCAGGCCGCGGCGGAGGACGTGCTGGACCAGCATGAGCAGGCCGCACTCTGGACCAGTCCGGATGGAAAATGCGTGATGCTTGTTTATTTTGCGGCGGATACCGAAGAGAAGATCCAGGTGGGTGATCTGTCTGGCGATGCAGTCTATGGAACATGGTTTGATCCCAGCGACGGAAGTCTGACAGAGGTTGAGGATCTTCAGTCCCGGATCAGGGACGGTGTGCTGCCTGTGAAGAATGCGTCGGCAAATGGAGAGGACCGTGTCCTGATCCTGGCGAAGGAGAAGGATGACATCGCAGTTGCCTCCCGCAATTACGGACAGGAGAAGACAGAAGAAGAGATGCGGAAAGTATTTGAGTGGTGACGGAGGAGAGAGATGCGGATCTATGTGGTTCGGCATGGGGAGACCCGGTCGAATGTAGAGGGCAGGCTGCAGGGCCAGTCCAATGATGAACTGAATGAGAATGGTGTCAGACTGGCGGCAGTTACCGGACAGGGCATGCGGGGCATTCATTTTGATGAATGTATCACCAGCCCGCTGATCAGAGCCGCCGATACGGCGAAGATCATACTCCGGGAGAGCGGTAATGGAGACACGCCGGTGCTGTTTGATGACAGGCTGAAGGAGATCAGCTTCGGGATCTATGAGGGCAGGAAGATCGGCGTTGATGAGGCGCAGACAGAAGCCATGAAGAGCTTTCTGCATGACCCGATGAACTTCCGGGGCCTTGAAGGCGGAGAGACGATCCTGCAGGTCTGCAGCAGGACACAGGAGTTCCTGAAGGAACTGGCAGCGAGGGATGACGGGAAGACCTATCTGATCGCGACCCATGGCTGCGCGCTCCGCTGCATGCTGAACATGCTCTATGACGATCCGTCTGATTTCTGGCAGGGACGGGTTCCCTACAACTGCTCCGTGAACCGGATCGAGGCGGAGGCAGGCGTCATGAAACTGGCCGAGGCGGATAAGGTTTATTACGATCTGGCAGAGACGGTCGATCGCTATGCGAGGTTCTGAGATAGTTCATTTGATAAGAAGGAGAACGGACACATGGGAATGACGATTGATTTCACAGGAAAGACAGTACTGGTGACCGGCGGCGGAAGAGGCCTTGGACGGGATATGGCACTGCTGTTTGCGGAATGCGGAGCGGACGTGATGGTTGCCGGCCGCGGCCGTGAAGCATGCGAGAAGACCGCGGAAGACATCCGGGCACTTGGCGTGAAGGGCGCTTTTCATCTGTGCGACGTATCGAAAAGTGTCGAAGTGAAGAGCCTTATCGAGGATGTGCTGGAGTTCGGCGGCGGGAAGCTGGATGTGATCGTACACGGCGCGGGCGTGCAGTCGATCGATGACCTGCTGCTGACCAGCGATGAGGAGATCGCGAAAGTCCTCTCCATCAATGTGGGCGGCACCGCCAATATCATCAAGCACGGCCTTCCCGTGCTGCAGAAGCAGAGATTCGGCAACATGGTGATCATCTCCTCGATCGCAGCCAGGGACGGAGGACCGGAGAATCAGATCTACTGCGCTTCCAAGGCAGCCGTGACCAGTCTCATCCAGAGTGCGGCGAAGATGGCCGCTCCATACGGGATCCGGGTCAATGGAATCCTTCCGGGTATCATCTACACGGATATGTGGGACGACATCCTGACCGGCCGTGCGCACAAGGGCGATCCGAATGATAAGCGGGAGGTGTCTGATGAAGAGAAAAAGGCGCTCTGGGAAGAAGCGCTGAAGGTCATCCCGCTCGGGCGCGCGCAGAAGCCGCGGGACATCTCATACTCGACCGCTTTCCTCGCATCCGACTTTGCCGGCGAGATCAGCGGGCAGTGCCTGTGTATCGACGGAGGCCAGACCTCCGGGAGATGAGCGATAGAATAATTCAGGGGCAGCTGCACGAATTCGTGCGGCTGCCCCTGACTGGTTTCAATCCTTTCTCTCCGGACCGTCCCAGGTCTCGCAGAACCGCGCCGCAAAGGACGGTTCCATATCCTTCACATACAGATGGCTGATATCTCCGAAGGACTGCATCCGGAAGGACGCGATCCCATCCCTTCGCTCTTCCGTATAGACTGTTGTCACGGAAGAGGGAGCAGCCACCGTTCCGTGCCAGAGGACAAACGCGGGCAGGTTGAGCATGTGACCAAGCAGGACGCACTCCACTCCGAAATGGCAGAACAGTACGATGGTGTCCCGGTTGCGGGTGACCGCCCTGTAATATCCGTCCTCACGCACATAACCGTGCTTGGCCAGCAGCTGATCCAGTTCGCTGACCACGTACTCGTGGTATTCACGAACGCCGCCTTCAACCATGGCCGGGTGGTCCAGCCATTGATCGCGGTCGTACAGCTGCGGGCAGCTGGTCCAGTCCGCCGGCAGCCAGTCCCAGCAGATATGCTCCTCCCCGGTCGTGGGGTACTTGATCAGAGGCGGTGAGAACTCACGCAGCCAGGGGCAGATCTCGGCCTCGCGGTTCATTTTCTTCAGTGTCAGTGAGGCCGTATCCTTCGCCCGGCCAAGGGGCGAGCAGTAGAACTTCTTCACATCCAGCTTTGCGATCCGGTCGGAGAGAGCTTCTGCCTCACGCCAGCCGGTCTGTGTCAGGGAATCAATATCATAGTCCGGATCAGCATGCCGGACGATCAGTATTCTCATAGATAAACTCCTTTAATGAAACCTGTGCCTGCTGCTCTTCATTTACCATCAGCAGTTCGTTCATTGTATCACATCAGATGCCTGAATCGCAGAGGATGCCCACTGTTTTAGACGAGTTTTTGCGTAAGAAAGGGCTTTTTTATTTGCACTGCCGGTTGTACTGCAGTAAAATACCCATGTTATGCTGATTCAGGTATGGCTGCCATATATCGGGAACATCGGTCAGAAGTATCGGAACCGGAATGCAGCATGACAGGAAAGCTTCGCTTCCCTGGGAGGATGGAAGTGTTGCTAGCGCCAGGACCGTAATTGGTTGACGAGGTCGGCAGTGATCGAAAGACTCGGCGGATGCTGCCGCGGCCATAGTGGGTCGTCAGAGTGCATGTTAAAAAGCAGAATCAACACTGTAACAGAGCATGCCTTGCCACGTATCTGATAGAGGAAGAATATAAGGAGTTTTATTTATTATGAGAGTTGTTATTCAGGAAAATTATCAGAATATGTGCAAGTGGGCAGCTGACTATATCGCAGCGAAGATCAATGGCCATAAGGAAGACCGTCCGTTTATCCTCGGCCTTCCGACCGGTTCTTCGCCGATCGGTGTGTACCAGGAGCTGGTGCGCATGAACAAGGCCGGCGAGGTCTCCTTCGCCAATGTCGTGACCTTCAACATGGATGAGTATCTGGGACTGCCCCACGAGCATGATCAGAGCTACTGGTACTTTATGCATGATAATTTCTTTGATCATCTGGTAGATATGAAGCCGGAGAACATCAACATCCTCAATGGTATGACGGATGATCCGGAAGGCGAGTGCGCCCGCTATGAAGAGAAAATCGCTTCCTACGGCGGAATCGACCTGTTCATGGGCGGCATCGGCGTTGACGGCCATCTGGCATTCAACGAGCCCTTCACATCCCTGACCTCCCGCACCGGCGTTCGTGATCTGACAACGGATACCCGTATCGTCAATTCCCGTTTCTTCGGCAATGATCCGGAGAAGGTTCCGGCTCAGGCACTGTCTGTCGGTATCGGAACAGTTACCGATTCCAAGGAAGTCCTGGTCCTGATCAGCGGCCACAACAAGGCACGTGCTCTTGCGGCAACGGTTGAGGGCGGCGTCAGCCAGAAGTGGACCTGCAGCGCTCTTCAGATGCACAATGGCGCGATCATTGCCTGCGATGAGGCTGCCTGCGGCGAGCTGACAGTGGATACCTACAAGTATTTCCTGGATATCGAGAAGTCCCAGAGACTGTAATGCAGCTCTCCGGGTTATCTGCCCGGAAATGAATAATCGGATATGAGTCACTCAGACCGGCTTTCTCTTTAAGAGGGAGGCCGGTCTGTTCATGTTCCCGGATTATTGACAGAATCGGTCTTCGGAAGTATGATTGGGGCGGTTTCTGAAGTGTGTTACATGTTACATAAGAACGCGCGAAGATTCATTACTGAGAGAGGATAAGTACCATGCTTGAATACAGATATGATACACAGCTGCTGATCGACGGCGACGATCTGGACGAAGACGAAGTTTTTGATTATATTGCTGAGAATTTCAAGGGCGACAGCCTGCTTGCGGTAGGCGGGGACGGGGATCCGATCAAGATCCATTACCATACCAATGAGCCCTGGAAGGTCCTTGAGTATTGCAGGACCCTTGGCGAGATCTATGACATCGTTGTCGAGGATATGGACCGTCAGTCGAGAGGACTGAAGGGCTGACCTGAAGACAAGACAGGACAAAACAGACAGATCAATACAGACAGATCAATACAGAAAAAGCAATACAGACAGTAAGGCTGCCGCATGTTGAAGATGCGGCAGCCTTTTCATTTCTCAGATGTGCCCTGGCTCAGCGCCTGTGATCGGGCATGCGGTCTGCGATGCGCAGCAGGATCAGTCCTCCCGCGAACAGGAATGCCAGAGTTCCGACTCCGATGTTGACGCTGCCGGTCAGCTTCGTGGTAAGGCCGATGAGCATGGTGCCCACGAATGCGGCGCCCTTCCCGCAGATGTCATACAGTCCGAAATACTCGCCGCTGGTGTCCGCGGGGATAATCTTGGCGTAGTAGGATCTGGACAGTGCCTGGATGGCGCCCTGGAACATGCCGACTACGAAGGCCATGATCCCGAACTGCCACAGGGTATGCATGAACAGCGCGTAGATGGCGACTGCGAAATACCCGATGATGGCGATGGAGATCAGGGTGACGGTCGAATACTTCGAGGACAGCTTCCCGAAGAGGGTTGCGAATGCGAAGGCCACCACCTGCGTCAGCAGCAGGACCACCAGAAGTCCGATCTGATCCAGTCCCAGCGCGGTTCCGATGGCGACGGCCTCGTCGATGATGGTGTAGACGCCGTCGATGTACAGGAAGAAGGCAAGCAGGAAGAACAGGACCTTGTGGTCGTGGCGGACCAGTTCGCCGAGCGTCTTCCCGAGCCGGACAAAGCTCTCTGTGATGATGGATCCCTTCGTCTCGATATAATGCTTCTGATGATAGAGCCGAAGGAGAGGTGTCGTGATGCCGAACCACCACAGGGCGACCAGGATGAAGTCGACCGCGATCGCGGCGCCCAGCGGGATCACTCCCTTCGTACCCAGCAGATACAGAACCAGTGCGATGATGAAGGGGATGCAGGATCCGATGTAGCCCCAGGCAAATCCATTGGAGGAGACGATGTCCATGCGGTCGGGTTCGGTCACATCGACAAGCATCGAATCGTACAGAACCAGGGAGGACTGGTACGAAACCTTCGATATGATATAGACGACCAGGTAGATCATCCATCCGGCGGCGATCGGGAAGGGCAGGATCCCTACAAGTCCGAGGAATGCGCAGCCGATCACGCCGATTAGGAGGGCAGCGGTGAAGAATGGTTTCTTATATCCCCTGTGATCTGCCAGGGAACCCAGGATCGGGCCCCACAGCGCCATGATGATTGTCGCGATGGAGGTGGCGAAGCTCCAGTTCGCCAGGTAGTCCACCGAGCTCATGCCGGCGCGCTCTGCCAGAGCGTTGAACCAGATGGGGATCAGCGTTGATACCATCAGAGTAAACGCGGAATTGCCGACGTCATAGATGACCCATGATTTCTCCAGATCCGTGTATCCGGGAAGAAACTTAGAACCAGCAGTACTCATAACCCACTCCTTGCATGTCTGTTCTGAAAGCATGATCGATTGTGCAGTTTAAACAAGTAAACCACCCTTATTATCGGACACATTATGAGAAAAGTCCAGTGCGAAAGGCCTTGACAGAATATGATGGAACATGTATATTTAAACCATAAAGATTGCACACAATCTAATTTGAAACAAATCTTCGGTTGGGAAGGATCACGGATTATGGAAGGCAGATATGATGTGGCGGTCATCGGAACCGGACCTGCAGGGGTCTCTGCAGCGATCACCGCAAAGGTGAGAAATAAGAGCGTGCTTCTGATCGGAAGCGCAGATATCTCGGACAAGGTCGCGAAGGCCCACAGCATCCGGAATTATCCCGGACTTCCGGATATAGCGGGATCTGAACTGGCTGCGAAGCTTCAGGAGCATCTCAGACAGATGGAGATCGAGATCACGGACCGCAAGGTGACGATGGTCTATGCGATGGGAGATTACTACAGCCTGCAGATCGATCAGGAATTTGTCGAGGCTACCAGCGTGATCCTTGCCATCGGCGTGAGCTTTGGCAAGCCCCTTCCGGGTGAGGATGAGAATCTGGGCAGAGGTGTCAGCTACTGCGCGACTTGCGACGGCGCTCTGTATCGCGGCAAGGAGGCAGTGATCGTCGGCTATGCCCCGAAGGAAGAGGCGGATGCCAGGTTCCTGTCGGAACTTGCTGACAAGGTGACCTACATCCCGGTTTATAAGAAGGATGAGATGCCGGCTGATCCCGCGCAGCTGTTCCCGGGGATCGACAACATCGAAGTGGTCGTCGCAAACCCCGCCGCCATCGAGAAGAGGGACGGGAAGATGGTCCTGACGACAGACCAGGGCGAGATCATTTCCGACGGAATCTTCCTTCTTCGCGAGAGCGTGTCGCCGGGCAAGCTGGTTCCCGGACTGGAGCTGGACGGCAACCATATCAAGGTAGACCGCGGCATGGCGGCAAACCTTCCCGGCCTGTTCGCGGCAGGGGACATCACCGGAACGCCATACCAGTACATCAAGGCAGCCGGTGAGGGCAATGTGGCAGCGCTGAGCGCCGTTTCCTACATTGACAGCCGGAAATGACAGACGATACAATGACGATTGAAGCAGTCATCTAAAGGATTCAGGAGAACATATATACCATAGATACAGAAAGAGGAGAATGAACAATGAGTGTTAAGAAGATTGACAGCCCGGAATTTGCAGAAGCGATCAAGAGCGGAGTTGCGGTAGTAGATTTTAATGCGACCTGGTGCGGCCCCTGCCGTATGCTTGGCCCGGTCCTGGAAGAGCTCTCTGAGGAGATGGCAGGCAAGGCTTCCTTCTACGCAGTGGACGTAGATGACAATCAGGATCTTGCCGCTCAGTATGGCATCAGCTCCATCCCCTATGTCGCTGTCTTCAAGGATGGCCAGAAGGTCGATGAGCAGGTCGGATTCGTTCCGAAGCCGGCGATCCAGGCATTTGTCGAGAGAAATCTGTAAGACGGATCTTCCTCTGCGCGGTGTGACATTGGCTTCCAGACATGATCTGGAACGAAAATGCGCAAAGGCGCGGTGATTTTAACCAGTTCCTGAATGAAACAGGCACGGGTTCTATGTTATCATAGGCTTGGTGCCTGTTTTTATTTGCATACAGGCATACAATATCTGGTGAAGTGGAGGCGTGTATAAATGAAGAAACTAACGAAGAGAGTGATCTGGATGTTTGCAATCGGACAGCTGGGATGGAGTACCCTGTCTGCTCTTGTCACAAACTGGGTCATCAGTTTTTACGAACCGAACCAGGAGATGCTGGATGCGGGACAGACGGTGTTCCTTCCCCAGGGAAGAGTGGTCCTGGGAGTGGTGACGATCCTTGGCGGGATCTATGCGCTGGGAAGGCTGTTTGACGCTGTCACGGATCCGTGGATCGCGAACCTGTCGGATAGGAGCCGCAATCCCAAGGGACGCAGGCTCCCCTTCATGAGAAAGGCTGCCATCCCGCTGACTGCGGCGACGATCCTGATCTACTGGACTCCGATCAATAAAACGAGCCCGGTCAATGGTGTCTGGGTCCTGGTCATGATGCTTCTGTTCTATCTGTTCATGACCGTTTACTGCACCCCCTACAACGCACTGATCGCGGAGCTGTCCGGAACCCAGGAAGAGCTGACCGCAATCTCCACAGCGATCTCATTTACATTCATCTTCGGATCCGCGCTGGGATATGCCTGCCCGTTTATCTGGGGCGCCCTGACGCCGTCCCTGGGAAGAGTCATGGCAATCCGCGTGACATTTATCATCCTTGCGGTCTTTGCGCTGGTCTGCCTGCTGGTGCCCACATTTACCATCAACGAGTTTGATTACGTCGATGTGAAGCCGGTCGAGGGAAATGCATTTTCCTCCCTCACCAAGACCTTTGCCAATAAAGACTTCCGGATCTTCGTGGGTTCGGATATCTGCTACTGGGTCGCGATCACGATGTTCCAGTCCGGCCTGACCTTCTTCATCACCTCGCTGATGAAGCTGCCGGAGACCATGAATACGGTGCTGTACATCGGCATGACGCTGCTGTCGGTCTGCCTGTATGTATTCGTCGGAAAGCTGACGAAGAGGTTCACCAAGAAGAGCCTGATCACCTTTGCATTCTTTGAATTTTCTGTTGTCTATCTGGTGACCGCACTGTCCCAGGGACAGGCAGGCACCAACAAGGGTATGATCTTCGGCGTCCTGGTCATGATCCTGGCGGCTCCCGCCATGGCGATCCTCGGCATCCTGCCCCAGACCGTGGTCGCGGACATCGCCAAGAGTGATGAAGTGGCGACTGGTGAGAACCACGATGGCATGTTCTTCGCGGCCCGCACCTTTGCCATGAAGCTCGGCCAGTCCCTGGCGGCGATCCTGTTCACCTCCTTTGCCACGATCGGAAGGAGCAGCGGCATGGGCTACCGGATCGCGGCTCTGTCCTCGACGGTGCTGTGCGTCTGCGCCGCGCTGCTGATGATGCGCTACAATGAGAAGCATGTCATGGGTCTTCTGGGAGAGAAGACGCCGGCAAATAAAGAATAACGGGAATGGAAATCAATGAGGACAGAACAACGCGTTCTGTCCTCATTGATTTATAGAACTTCATAACTGCCCCGGGCTGTGTTATGATGTGTGGCGCGGCGGGAAAGAGTGCGGCCTGGACAGAGGAGGATCACGTTTGATGGATATTTATTTTGCACCCATGCAGGGAGTGACCGGATGGCCTTTCCGTCTGACACATCTGAAACATTATGGCGGAGTGGACCGCTACTATATGCCTTTCATCAGTGTGCACCAGAGCAGGAGCATGAAAGGCGGAGAGAAGCGGGACATGGATCCGTCTCACAATGAGATGGGCCGCATGGTTCCGCAGCTTCTTCCTGCCGGTGCGGAGGATACCCTCATCTATATGGACATGATCCGCTCTGCAGGCTACGGTGAGGTAAGCCTGAATCTCGGCTGCCCGGCAAGAACCGTTGTCACGAAGGGCAAAGGGGCGGGCATGCTGGCGGATACCGGAAGGCTTGACGAATTCCTGGAGCATCTGTTTACGGGGATGGAAAGGGTCTGCAACGGAGGACTCAGTTCGGATGAGCGCAGCCTTCGTGTGACAGTCAAGACCAGGGTCGGGATGAATGACACAGATCAGATCGGTGAATTGATCCGCATTTACAACCGCTATCCGATTGCAGAGGTGCAGGTACACGCGCGGCTTGGAAAGGACGCGTACAATGGAGTGCCTGACTGGGAAGCCTTTGGCAGGTTTTATGAAAAGAGCACGCACCCTGTCTGCTATAACGGAGATATCCGCAGTATGGAAGACTTTCAGAAGCTTCTGGAAGAATTCCCGGATCTTCCGGCTGTCATGATCGGCCGTGGGCTTGTGGCAGACCCCATGCTGGCAGAGAAGATCCGCTCTGGTATGCAGTCAGACAGCATGCTGACAGAGCAGGAGCGCCTGATTCATTTCCATGATGATATATGCAGCGCCTGGTATGAGTGCTATGGCCAGGAGCATGCAGCGATCTGCCGCATGCTGGAGATCTGGGATTATCTTGGCGCGTCCTTCCCGGGATGTGAGCGGAAGATCCGCAAGATCCGCAAGGCCAGGAGCCTGCAGACCTACAGGCAGCTGGCAGGGGAGGTCCTGCGGCAGGAGTACCGGCCGGGATACTTGACAGGGAGCTTGCAATAATGAGATGATGCGTTAGGTCGGGAATGAGTTATAAGAAAGGCAATACAGACATTATATGATTTTCTGGGACGCAATTGTTGACGGTGCTCTGGATACCATCAAACTGGTTCCGTTTTTATTTATCACCTATCTCCTGATGGAGTACATCGAGCACAGGACCTCAGACCGGACCCGGGCGATGATCCGCAGGGCGGACAAGCTGGGGCCTCTGTTCGGAGGCGCGCTGGGCGCCTTCCCGCAGTGCGGTTTCTCCGCCGCCGCGGCGAGCCTGTACGCAGGCCGTGTGATCACGGTCGGAACACTGATCGCGGTATTTCTCTCCACCTCGGATGAGATGCTGCCGATCTTCCTGTCCAATCGCGTTGACATCGCCCTGATCGGGCGCATCCTGCTGGTCAAGGCATGCTACGGCGTGCTTGCCGGATTCCTGGTGGACTTTTTGTTCCGCTGGCTGAACCTGCGCAAGATCGGCATGAGCATCCACGGGATCTGTGAGGCGGAGCACTGTGAATGTGAGCAGAGCATCCTGCGCTCCTCCGTGAAGCACACCCTGCATATCACCCTGTTTATCTTCCTGATCTCCGTGGTGCTGACGCTGGTGATGGAAGGCATCGGAACGGAAAATATGCAGAGCCTGGTCTTCAACCAGCCCGTGATCGGAGAACTGCTGGCAGGACTGATCGGCCTGATCCCCAACTGCGCCGCTTCGGTTGCCCTGACCACGATGTATCTGGACGGAGCGATGAGCGCCGGTGCCATGATGTCGGGACTGATGGTGGGAGCCGGCGTCGGGATCCTGATCCTGTTCCGGACGAACCGCAGCAGGAGAGAGACAGCGCAGATCATAGGGATCCTCTACTGCGCAGGCGTGATCGGCGGAATACTCACCGGCGCGCTGCACCTGATCTGACGAACCGGACAGAAGAATAGAAAAGGACACAATACGAAGATGACTGATTATATGATTCGTGCAACTGCGGCAAATGACGCGATCCGTGCTTTTGCCGCGACTACCAGGCAGATGGTCGAAGACGCGAGGCAGGCCCATGATACGACACCGGTCTGCACGGCTGCCCTCGGGAGGCTTCTGACAGGGGGCGTCATGATCGGCAGCATGCTGAAGGAGGACAAGGCGCTGGTCACGATCCAGGTGCACGGCGACGGCCCCGCAGGCGGCATCACAGTCACGGCGGATTCTCATTTCCATGCAAAAGGATACGTGAACAATCCCCATGTGCAGCTGCCGCTCAAGCCTAATGGGAAGCTGGATGTCTCAGGCGCGGTCGGCCGCGGTACCATGACGGTGATCCGGGACCTGGGCCTGAAGGAGCCCTTTGCCGGTACGATCGATATGCCCAGCGGAGAGATCGCGGAGGACCTGACCTATTATTTTGCGGAGTCCGAGCAGGTTCCCAGCTCTGTGGGACTGGGTGTTCTGGTGGACCGCGACTGGAGCGTGAAGCAGGCGGGCGGATTCATTATCCAGCTGCTTCCGGCCACTCCGGATGAGGTGATCGACGCCCTGGAGAAGAAGCTTGCGAGCGTTGCGAGCGTCACCACCATGCTGGAGAACGGGATGACTCCGGAGGATATCCTGGAGGAGCTTCTGGGTGAGTTCGGCCTGCAGATCATGGAGAAAAATGAAGTCTCCTTCCATTGCAGCTGCTCGACGGAGCGGATTGAGAAGGCCCTGATCTCCATCGGACCGGATGACATTCAGGAGATGATCGATGACGGGAAGCCGATCGACGTCGGCTGCCAGTTCTGCGGCAAAAACTACAGATTTGAGATCCCTGATCTTCAGAGGATCCTGAAGATCCAGAAGGGCGGAAGACAGTAAGAGAACAGGGAGGCCGTGGGAAACCACAGGACAGTGTATGAGAGACGGTTTTATCAAAGTAGCGGCGGTGACTCCGAAGATCAGAGTCGCGGATGTGGAGTTCAATACAGAGCAGGTGATCAGTCTGTACAGGGAGGCTGCGGAAGGCGGCGCGAAGATCATCGTCTTCCCGGAACTGGTCCTGACTTCCTACACCTGCAGTGACCTGTTTCTTCAGAGCAGCCTTCTGAGGAAGGCAAGAGCTGCCCTGAAGAGGGTCGTGAAGGAGAGCGCCGGAATCAGGGCGCTGACCTTCGTGGGACTTCCTCTGGAGGTGGAAGGCAAGCTGTACAATGTGGCGGCCGCGCTGTCTGACGGGGAGCTGCTCGGATTCGTTCCGAAGGTGAACATCCCCAACTACAGTGAATATTATGAGAGAAGACATTTCACGGAAGGTCCGGGGCCTGCCAGGGAGATCCTGTTCGACGGCCAGCTGGTCCCCTTCGGGGCGCATCAGCTGTTTCTGTGCGACAGTGAGGAGGAACAGATCCCGGGCGGACTGAGAGTCGCGGCGGAGATCTGTGAGGATCTGTGGGTCGCGGATACGCCCGGCACCCTCGCGGCGCTGGCTGGCGCCAATGTGATCGTGAACCTGTCCGCTTCCGTGGAGGTTGCGGGTAAGACCGCGTACCGCAGAAACCTTGTGAAGATGACTTCCGCAAGACTGGTCGCCGGATATATCTACGCAAGTGCGGGCGAGGGAGAATCCTCCCAGGACCTGGTCTTCTGCGGACAGCGGATGATCGCGGAGAACGGAGCGCTTCTGGCAGACTCCGGCCGGTTTACCACGGGCATCACCTATGGCGAGATCGACGTGGACAGGCTGCGTGCGGAGAGAAGGCGCATGACCACCTATGACAACCGGTTTGCCGGAGAATTCACATCGACAATATTCGATCTGGATGTGGCGGATACAGAGCTGTCCAGAAGATATGATCCCAGACCCTTTGTCCCGTCCGCGTCCGATGACAGGACGGCGCGCTGTGAGGAGATCTTCCTCCTGCAGGCTCTGGGTCTGAAGAAGAGGCTGGAGCACATCGGAGCGAAGACTGCAGTCATCGGCATCTCCGGCGGCCTCGATTCCACCCTGGCACTGCTGGTAACAGCCAGGGCCTTCGACCTTCTCGGACTTGACCGGAGCGGGATCCAGGCCATCACCATGCCGGCCTTCGGGACCACGGACCGGACCTACAACAATGCGTGTGTTATGTCCACCACGCTGGGCTGCACGCTGAAAGAGATCAATATCAAAGAAGCTGTCATGGGTCATTTCGCAGATATCGGACATGACCCGGAAGTGACAGACGTGACCTATGAGAATTCCCAGGCAAGAGAGCGGACCCAGGTGCTGATGGATCTGGCAAACCAGACCGGCGGCATCGTGGTGGGGACCGGCGATCTGTCCGAGCTTGCCCTTGGCTGGGCGACCTACAATGGCGACCATATGTCCATGTACGCAGTCAACAGCTCCGTGCCGAAGACACTGGTGCGGCATCTGGTCCGCTACTACGCGGACACCTGCAGCGACCCCACGCTGCAGAGCGTGCTGCTGGACGTACTGGACACTCCGGTCAGCCCGGAGCTGCTTCCGCCCAAGGACGGAGAGATCTCCCAGAAGACCGAGGACCTGGTCGGCCCCTACGAACTGCACGATTTCTTCCTGTACTACGTACTTCGTTTCGGCTTCGCGCCGCACAAGGTGTACAGGATCGCGAAGAATGCATTTGAAGGCGAGTTCGACGACGCCACGATCCTGAAGTGGCTCAGGAAGTTCTACTGGAGATTCTTCTCACAGCAGTACAAGAGATCCTGTGTGCCGGACGGCCCGAAGGTCGGATCCGTCGCAGTCAGCCCGCGCGGCGATCTGCGCATGCCCAGTGATGCAGTCTGCAGCCTGTGGCAGGAAGACCTGGAGAATATCTGACTTAACAGAGTACCGGACTTGAATTGTTATCAACAGTTATAGATGCAGGAGGATATGACATGCTTGACCCTACTCAGTACAAAGACTGGCAGATCGCGCAGGAGGCCGAGAAGAGCCTCCCGTCCGTTGACGAGTTCCGCAGGAAGATGGGACTTCAGGAGGATGAGATCATCCCTTACGGGAGAACTCCGAAGCTGGATTTCATAAAGATCATGAACCGTTTGAAGGATAAGCCCGATGGAAAGTACATCGAGGTGACGGCGATCACGCCTACTCCGCTGGGAGAGGGCAAGTCAACGACTTCTCTGGGCCTGATCGAAGGTCTCGGGAAGCTGGGCAAGAATGCCGGCGGATGCCTGCGCCAGCCCTCCGGCGGCCCGACGATGAATGTCAAGGGCACGGCTGCAGGCGGCGGCAATGCGCTGCTGATCCCCATGACCGAGTTCTCCCTCGGACTTACAGGCGATATCAACGATATCACCAATGCCCACAATCTCGGCATGGTCGCTCTGAACGCGAGGATGCAGCATGAGCGCAATTATGATGACGAGCGTCTTGCGAAGATCGGCCTGAGGCGTCTGGATATCGATCCGGAGCGGGTAGAGTGGAACTTTGTCATGGACTTCTGCTGCCAGGCTCTGCGGGATATGGAGATCGGCCTTGGCGAGGGCAAGATGATGGGCTACCGCATGAGGACGCGCACGAATATCGCCGTGTCTTCGGAGCTGATGGCGATCCTGGCAGTCGCGACAGATCTGAAGGATCTTCGTGAGAGGATCGGAAAGATCGTCCTTGCCTATGACAAAAAGGGCAATCCTGTAACCACGGAGGATCTGGAGGTTGCGGGAGCCATGACCGCATGGATGCGCAATACCATCAATCCGACCCTCTGCTATACGGTCGAGCATCAGCCCTGCCTGGTCCATGCGGGCCCGTTTGCGAACATCGCCATCGGACAGTCCTCCATCATCGGAGACCGTCTGGGACTGAAGCTGTTCGACTATCATGTGACAGAGTCCGGATTTGCAGCGGACATCGGGTTCGAGAAGTTCTGGAACGTCAAGTGCCGTCTGTCCGGCCTCAAGCCGCACGTGTCGGTCCTGGTGGCTACGATCCGCGCCCTGAAGATGCACGGCGGCGGACCGGAGGTGAAGCCCGGCAAGCCGCTTCCGGAGGAGTACACCACAGAGAATCTGGAGCTTCTGGAGAAGGGCTGCGAGAATCTGTTCCACCATGTGAACAATGTGAAGAAGTCCGGCATCAAGCCGGTGGTATGCATCAACAAGTTCTACACGGACACGGATGCGGAGGTAGAGCTGATCCGCAGGCTCTGCAGGGAGCAGGGCGTGCGCTGCGCGCTGTCCGAGCACTGGCAGTACGGAGGCGAGGGAGCTGTGGAGCTGGCCCAGGCAGTCATCGACGCCTGCGAGGAGCCCACAGAGCTGCATTATCTCTATGACCTGGAGATGCCGCTGCGCCAGAGAGTCGAGAAGATCGCGACAGAGATCTACGGCGCGGACGGAGTCGACTGGGAGCCGCTGGCTCTCGAGAAGGCAGAGCGTTTTGAGAACGATCCGAAGTATGCGGATTACGCGACCATGATGGTCAAGACACATCTGTCCCTGTCCCATGATCCGAATCTGAAGGGCGTGCCGAAGCACTGGCGCCTTCCGATCCGGGACATCCTGGAGTACGGCGGAGCGAAGTTCCTGTGCCCGATGGCCGGATCCATCTCCATGATGCCGGGAACAGGATCCAATCCGGCCTACCGCCGGATCGATGTGGATACGGAGACGGGAGCAGTATCCGGACTGTTCTGAGAGGCAGGCATCAGGACTGCCGGGAAACAGACACAGAGCAGGTGAAGAAGGAGGGCAGTATGAGATTCAGACCCTGTATCGATATTCATAATGGTAAAGTAAAACAGATCGTGGGTGTCACCATCGAGGAGAGCACGGACAGAGCGCAGGAGAACTTTGTCTCTGAAAATGACGCGGCGTGGTTTGCCCGGTTCTATGCGCAGGACAATCTGACCGACGGCCATATCATTATCCTGAACAGAGTCAGCTCTCCGGAATACAATCCCAGCAGAGACGCGGCGGTGGCAGCGCTTAAGGCGGCCCCCGGCATGTTCCAGATCGGAGGCGGCATCACGCCCTACAACGCGGACGAGTTCCTGGATGCAGGCGCGTCCAAGGTGATCGTGACCTCCTATGTGTTCCAGGACGGATGCTTCAACGAACGGCATCTGAATAAGATGACCGCCGCTGTGGGCAGAGACCGCCTGGTCCTTGACCTGAGCTGCAGAAAGAGCGGGAGCACCTATTATATCGTGACCGATCACTGGACCAGGTTCACCAATGTGGAGCTGACCCTCGATACCCTGAAGGAACTGGCGGGCAGCTGCTCGGAGTTCCTGATCCACGCAGTGGACGCGGAGGGACTTCGCAGAGGTCCGGAGCTGGCGCTGGTCGATATCCTGGCTAAGGCCCCCATCACGGCCACCTACGCCGGCGGCGTCGCAGATTTCAACGATCTGGAGAACCTGCGGCAGCGCGGCCAGGGAAGAGTGGATGTGACCATCGGCAGCGCCCTTGATATCTTCGGCGGAAATATGCCATACCGGGAAGTGTTGCAGCGGATGCAGTGAACGATAATAATTTATTGTTTGTCACTTAACCGTGTGTTATACTTGTATCAACAACAATTCCTTCCAAAGGAGGTATGCTTATGAGATTTATAATCAGCGGAAAGAACCTGGAAGTGACTGACTCCATGCGTAAGGCGGTTACGGAGAAGCTTGGAAAGCTCGAACGCTATTTCACTCCGGAGACAACGGTTCACGTAACCATGAGTGTTGAGAAGGAGCGTCAGAAGATCGAGGTCACGATTCCTCTGAAGGGCAATGTGATCCGTTCCGAGCAGGTTTCCAATGACATGTATGTTTCCATCGACCTGGTCGAGGAGGTCATCGAGAGACAGCTTCGCAAGTACAAACAGAAGCTGGTCGACCGCCATCAGGATGGAAGCTTCAAGAAGGAATTCCTTGAGAATGAAACAGAGCCGACGGATGAGATCCGTATCGTCCGCACGAAGCAGTTTGACATCAAGCCGATGTATCCGGAAGATGCATGCGTACAGATGGAACTGCTCGGACACACATTTTTCGTATTTCTGAATGCGGAGAATGAACAGGTCAGTGTCGTATATAAGAGAAAGGGCGGCACCTACGGCCTGATCGAGCCTGAGTTCTGAGTATAATAACTGGAATAGATCGCGAAAGCCGGGGCCTTATGAGCTCCGGCTTTCTTTGTTATCCGTCTTGTTTAGGTTGTCAGTCTGTCCCTCGCATGATAAAATAATTCTGATTATGCACAATCTGCCCTGCCGGGGCCCGGACTTGTGCATGTTCACAACGTTAATAAAGGAGTAATATATATATGGGTTTCATGGAAAAATTGTTCGGCACCCATTCTGAGCGTGAGCTGAAGAAGATCGAGCCGATCGTTAATAAAGTCATGAGCCTCGAAGATGAGTATTCGAAGCTTACGGATGAGCAGCTGAAAGGAAAGACAGCCGAGTTTAAGCAGAGGTATGCGAATGGGGAGAGTCTGGATGACCTCCTTCCGGAGGCTTTTGCGACTGTCAGGGAAGCTGCGTGGAGAGTAAACGGACTGAAGCCGTACAGGGTTCAGGTCATCGGCGGCATCATCCTGCACCAGGGACGTATCGCCGAGATGAAAACCGGTGAAGGTAAGACGCTGGTGTCGACCCTTCCGGCCTATCTGAACGCGCTGACCGGAGAGGGCGTCCATATCGTAACTGTCAATGATTATCTGGCCAAGCGTGACCGTGACTGGATGGGTCCCATCCACGAGTTCCTCGGTCTGACCTGCGGCTGCATCCAGAACAGCATGGAGCCGGATGAGAGAAGAGCCGAGTACGCGAAGGATATCACCTATATCACCAATAACGAAGACGGCTTCGATTATCTGCGTGATAACATGGTCATTTACAAGGAGAAACTGGTCCAGAGAGATCTGGTCTACGCCATCATCGACGAGGTCGACTCGGTCCTGATCGATGAAGCGCGTACGCCGCTGATCATCTCCGGACAGAGCGGCAAGTCCACTAAGCTCTACGAGACCTGCGATATTCTCGCGCGTCAGCTCAAGAGAGGTGAGGCAAGCGGCGAGGTCACGAAGATGACCGCCATCATGGGCGAAGAGATCACCGAGACAGGCGACTTCATCGTCAATGAGAAGGACAAGGTCGTCACCCTGACCGCAGAGGGTATCGCCCGCTGCGAGAAGTTCTTCCAGATCCAGAACCTGTCTGATCCGGAGAACATCGAGATCCAGAACAATATCATACTTGCCCTGCGTGCCCACAATCTGATGCACAGGGATCAGGACTATGTGGTCAAGGACGACGAGGTCCTGATCGTCGATGAGTTCACCGGCCGCATCATGCCGGGCAGACGTTATTCCGACGGCCTGCATCAGGCGATCGAGGCGAAGGAGCACGTCAAGATCAAGAGAGAGTCCAAGACCCTTGCCACGATCACGTTCCAGAACTTCTTCAACAAGTACAGGAAGAAGGCGGGCATGACCGGTACGGCTCTGACCGAGGAAGAAGAGTTCCGTGACATCTACGGGATGGACGTTATCGAGATCCCGACCAATAAGCCGGTTGCCAGAAAGGACCTTGACGACGCGGTATACATGACCAAGAAGGAGAAGTACCGCGCCGTGGTCGAGGCGGTCAAGGAAGCGCATGCGAAGCAGCAGCCTGTCCTGGTCGGCACCATCACGATCGAGGTCTCCGAGCTTCTGTCAGGCATGCTGAGACGCGAAGGCATCCAGCACAATGTCCTGAATGCGAAGTTCCATGAGCTTGAGGCGGAGATCGTCAAGGATGCCGGTATTCACGGCGCCGTCACCATCGCCACCAACATGGCCGGCCGTGGTACGGATATCAAGCTGGACGATGAGGCGAGAGCTGCCGGCGGACTGAAGATCATCGGCACGGAGCGCCATGAGTCCCGCCGTATCGACAATCAGCTGCGCGGCCGTTCCGGCCGTCAGGGAGATCCGGGTGAATCCCAGTTCTACATCTCTCTGGAAGACGATCTGATGAGACTGTTCGGATCCGAGAAGATGATGTCCACCTTCAAGACCCTGGGTGTCCAGGAGGGTGAGGAGATCAGGCACAAGATGCTGTCCTCCGCGATCGAGAAGGCACAGAAGAAGATCGAGTCCAACAACTTCGCGATCAGAAAGAACCTGCTGGAATACGACCAGGTCAACAACGAGCAGCGTGAGATCATCTATGCTGAGAGACGCAAGGTCCTGGACGGCGAGAATATGCGTGAGTCGATCGTGAAGATGATCGATGATACCGTGAACAGCTATGTGGATCTGTGCGCCGCGGGAGAGGATGAAGGATCCGGATGGAATCTCCGTGAGCTGAACGACTACATCCGCCCGATCATTCCGCTTGCGCCGATCACGGAAGAGTATGTGAACGGCAAGAGCTCGCAGCAGCTGAAGGATCAGCTGATCGCGGATGCCAACAGGCTGTATGAAGAGAAGGAAGCGGAGCTGACCGAGGCCGGTATGGACGTTCGTGAGATCGAGCGTGTCGTCCTTCTGAGGTCTGTCGACCGTCACTGGATGAACCACATCGATGACATGGATCAGCTGCGCCAGGGCATCGGACTTGCCGCCTACGGACAGAAGGATCCGAAGGTCATGTACAAGATGGAAGGGTATGACATGTTCAATGCCATGACCGCTTCGATCCAGGAAGATACCCTGAAGATGATGTATCACGTCAAGGTCCAGGAGAAGGTCGAGCGTGAAGAAGTTGCCAAGGTGACCGGGACCAACCGTGATGATACGGCAGTCAAGGCTCCGAAGAAGAGAGAGAAGAAGAAGATCTACCCGAACGACCTGTGCTGGTGCGGAAGCGGGAAGAAATATAAGCAGTGCCATATGAGATCTGATATGGCAGGCGGCAAGGCAGGAGCGTAATTATGCTTGAATTAGATGAACTGAAGGCCCAGTTAAAGACATACGAAGAGCCCCTGGCGCAGATGCGCTCTTCCCTCGACCTGGACTCCAAGGAGAAGCGGGTGGAGGAGCTGGAGCGCAGCATGGCTGAGCCCTCCTTCTGGGAGAATCCGGAAGCGGCTTCTAAGATGCAGAAGGAACTCGGCTCCCTGAAGAACGGGATGGAGGCATTCTCGAAGCTGGAGAATCTCTATGAGGAGACTCTCATGCTGATCGATATGGCCAATGAAGACGATGACGAGTCGGTCCTCCCGGATGTGCAGAGTGACATGCAGGAGTTCATGGAGTCCTTCGAGACCATGCGGATCCAGACGCTGCTCTCCGGTCCTTACGACCGCAATGACGCGATCGTAACGCTCCACTCCGGAGCGGGCGGAACCGAGGCCTGCGACTGGTGCGGCATGCTGTACCGCATGTACAGCAGATGGATCGACAAGCAGGGCTTCTCCATGGAGGTCCTGGACCTGCTGGACGGAGACGAAGCGGGCATCAAGTCGGTCACCTTCCAGGTGAACGGCGAGAATGCGTACGGCTATCTGAAGAGTGAGATGGGGATCCACCGCCTGGTGCGTATCTCCCCCTTCAATGCGGCGGGCAAGCGCCAGACTTCCTTCGTATCCTGCGACGTTATGCCGGATATCGAGGAGGACGTGGATATCGAGGTCAGGGATGAGGACATCCGTATCGACACATACAGATCCAGCGGCGCCGGCGGCCAGCATATCAACAAGACTTCATCGGCAATCCGCATCACTCATTTCCCGACGGGTATCGTAGTCACCTGTCAGAATGAGCGTTCCCAGTTCCAGAATAAGGACAAGGCCATGCAGATGCTGAAGGCAAGGCTCTTGATGCTGAAGATGGAGGAGAACCGGGAGAAGGCGGCGGACATCCGCGGCGAGGTCAAGGAGATCGGCTGGGGCAGCCAGATCCGCTCCTATGTATTCCAGCCCTATACCATGGTCAAGGACCTTCGGACCGGCTGGGAGACGGGCAATGTACAGGCTGTCATGGACGGTGACCTGACTCCGTTTATCGATGCGTATCTGAAATGGGACTCCCTGGGACGGCCCAACCGCAAGACCCAGGTGCAGGACTGATTTGCCGGTGCAGGCGCGAAGGCGCTGCTTCACTGCAGTTATTGAGAGCGGGGCAACCTGCTTGGAGATAGAAGAGGTATCACAGGATAATATCAATCAATAGCGGAGGTATGTTATGGGATTAATCAGAGCTGGTTTGGGATCTGTAGCAGGTGCACTCAGTGATCAGTTTCAGGACGTCGTAGAGCCTGTCAACATGGGGCCGCAGACCCTCATGACACAGGGAAGGATCAAGAATAAGAGCGGATTCAGTTCCAATGATATCATTTCAAACGGATCCTGCATCCATGTATATGACAATCAGTTTATGATCCTGGTCGACGGCGGCAAGATCATCGACTACTGTGCAGAGCCGGGTTATTTCATCGTAGACAATTCCTCTATGCCGTCCCTGTTCCAGGGACAGTTCAAGGAGAGCCTGAAGGACGTATGGGAGAGGTTCAAGTTTAACGGAACCACCCCGCAGTCCCAGAAGGTCTTCTTCATCAACACGCAGGAGATCAAGGGCATCAAGTTCGGCACCCGCAACGCGGTCAATTACTTTGACAACTTCTACAATGCGGAGCTGTTCATCCGCGCGTTCGGAACCTACTCGGTCCAGATCACGAACCCGCTGCTGTTCTATGCCAATGCGTGCCCGCGCAACGCGACCAAGGTGGATATCCCCGATATCAACGAGCAGTACCTCAATGAGTTCCTCGAGGCTCTGCAGGCTGCGATCAATCAGATGAGCGCGGACGGCGAGCGTATCAGCTATGTCGCTTCCAAGGGAACGACCCTGTCCAAGTATATGGCAGACGTCCTGGACGAGACCTGGAAGGAGCTTCGCGGCATCGAGGTCGTCTCGGTCGGAATCGGCTCCATCTCTTATGACGAGCAGTCCCAGAAGCTTATCAACATGCGCAACCAGGGCGCTATGATGCAGGATCCTTCCATCCGTGAGGGATTTGTTCAGAGTGCGGTTGCCCAGGGACTCCAGGATGCCGGATCCAATCCTGCCGGAGCAGGCGCAGCTTTCATGGGAATGGGCATGGGCATGAGCGCCGCAGGCAGCTTCATGGGAACCGCCAGCGCAACCAATGCGGCTCAGATGCAGCAGATGCAGCAGGCGCAGCCCCAGGCAGCAGGCGGCCCGAGACAGAAACAGCCGGGCGAGTGGTTCTGCCCTGAGTGCGGAACGCTGAACGCCGGTAACTTCTGCATGAACTGCGGAACTAAGAAACCCCAGTAAACAGATTGGTTGAACGGCCGCCGGCTGAAGTGTCGGCGGCCGTTTTTTAAGAGGTGAGCCTATGGCGACAATTACATACAAGTGCCCGAACTGCGGCGGCGGTATGATATTTGATCCGGCAAGCCAGAAGTTTAAGTGTGAGTTCTGTCTGTCGGAGTATACCCAGGCGCAGCTTGACAGCCTTCAGAAGGCAGGCGCTTCGGACCAGGTGTTCGAAGAAGCTTCCCCTGCGGAGGATGCCTGGACAGCGGAGAGTACTGAGAATTACTCAGAGGAGACGCAGGAGCAGGCGGCATCTGCCGGTGGCGCGCAGGCCGGAGGGCAGTCAGCTTCCGGAAGTGATGCGCAGAGCGCGTCGGCCGGGAACAAGACGGTTGTAGTATATACCTGTCCCAGCTGCGGCGCGGAGGTCGTGACGGATGAGACCACTGCGGCCACATTCTGCTATTACTGCCACAACCCGGTGGTTCTGGAAGGCCGGGTATCCGGCGAGTTCCTCCCGGACAAGATCATCCCGTTCCAGTATGACAAGAAGGAGGCGACGGACCGCTTCCTGAAATACGTTCGCTCTAAATGGTTTATTCCGAAGGCCTTTTTCAATGAGGAGCAGATCGAAAAGCTCTCAGGAGTCTATTATCCGTTCTGGATCTATGACTGTGAGGTGGAAGGCGGCATCGAAGGCCACGCCAAGAATATACGTGTATGGCGCGGCGGCATGTATGAGTACACGGAGACCAGTACCTATGCCTTCGAGCGGGGCGGCAAGGTCCATGTGCAGAACATCACCCGCAATGCCCTGAAGAAGAGTGACCGGAACCTCATCGACGCGGTGCGTCCGTTCAGGATCGAGCAGGCGCAGTCCTTCGCCATGCCCTATCTGCAGGGATTTGTGGCACAGAAGAGGGATGTGGAGACACAGGAGGTCTCCCAGGAGCTCCAGGCCAGTGCCCGCAAATATGCGCAGATGGCGATGGAACAGACGGTAAATGGATATACCTCTGCGTCGACAGACCGCAGCAGCCTGCATCCGGTCAAAGAGAAATGGCAGTACCTGCTTCTTCCCGTTTGGGTCCTGACCTATGGGGCCAGTAACGGAGATCGGTACTACTATGCGATGAACGGACAGACGGGAGAGATCAAGGGAAAGCTTCCCATCGATTACGGAAAACTGTCGGCGGCATCCGCAGTGGTCGGAGGCATCCTCGGGGTACTGTGCCTGCTGGCGTCGTACTTTATTCTGTAAGGAGGCAGCTATGATCAGAGATAAATTAATCTGCAGTGTCCTGGCATGCACGCTTCTTGCAGCTGCGGTGTTTTCATTTTCCGCCTGTGCTGACGTCAGGTACAGTGAGGACGGGAGCCCCGCAAGTGTCGAGGACAGGGCTGATGTGCTGACCGACGAAGAGGAGGAGAGTCTTCTGGCCCAGGCAGCCGAGCTGGCGAAGATGACCGACATGGAATACCGCGTGCTCACGATCGACGATGCTGACGGCAAGAGTACGTCGTCCTACGCGGAAGATTATTTTGAGTCCATGGCGGACAATGTTGCCGGAGGAAGCTACATTCTGGACCTGGATAACCGTGAGTTCTATGTGGCGACCTATGGCGATCTCAGATATTATCTGACCGATGACAGGATCGATACCATGGTCAGCCATGCGGGAAACTATGCGAAAAGCAGCGACTGGGAGGGGACGCTCTCCAGCATGCTGTCAGATACGAAGTCCTATATCAAGCAGGGCGTGCAGGACGGCACTGCCACCTACGATGCGCAGACCGGCACCTACACCTACTATGAACCGCCCAAGACAGTGACACTCACGGAGCTGCTGATGTCCGGCGTGATCGGCCTTCTGGGATTCTTTTCGATGTTCCTGACCAACAAACGGCGTTATCAGATGAAGGTTCCGGAGACAAATGATTACCAGATGAAGGATAACGTTCATCTGAATCTGAAAGTCCGCAATGACCGTCTGATTAATAAGCATGTGCATCGCAGACTCATTCCCAAGGATAATGACAGCGGCAAAGGCGGTGGAGGAGGCATCCACATCTCGTCGGTGCACACGACATCCGGCGGCCATTCAGCCGGCGGCGGTGGCGGGAAGTTCTGAGAAGGATCGTGCCCGGACGAAGTGACATAATGAAAAAGCCGTGTGAACAGGAACTGCCAGATCACACGGACACGCGAAGGAGGAAAGAATGAATATTGTTTGCCTTGATGTGGAAGGAGTTCTGGTTCCGGAGATCTGGATCGAGTTCTCCAAAGAGAGCGGGATCCCGGAACTGAAGAGGACCACGAGGGATGAGCCGGATTACGACAAGCTGATGAGATGGAGACTCGGGATCCTGAAGGAACACGGACTGGGACTGAAAGAGATCCAGGCGACCATCGCCAGGATCCAGCCGCTCGAGGGGGCAAGACAGTTTCTGGATCAGCTTCGCTCCGAAGCCCAGGTCATTCTGATCTCCGATACCTTTGAGCAGTTCGCGGCGCCTCTCATGGAGAAGCTGGGCCGGCCGACCCTGTTCTGCAATACACTGGATGTGGCTGAAGACGGAGAGATCACCGGCTTTAAGATGCGCATCAAAGACTCGAAGCTGAGCACCGTCAGGGCACTGCAGTCCATCGGATACGACACCATCGCAGCCGGAGATTCGTACAACGATCTTGCCATGATCCGGGCCAGCAGAGCAGGCTTCCTGTTCCGCAGCACCCCGAAGATCATCGAAGACAATCCGGATCTGAAGGCCTTCGAGGAATATGATGAATTCCTGGCGGCGATCAGAGAAGAATTGAAGAAATAAAAGAGTTTACAAAAAAATACATTTCCTGTTAATAGGGTTTGTAGGTCCCGGTCAGGTCCATATAGAAGTTGGCCCGTGAGACATTGATGTACGGGATGACCCAGACCAGACCTACTCCCAGGCTCAGGACTGCCACGGCCAGATATCCGGCGAAGGACACCTCGAGTGTCAGATAGCGAAGGATCTGGCCGCGCATCAGTTCACGGCTCTTTATCAGACACTGTGTGGCGGAATATTCCTGATGGTCGATATAGAGCATCAGCGCCTGGCTGAAGGGATAGGCGAACACGACCCGCAGCACCATGGAGAACAGTACGCCGAGGACGAGGAAGGCCAGGTTCCCGGGCAGGGATGCCAGGCTGCCGCCCCTCATCGCCGGGATAAGGCCGAGCATCAGATCGGTCAGTGCGTAGCTTGCCGGCAGGGAACAGATGATATCGATCAGGCCGATGACCAGGCACAGACCGACCGCCTTGGATGGGTCATACCGGAAGGCCAGGAGCGTATCGTTGAACGACGGGCGTCCGTAGCGCGCGATGTTCAGGCACAGGAACAGGAATCCTGCCTGCAGCATGGTGAGGATCAGCGCGCCGGGTATGCTGTAGAGGACATCTGTCAGAACCACAAAGACTCCGGGAGCGCTCCACAGAGGAAGCAGATACAGGATCTGCGTCATGCCCACGTCAGCAATGAACATGAACAGCAGCGCGCCGAAGCAGACACTGTAGTTGCCTGCCAGCGCTTCTCTGGAAGCTGTACGGATCTGGGCGAGGCTTCTTTTCATCATATGTAGATCCCTCCGTTTCCTGAAACCGTATCCGGATCGGAACCGGATCCGACCGATGGCTGATGCGGCTGATTCTCGCGGTAATCGCCGGAGAGGATGTTCTGCAGAATCTCCTGCGGACTCTCAGAGAGAGGCTGATCCGCTTCGGACTCGCGGCTTGGAGCAGTGATGCCCGGAAGCTGTCCGGTGTAGTAGTTGTACAGCTCTTCAACCTGAGCGCGGAGCGCAGGGTTGGTGTAGACCTGATGGACTGTGTAGACGGTGATCAGCGAACTGATGACCATTGCAGCAGCGCCTCCGATCAGGGCGATCCTGGCTCTGCCGTGGATTCTTGCAGTGCCTCTGGAGAGCAGCGCAAGGATTATGGCTGTGCCGCCCAGGGGCAGGGAAATGAAAAAGAACTGTATCGTCACAAGCGCGATGATGGCACATACCAGCGATGCTGTGGCCATATTCCGCCTGGCGACCGTTCCCTTCAGTCTGCTGTAATCATCCGGGCTGCTGGGTCCGGAAGTATTGTTCTGATAATCGGATTCGTTCAATTTCTGCTCTCCATATCTGTATATAATCAACTATTCTCAAGTGTAACACTTGGCCAGAAACAAGACAATCACGGGCTCATAAACTTCATCAATTCTTCACAGAGTCTCCATTTCCGGGCATTTTACCGGCCTGTCAGCCCTTGACAGAACGGCAGGGATAATCCGATAATACTGCCATATGTCTACACGACGAAGAAAGGACTGGCCCTGTTATGGCAAATGTTGAAAAGGTTACGCAGATCACGAACAATCGTTTTCTGAATTATTTTGAACTCTCCACCGTCAAGCGCACCGGCAGGAAGGGACGGTATTTTATGGCGTCCCGCGCCGGGAGTATCGATGAGCTGGATCTTTCGACCGGCGAGAACTCTACGGACGGAGTCGTGATATTCAGCCTTGCGGGCGAGAAGAAGGATCATATCGTCCTGGTGCATCAGTACCGCTATCCGATCGCGGGCTATATCTATGAGCTGCCGGCGGGCCTGGTTGAGAAAAATGAGAATTACAGGGAGGCCGCAGTCCGCGAGATGCGCGAGGAGACCGGTCTGACTTTCACCCCGCTGGACGTGGATCCCATGTATGAGAGGGCATTCTACAATTCAGTGGGAATGACGGATGAGAGCTGCAGTCTTGTGTACGGCTACTGTGAGGGCAGCGTCAGCAGGGACGGCCTGGAGGAATCCGAAGAGCTGGACGTGGTCCTGGCTGACCGCGAGGAGGCAAGAAGGATCCTGCGCGAGGAGCGCGTGGCCGCCAACTGTGCCTATATGCTGATGCAGTTCATCCATGACACTGACGACCCGTTCTCATTTCTTGAAAAGAATAAATGATAATTATGGAAAGAATGATTGAGACCTGCAGTGCGCAGGAGACCTGGCAGGCAGGTTATGAGATGGGACAGGAAGCCGTGCCCGGACAGGTGATCACCCTGATCGGAGACCTGGGTGTGGGCAAGACGGTGTTCACGCAGGGATTCGCCGCAGGCCTGGGGATCCGGGACTCCGTGAACAGCCCGACCTTTACGATCCTGCAGGTCTATGAGGATGGAAGGATCCCGCTGTACCACTTTGACGTCTACCGTATCGGAGACAGCGAGGAGATGCTGGAGGTCGGCTGGGACGAGTATGTCTCGGGAGAGGGAGTCTGCCTGGTTGAGTGGGCGGACCTGATCGAAGATCTGATCGAAGAGCTTCCTGGCGAAATGGTCACGGCCGTGACCATCGAGAAGGATCCGCAGAAGGGGTATGACTACAGAAGGATAACCATTTCCTGAAATAATAAAAGGCAGAAGATATGAAGATACTTGCAATTGACAGTTCAGGTATGCCGGCGTCGGTGGCTGTTCTGGAGGACGGCCTCCTTCGCGCAGAGTATACCGTTCATTACCAGAGGACCCACAGCCAGACCCTGCTTCCGATGATGGATGAGGTCAGGAACATGCTCGGCCTTGAGCTCGAGAGCGTGGACGCGGTGGCGGTCGCCGGCGGCCCCGGTTCCTTCACGGGACTTCGGATCGGCTGCGCGACGGCTAAGGGAATCGGGCTTGCCATCGGCAGGCCGCTGATCAATGTCCCGACGCTGGAGGGGATGGCCTGCAATTTCTATGGCACTGACTGCATCGTGGCAGCCATGATGGACGCCAGAAGAAATCAGGTATTTGCCGGGATCTATGCATTCCGCTCAGACGCGGAGGACGCAGACCCGCTGGAGGTTCTCATGGACCAGACCCCGATCGACGTCAAGGAGCTGTGCGGCAGGCTTGACGCTCTTGCGGCAGAGAGAGGCCGGAGGGTGCTGCTGATGGGGGACGGAGCCGTGTCCTACCGAAGCCTGATCGAGGAAAATCTGACCGCTGCCCACTGGTATGCGCCTGCGCATCTCAATGAACAGAAGGCCGGCTCTGTCGCCATGCGTGCGATGGATCTGGTGACAGTGTACGGGGAGGAGAAGATGGAATCGGCGGCGGAGCACCGCCCTGTCTATCTGAGAGTCTCCCAGGCGGAGCGTGTCCGCGCGCAGAAGGCGGAAGGAAATGAATGAAGCGAAGACTGCCGGCCTGACCGGCCTTGAGATCCGGCCCATGACCATCGGGGATCTTCCCGCAGTGCTTGAGCTCGAGCGGGAGTGTTTTTCGCCTCCCTGGTCTGAGCGCAGCTTTCGCGATGCCCTCGGACTGGATTATTATCATTTCCTGATTGCCGAGTATGATGGTGAAACTGCCGGATACGGAGGATATATCCGTTCCTTTGAGACGGCCGACATCGCCAGCATCGCGGTGCGGAAAAACCTCCGGAGGACCGGCATCGGGGAGAAGCTTCTCCGAAGGCTGATGGAGGACGGATACAGGGCCGGAGTGGAACGGTTTTCCCTGGAGGTAAGAGTGTCCAACCGCCCGGCGATCGCACTGTATGAGAAACTGGGCTACCATCAGGAGGGGATCCGCAGAGGATATTATGAGGATCCGCGGGAGGATGCCCTGATCCTGTGGACGGGCGGTGTGTCAGATACCTGACAGGACAGCCTCGTCTCAGAACGGAATATGAAAGAGTACGAAAGGTTTATTACTATATGATAGATGTCTGTCTGCTTGGCTGCGGAGGCATGATGCCTCTGCCCTGGCGTCACCTGACTTCCATGATCGTCCGCCTCAATGGTTCCAGCCTGCTGGTGGACTGCGGGGAGGGAACGCAAATCGCGCTCAGAAAGAAGGGCTGGAGCTTCAAGCCCATCGATGTGATCTGCTTTACTCATTTCCACGGAGACCATATCGGAGGACTGCCCGGACTCCTGCTTACCATGGGCAATGCGGAGCGCACGGAGCCGCTTACCATGATCGGCCCCCCGGGGCTGGCACGGGTGGTCAATTCACTCAGAGTGATCGCGCCGGAGCTTCCCTTTGAGATCCGGTATATCGAGATCGAAGAGCCGGAACAGGAGTTTCAGCTCAATGGATACCGCCTGCGGGCGTTCAAGGTGAACCACCGGGTGACCTGCTACGGATACAGCCTGATGCTGGACCGCATCGGCCGTTTCGATGTGGAGCGGGCGAAGAGCGCGGGGATTCCGCTGAAGTTGTGGAATCCTCTTCAGAAGGGCAATACCATGACCGACCCGGACACGGGGAAGGTATACACGCCGGACATGGTGCTCGGGGCCGAGCGGAAGGGGCTGAAGGTCACCTATGTGACAGATACCCGCCCGACCGCTTCGATCCGGAACAATGCGAAGGATTCCGATCTGTTCATCTGCGAAGGGATGTACGGAGAGCTGGACAAATACGCCAATGCCCGTGAACACCGCCACATGATGATCCAGGAGGCGGCGCAGATCGCAAAGGAAGCGGATGTGAAGGAGATGTGGCTGACGCATTACAGCCCTTCGCTGGTGCATCCGGAGGAGTTCCTGAAGGAAGCTAAACAAATATACCCGAACACGGTGCTGGGCAAGGATGGCCTGAGCACAGAACTGGATTTTGAAGATGAGTGACGTAAAGATACTTGCAATCGAGAGTTCCTGCGATGAGACGGCCGCGTCGGTCGTTGTAAACGGCCGTGACGTGCGGTCCAACATCATCTCCTCGCAGATTGATATCCACACGCTGTACGGAGGCGTCGTCCCGGAGATCGCTTCGAGAAAACACATCGAGCGGATCAACCAGGTCGTGCAGGAGGCGCTGGACCAGGCAAAGATGACCCTGGATGACATCGACGCGGTCGGCGTGACCTACGGACCGGGCCTTGTGGGCGCGCTCCTGGTTGGCGTGGCGCAGGCGAAGGCCCTTGCCTGGGCCAGGAATCTGCCCCTGATCGGAGTGCATCATATCGAGGGACATATCTCAGCGAATTATATCGAAAATAAAGAGCTGGAGCCTCCCTTCGGCTGCCTGGTCGTATCCGGCGGCCACACCCACCTGGTGCTGGTGAAGGATTACGGAGAGTATGAGATCCTCGGAAAAACAGCGGACGATGCCGCGGGTGAAGCATTTGACAAAGTAGCCCGTGCCATCGGACTGGGATACCCCGGCGGGCCGAAGATTGACAAGGCCGCAAAAGACGGCGATCCGCATGCGATCGAGTTCCCCCGCGGCAAGGTGCGCGGCTCTGAGTACGACTTTTCCTTCAGCGGGCTGAAGAGTGCCGTGCTGAACTACCTGAATGAGAAGCACATGAAGGGTGAAGAGATCAGCGTGCCGGACGTGGCGGCGTCCTTCCAGAGATCGGTCGTGGATGTTCTGGTGGAGCACTCGATGCACGCGGTAAATGAATACGGTTTTAAGAAGTTCGCGATCGCGGGCGGCGTCGCGTCCAACAGCGCGCTTCGCCAGGCCATGGAAGAGGCATGCGCGCGCAGGCATGTGCAGTTCTACCGCCCGAGTCCGATCCTGTGCACGGATAACGCGGCCATGATCGGCGCAGCTGCATACTACGATTATCTCAAGGGAATCCGTTCCGACTGGAGCCTGAACGCGGTCCCGAACCTGAAGCTGGGAGAGCGCTGAGTGAAGATGGAGCAGAAGAATATTGCTGTCGTACTGTCTGCGGGACGGGGCAGCAGGATGCATTCCGATGTGCCGAAGCAGTATATGGAGCTGTGCGGCATGCCGGTGATCGCCTGGTCCCTGAAGGCATTCCAGGAATTCGATCCGGTGGATGAGATCATCCTGGTAACCTCAAGAGAAGATATCGATTATTGCCGAAGAGAGATCATCGACAAATATCGATTTGATAAAGTGAGCCGGATCGTGCCGGGAGGCGCGGAGCGGTACCTCTCCGTATGGGAAGGGCTGAAGGCGGCAGAAGAGATCCTGAAAGCAGCATCTGCTGTAACAGGCAGTGCATGTTGCGGCGGATCGTACGCTGCCCCGCAGGGGAAGTGCGGAGCTGATATGTCAGAGGCCGCCCCGCAGGGCACGCAGGGAGCTGGCGAATCACAGCCCGTCGTCTTCATACATGACGGGGCCAGACCCCTCATCGACCGCCCGCTCCTGGACAGGGCGTTTCAGTGTGCCAGGAAGCACGGCGCATGTGTGGTGGGAATGCCGGTAAAGGATACCATCAAGATCGCAGACGAAGATGGCTTTGCGGAATCGACGCCTGACAGAAGACTGCTGTGGCAGGTGCAGACGCCTCAGGTGTTTTCATTTCCCCTGGTATACGATGCGTACAGAAAACTGACAGAAGAGGGAATCACAGCCGTCACAGATGACGCGATGGTCGTGGAACTGGAGACCAGCGTGCGGGTGAAGCTGGTGGAAGGCTCCTACAGGAACCTGAAGATCACAACGCCCGAGGATCTCAGTATTGCTGAGTGTCTGATGAATGAGAACTGATCACAGAGGGAGAGCACGGATGGACGCGCTCTCCCTCTGCTGTCTGTAAGAAAATGCTGTATGGTTATTCGACGTCATTGAGGGCTGCCAGATCTTCTTCACCTGTGCGGACCTTGATGACTCTCTGTACGTTGTAGACAAAGATCTTGCCATCACCGATGTGGCCGGTATAGAGAGCCTTCTTGGCTGTCTCTATGACCTTGTCGACCGGGATGTTTCCGATGATCACTTCCACTTTCATCTTCGGCAGAACGTGTACGTCAAGCTCTACGCCGCGATAACGCTCGCCGGCGCCCTTCTGGATGCCGCAGCCCATAACCTGTGTGACGGTCATGCCGGTGACGCCCAGATCATTCAGAGCGTTCTTCAGCTTCTCATAGCGGGAATGTTTGGCGATGATGGTCACTTTGTACATGCCGGTGGACGACTCATGGTCAACCGGCTCAGACTGAATGACCGGAACCGCTGCGTTTTTCTTGAAATCGCTGGCTGATTCATAAGAATCTTCCCCGAGATCCGTATTCTCGTTTATCTGCATGCCGGTAGACAGATCTACGATCTGAAATCCCGCGTAGGCGGATGGAAGTCCGTGTTCCGTGCTGTCCAGCCCAAGGATCTCATCCTCCTCACTGGCGCGCAGACCGAAGATCATGCGGATCGCCAGAAATGCGACAGTGATCGTGACCGCAGTCCAGGCTGCTGTGGCACTCATTCCTGCAAACTGGATCCCGAGCTGCCTGAGGCCTCCGCCATAGAACAGTCCGGCTCCTGCGATCTGGTTTGCTCCGTAGGATCCCCCGTCACCGATGCCCCTTGCAAACGCGGGGGCGGCAGGTGTTGCGAAGAGGCCGACTGCGATGGTTCCCCAGATGCCGTTGAGGCAGTGCACCGCAACAGCGCCGACGGGATCGTCTACGCGAAGCACATTATCCAGAAGCCATACGCCGAAAACTACCAGAAGACCGGCTACGGCGCCGATCACGATGGCTCCGAATGCATCACAGACATCACAGGGAGCGGTGATGGCAACCAAACCTGCAAGGGACGCGTTGAGACACATGGACACATCCGGTTTGCCATAGCGGAGCCATGTGAAGACCATACATACGACCGTGGCGATAGATGGAGCGATAGTAGTAGTGACAAAGATGGAACCCATTTCCTCCACATTGACAGCGGCAGCTCCGTTGAAGCCGTACCAGCCCAGCCACAGGATGAAGACACCCAGACAGCCGATGGGAAGGTTATGCCCCGGAAATGCGTTTACTTTGATGATCTGTCCGCTCTTATCTTTCGTGAACTTGCCGATGCGCGGTCCGAGAATGGAAGCGCCGATCAGTGCGCAGATTCCTCCGACCATATGGATACAGTTGGAACCGGCAAAATCATGAAAACCGATGCGGGCCAGCCATCCGCCTCCCCAGGTCCAGTGAGCCTCGATGGGATAGATAACAGCCGAGATGACAGCTGAATATACACAATAGGACAGGAACTTCGTGCGCTCTGCCATTGCTCCTGATACAATCGTTGCGGTAGTTGCGCAGAAAACCAGGTTAAAAACAAAGTTTGACCAGTCAAAAGATGAGTAGTTCATAAAGATATCGAATCCGGGCTTGCCGATGACTCCTGCGAGATCCTCGCCCAGAAATAATCCAAAACCGATCAGGATAAACATCGGTGTACCAATGCAGAAATCCATCAGGTTCTTCATAAGGATATTGCCGGTGTTCTTGGCCCTGGTGAAACCTGCTTCGACCATGGCAAAGCCCGCCTGCATCCAGAATACCAGTGCGGCGCCGATCAGAAACCATACGCCGAATACTTCTGTGTTGATTGCGCTCAATATATCCTGTGTCATACCTTCCCCTCCCTCTGTGAACGAAACTTAAGAATCAGCTCCTATGTCCGGACAGGAGTACAACCGGTATCCGGCGATGCCGGCAGTGCGGTTGAGAATAAAGAAAAGACGCTTTGGAGGATGAACTCTCCGGAGCGCCTTTGCTTCATGGGCATGGTTTTAACACATTAATAAACTCCGTGTCAACGATACTCAGATACCAGTTTTGCGGACTACAGCATACCAAAATGATATGAAACCAAAATGGTTAATTCGCGCATATCTGACAGGTATAAGGGACGATGAGAGACAATTAGAATATATGTGAAAAATAGTCTTTGAATTTCCTTGAAAATAGGCGTTGACTTTTTGATGGACGGATGATAATATACTTCTTGCGCTGATTTCGGAGAAACGGAATCAGATGAGATGAATAATCTCTCTGGAGAGGTATCGAAGTGGTCATAACGAGGCGGTCTTGAAAACCGTTTGTCCGCAAGGGCGCATGGGTTCGAATCCCATCCTCTCCGCTTGGTCGGAGACAAATGCGATTCGACCGAACAACACAATAACCGATATTGATTCGGGCAAGTGTATTTCTGGAGAAGTACCCAAGCTGGCCGAAGGGACACCCCTGGAAAGGGTGCAGGTCGTTAACAGCGGCGCGAGGGTTCAAATCCCTCCTTCTCCGCTCGGACAAAATGATGTCCGTGAGATCTTTGATAACTGAACAGTGAAACGACCTTGAAGATTCTTAAAAGTTTTATTTTAAGGAACTGACCTTTAAAAACAGTAAGGACAAGGATAAGAAATGT
>CACXAT010000022.1 GCA_902765725.1 uncultured Lachnospiraceae bacterium | reverse complement strand
GCCGGGAAGACCTTTGTGGTAACTGGCGCTGTCAATCATTACAAGAGCCGCAGGGAGCTGTCGGCGGATATAGAAGCTGCAGGCGGGAAGGTGACCGGTTCGGTATCCAAAAAGACCGATTACCTGATCAACAATGACGCGGCCTCCTCTTCGAGCAAGAATGTGGCCGCCAAGAAGCTGGGAATACCGATCATCACGGAAGCGGAATTCCTGAACATGCTGAACAGAAAGGATATGTGAGATGCCGATTCGAATTCAATCTGATCTGCCCGCGAGGGAGATTCTCGACCAGGAGAATATATTTGTCATGGATGAAGGACAGGCCGACCTGCAGGACATCCGTCCTCTGGAGATTGTGATCCTGAACCTGATGCCGCTGAAGGAGGACACAGAGCTGCAGCTTCTGCGGTCCCTCTCGAATACGCCGCTGCAGCTGAATATCACATTTATCGCGGCCAGCAGCCATGAGGCGAAGAACACGACAGTCAATCATCTGAATAAGTTCTATCAGTCCTTTGATGAGATCCGTGCCAATGACTATGACGGAATGATCATCACCGGCGCTCCGGTGGAGCAGATGGAGTACGAGCAGGTGGATTACTGGGATGAGCTCAAGGAGATCTTCGAGTGGACCAACGACCATGTCACGACCACGCTGCATCTGTGCTGGGGCGCGCAGGCTGCCATGTATTATCATTACGGGATCCGCAAGAAGGAGCTGGGCTATAAGCTCTTCGGGCTGTACCGCCACAAGGTGATGAACCGGAAGATCCCGCTGGTCAGAGGGTTCGACGATTATTTCTATGCTCCCCACAGCCGCTGGACCGAGGTCTCCAAGGAGGACATGGTCCGGTGCGAGGATATTATCATCCTGGCGGAATCAAGAGAGGCCGGCGTATTCCTGGCGATGTCCAGAAACGGGCGCCGCATCTTTGTGATGGGGCATCCGGAATATGACCGCAGAACGCTCGGGGCAGAGTACCGCAGAGACGTGGACAAGGGGATCGGGATCCAGCTTCCGAAGAATTATTTCCCGGAGGATGACCCGGACAACAAGCCAAGACTTCTGTGGAGGGCGCATGCCAATACCCTCTATGCCAACTGGATCAACTACTATGTCTACCAGCTGACGCCCTATTCTCTGGGGACCCGTGTCTACACCTATGAGAATCTTCACTGAGTGAGGAATCGGAGGAGGTGCCCTGGGTCAGCGCGGATGGGAAAGGAGCGTGAGGGACTGTGAGATTACAACCTCTAACTGTAGAGATCCCCGGTGTTGAGGAGGACTACAGAGAGGCGGACCGGTTCGACCGCTGGAGAGTCGGCAGTCTTGCCTTCTATATGCCGGGCGGGTTCAATACGACCGCGTACCTTCCCCTGGACGCGATCACCTCTGCCTATCCCCATGATTTCCGGGTGAAGGGCGGCTGCAGCTGCGCAGGCACCATCGTCACAGGCGGTGTCGTGGTGCGGTATGGAGACAATGAGGTCATCCGGATCATACCGGGAAGTGAAAAACACGCGCCAAGACTGCTGGCGGCTCTGAAGGAGAGGCTGCCGGATCTGGATACAGAGGTTCCTGAGATCTACCGGAACTGTACCAGAAAGCTTGTATGAGGAAAGCGGATCGCATATGAACACCGGGATCAGGAAAGGCACCGGTCTGGTGCATATCTACAGCGGAGACGGAAAAGGAAAGACAACAGCCGGCATGGGGCTGTGCGTTCGCGCGGCGGGAGCCGGCTACAGGGTGCTGATCTGCCAGTTTATGAAAGACGGATCCTCCTCTGAGAGAAAGGTCATGGAGCAGATCCCGGGGATCACATTTGTCCGGGGAAGAGATCAGGTGGCCTTCAGCTTTCAGATGAGCGAGAAGGAGAAGGCTGCGGAGCGCGCCTTCAACACCCGTTTTCTGGAGGATACCATCCGCAGGGCATGTACGGAGCACTGGGACGTGCTGTTTCTGGATGAAGCGCTCTATGCGGTGAGAGCCGGCTTTCTGGAGGAAGACAGGCTGGTTTCATTTCTTGAGCAGAAGCCGGATGATCTGGAAGTGATCCTGACCGGACGTGATCCGGGAGAGCGTCTGCTGGCGCTGTGTGACTATCATTCTGAGATATGCAAGAGGAAGCATCCCTTTGACAGGCAGCAGGGGGCCAGGGACGGAATCGAGCGCTGAGGGAAGATGACTGCCTGCCGCAAGGACGGCGGGAGAGAGGAGGATCCTGTGAATATTGGCGAGATGCTGGATGAGCTGAAGAGAAAAGCCCTGAAAGATCCGATGATCCGCGAGAGGCTGCTTCGTTCCAGGGAGGAAGAGAATCCGCTGAGCGCCTTCTGCGCTGTGTGCCGCGACCTGGGATACGGGATCTATGAGATGGATCTTCTGCAGGCAGGCGAGGAGGCCTATGCGGCGATGAGAAGAAGCACCAACGGGGGCGGAGAGAATTCTCCTCTTCTGTCTGGAGAAGATGATTATTATGAGATGTTCTTCTCAGACCTGCTGAAATGAGTTGTCAGACAGAACGCTCCTTTCTGTAAATTTGATATTTGCAAAATAGACAAAAGTGCTATAGTATATGGTTCAGTCTGCGAAGCTGAACAGACGAGAGTATGAGTGTAAGGATTGTGACATGACGAACGTACTGGAATACCTTGAACATATAGCAGGCGAGAACCCTGACAGGATCGCCGTGACGGACGGGGATACGGAATATTCCCGCTCGAAGCTGCTGGATCTGTGCCGGCGCGTCGGAAGCGGACTTCTGGCGTATAACCTCAGGCGCAGACCGGTGATCGTATTCATGGAGAAGACTTCGGATACACTGACTGCCTTCTTCGGAGCGGTCTTCGCAGGGGCCTTCTATACGCTGATCGATCCCCAGCTTCCGTCTCAGAGACAGAGACAGATCTGCGAGAGTCTGCATGCTTCCGTTGTCATCACGGACAGCAGTCATCTGGAACAGGCCCGGGAACTGTTTGACGGGTGCAGGGTTTGTGAGATCCGCGCCCTGCAGGAGAGCGCCTGCGATCTGGAGGGACTTGGCGCGGTCAGAAAGCGTCATCTGGACACGGATCCGCTCTATGTGAACTTCACCTCCGGTTCCACCGGCGTGCCAAAGGGGGTACTGATCTGCCACCGCTCGGTGATCGATTTTATCGGTGTATTCACGAAGGAGTTCGGCATCCGGGAAGAGGATGTGATCGCCAACCAGGCGCCCCTGGACTTTGACGTCTCTGTCAAGGATATCTACAGCGCCATGCGCACAGGAGCCAGGCTGGTACTGGTTCCCCGTCCGCTCTTCACGACGCCTGCGCCGCTGCTGGACTTCCTGTGCGAACAGAATACGACGGTGATGATCTGGGCTGTCTCTGCTCTGTGTCTGATCAGTGCCTTCCACGGTCTGGAATATAGAGTGCCGGAGAAGGTACGGCTGGTCATGTTCAGCGGAGAAGTCATGCCCCTCAAGCGCCTTAAGAACTGGATGGAACACCTTCCCCAGGCAGAGTTCATCAACCTGTACGGACCCACCGAGATCACCTGCAACTGCACCTGGCACAGGATCGACAGGCAGAGAGATTATTCGGAGGGGATCCCGATCGGGGAGTCCTTCGCCAACGAAGAGACCTTCCTTCTCGATGAAAATGACCAGGAGGTCCTGAGCAGCGGCAAGACCGGCGAGATCTGCGTCAGGGGTACTGCCGTCGGCCTGGGCTACTGGAATATGAAGGAACAGACCCGCGAGCGGTTCAGGGATGATCCCCGCACGCCGGAGTACTCCTCGGTGATCTACTGCACAGGAGATCTCGGGAAGTACAATGAGAAAGGCGAGCTGATGTTCCTGGGCAGGGCGGATGACCAGGTCAAGTATATGGGTCACCGCATTGAGCTTGCGGAAGTGGAGCTGGCCATGAACCGGATCGCCGGCGTTGAGAGAAGCTGCTGCATCTTTGACGAGAAGAAGAGCAGGCTTCACGGATTCTACTGCGGCACCATCGAGCGCAGTGAGCTTGCCAGGATGCTGAAGGAAACTCTTCCCGTATTCATGGTTCCGGGATACCTGCACCAGGTAGAGTCCATGCCTGTGACGGGCCGGGGCAAGATAGACCGAAAGACCCTCCTGGAGAGCCTTTCGAAGAGAGGATGAAAATGGACCAGACATTGATACAGAATCTTTTGGAGCGCTGCGGCTGTCCGGTGTACGTGTTTGAGGAGAGCGTGCTGTCAGAGAGGATCAGCCTTCTGAGAAACGCCCTTCCCGATGGCACGGGGCTGTGCTTTGCAGTGAAGGCCAACCCGTTTATCGGAAGATTTATCCAGGACCTGGCGGACCGGTTTGAGATCTGCTCCCCGGGAGAGATGTACATCTGTGAGCAGCAGGGCCTTGACGCACAGAAATATGTGCTCTCCGGCGTCCACAAGGACGAAGCTTCCATGCGGTATGCATTTGAGCACGGACTGTGCAGCGGGATCCTTACCGCCGAGTCTGTGAATCAGTTTGAGCTTCTCGTATCGCTGGCTGCTGAATACGGACAGAAGATCCGGGTGATGCCCCGCCTTACGAACGGAAGTCAGTTCGGGATGGAGGCGGAGGAGGTCATAGAACTGATCCGGCGCTGCGGCGAGTTGAAAGACAGGAGAGAAGGGGCGGTCGTATTTGCCGGCATCCACTACTTCTCAGGCACCCAGAAGACTTCCCTGAAGAAGCATCGCAGAGAGCTTGCCATGCTGGATGACTTCATCGACCGGATCCGTGAAGAGACAGGGACAGAGGTTCCAGAACTCGAGTACGGTCCCGGTTTCCCGGCGATGTATTTTGAGGGCGAGGAGTTTGACGAGAGTGCTTACCTGGAAGAGTTCAGCACTCTTCTGGCAGGGATGAGGAACCGCCTTCCGGTCACGGTGGAGCTGGGCAGAGGCATCGCCGCATCCTGCGGTTCATTTCTCTCCCGTGTCGCGGATGTCAAGTGCAATCACGGGGAGAACTACGCGATCCTTGACAGCGGGATCCACCACCTTACCTACTACGGTCAGTTCATGGCCATGAAGCATCCGGTCTGTGAGATCTGGCCGCCCAGAGAAGGGGCAGCGGAGGACGAAGCCTGGAACCTGTGCGGATCGCTGTGCACCTTCAATGACCTGCTGGTCAAGAAGCTGCCGGTCCACGATCTGAAGGTCGGTGACGTGATCATATTTAAGAATACCGGAGCCTACTGCATGACAGAAGGCATATCGCTGTTTCTGAGCCGGGATCTTCCTGCGGTGGCATGGGTGAAGAAAAACGGAGAGATCCGGCTTCTCAGACACGCTCAGCCTGTCTGGGGACTGAATTCGGGAATGCAGAGTTAACAATACAATCAACATATAAGGGAGAAAACGAATTATGGAACGTCTTTATGAGATTCTTGAGGAAATGCAGCCGGAATATGACTATCACAAGGAAACTGCCCTGATCGATGATCATCTTCTGAATTCTCTTACGGTACTGGCTCTGATCTCTGAGCTTGAGGATGAGTTTGACATCACCATCCCGGCGGTCGAGATCGTTCCGGAGAACTTCAATTCCGCCCAGGCTATGTGGGATCTGATCACACGTGAGATGCGGAGACGATAAACGGAAATGATAAGTTACTGTTCTATAGAGTATCTGCTGGTATTTCTGCCGGTAGTTTTCCTCGGATATCAGATCCTGCCCAGGAGCGTGCGCAGATATTTTCTGCTGGCCGCAAGCTATGGCTTCTTCTGGTATCTGAGCGGGCCGCTTCTGCTCTGGCACGTCGCCGTCTGCCTGTGTGTCTGGCTGATCGGACTGAGGCTGCGGAACCTTCTCGAGGAGAGGGACGCGGCCGTCAAGGCAGCGGAGCGCAGTGAGAGGAAGGCCATCAAGGCACAGTGCGCAGGGCGGATGAGAAGATGGGTCATCCTCGCAGGGGTGATCTGCTTCGGCATCCTGCTGTCTTTGAAGTATACCCCGTTCTTTGTGGACAACCTGAATGGTCTGTTCAGGCACCTGGGAATCCATGTCCAGATGAAGGTGCCTTCTTTTGCTGTCCCGATCGGCATCTCCTTCTATACGCTGCAGGCCATGTCCTATATCTTTGACGTGCAGCAGGAGAAGCTTGAGGCGGACCGGAATTTCTTCCGCCTGACCATGTGGCTGTCCTTCTTCCCGCTTCTCATGGAGGGCCCGATCGCGCGATACGGGACCCTGGCTCAGAAGATCTGGAATGTGGACCGGATCCAGGGAGAAAACTTCCAGAAGGGTCTGTGGCGCATTCTGTACGGCGTCATGAAGAAGATGATCGTGGCGGACCGCGTCAATTCCGCGGTAGAGCTTCTCTATACGGATTTTGCCAAGTATGACGGAGGCATGGTCTTCCTGGCCGCGGTGCTGTTCACCTGTCAGGAATACATGGAGTTCTCCGGAACGATCGATATCGTGATCGGTACGGGAGAGTGCTTCGGATTTGTTCTGCCGGAGAATTTCAACCAGCCCTTCTTCTCGAAGACGATCTCCGAGTTCTGGTCCAGATGGCACATCTCTCTGGGCGCATGGCTCAGGAACTACCTGTTCTACCCGCTGTCCATGTCCCAGCCGCTGAAGAATCTGACCAAGAAGTGCCGCGCCCGGTTCGGCAATCACTACGGACCGCTGGTCACCAGCTCGATCGCACTGTTTGCGGTCTGGCTGTTCAATGGCCTGTGGCACGGTGCGGGATGGAGCTACATCTTCTTCGGCATGTATCATTTTGCCCTGATCGTGACCGGCAGCTTCCTCGCGCCGCCTGTGATCGCCTTCTGTGAGAAGCACAATATAGACAGGAAGAACTTCCTCTACAGGCTGTTCCAGATGCTGCGAACAGCCCTGCTGGTAACGATCGGTGAGATGTTCTTCCGGGCGCTCAGCCTGAAGTACGGCCTTCTGATGTTTGCCCGCATGATCCGTCAGGCGTCCCTGCAGTCCTTTGCGGACGGGACCTGGCTGAAGCTGGGCATGGACCTGCAGGACTATGTGATCGTCGCCCTGACAGTGCTGTTTGTGTTTGTGATCAGCCTGCTGAAGGAGAGAGGATGCAATGTGCGCGGAAGTCTGTACGCGAAGCCTGTCATCGTACGTGCCCTGATCACCGGACTGATGGTCACCCTGATCCTGCTGTTTGGAGCCTACGGCGCCGGCTATGTTCCGGTTGACCCGATCTATGCTAATTTCTGAGGAGGGAACATGAAATATCTGAAGAAAATCATTCCGGTGTTTCTGACTCTCGCCGTTACAGCAGGAATGCTGTGGCTGGTCTCCGTCCTCACAACTCCGAAGAATAATATGCAGGAAGCAGGCCATGATACCTGGGCTGCATTTGGATTTGAAGCAGAGCCTGAAAACAGCATCGATGTATTCCTGCTGGGGGACAGTGAGTCGAGGACCTCGATTTCTCCCATGGAGCTGTTTCACAACGACGGATTCACTTCCTACTGCTGCGGTGTCAATTCCAGCACCCTGTGCGAGGTGTCGGAGATGGCACAGCTGGTCCTGAAGTACCATCACCCGAAGCTGATGATCCTGGAGTGCAACGTTATCTTTTCTCCATTTACCTGGCAGGACGCCTTCGAGGCGGTGTCAGCCCGCTTCTTCCCGGTGGTTCACTGGCACAACCGGTGGAAGACTCTGCTGCCGCAGGACTTCACCAGTCTTCCGGACTATGACAACGTGGAGGTCAGAAAAGGATATTATCACTCGGCGTACATCAACGAGGCGCCTCCGTATATGCTGGACCGGTACATGCAGCCCAGCGAGGAGAGAGAGCCTCTTGCGGGCATAAGCAGATGGTATCTGAAGAAGATCGTAAACGACTGCAGGAAGCAGGGCGTGGAGGTCCTTCTGCTGAGTATGCCCAGCGTTAAGAACTGGACATCGCTCAAGCACAATACCTGTTCGGATGAGGCGCAGAAGCTGGGTGTTCCCTATGTCGATCTGAACGAGATGACAGAGGAGGTTCCGATCGACTGGAACTTGGATACAAGAGACGAGGGAGACCATCTGAATAATGACGGCATGAAGAAGGTGTGCAGGTGGCTCGGCCCCTGGCTGAAGGAAACCTACGGCCTGGAGGATCACAGAGGAGACAGTGCCTACGATAAGAACTGGACGGATCTCTATGAAGAGTATGTAGAGTGGATCTCCTGAAAGACAGAACGGACATAAAAAAACAGTTCCCGCCGAGGGAACTGTTTTTTGTTACCACTTGTAGATGTAGGTGCTCAGAAGATTGAAATAACCGGTAAGCCCTTTCTTGTCATATTTTTTGCTGGTGCATTTCGGATATTTCTTCTCCTGGAAATGATGGGAATTCGCTTTCATGTATTCGGTGGATTTCATGAAGTACGTATATCTTGGAATGGTATTCGTACTGCTCTCATCGATGACGGGATCGTCCCAGGTAACATCGATGTGATACCATTTCCCGCCGACACATACCATATTCCAGGCGTGGCTGACACCGTCTGCCGTTCCGTTGACGACCTTGCAGGGGACTCCCATGGAACGCATGACCTTGAGGAAGCCGTAGGCGTAGCCGTCGCACACACAGATCTTCCGGATCAGGGCTCCCTTGGATGTGTGGGCCACTCCGGGGATGCTTCCATTGCGGAAGTTGTTGTAATCGTAACTGATGTTGCGGACCATCCAGTCATGAACGATCCGGATCCGCTTGATCGTCTTCTGGCTGCCGGAGATCTTCTCGGACTTGCGGATCTGCCTGATCCGTTCATTTTCACTCTTTCTGTAGACCGTGACCTTGTACTGGTAGATCCGCCTTCCGCTCACGGCAGTGATGGTGGCATTGCCCTTCTTTTTAGCGTGGATCGTCCCGTTCTCATCGACCGTAACAATCTTCTTGCTGCTGGTCTTATACACTGCCTGCGTGGAATTGAACAGAGGCATCTTCTCGGTGTCGCCGGGAAGCAGATACACCCTCTTTTTCGAAAAGCACGGATTCCTGGAGGAGGTGACGGGGATGCCGTCCTTCACACACTTGTTGTACAGGGCGGAATTCTTCGGCGCTGAGATATTGATCAGCGCGGTGGCACCGTTCAGGAAACGGTCGGAGACCCGGGTCTGAGTCGACATAAAACAGATGTACCGAAGATTGGGGCATCTGTAAAATGCACTGTCCGAGACCATGTCCACGGTTTCAGGAACGATGACAGCCTGCACAGAAGCATTCTTGTAAAAGCAGTAGTGGTTGAGCTGTGTGAGGGCAGCCGGGATCCGGACTACCTGTTCATCTCCCGTATAGCAGTATCCATAGGCATTCTGGGTGTATCCCGGGATGTTGACAGTTTCCGGAGAATCTGCGTCACCAGGATCGCCGTCCTGTTCACCGGCATATACAGATACCGGCAGAAGGAGGATCAGCAGGGCGATATAGAACAGAAAGAACGCGAATCCGGACCGATTCTTTCTAATGGCCATGTATTACTCCTGAATATTCAGTAAAGAAAAATAAGCGCTTGTATTTTTACATGACATCTTATCATAGATTCGTTATAATAAGTACAACCTATGTTCATTTTTAAGAAAGAATTTAATTATCGGAATTGCAGTTATAAGGAGGTTTTATTATGGGTACATTCTGGGCATGGATTCTCTCCATTCTTCTGTCCTTCGGCGCAGGCGCGGCAGCCGGAAGGAGCTACCAGCCGGACACCGAGCTGGAGCAGAAGATCCAGGGCCACATGGACGTGATCGTCGATGAAGCAGCCGGAATCGTGGACGATGTGTCACAGGCGGCAAGGGACCGCAGGGAGACGCTGGAGTCCGAGCTGAAGGACAGCGAGACCTACAAGAAGGCGGAGAAGTTCGTCAATGACGTACAGGAGATCGCAGACAATACCACGGCTGATATCGACGCGCACTTCGGGACCGGAGAGACGGAGACGGAGGCAGAGACACAGCCGGAGCCGGAGACACAGCCGCAGGTGTGACCCCGTAGTTGATTGACGGATATGTTCTGAATATATGCTGCAGATAAAAGATATCTATAAAGAATACAAAACAGGTACGCTTGTCCAGAAGGCTCTGGACGGCGTATCGTTGTCTTTTCGGGAAAATGAGTTTGTCGCGATCCTGGGACCGAGCGGTTCCGGGAAGACGACGCTGCTCAATATCATAGGCGGACTGGACCACTGTGACAGGGGCGATCTGCTGATCGACTCGGTTCCGACCGACAGCTTCAGGAGCCGGGACTGGGATGCGTACCGCAACCATTCGGTAGGATTCATTTTCCAGAGTTACAACCTGATTCCGCATCAGACTCTTCTCAGCAATGTCGAGCTTGCCCTGACCCTTGCCGGAGTGAGCAGGGAAGAACGCAGGGAGAGGGCAGCGGAGGAACTGGACAGGGTCGGCCTGAAGGAGCAGATGCACAAGAAGCCGGACCAGCTGTCCGGCGGACAGATGCAGCGTGTCGCGATCGCCAGGGCTCTGGTGAACCACCCGACGATCGTGCTGGCGGACGAGCCTACCGGGGCTCTGGACAGTGATACCGGAGAACAGGTGATGCAGCTTCTCAAGGAAGTGGCGCAGGACCATCTGGTAGTGATGGTGACCCACAACCCGGAGCTGGCCGAGCGCTATGCCACCCGCATCATCAAGCTGCGGGACGGCAGGGTGAAGAGTGACAGCAATCCCTATGATCCGCAGCAGGAGGACGTGCCGGCCGCGTCAGAGGAGACAGTGCCAGCGGAGGCTGCTCCAAGGGGGACTGCCTCAGAGGAGACTGCTCCGGAAAGATTCGCCAAGGCGGATACAGACCGCGGAAAAAACAAGACCGCCAGGGCGGACATGCCCTCCATGTCATTTCTGACGGCCCTTGCGCTGTCGGTCTCCAATCTGCTCTCCAAGAAGACCCGGACACTGCTGGTCGCCTTTGCCGCATCGATCGGGATCACCGGCATCGCCCTGATCCTGTCACTGTCGACCGGAGCGCACAGCTACATCAACCGTATGGAGGAGGAATCGCTGAGCGAGTATCCCCTCCAGATCTCCTCGTCCACCTTCTCCATGGAATCCTCCATGGCTGCCATGATGCAGATTCATTCGGACATGATCCAGGAGACAGAGGGAGATGAGGTCAGTGAGCAGCAGGTCCTGGGCGGTGTGTTCTCAGGCGCCGGGACCAATGACCTTGCGGCGCTCAAGCGCTTTTTTGACAGCGGATACAGCGGCATCGAGGACGTGACTCGGAGCATCAGCTACAGCTACGGGATCAGTCCCCAGATCTATCTGAAAGAGGGGGATGGATACAGACAGGTGTATCCGGACCAGACCATGTCTGCTCTTGGACTGTCCATGGATGACAATCTCTCCGGCATGATGGCGCTGTGGAGCGGCAATGACGTATTCTACATGCTTCCCGAAGAAGAGAAGCTGTATATGGAATCCTATGAGCTTCTCGCGGGACACTGGCCCCGGGAGAAGACAGAGTGTGTGCTGGTGCTGATGCCGGGAGGAAATGTCCCCGACTATCTGCTCTATACCATGGGGTTGAAGGACCGCGCACAGCTGGATCAGATGATCCTCGACATGAAGACCGGAACCAGGACGGACACAAGCCTGGATGCCTCCGGAAGATACGCTCCCCAGGAATTTCTGGGGATCCGGTTCAGCGTTCTGCCCGCGTGCAGGCGGTTCTCCTATGAGGACTCCATGGGCGTCTGGATCGACCGGGCCAATGACGAGAGCTACATGCACAGCCAGCTGGATGAGGCTCCCCAGATCGAGATCTGCGGCGTCGTAACGTCTTCGGGCGATTCCCTCGGCATCCTGGAACCCGGTATCAATTACCGCAGTGAACTCATGCTGAGCCTGATCGGCGAAGCTGCTGACAGTGAGATCGTGCAGGCTCAGACTGCCGACCCGCAGACCGACGTTCTGACCGGAAGTCCTTTTGGGGAGACCAATGAGAATCTGTTCTCCGGACTGACTGACTCGATGGAGATCCATCCGGAGAATCTTCCGGACGCGGTTTCCGTAAACTGGGAGGGGATGGACCAGGTCATGGAGGAGCATGGAAGGCTCACAGCGGTCCAGACCGTCCGGATCCTCCGTGAGCTTCGGCGCACCGGAGAATCACCGACCCTTCAGCAGGTGATCGAGGATCTGATCCCTGCAGTGATGGAGCTGGTCACGGTGGATCCCGAGAAGATCGGCGATGTGATCTCCATGGAGATGGATCAGGAGCGCATGGAGGAGATGTACGCGGCCGCGGCACAGGCCGGCAGCTCCACCTACAGCGGCAATCTGATCCGGTTCGGATACGCGGATCCCGGAACGCCCGGCATGATCACGATCTATCCGAAGGACTTCGAGAGCAAAGAAGAGGTGATCCATATCCTGGATGCCTACAACAGTGCCATGAAGAAGGAAGGGCATGAGGAGCAGGTGATCTCCTATACCGATTATGTAGGCTCTCTGATGTCCTCTGTCACGACGATCATAGATGTCATTACCTATGTGCTCATCGCCTTCGTCGCGGTGTCCCTGGTCGTGTCATCGATCATGATCGGCATCATTACCTATATCTCTGTACTGGAGAGAAGAAAAGAGATCGGTATCCTCCGCGCCATGGGTGCGTCGCGGCGCAACATCACCCAGGTATTCAACGCGGAAACATTTATCATCGGTATTCTCGCAGGCATGTTCGGCATATTGCTGACGCTTCTGCTCCAGATACCGATCAATGCGGCGATCCACAGCTTTACCGACCAGCCGGTATACGCCTACCTGCCTGCCGGTGCGGCCGCGATCCTGGTGGTGCTGTGTATCGTACTCAATCTGGCAGGCGGTTCCATACCGGCAGGGAAGGCTTCCAGACAGGATCCGGTGGCGGCCCTTCGCAGTGAATAAGGAGTTAATTATGAAAATGAAGTACAGGGAAGACCGCTATGGCAATAAACTGTCCTGCCTTGGCTTTGGCTGCATGCGCTTTCCCCGCTCCGGAGGACGCATCGATATGGAAGAAACCGAGCGGGAGCTTCTGCGCGCCTATGAGGCAGGGATCAATTATTTTGACACAGCCTACATCTATCCCGGAAGCGAGGCGGCGATCGGGGAGATCTTTGAGAAGCACGGCATACGCTCCGAGGTACATATTGCCACGAAGCTTCCCCACTACATGATCCGCTCCGCCCAGTCGCTGGACAAGTATTTCGAAGAGCACCTTAAGAGACTGCGCACAGATTATATCGATTACTATCTGATGCACATGCTCAATGACATCTCCGCCTGGGAGAAGCTGAAGGTACTCGGGATCGTGGAGTGGCTGGAGGAGAAGAAGAGGACCGGTCAGATCCGTCAGGTGGGATTCTCCTATCACGGCAATTCCGACATGTTCTGCAGGATCCTCGATGCCTACGACTGGGATTTCTGCCAGATCCAGTACAACTACATGGACGAGCATTCCCAGGCGGGCAGAGAAGGTCTGCAGTACGCCCATTCGAAGGGGCTTCCGGTCGTGATCATGGAACCTCTGAGGGGAGGAAGACTGGCAAAGTCCCTGCCTGTGCAGGCGCGGCAGATCATTAAGAAGCACAGCGTCCATCACAGCCCGGCGGGCTGGGCCTTCCTCTGGCTCTGGAACCAGGAGGAGGTCACGGTCGTCCTCTCGGGTATGAATTCAATGGAGATGCTGGAGGAGAATATCCGCACGGCGAGCCACTCCTCGGCGGGACTTCTGACGGAAGACGATCTTCAGATGCTGGACAATGTGGCCCAGGTCATCAACTCAAAGATGAGGGTAGGATGCACGGGCTGTCATTACTGCATGCCATGTCCGCAGGGAGTGGACATCCCGGGAACCTTTTCCGCCTACAACCGCTGTTACAGCGAGGGCAGGATGACCGGCTTCAGGGAATATCTCATGACGACGGCGCTTCGCAAAGACAGTGCCTCCGCCTCTCGGTGCATCGGCTGCGGTGCCTGCGAGCGGCACTGCCCGCAGCACATCCAGATCCGGGAAGAGCTGAAGAATGCCCGCAAAGTCCTGGAGAATCCGGCATACCATGTGGTCCGCAAGGGCGTAGAGGTGCTGCACCTCTACGGCTGAGCTTAAGGCACACTCAAAATATTTCATAAAAATGCTTAAGAATCTGTGTAGATTCAGTGGACTGGCACCCTGTCTTCCGTATATGTAATTGCAAGTGATAAAAAACAGCTTCCCGCACACAGATGCGGGCGTCAATAAACATAGTAAATACATGGAGGAAATAAATCATGGAAAATAATTCCACTCAGACCATTGGTTTTGGAAAGAGCCAGCACGAGACCCTGGATGAAGGCAGAGGAGTTTCTGCCGGAATCTACAACCTGATCATGGGCGGCTTCGTTCTGTACGGAATCGTGGTCAATATCATCATGTGCATGACATGCACGAACCTGGCAATGGCAATGAATCCGATCGTTCTGATCGTCGGATATATCATTCTGGTGATCGCCGGAACCGCAGTCATCCACCGCTCACGCTCAACCGTGATCCGCTTCGTGGGATACAACATGATCGTCATTCCGCTGGGCCTGGTCCTGTCGGTGATCGTTTCGACTTACGGCGGAGTTGGAGCAGCAGTTGTGCAGCAGGCGTTCCTGTATACAGGTATCATCACTGCGGCAATGGTTATGCTGAGCATCGCATTCCCGAAGTTCTTCAGCAGGATCGGCGGCATACTGTTCGGCTGCCTGCTCGGTATGATCCTCGCCTTCGTGATCACATGGATCATGGGCATCAACACGATCATCTTCGCTTACTTCGGAGCGGCTCTGTTCAGCCTCTACATCGGGTATGACTTCTGGAGAGCACAGCAGTACGCGCCTACCGTAGGAAACGCGATCCTCTGCGCATGTGAGATCTACGTAGACATGGTGAACCTGTTCCTGAGGCTCCTTGAGATCCTGGGCGCAGGAAAGAGCAGCAAATAATTGATTGAAGAATATTGAAGAAGGCGGTGCAGTGTGAAAATCCTGCGCCGCTTTTTTACGTCCTGAATAATTTATTGCATGAAATCATTAATGTGTAAAAGTTTTTAGTGTTTCTCTGCGCGGAATCGGTTATAATCAGTACTATCAATCTGAATTCTCATGAAAAAAATACATGAATGGAGGCGGGAAGATCTATGAAACAACTGATGCTGGGCAATAAGGCGGTTGCCCGGGGGCTGTACGAAGCGGGATGCTGTTTCGCGTCCAGTTATCCCGGAACCCCCAGTACGGAGGTCACGGAAGAGCTTGCGAAATATGACGAGGTGTACTGCGAATGGGCACCGAATGAGAAGGTCGCGATGGAAGGTGCCTTTGGCGCCTCCCTGGCAGGATACCGCTCATTCTGCGCGATGAAACACGTTGGCCTGAATGTGGCCGCGGATCCGCTCTATACCATGTCCTATACCGGAGTCAATGCCGGACTTGTAGTGGTCGTTGCCGATGACGCGGGGATGCATTCTTCCCAGAATGAACAGGACTCCCGCCATCATGCCATCGCAGCCAAGCTGCCGATGCTGGAGCCCTCAGATTCTGCCGAGGCACTGGAATTCACGAAGCTTGCCTATGAGATCTCTGAGAAGTTCGACACTCCGGTCCTGCTCAAGATGTGCACCCGTGTCGCCCATTCCCAGTCAGTGGTGGAGCCAGGAGAGCGCAGCGTTCCGGTGCGTTCCTATGAGAAGAATATCGCAAAATATGTCATGATGCCCGGAAATGCGAAGAAGAGGCATCCCATCGTGGAAGAGCGCACACGTCTTCTGAAGGAGTATGCGGAGAGCGCCCCGGTGAACCGTGTGGAGATGGGCGGGACGCAGCTCGGGATCATCACCTCGTCCACCAGCTATCAGTACGTAACGGAAGTATTCGGAGACTCCGTCTCCATCCTGAAGATCGGCATGGCCAATCCGCTTCCGGATCAGCTGATCCTGGACTTTGCGTCGAAGGTCGACCGGCTGGTCGTGGTCGAGGAGCTGGATCCGATCATGGAGAATCACTGCAGGGCTCTCGGCCTTGACGTACAGGGCAAGGATATCCTGCCGATCATAGGTGAATTCTCCCAGAATCTCGTGGCAAAGGCACTGGGGAAAGAGGCACCGAAGGATCTCTCACTCTCTGAGACGCTTCCGATGCGCCCGCCTGTGATGTGCCCGGGATGTCCCCACAGGGGTCTGTTCTATACCCTCAAGAAGCTTGGCTGCACCGTTCTTGGCGACATCGGATGCTATACACTGGGAGCGGTTGCCCCGCTGGCATCCATGGAGATGACCCTCTGCATGGGTGCCTCCATCTCAGCGCTGCACGGCTTTAACAAGATGGGCGGGGAAGAGAGCGAGAAACATACCGTATGCGTTATAGGCGACTCTACGTTTATGCATTCCGGTATGACTGGTCTTGCGAATGTAGCGTATAATCAGAGTAATTCGACCGTGATCATACTGGACAATTCCATTACCGGTATGACGGGCCATCAGCAGAATCCGACCACGGGCTACAATATCAAAGGAGATCCCGCAGGCAAGATCAACCTCGAAGCCCTCTGCCGGGCCATGGGGTACAACCGGGTGACGGTCGTGGATCCTTATGATCTGAAGGCCTGTGAGAGCGTCATTAAAGAAGAGCTGGCAGCCGCGGAGCCCTCGGTCATCATCTCGAGGCGGCCGTGCGCGCTTCTGAAGTACGTGAAGAGGAAAGCGGCTCTGCGAGTCAACACAGACAAATGTGTCGGCTGCAAGTCCTGCATGAAGATCGGATGTCCTGCCATCTCGATGAAGAATGGCAAGGCCAGAGTGGATGCCACCCTGTGCGTCGGATGCGGCGTATGCACCCAGATGTGCAGAGTCGGGGCCTTTGAGTCGACCGGAAAGGAGGAAGCATAATGGATACGAAGAATATCATGATCGTCGGTGTCGGCGGACAGGGTTCCCTTCTGGCCAGCAAACTGCTGGGCTATCTGCTTCTGAATGAAGGGTATGACGTCAAGGTCAGTGAAGTACACGGCATGTCCCAGAGAGGCGGCAGCGTCGTGACCTATGTCAGGTATGGCAGCCGGGTCGCGTCTCCGGTGATCGATGAGGGAGAAGCGGATTACATCGTCTCCTTTGAGCTGCTGGAGGCAGCCAGATGGCTTCCGTTCCTGAAACCGGACGGACAGATCGTGACCAACATCCAGCAGATCGATCCCATGCCCGTCGTGACAGGCGCCATGGAGTACCCGGAGAATCTTGTGCAGAAAATGCGTGATGCCGGGGCGAAGGTGGACGCGATGGACTGCGTGGCCCTTGCCCAGGAAGCCGGAACCGTAAGGGCCGTCAACCTGGTCCTTCTCGGAAGGCTCTCCCACTATTTTGATTTTCCGGATGAGGTGTGGCAGAGTGCGATCGAAGCATGTGTCCCGCAGAAGTTCCTGGAGATCAACCGTAAGGCGTTCGAACTGGGCAAGAAGGCTTAATATGTGCAGTACCTCTGCAGTCGGACCGGCGCAGAGTCAGTATCACACGACAGGGGCTGACCCTGGAGGAAAGGAAACACAATGGAGAGATATTTTCAGAAAGACATGGAGTGTGCCGACCGGGAGACGATGCGTTCGATCCAGAACGAGAAGTTCCTCAGGCAGGTGAAGCATGTATGGGACAATGTCCCCTACTACAGGAAGAAGATGGAAGAGAAGGGCGTCACGCTGGATGATATCAGGTCCATCGACGATATCAGCAAGCTTCCGTTCCTCTCCAAGGCAGATCTTCGTGATGCGTATCCTTATGGACTTCTCGGAACCCCGCTGAAGGACTGCGTCCGGATCCATTCCACTTCCGGAACCACCGGAAAACGTGTCGTGGCATTCTATACGCAGAAAGACGTTGACATGTGGGAAGAGTGCTGTGCTAGGGCGATCACGGCAGCAGGCGGGACAGACGAAGATGTCTGTCAGGTCTCTTACGGATACGGCCTGTTCACCGGCGGCGCCGGACTGCATGGCGGATCCCACAAGGTAGGATGCCTCACCATTCCGACCTCCTCCGGCAATACAGACCGTCAGATCATGTTCCTCAATGACCTGCAGGCAACGATCCTGTGCTGCACTCCGTCCTACGCTGCCTATCTGGGCGAGCGGATGAAGGAGATGGGACTGGGACCGGATGATATCCCGCTCAAGGCAGGAATCTTCGGTGCGGAAGCCTGGTCAGAGGAGATGAGGCAGGATATCCAGAACACCATGGGTATCAAAGCTTACGATATCTACGGACTGACCGAACTGTCCGGCCCGGGTGTTTCCTTTGAATGCTCTGCACAGAGCGGGATGCATATCAATGAGGACCATTTCTACGCTGAGATTATCGATCCCGATACCGAAGAGGTCCTGCCGCTGGGAAGTGAGGGCGAGCTGGTCTTCACATCGCTGGATAAGGAAGCCTTCCCGCTTCTGCGCTACCGCACCAGAGATATCTGCTGCCTCTCCAGAGAGAAATGCTCCTGCGGCCGCACGCTGGTCAAGATGATGAAGCCCAAGGGACGCTCTGACGATATGCTGATCATCCGCGGAGTCAACGTATTCCCGTCCCAGATCGAAGCTGTTCTGCTCAATCAGGGCTATGCCGCGAACTATCAGATCATCGTTGACAGGGTGAACAATACAGATACGCTGGATGTCCATGTGGAGATGACTCCCGAGATGTTCACCGATAACCTGGGCGAGATCGACAGACGCCAGAAGGCTCTTGTGGACGGCCTGAAGTCCATGCTTGGCATCAAGGCCAAGGTGACCCTGGTGGCGCCCAAGTCCATCACCCGCTCTGAAGGCAAGGCGGTCCGTGTCATCGATAACAGAAAGATCTGAGCATAAAACGTAGAGGAGGTACTATTCATGGCGATTAAACAGATATCCGTGTTTCTGGAAAATAAACCGGGCATGCTTGACGCGATGACAGCGGTTCTTGCCAATGCCGGGATCTCACTGCGTGCGCTGTCCCTTGCCGAGACGAAGGACTTCGGCATCGTCCGCATGATCGTATATGATGTGTATGAGACAGCTACCGTGCTGAAGGACAATGAATATATTTTCAGCATGACTCCGGTCGTCGCGGTCATGATCCCCGATGTGGTGGGCGGACTCAATAAGGTCCTGGCGGCCCTGGCGAAGGCACAGGTCAATCTTGAGTATATGTATTCCACCCTGGCAGGGAAGGAGAGCGGCAATGCCTACATGATCCTGCGCGTCGAAGACGTGCAGAAGGCAGAGGAAACCCTGAGAGCCGGAGGATTCAGGCTGGCAGATCAGGATACGATGTCGGAACTGGCATAAATGGATATAATCCGATCCAGGGAAATCTCATGGTCAGAGCTTTCCGGTTCATCCATGTGAAGGCGGAGGGTCCGGCGGACCGGATCGATCCGCCTCACCTCTCCGGTGCAGTCTTCGTATCGGCCGCCGCTTTTCCTCTCGTCCGGAACAAAGTGTGTCAGGGTGACCCGCAAAGCGGCACCGCTTCGAAGTGCATCTGCCGCGGCTGCAAGGTTTCGGTCCAGTTCCGCCTTCTCATCCTCTGACAGTTCGATCATGGTATCTGTCAGGCGCGCGGTCTCCCGGACAAGCTCATCGTATCCGGACAGAGCAGAAAAGGGGGCGAACTGTGCCGCCCGGTCCTCCAGACTCATCCGGGGATGTGTCTTCGACTCATGGTGGGGCAGATGCCGGATATCGTCGTATTCTCCCATAATCAAACTCCGGTAAAAATAAATCCAGTAAGATTAATTCCAGTAAAGTCAATTCCAGTAATATAGAATCCAGAAACAGTAAACTTCCGCAAGATGAAGGACAGCCGGATCATTCTGCCCGGTGTCCGCCGATCTGGTTATTTCTCTGGATCGTCGTGGCGCCCTCCTGAAGATTCATTCCCTTTAGCACGGCGTTCTTCCCGAACTTGCCCTGCAGCTTCAGGATGGCTTCCTGCATGCGCTTTTCACGCTTTTCTTCTTCCCGCTGTTTTTCGATGGCCGAGTAATCCGTGAACAGATCCATCTGGACGGGAACCTTCTCCCCGGCAAAGGCCTCATCCGTAACATCCGCCGCGACTACGTACATCCTGCGGACCAGAAGCTCCGGATCCACGATGCGCTCGTACAGACTGTCCATGGCCTGCGTGATGGCGCGGCCCGAAGAGGTCTTATGGTCGAGATTGATCGTTCCGTGGGCATGCTTCGGGACATATCTTCCGTACCAGTCCCGTACGACCTCCCCCTTATAGTTCTGACCCCGTTCACCCTCGAGACTCTCCATGTCATAACCGACGGTGAGCACCAGCTTGGAGGTGACAAGATTCTTTCTGACCAGATCCAGAGAGAGCAGCTCCGCCATCTCCCGGACGATCAGACGCGCTTTTTCAGCCTCATAGGGACACTGCAGCACCTGTCCGGAGGAGATGCTGTTGGTATCCGGACGGTGTTCACGGATCGTTTTAATCAGTGTCGGCTCCCATCCCCAGGCATGGTCGATCAGCAGCTCGGCGTTGATCCCGAAGGTATCGTAGAGGATGTCCTCCTGGACCGGATCCAGGGATGCCCTGGCGATATCTCCCATGGTGTGGTAGCCCATTTTCTCGAGCCTGCGCGCGTAGCCCCTTCCGATCCTCCAGAAGTCGGTCAGAGGGCGGTGCGCCCACAGAAGATCCCGGTAGGACATCTCATCAAGCTCGGCGATCCGCACTCCGTCGCTGTCGGCAGGGACATGCTTGGCTACGATGTCCATCGCGACCTTGGCCAGGTAGAGATTGGTACCGATCCCCGCCGTGGCGGTAATGCCGGTGGAAGCGAGCACATCAGCGATCATGGTCCGCGCAAGCTCACGGGCAGTCTGCCGGCGGGCGTGCAGATAGGAAGTGACATCGATGAAGCACTCATCGATGGAATATACATGGATGTCCTCTGGACTTACGTATTTCAGATAGATCGAATAGATCCTGGTACTGTACTCCTCATACAGCTTCATCCTGGGCGGCGCAATGATGTACTCCGCCCTCAGGGAAGGATCCTTCTCAAGGGCGAGCGCGTTGTCCGAGCCGGATTTAAATCCGGCATCGCCAAGCAGACGGCGCTGCCTTGCGAAGGACAGCCTGCGCTGGTTGACCTCCTTCATCTTCTGGACGACCTCAAAGAGTCTGGCCCGCCCGGGAATCCCGTAGGCCTTCAGGGAGGGAGAGACTGCAAGGCAGATCGTCTTCTCCGTCCTGGAGGGATCCGCCACCACCAGGTGGGTGGTCAGAGGGTCTCTTCGCCTCTTAGCGCATTCAACGGAGGCATAGAAGGACTTCAGATCGATGGCGATATAGGTACGTGGGTCCACAGTGTCATGCCTCCTTTGCGTTTATTTCACCCATTATAGCATTCACCGCCGGCAGATGAAAAAAAGAATTGCAGCGGCCACTGAGATATGAGAAGGTAGAGGTAACATACAGGGCCGCACGAGGAACTGATCCGCTCTGATATCAGTGAAGGAGACAGTTATGTTTGTGTAAATTTGAAAGTCTGAGAAGATAACAAGTAAATCTTCACAGAACTGATGTGTTCAGTCCCTCGTCAGCTTCCGGATCCAGCTGCCGTAGTTTGCCTTTATGAACGCAGGGACGCACTTGAAGACCTGATCCGCGTTCAGGCAGCAGACAACCACGAGAGGAGACGCCTTCACCACGAAGGCCATGAAGAGTGAGAGAGGGATCACGATCCCCCAGATGCTGATCAGGTCCATCTTGACAACGAACCCCGGATTGCCTCCTCCCCGGATGATGCCGTTATTGGTGGGCATCTGGTAGGACATGGTCACAGTGATGATGCTCAGTACGATGAGAAATGAATTCGCCATCGCCCGGGTGCTGTCTGCCAGATCGTACATCGACAGGACTGGGATCCGGAGAAAGAACAGAATAATTCCGCAGCAGATGCCGATCGTCAGGAAGATCTTCTGAAGACGAACGGCATCTTTTTTGACTTCTCTGAGGTTGCCTTCCCCGATCTTCCTGCCGATCAGGATCGCGGAGGCAGCAGAAGCGCCAGCCGGCATCGCCTTCACCAGCAGGAACAGGGTAGAGGCTGCGCTGTTTGCGGCGATTGCCTCAGAGGTCATATGGCCGAGAATGACCGTCTGCATGGCGGTGTTCAGACCCCACAGACCCGATACGACCATCATAGGCGCGGTGACCCTGATATAGTCCATGCTCAACAGAGAATCGATATGGAGAAGATCCGCTGCCTTCATCTTCAGGTTCATTTCTCTTGTGAACAGATACCACAGAGCGACCGCTGCTTCCAGGATGCGCGCGGTCAGGGTGCCGATCGCAGCGCCGGCGATCCCAAGACGCGGAGCGCCAAAATGTCCGAAGATGAGTACATAATTGATACAGCAGTTCACGATCAGTGTCTGCACGGACAGGTTGAATGCGATGCGCACGGTTCCGACACTGCGAAGGCACGCAAGGCAGATCTGTGTAACAGCGAAGAAGAGATAGGAGAAGCGGATGATGTTCAAATAGCGGATCCCTTCCGCAGTGATCGCCGCGTCTGTTGTAAACAGATGCAGAACCTGCGCCGGAAAGAAGGTGACTGCCAGAAACAGCGCAAGAGCGATGCCAAGCGCGATCCGGATCCCGAAGGCCATGATCTTCTTCATGGGTCCTGTCTGCTGCCTGCCCCAGTACTGGCTGCAGATCATAACGATCCCGTCACCGAGAGCCATGAGCAGCTGCTGGTAGACAAACTGAACCTGGTTCACCGCGGCGGCTCCGGAGAGGGCGGTCTCGCTGAACGAACCCAGCATGATATTATCAGCAAGATTTACCCCCAGCGTAATCATGTTCTGCAGCACAAGCGGCAGGCATAATGCGAAGAACATCCCGTAGAAGGACGATGGGGAAGAAATGGAACGTTGCGTTGCTCTTTTCATGAAAGTATCCTGCCTGATATTCTGAAGCGGATCTGCCGGTGCGTCACAGCATCTGGCTGTACTGTTCATCCGGCATAGAATGTACGATCACCTGAATATTCTGATTGTAGTTCCCGAAACGATCCCCATAGAGCGCGATACCGCCCGGATGTTCTTTCGACGGATGGGATTCGATCCGGAAGCGCATATCCCCGTTCTCATCCAGGAAGGGCCAGTCTGTGCCGGTATCCATCACCTTCACACCGTCTATGAAGACCGCCGAATTGTTGATCACCAGCATCTTCAGGAATCCGTGCTGGCGCATGGGAGAGACATTCCAGGCGGGGGTGTAGATTCCGTGGGAGACGCTCCGGTCCCCGGTGGAGGCCAGCCAGCTGCCGATCTTTCTGCCGTTCAGATAATAGTCGATGTCGGAGTACAGATCCTGCAGGCTTCCCTGTTCGGCGCAGGACATCTCCAGACTGATGGTAAGCTGCACGATGCGGTGATTGTCCGGGAGAAGATTCGGGATCCTGTATTCGATATATCCGTCGTGGAACCAGAACATCTGCGCCTCGAGCCGCTCCGGATAGGAAAATACTCGGGCGTCATTGGAAGTGCCCACCAGGGTACTGTCTGTCATCAGTCCGCAGCCGGGACGGACGGAGTAGTCCGTGTAATGTCCGATCGGGACCTCTGTCCTGTACATATTTGTCCGATTCTCCTCGAAGGAAGGATAGACGTTCAGAAGGATCTCGTTCTCCTTCAGGGAGCAGATCTTCTGCAGCCCTCTGTCCGAATGCCGCACCTCGACCAGGATCAGATCCTGCTGTTCCAGCATGCGGATGTGGGTAGTGAGGGCTCCCTGGGTTACCCCCAGAGCCTGGGCCAGTTCACCCAGATTCATTTCCCCGTTCCCGGAGAGAAGTGAGAGAATCCGCATGCGGACTTCCGACCCCAGCGTCTTAAACAGTTCAAGCCCTTCTCTCAGACCATTAATCCTGCGCATAGTGCCAGCCCCCCTCTCAGTCACTGTAGATAATGCGGAACTCTATGTCCTGATTGTAGTTTCCGAAATCTCTTCCGAAGATCGTCAGACCGCCGACGTGACGCGCGTTGTCCGGGACCTCCAGCCGCAGATACATGGGTGCCTTTCCTGTGACCTGCAGCTGCTCTATGGTCACATCGGACAGCTTCTGGTCATCTATCCAGGTGCCGTCGCTTCGAATCAGCAGCGTCTTGAGAAGTCCGTACTGATTCCAGTTGGAGAACCACCAGTCGGGGGTGAAGAGTCCGGGAACATCCGCGAAGTCTCCGGGGCTGGTCCATACTCCCAGAAGCGTATCATTCAGATAGAAATGGATGTCGGAGGGCCAGTGGGGATTGCTGCCCGGAGCCTCGGAGCTCAGCTCCATGGAGACGGAGATCTGCTCGATGCCGGAGCGGCGGGGGATCACGCAGGGGATCATATATTCTACGAAGCCCTTACCCAGCCACAGGATATCCGCGGAGAAATGCTTCGGGTCCGTGAAACGGCGGGGGTCATCCACCTTGCCGATCAGCTCGCTGCCCGTCGCAAGGCCGCAGGTGGGATAGATGCTGCAGCGGCTGTACTGGCCTACCCGCAGATGGGAGCGGAACTCATTCTGCGGGTGCTGCCCGCTGCCCAGAACAAAGAGGATTTTGTCCAGATGAGGTTCGCAGAGGCGCAGATTGCCGTGCTTCTCTGTATCCGTATTGACCCGCAGAAGGTCACAAGCCTCCAGTTTTCTGACATGGGGGGTAAGCGCCCCGTTGGAGATCCCGAGGGCCTGGGCCAGATGGTTCATGCTCATTCTTCCGTTTTGTATCAGAAGATTCAGAATGTCTATTCTCACTTCAGATCCGAGCGCCCGGAATACCTCCAGCGCGTCGTCTGTATTCTTAATATATCTCATAGCGGCACCGCCTTTTTTGTCAGGTTGATATGGATTAGTTTAAGACAAACGTGATAATTTCACAATACTCTAAAATAATAAAATTAAAATGTACAATATGCACAATTATGGACATTTGATATTGTGCAGTACTTATAATGTACAACTAATGTTATAGATAAAATCAAAGTATTTTAGTTTTTGTGATTGACACAAAATACATGGAACTGTATAGTGGAGCCATCAGGGCGGGATAAGGAATCCGCCGGTAACCGTAAACAAAGGGTTTATGGACACCGCGTCTGGACAGACGCAGAAAGGGAGGCTTATCAATGAAGAAGAGATGGCTCGGAATCGCACTGGCAGCTAGCCTTGTTGCAGCTATGCCGGCAGGAGTTATCGCAGACGAGGCAGCTGAGGGCGAGGCTACCGCAGTTACCACAGTCGGACCAGAAGACGGAACCCATTTTGAGATGTGGTCTTTCGTAGATGTTCACAATGAGTTCTACGGAAAGATGGTTGAGAAATGGAACGAGGAGAATCCGGACAGACAGCTTAATGTCACATTCAGCACCTATCCGTATTCGGATATGCACAACAAACTTATGATGTCCCTGCAGGCAGGCAGCGGCGCGCCGGATATGTGCGACGTTGAGATCGGCCAGTTCCCGAACTACACCGGAGCAGACACACCTCTCTATGCACTGAACGATGCGCTGGCTCCCTATGAAGCAGACTGCGTACAGTCCCGTCTGGATGTCTACTCCAAGGCAGACGGCACCCGCATCGGTGTTCCGACCCACGTAGGTGCATCCGTTATGTACTGGAATGCAGAGATCTTCGAAAAGTACGGACTGGACTACAAGTCAGTCAAGACCTGGGATGACTACACCAAGCTCGGCGAGCAGCTTCGCGATGCTTCCAACGGTGAAGTGTATCTGACCTCTGTTGATACCGGCGGAGTTGACTGGATGTGGATTGCAATGGCTGAGTACGGCGAAGACTGGACCGGCGGCCCGGACGGAGAAGTCAACGTTGAACTGGATTCCGTCAAGAAGATGATGACCATGCAGAAGCAGTGGCTGGATGACGGCATCGCAATGATCTCCACCGACGGACATGTTGACCTGGAAGCAGGCTTCAAGAACGTCATGGAAGGCAAGATCGCATCCTTCCCGAAGGCTATGTGGTACATGAGCCGTTTCCTGAACTACATGCCCGAGATGGAAGGCAAGTATGACATCACCACGATCCCGGTATTCGAAGAAGGCCAGAAGTGCTCCGTTGGTATCGGCGGAACCGGTACGGTTGTCACAGAGCAGTCCGCAGATCCGGCACTGGCAGCTGAGTTCCTCGCATGGGCGAAGCTCTCTGAGGACGGCGAAGCTCATATCTGGAACGACCTTGGATTCGATGTATGCAACAGCGCACTGTGGTTCGACGACGACTTCGCATTCGACGAGTCGAATCCGTACAACACCTTCTTCCGCGTGAAACCGTATGAAGTCCTTCAGCAGCTGGCGAACGAGGACGCAATCGGCACGATCTACACCACCACCGTATCTCCGACTCTGAACGACTATATGTGCACCACCACTCTGAACGAAGTCTTCGAAGATGGCATGGATATCGACGAGGCACTGGCAGAGGCGCAGGAGTACATCGAGATGGAGACCATGTAATCAGATCTGATGATTCCCGAATCAAAGCGCCGGCTGAAGCCCCGCGTAAGATAGGATGAACAGTGAGGGGAGCTGGGAAAGCCATTCCCGGCTCCCCTTTTGAACGGGGATAACAGCCCCGCCTCTTACAGGCTTACAAGGAGAACCTGATTATGGGCAAATTCAAGAAAGTATTCTATTCACAGAAGGTCGCACCGTATGTGTTCGTCCTTCCGTTCATTCTGAGCCTGATCGTCTTCTGGGCTTATCCGCTGGTCAGCGGTATCGTCATGAGCTTCCAGGAGATCAACTTCGGGAACAGAACCTTTATCGGACTTGCGAACTACGCAAAGCTTGCGAAAGACAAGTTCTTTGCGATCGCTGTCGGGAACAGCGTGGAGTACATGATCCTCACACTGATCCTCATGATTCCCATCCCGCTGCTTCTGGCAGTCCTGATGGAGAGCCGCATCACCAAGGCGAAGGGTGTATGGAAGGTTATCATGTACATCCCGGCCCTGACATCCGTTGTTATCTCCGGTATGCTGTTCCGTATGATGTTCTCTGAGTCTGCAGGATCCCAGATGAACCAGCTGCTGCAGTTCCTTGGCAGGACACCGATCGCATGGCTGAAAGAAAAATGGACCGCGTGGATCGCGCTGCTTCTCCTGTGTATGTGGAGATGGACCGGCGTCAACATGCTGTACTTTGTTTCCGGCCTGAAGGCCATCGACGGATCCATCTACGAATCCGCTGATATCGACGGTGCAAATGCATGGCAGAAGTTCTGGTACCTGACCCTTCCGCTGATCAAGCCCACTACGATCTACGTCATTACGATCTCGGTCTATGCAGGACTGTCCATGTTCCTGGAGAGCTTCATGCTGTGGAACGGCAATTCCTCACCGAAGAACATCGGTCTGACGATCGTCGGATATCTGTATAAGAGAGGTATCGAGAAGAACGATCTGGGATATGCGTGCGCAGTCGGCATGGTGCTGATGGTCATAGCTCTTGCGATCAATGTCATTCAGCTGATCGCGACCGGCACATTCAAGAAGGAGGACTGACATGAATAAGAATAAGACGATGGAATCCAATCATCGTGTCGCCTCGGTGCTGGCAACCGGACTGTTTGTGATCCTGTGCGGCTTTATTGCATTCCCGCTTCTGGCAGGTCTTCTGGCTTCCTTCCGCCCGGGCCGTGAGCTGGTGCAGAATGGACTGGCCATCAACTGGGACTTCCGTACCATGACGCTGGACAACTACAAGTATCTGTTCGGCATCGCAGGTGGGAACAGCAAAGTGGACTCTGCAAAGTACTTCATGTGGTACAAGAATTCACTGATCCTGACACTCCTCACAGTCGTTCTGACGCTTCTGGTCTGCTACTTCGTAGCATATGGCCTGACGATGTATAAGTTCAGACTGCAGGGCTTCCTGTTCTTCATGGTCATCGCCACCATGTGCGTACCGTTCGAGATCCTGATGCTCCCGCTGTATCAGGAAGTCACGACCCTGCACATCATCAATACCAGAGCCGGTGTAATCCTGCCCGGTCTGTGCGCGGCCTCGACCATCTTCTTCTTCCGGCAGTACATGCAGAGTCTGCCGCACGAGCTGCTTGACGCAGCCCGCATCGATGGCTGCACGGAGTACGGCATCTCCGTGAAGATCATGATGCCGATCACCAAGCCCGCATTCGCATCCATGGCAATCCTGTGCGCAATGGGATCCTGGAACAACATGCTGTGGCCGATGCTCGTGTTCCGTGATACCAATAAGTTCACACTGCAGATCGGTCTGAACACCCTGCTGACACCTTACGGCAACAACTACGACCTGCTGATCGCAGGTTCCATGTTCGGTATCATCCCGATCCTGGTGATCTATCTGATCTTCCAGAGATATCTGATCGAGGGCATGACCTCCGGAGCTGTCAAAGGATAATATCTGTAAGCTGCTGAGTCGGGGATTTCCCCGGCTTAGTTGTAAACTACATAATTATATGCTATACAGTTTTTTCGGTTCGTGACCCGGACAGAGTCCAGAACCGATCCTATAGATTTTATAGAGAATTGAGAGGAGAATTCACAGAGATGGCAACCTATTACATCAATGCAGGGCAGAAGATGGGAAAGATCAACAAAGAGATCTACGGACATTTTTCAGAGCATCTTGGCCGCTGCATCTACGAGGGAATGTATGTCGGAGAGAATTCAGATATTCCCAATGTTAATGGCATGCGCACAGACGTAGTGGAGGCACTGAAGGAGATCAGGGTCCCGGTGCTGCGCTGGCCGGGTGGCTGCTTTGCGGATGAGTATCACTGGAAGGACGGGATCGGACCGAAGGAAAACCGCAAGAAGATGATCAACACCCACTGGGGCGGCGTTGTGGAGGACAACAGCTTCGGCACCCATGAATACATGGAGCTGTGCCGTCAGCTGGGATGCGAGACCTATGTCAACGGCAATCTCGGCAGCGGAACGGTGCAGGAGATGTCGGAATGGATCGAATACATGACCTTCGACGGTGTATCCCCGATGGCGGATCTTCGCGCAAAGAACGGGCATCCGGAGCCCTGGAAGGTAGACTTCTTCGGCGTCGGCAATGAAAACTGGGGCTGCGGCGGCAACATGACGCCGGAGTTCTATGCCAATGAATACCGCCGCTATCAGACCTATGTACGCCAGTACGGCGGCGGAGAAGAGAAGGAGCGCAGCATCGATAATCCGGAGCTCATCCGCAAGATCGCATGCGGCGCGAATGTGGCGGATACGGAGTGGACCCAGGGTGTTCTGAAGACGCTCTTCAGACACTGCGAGCCGCAGTTCCACGGCAATGCAGACGGACTCTCCCTGCATTACTATGTCCATCCCGAAGGATGGGAGATCAAGGGCAGCGCGACCGACTTCGATGAGAAGGTCTGGTACAAGACCCTTGCCAAAGCACAGTACATGGATGACCTGATCCGCATGCACGGCGCGATCATGGATGAGTATGACCCGGAGAAGAAGATCGGTATGATCGTCGATGAGTGGGGAACCTGGTTCACGGTGGAGCCGGGCACGAATCCGGGCTTCCTGTATCAGCAGAATACCATGCGTGACGCACTGGTTGCCTGCATCACACTGAATATCTTCAATAAGCATTGTGACCGTGTGAAGATGGCCTGCCTCGCGCAGATCGTCAACGTCCTGCAGTCTGTCCTTCTCACAGAGGGAGAGCAGATGATCAAGACACCGACCTGGTATGTGTTCCGCATGTTCCGCGAGCACCAGGATGCACAGCTTGTGAACAGTCACATCGAGACCGAAACGATCGGTGAGGAAGAGCAGTACATGGTTCCGAGCCTCTCGGAATCCGCATCCATCGACAAGGATGGCAGGCTGCAGATCACGATCGGCAACCTGTCCGCGGACAAGGATTATCCGGTGGATACCCACATCGCAGGCTTTGCCGCGAAGAAGGCATCCGCGCAGATCCTGGCCGGACAGATGAGAGATATGAACACATTCGATGAGCCAGATACGGTTATGACCAGAGAACATGAAGTGAAGCTTCAGGACGGCGTTCTGTCCTTCACACTGCCGGCTCACAGCGTTATCAAAATCACTGTAGAGCAGTAATCTGCAAGGTGACAATACATTCAAGAGACGACATCCTGCGCCGGAAACGCCCGGATGCCGTTTCTGATTCAATGGGGGCTAAGACATGAATACAGGCAGAAGACTTATGGCGGCAGGGCTTGCGGTTTGCCTTGTAGCTTCTCTGGGAAGCTATGCGACGGCTGCAGAGACAGAAGCGGCAGAGAATACGGATCTGAAGAAGACAGTTCATGTCTGCGTGCATGACCCGTCCATCTTTGAGGATGCCGACGGCACATATTACGTGCTCGGCTCCCACACGGCTTCCGCGTCCTCAGCGGACCTGATCGAATGGAAACAGCTCAACTTCGATTATGGTACAGGCAAGGGAGTTCCCTTCTACGGAGACCTGAAGGAGACACTGGAGGAGCCCTTCCAGTGGGCAGGATGCGATGACGGTGACTGCAGCGGCGGTTATGCGATCTGGGCACCGGATATCATCTGGAACCCCTACTATGCGTGGGAAGACGGAGAGAGCGGCGCCTACATGCTGTATCTGTGCTGTTCCTCTACCTGGAGGCGCTCCTGCATAGCGTATCTTGTTGCGAAAGAGATGAAGGGTCCGTACACTTATGTGGATACGATCGTATATTCCGGATTCACGAAGAATGGCGAGACCGACGGCAACAGCAGCAGGGATACGACCTGGGACAATGACTACCTCAACCTGAAGGAGCTGACAGAGCTTGGCTCCGCAAACGGCGGGATCGACGAGATCAGCGATAACTGGTTCAACGTGGACGGCAGCTGGAATCATCTGTACGCTCCGAACGCCATCGACCCGAACCTCTTCTTCGACGCATCCGGAGAGAAGCTCTACATGAGCTACGGATCCTGGTCCGGCGGCATGTTCCTTCTGGAACTGGATCCTGCCACCGGCAAGGCGATCTATCCGGGCGTGGACGGAACGGACGAGGTGAGCGGCAACTACGTGGACCGTTACTTCGGCGTACACCTGATCGGCGGAGACCATCAGTCCGGCGAAGGCCCGTACATCTCCTATGACGCGGAGACCGGCTACTATTATCTGTACTGCACCTATGGCGGACTTACGGCAGAGGGCGGCTACAACATGCGCCTGTTCCGCTCTGAGAACGTGACCGGCCCCTATCTGGATGCGGCCGGAAACAATGCCGCGGACAACCGCAAGAGCGGAGACAAGTACGGCATCAAGCTCATTGGCAACTATTCATTCTTCGATCAGACTGGCATGCGGGCTGCAGGACACAACTCCCAGCTGAACGCGTCCGACGGAAGCAGATACCTGGTCTACCATCAGCGCTTTGACGTCAAGCCCCAGCTGGAGGCACACGAGGTCAGAGTACGCCAGCAGTTCATGAATGAAGACAACTGGCCGGTGACCGCAGTATATGAATACCGCGGAGAAACTCCTTCCAATTATACGGACGAAGAGGTTGCCGGTACCTATGAGTACGTCTGCCATGGCAACAAGACAGACGGCGATATGATCCAGACACAGATCGTCACCCTGGGAGAAGACGGAACCGTCAGCGGATCCGTGGAAGGAACCTGGGCGAAGTCCGATTCCGGCAAGGGTTATGACTATGTGACCCTGACGATCGGAGAGACCACCTACAAGGGGATGTTCTTCAGACAGCACAAGGAGAACCAGGATCCGGATCCTGTGATGACCTTCACAGCCATCGGTGATGACAACACCTGCGTATGGGGAAGCATGGCCGGGGAAGACAACGGAGAGATGTATGCCGGCATGGCGGTCGACGCCCTGAAGAAGGTCATCATCGATACCGTCAAAGAGCACGGAACCCTTCCGTCCGAGTTCATGAACTGCACGATCGAGTGGAAGTCCGCGGATGAGAGCGTCATCACCTCCGAAGGACAGATCATCGCACCGGCAGAGAAGACCAAGGTCGACCTGACAGCCGTAGTCACCAGCGGAGAGACTTCTCTTGAAGAGACCTACCATGTAACCGTGAAGCCGTGACAGGGTGAACAAAACCATGAATAAGAAAGAGACTTCCGTCAAAAACCACTGCCTGCGATGCCTTCTTCAGGAGATCGACGAAGAAGAGTACATCAGCAAGCTCAAGCGGGTGATCCTTCTGATGAAAGCCTCCGAGCGGGCGTCTGATGAGGAAACGAGCAGACGCCTGCTCATATGTAAGCAGTGCGATTATCTGGAGCGCGGGACCTGCCTGGCCTGCGGGTGCTATGTGGAGCTTCGCTCCGCCATGCGCCATGGAAGATGCCCCTACAAAAAATGGGCCTGATATGTGACCGGCCCGACAAGCAAAAAGAGGAACTGAATTATGAACGCAGAAAACTACAGAAAGACCAAGTGGAACAAGCCTTTTATCGCGCAGAGGGCGGATCCCTACATCCTGCACGCACCGGATGGAAGCTTTTATTTTACAGCCTCCGTGCCGGCCTATGACCAGATCGTACTGCGCCACAGTGAGACACTCGAAGGACTGAAGGACGCAGAGGAGATCAGCGTCTGGAAGAAGCATGAGTCCGGAATCATGAGTATCCATATCTGGGCGCCGGAGCTGCATTATCTGCGGGGTGAGTGGTACATCTACTACGCGGGCGGCGACAAGGATGATATCTGGGCGATCCGTCCCTATGTGCTGAAATGCACAGGCCAGGATCCGCTGCATGATCCCTGGATCGAGATGGGCCTGCTGGAGCGGGTGGATGAATTCTGCTTCAATGAGTTCTCTCTGGACATGACCGTGTTCGAGCACCAGGACCGCATGTATGTGATCTGGGCAGAGAAGGTGAACATCGGCAAGAGGATCTCCAATCTGTACATCGCAGAGCTTGAGACACCGACGAAACTCAAGACCGAACAGGTTCTTCTGACAACGCCGGATTACGACTGGGAGAGAGTCGACTTCTGGGTCAACGAAGGCCCGTCCATGATGAAGGCAGACGGCAAGATCTTCGTCACCTACTCCGCCAGCGCCACCGGCGAATGCTACTGCATGGGCATGATGAGCATACCGGAGGACGCGGATCTGCTGGATCCCAGAGTCTGGACGAAGGAGCGGTATCCGGTGCTGCAGACAGACGCGGAGTACGGACTGTTCGGACCGGGCCACAATACCTTCTTCACAGACGAAGACGGAAAGCTGGTGACATCCTACCATGCAAGACCCTATGATGAGATCATCGGCGACCCGCTGTATGACATCAACCGTCACACCTACCTGATGGACGTTCCTGTTGTAAATGGAAAACCGGTATTCTCCTATGAGAACAACCGGATTAACCCGTAAAGCAATAAAAGGCACTGGATGACAGTACACACAAAAAAAGGAGAGTACAGGATGGCAGAGAAACAGGCTAGGATCAGCATCGACCGCGAGATCGAAGTCTCAAAAGTGGATGAGCGCATCTACGCTTCATTTATCGAGCATCTGGGAAGAGCAGTATACGAAGGAATCTATCAGCCGGGACTTGAGGTCTCAGATGAAGACGGCCTGCGCAGGGATACACTGGATCTGATCCGTGAGATCGATGTCCCCATGGTACGCTATCCGGGCGGCAATTTTGTTTCGGGCTTCCGCTGGGAAGATTCCATCGGACCGGTATCAGAGCGCGCGCACAGGATCGACCCGGCCTGGGGTGTGATCGAGACCAATGAATTCGGCCTTCATGAGTTCATGAACTGGGCGAAGAAGGCGAATACGAAACCCATGTACGCGATCAATCTCGGCACCCGCGGCATCGAAGAGGCAAGAGCCGTGATTGAATACTGCAACGTGAAGGGCGGATCGTATTACAGCGACCTGCGCCGCAAAAACGGGGCAGAGGATCCCTTTGGCATCAAGGTCTGGTGCCTGGGCAATGAGATGGACGGCCCCTGGCAGATGGGCCACAAGACCGCGACCGAGTACGGACGTATCGCCGCGGAGGCAGGCCGCATCATGAAGATGGTCGACCCGTCGATCGAATGCGTCGCCTGCGGTTCCTCCAACACCTCCATGCCGACCTTCGCGTCCTGGGAGGCAGAGGTCCTGATGCAGTCCTATGAGACGACAGACTATCTGAGCCTGCATACCTACTATGGAAACCGCGATGACAATACGCCTGACTTCCTGGCATCCAGCGTGGATATGGACAACTTCATCCATTCCATCGTGGCGGTGTGTGATTATGTGAAGGCAGTGAAGCGCACCAACAAGAAGATCAACCTCAGCTTCGACGAATGGAATGTCTGGTATCACTCCAATGAAGCGGACAAGAAGCTCGAGAAATGGATCCAGCATCCCCATCAGCTCGAGGACATCTACAACTTCGAAGATGCCCTGCTGGTCGGCAGCATGCTGATCACCCTGCTTCGCCACGCAGACCGCGTGAAGATCGCCTGCCTGGCACAGCTGGTTAACGTCATCGCCCCGATCATGACCTCGGATACCGGTGCCTGGAGACAGACCATCTTCTATCCGTACATGCATGCCAGCACCATGGGACGTGGTACCGTGCTGCACACCTCGGTCAAGGTCGACTCCTACGAGTCAAAGCACGGTGACGCACCGTACATCGACTCTGTAGTCATCAACAATGAAGAAGAGGGAACCCTGACGGTATTCGCAGTCAACAAGGATCTGGAGAATTCCTATGAAGTGACGATGGATGTGAGACAGTTCGAAGGCTACGCCATCCAGCAGCACATTCTCCTGACCCATGATGATGTGAAGGCAGTGAACACAGAGCAGGATCCGGATCAGGTAAAACCGGTATGCGTGGATACAGACAGGATCGACGCAGGATGCCTGACCATGAAGTTCCCGGCCAAGAGCTGGAACGTGATTCGGCTGAAGAAGCAGTAAAGAGGAGACGGAAGCGGATATGACCTTATTATCCGCTTCCGTCTTTATAGGGAGAGAACCATGTTAGAAAAGAGATATGAGACGGCCGATATCAGAAAGGCCTGTGTGCGCGACAGCTTCTGGGACCGGTATACGGGACAGGTCCCGGAGCGGATCATCCCCTATCAGTGGGACATGATGAATGACCGGATCAGCGCTGAGGAGAAGAGCGGCTGCATCCACAACTTCAAGGCTGCCGCAGGAGAGGAAGAGGGCGGATTCACCGGCATGGTGTTCCAGGACTCGGATCTTGCGAAATGGCTCGAGGCGGCGGCCTGTTCCCTGGCCACCAGACCGGATCCGGATCTGGAGAAGACGATCGACGAGGCGGTTGACCTGCTGGAGAGAGTCCAGGATGAGAGCGGATACTTCGATACTCGGTTCATCCTGCAGGAGAAGGACAAGCGCTGGACGAACCTGCTTGAGGCGCATGAGCTGTACGTGGCAGGTCATTTCATCGAAGCCGGCGTCGCCTATTATCAGGTGACCGGCAAGGATAAACTCCTTAATATCGTCCGGAAGAACGCGGATCTCATCTGTGATACCTTCGGACCTGAAGAGGGCAAGAGAGCCGGCGTGCCGGGGCACGAAGAGATCGAGCTTGCGCTGGTCAGGCTATATCAGGTGACCGGAGAAGAGAGATACCTGGACGAGGCGTATCATTTCATCAATGAACGCGGCAAGGATCCCTCCCTGCTCCTTCGTCTCCATGAAGAGTACGGCAGCAATATCTTCCCGGGGCTGATCTGCGATCCGCCCTACAACCAGACCCATGCGCCGGTCCGGGAACAGGATACGGCAGAGGGCCATGCCGTCCGTGCCGTCTATATGCTCAGCGCCATGGCAGATCTTGCCTGGTACAAACAGGACGAAGGACTGCTGGATGCCTGCGAGAGGCTCTATGACAATATCACGAAGAAGCGGATGTATATAACCGGCGGCATCGGCTCTGCCGGCGTCGGAGAGCGCTTTACGACCGACTACGACCTTCCGAACCACTCTGCCTACGCAGAGAGCTGCGCTTCCATCGGCCTTGCGATGTTCTGCAGAAGGATGTTCCAGATCACCGGGGACGCAAAGTATGCGGACACCATGGAAACGGCCCTGTACAACACCGTGGCTGCGGGCATCTCCCTGTCCGGAGACCGGTTCTTCTATGTCAATCCGCTGGAGGTCTGGCCGGATGCCTGCAGGAAGAACCCGGACATCGCCCACGTGAAGGAAGAGCGGCAGGGATGGTTTGCCTGCGCCTGCTGTCCTCCGAACATCGCCCGGACTCTGGCATCCATTCATCAGTACGCATGGTACGCAGATGAAGGCAGCCTGGCCATCGCCCTTTATACAGGCGGCAGGTGGGAGACCACCCTGGCCGGGGAACGGGCGGTCCTGGAGATCGCAACGGAGTATCCCTTTGACGGAGAGGTCCGCATCAAGATCGATCAGCTGGAGCGTGAGACACCGGCGAAGATTCTCCTGCGCCGTCCGGGCTGGACGCAGGAGATGCAGATCTGGGTGAATGGAGAGAGCATAAGCGTGCAGGCCTCTGGCGTCTGCATGATCGGGATCGAAAGGACCTGGAAGCAGGGGGATGAGATCCGGATACAGATGGAGATGAAGCCCCGCTTCATGCAGGCCCGTCCGGACGTGCGGGCCGATTGCGGCAGGACCGCTCTCATGAAGGGGCCCCTGGTCTACTGCCTGGAGGAGGCGGACAACGGAGACGATCTGCAGGCCCTTCGGGTTGACCCGGCGCAGGGGATCACTGAGCATATGCGCGATGATATCCTGGGCGGCGTGATGACGCTTGAGTGCGCAGGATACCGGCTTGACAGAGAGGACTGGGGCGATGAGCTCTACAGACCGCTGGCAGGAGCTGCGCGGGAGGAAAAACCGGTGAAGCTTACTGCAGTTCCCTACTGCTTCTGGAACAACCGGGGATGCGGAGAGATGCTCGTCTGGATGCGGTACTGACCGGGATGTGACGGACTGACATGAGGTTCGTGATCGAATAAGAGATATAGAATCTGATTCTGCAGGAACGCCCGGCTTCTGGCCGGGCGTTTTCTGTACCACGATATACGGGAATTGTGATATAGTAACACTGTCATTGCACAGACACTGGAACAGACGGAGGATACCTTCTTGAAAAAGATATTAGGGCTGACATACGGGGGACTCCAGAAGAAGATGGTCAACCTCGTGATCGGGATACTGCTCATCACCATCGGTGTATTTGCCGTACTAGCTTATTTCCAGAGCAGGATGCTGACGGACGTGGTGGAGGAGACCCGGATCGAACAGGAACAGGCGATCTCCGGAACGTCGAAGGATACGATGCTCAAAGTCATGGAGGGTTCTCTGGCCAGCTCGACGAGCCTTCAGGCAAGTGTTGCGGACAATGACTTCGCGGAGGTTATGAACAATGTCACTATGCTGCAGAGCATGGCCGGCGGCCTCTGGGAGAACCGGGGCATGGTGGAGCCTGTGAAGGTCAGTCTTCCGGATCCGTCCCATGACGGCACCGTGTCGGTCATGGCTCTTGGTGAAGAGGGAGTGGACCTGGGAGAGTCTGAGTACCTCGGCATCCTGGGACATCTTGCCATACCGATGACCTCCATGGTCAGCAGCTCGGATAAGATAAGCGCCTGCTATATCGGATTCAGGGATGGGACTTTCCTGGTGGCGGACTCCATGTCCTCCAACAAGCTGGATGAGAGCGGCAGGCCGATCCCCTTCCAGGTCCGGGAGAGGCCCTGGTACACCGGCGCGGTGGAAGAGGACGGGATCAGCTTTACCGGAATCATGACGGATGCGTTCAGCGGCAATCTGTGCGTTACCTGCTCTGTGCCGGTGATGGCAGACGGCGAGATGATCGGCGTTGCCGGAGCGGATCTTATACTCGAGAGCATGACGGAGGTAGTCAATGCGTCGAACAGCCAGTCCGGTTTTTCATTTGTCATCAATGAGGACGGCAACGTGATACTGGCTCCGCAGGACAATTATCTGTTCCCGGCGGAGATCTCCGACAAAGCAAAGGGGCTTAAAGAGAGCAGCAATACCGATATCGCGAAGCTTGTGACAGATGCGCTTGCGGATGTGACCGATCTGAGAGTCATTACGATCGAGGACAAAGAGTATTACCTTGCCGGCGCGCCCATGCGTACAGTGGGCTGGGCTCTGATATCGATCGTCGACAAGGAGGTCACAGAGGCACCCGAGAATCTGCTGCTGGAGGAGTACGACAAGATCAACCAGGACGCAAGAGGACGGTTCAGGGCAGGCACGGTCAGAACGCTCTGCAATATCCTCGTTGTCATAGTCCTGATCGGCATCGCCGGCTTCTTTGCCACCCTGCAGGTGTCCCGCAGGATCGTCAGCCCCATCGAGGAGATGACGAAGGATATCAATATAAGCAGCCAGACGGGCAGGCTTTTTGAGATGAAGGATGCCTACAGGACCGATGATGAGATAGAAGTTCTCGCGGAAGCCTTTGATGATCTGTCCAAAAAGACGAAGCGGTATATCCAGGATATCACCCGGATCACGCGGGAGAAGGAACGTGTCAGTACGGAGCTGCAAATGGCAAACCGGATCCAGAACAGCATGATCCCGAACGTGTTCCCGCCCTTCCCGGGCCGGAGGGAATTCGATATCTATGCGTCCATGGATCCTGCAAGGGAGGTCGGCGGTGACTTCTATGACTTCTTCCTGATCGATGAAGACCATCTGTGCCTTGTCATGGCGGATGTCAGCGGAAAGGGCGTCCCCGCGGCTCTGTTTATGATGATCTCCAAGGTCATCCTCCAGAACTGCGCCATGCTTGGAAAGAGTGCTGCAGAGATTCTGGTCAAGACCAATGACGCCATCTGCTCCAGCAATCAGGTTGAGATGTTCGTAACCGTCTGGGCAGGCATCCTGGAGATCAGCACAGGAAAGATCACAGCCTCCAATGCAGGCCATGAGTATCCGGCCGTGATGCAGAACGGCACCTTCTCCCTGCTGAAGGATAAGCACGGATTCGTGATCGGAGGAATGGACGGGGTACAGTATACGGAATACGAGATTCAGCTTCAGCCCGGAGACAAGCTGTTCCTGTACACGGACGGCATTCCGGAAGCTGCCGATAAGAATGAGAACATGTTCGGTACACAGAGAATGCTGGATGCACTGAACAAAGATACGTCTGCGTCTCCCAGACAGATTCTGGAGAATGTGAGAGAAGAGGTGGACGACTTTGTGATGGGCGCAGAGCAGTTCGACGATATGACCATGCTCTGCCTGGAGTACAAAGGAAAACCTGCCAGATAATCTGCAAGAGCAATAAAACAGCGCCGGAACCGGCGCTGTTTTATATTGGAGTCCTGTACATATCGGTTATCTGGAAACTGCGGTAAGATCCAGCTTCCTGGCCGGAGACCAGCCCAGGCGCTCCATGACTGCGGAGATCTTATCCGCTGTCGTGAGCATGACCCCTTCATGGTATCTGGGAGGGACCGGAGTCAGTGGCCACATGTGACGGCGCACCGAATCCTCGATGATATCGTTGTATTCCTCCTTGTCGATCATACTGCGGATCACATCCAGTGAATCCTCCGGGTGTCTGCCGTAGCATTCAAGATTACTGTGGTACTTCTCGCTGCGCCCCATGATCCCCAGGTCATGGCACAGCGCTGCGACGGTGAGGGACCGGATCTGGACGGAGATGTGAAGTCTCTGCAGGATCACACACATATACAGGCAGATCACAGCAACTCCGAGGGAATGCTCTGCAACCGTCATACATCTGTGATGCGTCTGCCCGAAAGCACTCTGGAACTCCGCAGACTGAAGGATATCATTGCCGTATTGATATAAAAGTGATTTAACGTGGTCGGACATAATGTCACCTTCCATTCATTACAGAATCTTATGCCGATTACTATAGAACTGTTCACACATAGTTTCAAGAACTACATTGTAAAAATAATATGAACATACAAAAACAGCAGGCACCCTCTCATTTCTGAAAGAGTGCCTGCCGCTTATTTCTGTTCAGTAATGCGGGTCATAAAACTGTAGTGCAGTAATATGGGTCATAATACTGTAGTGCAGTGAAAGGGGCCATAGAGAATGGAGAGCATGTTGTGCTCTGCTCCGTAACGGATCGTCTTGTCATATTCCTTAAAGCAGTTCCTGATAAAATCTGTAAAACGTCTCACTATATTCTTCTTCATGATATTGCGCTCCTTTTCTGTATTATATATATTCATACGGACATTCGATTCGTCTGTAATTCCTGGTGTGTCCGGGTTCATCTACATATACGCACCGGCCAGGCAGAATCCACGCGGATCAGCAGGGAGTATACAGAAAGAATCTGCTATAATAGCTTCCAGAATGAGAGAAGAGGAGGACGGGCTGTGAGAATATCGCAGGCATGTGCGAAATGTATGTATGACCACCAGGTGAGGGTGAGCGCGGACGAAGTATACCTGGCTGAAGTTCGGAAGATCATAGAGCAGCGCTCGGAGCAGGACACAACCTCTGAACTGCTGTACCGGTTTAACGAGGCGTACAGGAAGCGGTTCGGTGCCCGGGACAGTTTTGCTGATGTCAAGCGGCAGTACAATGACCTGGTGCTTCGTATGGAGGATGGGATCCGCTCCCGCATAGAGAGCTCTGCAGATCCCCTCGCGGAGGCACTTGCCTTTGCGAGGATCGGCAATTATATCGACTACGGTGCGCAGAATAACGTGGATGAGGCGACCTTCCTGAGCCTGTTTGACACGGCGAAGCTGCAGGTACTTGTCCGGGGAGGGGAAGTCCTGAACGACGTGACGGTGGATGACGCTCTCTATACAGGCATCGATCAGATCGCCCGGATCCTGTCGAGCGGGAAGGCGGTCGCCGGAACCGTGTATTCCATGATGTCTCAGGAGGCGCAGAGGGCACTGGATGAAGCAGACGTAATACTCGCCAAGGGGCAGGCGAATTATGAATCCCTCTCCGGTACGGGACGCCATGTGTTCTATTCCTTTCTGTGCAAATGTGATCACTTTACGTCGAAATTCAACGTTCCCGCGCTGACAGGAATGCTGGTTGAGGAAGCCTCGTAAATTCTGCCGCATCCGGCTGTCTGTCTTGAAAATTCGCATATATTATCATAGAATAGTTTTATTATGATATATTAATTCTGACAAAATGGGGTGACAGAGAGCATGAACAACAATGCTGCAACTGCAAAGAAACCATTGACACGGTTTGGCGAATTCGATCTTCTGAAGGCGATCGCGATCATCGGCCTTCCTACAGTCCATGTTATGGAAGAGGCCATGGAGGCAGGAATTGCCAGCAGAGGTCTTACGAATCTCGGCACCGCGATCATCGGCCTGTGCGTTTTTGGTCCGTCGGTCTTTATGATCTGTATGGGCTTCGGTATCGGCGGCGGCCGTACATCCCCGGACAATATACGCAGAAACGGCATCCAGTTCCTGCTGATCGGCGGACTGCTGAATATATTCCGCTGGCTGATTCCGGGAATCCTGCAGGCCGTAACGATCCATACGAGTCTGATTGAGGACATAGACTAC
>CACXAT010000021.1 GCA_902765725.1 uncultured Lachnospiraceae bacterium | reverse complement strand
TTTTGAAGGTGTGTAATTAATTTATAATCCTCGATAGCTCAATGGTAGAGCATTCGGCTGTTAACCGAAGGGTTGTAGGTTCGAGCCCTACTCGGGGAGTTTGTGCAATAGCACGTGAGATTCCATACGGAATTAAGGCCCCTTGGTCAAGCGGTTAAGACACCGCCCTTTCACGGCGGTAACATGGGTTCAAATCCCGTAGGGGTCACTTGGAAATTCATCCTGGATACGCGGACCCTTAGCTCAGTTGGTTAGAGCAGTCGGCTCATAACCGATCGGTCCTGGGTTCGAGTCCCCGAGGGTCCATTCAATCTTATATAAGGCCCAGTGGCTCAGTTGGTTAGAGCGCCGCCCTGTCACGGCGGAGGCCGTCGGTTCGAGTCCGATCTGGGTCGTTTCGGGAACAGAGAGATCTGTTCCCGATTTTACAATATTGGTCTGTTCTGTATATGAACATCATGCCCTAGTGGCGGAATTGGCAGACGCCTGGGACTTAAAATCCCATGTCGAGTGATCGACGTGCCGGTTCGACCCCGGCCTGGGGCACTTTACAAAAATACGCCTTGGATTTTCTGAAGTTCTTCAGAAGTTCCGGGCGTGTTTTGCGTCTGGAGAATGAGCCTGCGGATGAGGGATGCGTGTATGGGAGCCCTCTTAAACGTATATATGATTATGGAATGATATGTTACTCACATTTTCTGCAGGAGGTGTACAACATGAAGATGAAACTTCTTATGACACTGGCAATGGTTATGGCACTTGGCAATGTTTGCCATGCATCTGTCATTTCCCCGAAGGGGGCAGGACAGATTGGGTACAGTTCAACGGTTCTGTGCAGCAGTCTCTCACTTCATCAGAAGCCTGATCATAATTCTGCGACCGTGCAGACACTTGGATTCGGAGACAGCATAATCGTAATGGAGACTGAGAATGGATGGGCTCACTGCACCCTCGGGGATGCGGAGGAGTCTCCAAAAGGATGGGTGGATGAAGATTACATCGCAATCGACCCTTCCTGGTATAAGACGGCTGAGAGCACATCTGTTTATGCATGGAATGATACGGAAGCGCCGAAGGTCGCTCTGCTTGATGCAGGAACCATCCTTCCCATCCTGAAGGATGATGGGGAGTGGATCGTTGTAGGACTCAGAGGGGCGTCAGGGTGGATCCACAATCCGGACAGAAGCACAGAGGACAGCGGCAATGCATCTGCCGGCGTATATCTGCAGGATTCTGCTGATTCTACGGATTCTTATCAGAGTTCGGACGAAGGGATCATAACGGATCAGGAAGCAGCCCCCAATGCGTTCCCGGTGTACGAAACGGACGGAGCTCCTGCGGTTTATATCTTCCAGGTAGCCGGAAATACCTATGAAGATTACAGTGGAAAAACCTATCTGGAAAGAGATGGCGGGTTCTACTGCATCACGGAAGATAAGATGTACTGGCAATGAGATATTCTTATGGAAAAGACTGCCTGCAGGGCGGTCTTTTTTGTTATTCCAGATTCCCTCTCGATTGTATGATGGATATATGGTATATCTGTACATAACAGGACATTTATACAAGTTATAGAGACAAAAGAAACAGGCAGGGGGGACATGATGGCTGACAAGAAATATGATGTGATCCATATCGGAGAGGTGAATCAGGATTTTACGGTTCCGGAGGTGCCGGAGGAATTCTTTTCGGGAGACGGTGATACCTATACGTGCGGTCCGATCACAGACAGCGTAGGAGGTGACGCGGGCAACCAGTCGATCTGCGTTGCAAATCTCGGGGACCGCAATGCCTGGTTCGGCAGACTTGATACGTCATTTACAGGAAACCGGCTTGCGGCGGTGCTTGAGTCGCAGGGTGTCGATACATCCCTTGTCATACGGTCAGAGGACTGCAGAACTCCCAAGATCATTGTAAATGTAAGAAAGGACGGGTCTCACCGCTTTCTGTGCGGGGAGGGCGGCGGTTACGGGCTCAGAAAGAAAGATATTGTTCCGGGTACGCTGGACCAGACCAGAGTTCTTGCAATCGGCAGCCTGTTTGTCCTTGATACCCTTGAGGGCGAGGGCCTTGAGTATGCTCTGAAGACCTGCCGGGACGCCGGGGGCGTCGTTGTTGCGGATATGACCTATGATATCAAAGGTCTGGGACCTCATTTTTATGATGATATCTACCCCTGTATTGATTATCTGGTACCCAGCTGGGATGAGGCTGCCTATGTGACCGGAGAGGACCACGAGGACAGGATGGCAGATTACTTCCTTGACAGGGGAGCCGGGAATGTCATCATCAAACTGGGCAGCCAGGGAAGCTACTTCAAGAACCGCAAGAAATATTTTTACACGGATCCGTATGTCGTAAAACCGGTCGACACGACCGGCTGCGGAGACAATTTTACTGCCGGATTCATCCATGCATACCTGAAAGGATGGTCTGAAGAGGAATGTGTCCGGTTTGCATCTGCTGCCGGAGCCCTGAATTCGCTGGGGCTTGGCGCAAGTTCCTATATCCGGTCCGAGCAGATGGTCCTGGAATTTATGGAAAAAACGCCGATCAGGCATATTATTCACTGACAAATCAGAATATGCATGGAAATATGCACAACAACTGTAAAAAAAGTGCACAATAATGACGGAGAATGTGTTGAAAAAGCAACGTTGATATGCACAATCTGTACAGGAACACAAAAACGATTTCGTGCAAAATGCCCACGTTTAAACAAAAAGTGCTTGCATTGAGTTTGTGAACACAATATAATGTGTATGTGCTCCGGTTGACAGAGAGAAAGCAGCCGGAAAAAATAACTTTTCATAACTCATTTTCACAACTCATTTTATGCAAGGAGGTATTTCTATGAAGAAGTTACTCGCATGCGGACTGGCAGCAGTCATGGTCCTTTCCATGAGCGCAGTTACATTTGCGGATGAGACTGAGGCAGCAGCGGAAGGAACCGCGGTTTCTCAGAACGCACGTGTTAACTGGAGAGAAGAAGATCTTACAGTTTATAAAGACATGAAGCTGAAGATCGGCTATGCTCCGGCTACCATGAACAACCCGTTCTGGCTTGCTGTTGAAGATGGTGTCAAGGAAGCTGCTGAGAAGGCCGGCGCTGATGTTGAAGTCATCGAAGTTTCCGGTGAAGGCGATCAGGCACTGATCAATGAAGGCGTGAACAACCTGCTGGCGGACGGTATTGATGCCCTCCTGATTGCTCCGGCTGACGTTGCGGCTGCTGAGTCTGCATTCAAGGCTGCTGTTGAAGCTGGCGTTCCGGTCATCAACTTCGATACTCCGGTTGACGAAGGTGAGAACGGCGGATACGGTGATCTGGCAAACACCATCATCGCTTCCGATAACTACAACGCAGGTTATGTCTGCGGCGCTGATGTTGCTGCGAAGTTCGACGGACAGCACTGCAAGATCCTGGTTGCTCATTCTCCGCGTGCTACTTCCTGCACACGCCGTTATGCTGGATTCTTCGATGCACTCGATGAGGCTGGCGCAGACTATGAGATCGTACAGGAAGTCGATGGCTGGGGAGATCGTGAGAAGTCTCTGAACGCTGTTGCTCCGGCTCTGGTTGCTGACCCGGATATCGATGTTATCTTCGCTATCAACGATCCGTCCGCAATGGGATGCTACGATGCTGTTGAGCAGGCGACTGTCGAGCTTGAGAAGGATATCCTGATCTATGGCGTTGACGGAAACCCGGACATCAAGATGATGATCAAGAACGGTCAGGTTGAGGGTACCGGTTCTCAGTCTCCGAATACTCTTGGATTTGACTCCATGGTTGCTGCGTTCAAGATTCTGAACGGTGAGGAAGTTGAGCACAAGATCGATGTTGACACCTTCCTGATCACTGCTGAGAACGTTGACGAGTTCGGAACCGACGGATGGCAGTAATCTGACAATTCAAGAACTGAACCAGACAATCGTATCAGATTGAATCAGTGTCACATGTAAAATCGAGGGCGGCCAGACTCCGGCCGCCCTCTTTCAGAGTCAAGAGGTGAGCATATATGTCAGATGTATTAGTGCAGATGACGGGGATCTGCAAGTCCTTCCCCGGCGTCAAGGCGTTGGATAATGCTCAGCTGACCCTTCATAAAGGTGAGATCCTCGGCCTGCTTGGTGAAAACGGTGCAGGCAAGTCCACGTTGATGAACTGCCTCGGTGGTGTCTACAAACAGGACTCGGGGACGATTGAGGTTGATGGACAGAAAGTCGACATCAATACCGTTCATGAGGCACAGCAGCTGGGTATCGCATTCATTCACCAGGAGATTGCACTGGTGCCGTTCCTCTCCGTCGCAGAGAATATTTTCCTTGGAAGAGAGAGAACCACCGGAAGATTTGTCGATCAGGGCAAGATGCGTCAGGAGGCAAAGCAGTGGCTCGAGATGGTCGGCCTGGATATTGACCCCGGAACCATCGTCAGGGATCTGAGCATCGGTGTTCAGCAGATGGTTGAGATTGCGAAAGCATGCTCCCTGAACATGAAACTGATGATCATGGACGAGCCGACCTCTTCCCTTTCGGAAAGAGAAGTTGAAAACCTGTTTTCCATGATGCGCCAGCTCAGAGACAGAGGCATCGGCCTGATCTATATCTCTCATAAACTGTCTGAGATCTTTACGATTACCGACAGAGTCTGCGTCATGCGAGACGGCAGCTATGTCGGAACCATTATCACGAAGGAGTCAGAGGAAGCGGATCTGGTCCGTATGATGGTCGGCCGTGAACTGACCAACTACTATACCAGAAACTTCCTCCCGAAGGGCGAGCTGCTTCTGAAGGCAGAGCATGTCAGCGGCGGCAAGATGGTGAGAGACTGTTCTTTCGAGGTTCACAAAGGAGAGATCGTCGGCTTCTACGGCCTGGTCGGAGCCGGACGTTCAGAACTTCTGAAGTCAGTCATGGGACTGTACCCGAGAAGCGGAGGTACAGTTACCTTCAAGGGCAAGGATATCTCGAAGCTGTCCACACTGGAGATCCAGAAGATGGGCCTGTGCCTTGTTCCTGAGAACCGTAAGCTGGAAGGGCTGATCCTGAAAAATACGATCGCTTTCAATATGAGTATCTCGGTCGTCCACAAGTTCATCAATGCACTTCATGTCAGCAGGAAGAAAGAAGAGGAACTCGTTACCAACGGTGTCGGCAGTCTTGCCATCAAGACACCTTCTATCCAGCAGATCGTCGGCAACCTGTCCGGCGGTAACCAGCAGAAGGTTGTCATCGCGAAATGGCTTGCTGCAGAACCGCAGCTGCTGATCATGGACGAGCCGACACGAGGCGTTGACGTCGGTGCAAAAGCAGAGATCTATAAGATCATGAATGACCTGGTCCAGCAGGGAATCGGAATCGTGATGATTTCTTCCGAAATGCCGGAGACAGTAAACATGTGTGACCGTATGTATGTGATGAGTGAAGGAAAGATCCGCGGCGAACTGGATAAATCGGAGTTCGGCCAGGAAGCGATCCTGAATCTTGCAATGGTGGAGGACTAAAAGATGGGAAAGAAGAAAGAAGTACAATCGACTAATCCGATTGTCCACTATTTTCAGGAAAATATGGGTATCCTGATTGCTCTGGCAGCGCTTTGCATTTTCCTGGAGATCATGAATCAGAGATTTTTCACATGGTCAAACTGGCTGACGATTCTGGATAATGTATCCAAGACAGGCTTCCTTGCAATCGGCATCATGCTCTGCATCATGCTTGGCGGTATCGACCTGATTGCAGGCGCCGGCATCGCCTGCTCGGGCGTCCTGTGCATCTGCTGCATGGAGCGCTGGCACCTTCCGATGGTGGTCGCGATCATCGCCGGACTTCTGGTAGGACTGATCGCAGGTATGGCAAACGGCTTCATCATTGCATATTCCGGAATTCACCCGTTCGTTGTTACGCTGGCTATGCAGAGTATCCTTCGAGGCGCTGCATATCTGCTGGCAAACGCGCAGCCGGTTCCGCTGTATGTCAATGAGGTGTTCCCGAACATTGGTATCGCACGTGTGATGGGCGTGCCGCTTCCGATCATCTATCTGATCATCCTGTTCTTCATTCAGTGGCTGCTTCTCAACAAGACCAAGACCGGCCGTTACATCTACGCAGTCGGCGGCAATGAAACCGCTGCAAGATTCTCCGGTATCAACGTTGAGAAGATTAAGATCCTGGTATGGACCTTCTCCGGTCTGCTCTGCGCGTTTGCAGGAATCGTCCTGTCCGCAAAGCTGAAATCCGGTCAGCCGTCCACCTCTGTCGGTGCTGAGACAGACGCAATTGCATCCTGCGTTCTTGGCGGAACCTCCATGTATGGTGGTACCGGCCGTACCTCCGGTATGATCATCGGCGTATTCATCATCGGTGTCATTTCCAATGGTCTGACTCTGATGCATCTGGATGTCAACTGGCAGTATGTTGTTAAGGGCGTTATCATTCTCGTTGCCGTTTACTCTGACATGGTCCGTCAGCGTAAGTCTCAGGCGAGAAAAGAGTGATCGTTCAGACTGCGGCTGTGCTGCGTATGTAAATGAATCGAAAGGCCTCTGCGCCTTACAGAAGTATGTTGAGAAAGGTCTGGGGCGTCATGCCCCGGGCCTTTTTTGGTACTTTCCTTCTGAGTGAAAATGTGTATGATAGCAGTGTAGTGATTCAAAAAACGATTCATAAGCATTGCAGAATTGATGAGGTATTAGTATGGCATTTGAAAAATCACTGGATATTATTAAGAGCGCACAGAGATCCAACACTTCTGTATTCAGCGTGAACTGCATTGATTACAATACGATCGCAGGTGTGATCAGGGCTGCGGAGGCAACGCAGACTCCGGTCCTGGTTCAGCTGTATCCGGAGCATTCCAGCCTGAATAAGACCATCGACTTTGAGGGATTTGCTTCTACCGTTAAGAGGCTTGCCAGCGAGGTGAAGGTCGCGATCGGACTCCACCTGGATCATTGCTACACCTATGAAGAGATCCGCCGCGCTGCGGATGCCGGATTCACATCCGTCATGTACGACGCTTCCACGCTTCCCACGGAGGAGAATGCTGCCAAGACGAAGGTGATCGTTGACGAGATGCATGCAAGAGGCGTTGCGGTCGAGGGCGAGATCGGTCATGTGGGACTTGCGGCAGAGGATTCCGGATCAGATCTGGATCTCTATACCAAGCCGGATGTGGCGAAAATGTTCTATGAGGCCTCCGGGGTGGATGCCCTTGCGATCGCGATCGGCAATGCTCATGGCTTCTATAAGGGAACCCCGCATCTTGATATCGACAGACTGGACCAGATCCATGCCGCGACCGGAGATCTTGCTCTGGTTCTTCACGGCGGCAGCGGCATTCCGGATGATCAGCTTGAGGTTGCCTTTGCCAGAGGCATCAATAAGTTCAATTACGGCACCAACTACCTGTGGGCTTATTACAGAGCGATCGCTTCCTTCGTGAAGGAGCATGAGAGCGAGGCATATACAGATGTGCTCGGCCTTGCGATCCCGACCCAGGATGCGCTGTGCGAGCATATGACAGACCGCTTCAAGCTGTGCCATTTCAAATGATAGAAGCCATAAAGGATAAGCCATGAAGGATAAGTATACGCTTGGAATTGACTATGGAACGCTCAGTGTGCGGACAGTCCTGATGAACTGCAGGACCGGAGAGGCTGCGGCGACTTCGACCATGGCTTACCCGCATGCGGTCATGGACCGGGTGCTCCCGGACAATGTGACGCAGCTGCCTGCGAACTGGGCTCTGGAATATCCGGACGATTATACACTGGTTCTGGAGCATACGGTTCAGGAGGTCATGAAGCAGTCCGGCGTCCCGAAGGAGGATGTGATCGGGCTGTCGATCGACTTCACGTCCTGCACTGTGGTAGCGTCGGATGAGCAGAAGCGCCCCCTCTGTGATCTGGAAGAGTTCAGATCCAGGCCCCATGCATATGCCAAGCTCTGGAAACATCACGGAGCCCAGGATGAGGCGGATGAGATCAACAGGGTCCTCACAGAGCAGGGACTGATCTCGCTCCCCAAGTACGGAGGGGCCGTCTCACCGGAGCTGCTGCTCCCGAAGATCCTGGAAGTGCTGCATGATGATCCGGAGATCTATGAACGGACGTATGCATTCCTGGAGGCCGGGGACTGGATGACGTGGAACCTTACCGGCGAGCTGAAGCGCTCCGGCAATATGGCTGCCTACAAGGCGATGTGGTCTCCGGAAGAAGGCTATGTACCGCAGGCGGTCCTGGATGCTCTGGATCCGCGTCTTCATGATCTTGTATCGGACAAGCTGAAGGGAGAGATCTGCCCTGCGGGCGGGCGTATCGGTTCGCTGACAGAGGAGTGGGCCCTCAGGCTCGGTCTGAATCCGGGGATTGCGGTTGGAGCGAGCATCATAGACTCCCATGCGGGCATGCCCGGAAGCGGGATCTATGGCCCGGGACAGCTGATGCTGGTGCTGGGAACCTCCAGTGTGGAGCTGCTGCTGTCGGATCAGCCCCATGCCGACCACGGCGTCGTGGGTTCTGTGCGCGGCGCGATCATGCCGGGGTACTATTCCCTGGAGGCCGGCCTTGCCGCGGTCGGAGATATGTACGGATGGTTCGTAGACCGCATCGTACCAGCGTCCTACGCGGACGCGGCGAAAGAGCTGGATATGAATCTGCACCAGTATCTCTCATACCTGGCGCAGCAGTCAGAGCCTGGTGATTCCGGACTGCTGGCACTGGACTGGTGGAATGGGAACAAGACTCCCTATGTCAACGGGGATCTGTCCGGGGTGCTGCTGGGGCTTACGCTCCATACCAGGCCGGAAGAGATCTACAGGGCACTGATCGAAGCCAACGCATTCGGAACCCGGATGATCATGGAGGAATTCATGAAGTCTGGGGCAGTGGTGGATGAAGTGATCGTATCCGGCGGGATCGCCGAGAAGAATCCATTTGTGCTCAGGGTGTTTACGGATGTGCTGAAGAGACCGGTCAGGATCTCTGCATCGGATCAGACAGCGGCTCTTGGAAGCGCCATGTACGCTGCGGCGGCTGCCGGAGAGAGTGCAGGGGGATACGGGAGTGTCGCAGACGCGGCAAAGGCGCTGGCGAAGCTCAAGGATGAAGTATATGAGCCGGATCAGAAGCACGCTGCAGTTTACGACAGACTGTATGAGCTGTATCAGGAGACAGTGAAGCGGTTTGATCCCCGGGAGAATCCGGTGCTGAAGGCGCTCAGAGAGCTGAGACGCTGATTTTAAACAGGGCTGCCATCGTATGGATGGCAGCCCTGAATCATTTGTGAGTATTAACAGTGCCGGTCAGCGGCCGGATTATTTGCGGCTGATCGCTTTCTTCGCGTTCGCTGCGATGTTCTCCGGGGAGAGACCGTAATGCTCGAGCAGTTCCTTCGGATGGCCGGAATGACCGAAGCAGTCATTGACGCCGACTCTCTGGAGCGGTACCAGTGCCTCATCCGTAAGAACTTCCGCAACGGCGCTTCCAAGTCCGCCGATGATGTTGTGCTCTTCAGCGGTTACGATCGCGCCGGTTTCCTTTGCGGCCTTTACGATGATCTCACGGTCGATCGGCTTGATGGTAGCCATATCGATCACTCTTGCGGAGATTCCTTCCGCAGCCAGAAGATCAGCTGCCTTCAGGGTCTCCTGGACCATCAGTCCGCAGGCAATCAGAGTGACATCGGAGCCGTCGCGAAGCTGGCAGCCCTTGCCGATCTCGAAGGAGTATCCGGGGATGCTGTCGGTGACAGACTCGACTGCCGGACGGCCGGTACGGAAGTAGCACGGGCCTTTGAAGTCCAGCATGGCTCTGGTCGCAAGGCGGGTCTCGTTGTCATCACAGGGTACGATCACGGTCATGCCGGGGATCGTGCGCATCAGGCTGATGTCTTCCAGCGCCTGGTGAGTCGCTCCGTCTTCACCGACGGTCAGGCCTGCGTGGCTTCCTACGACCTTGACATTCAGTCCGGGATAGCAGACGTCGTTGCGGACCTGGTCATAGACACGGCCTGCAGCAAAGATCGCGAAGGTATGAACCAGAGAAGTGGCTCCGCAGGTGGCGAATCCGGCACCGATATCAACCATGTTTGCCTCTGCGATACCGATATTGAAGAAACGCTCCGGGTACTTCTCGGCAAAATACTGGGTCATAGTGCAGGACTTGAGATCTGAGTCAAATACATATATGTCGTCACGGCCTCCGAATTCGGCAAGCGCATGTCCGTATGCGGCACGAGTAGAAATATTTTCGCCCATTCTTACACCTCCAGTGAAGCAATCTTGTCATCGAGTTCCTTAATAGCAATCTCGTACTCCTCCGGAGTCGGCTGGCTGCCGTGGAAGTGGGCAGTATCCTCAAATACGGAAACGCCTGCGCCCTTTGTCGTATGAGCGATGATCATAGTGGGTTTGTCTTCAGACTTCTTTGCTTCTTCGATCGCATTGGCGACTTCTTCCACATCCTGTCCGTTGCAGCTGATCACATTCCATCCGAACGCGCGGAATTTCTCATCGATCGGGCTGGGATCCATGACCTCGGTCAGACGTCCGTCCAGCTGGATCTTGTTGTAATCAACGAATCCGATCAGATTATTGACCTTGTAGAAGCCGGCTGCCATGGCAGCTTCCCAGATCTGACCTTCCTGAATCTCACCGTCTCCCATGATTGCGTAGACGTAGTTGTTCAGGTTATTGCACTTACCGTACATGGCCATTCCAAGGGCAACGGACAGTCCCTGCCCGAGCGATCCGCCGGACATGTCAACGCCCGGTACGTGGATCTCGACATGACCGGAGAGGTCGCTGTCGATCTTGCGGAACGTCTTCAGATGCTCGACCGGGAAGAAGCCTCTTCTGGCAAGCGTTGTGTACATGACAGGTGAGCAGTGTCCCTTGGACAGAACCAGACGATCGCGGTCGCGTTTTTCCGGATCTGCGGGATCGATGTTCATGGCCTTAAAATACAGGACAGTGACGATCTCAGCCATTGAGAATGAACCGCCGATATGACCCGATCCGGCTGTATGGATCGTCTCAAGAGCGGTTTTTCTGATGTTGGCAGCTTCAAGCTCCAGTTTTCTTTTCTCTTCAGTAAGCATACATTCTCCTTACACATCAGATGAAAAACGATAAGTTGCTGCGTGCGGTCAGACACACATATTCCTAGTAGATTTTAGCAGTTGCAGGTCGTTTAATCAAGAAAGCAACTAGATGAAAGTGCGTAAATATCAGAAAAAATGAGCATATATAATATGGCGGAAAAATTTTAAGGAATTTTAAAAAAGGTACTTGATTTATCCGGATACCCGTGTTATATTAATGAGGCTTCACCGAATACGTGGTTCCTTGGTCAAGCGGTTAAGACGTCGCCCTCTCACGGCGAAAACAGGAGTTCGATTCTCCTAGGAACTACTACCCGTCATCGAGGCGATGGCGGGTTTTTATTTTGAGTTTGGAATGGTAGCTCAGCTGGGATGAGCGTCCGCCTCACACGCGGGAGGTCATGGGTTCGAGCCCCATCCGTTCCATAGCGAAGGAGCCGTTCGAGGGAACGGCTCTTTTTTTTACCTCACAGAGCTGCACAAAAGTGCGATGAAAGTGGTCGATTCGCACTATACGTAATTTGGAAAATACGGTACATTAAACAGCAGAGTAATATCTGCCGGCGCGGCCGGCAGCGAAGCTGATTATAAAAGCATATAAAATGAACTGAAACTGGAGGATGATCTGATGAATCTGAATGAATGGAAAGCCAGAGTACTGACACCTGAATTTGCACAGGCGATCAGGCCGCTGTATGGAGACAAGGCTGAGGCAAATGCGCCGCGCTACACGCAGCTGCTTGACCTGTTCGAGAAGACCTTCCCGGGAGAGGATGAGGTGACCCTGTTCTCCGCACCGGGACGTACGGAGATCGGAGGCAATCACACGGATCATGAACATGGGCGTGTGCTGGCTGCTTCCGTGGATATGGATATGATCGCAGCGGCTTCGGTTACAGAGGATCACATGATCCGCATCCTGTCCGAGGGCTATCCGATGTGTGAGATCTGCCTGGATGACATGGGAGTGAAGGAGTCGGAGGTCAATACGACTGCGGCGCTGATCCGCGGCGTGGCGGCGAAGTTTATGCAGCTTGGCTGCAAGGTCGGCGGGTTCAGCGCGGTTGTGACGTCCTCGGTGCTTCCGGGATCCGGACTGAGCTCCTCCGCGGCATTCGAAGTCCTTACAGGAAATATCATCAATCATCTGTTCTTTGAAGACAAGGCGGATGCGGTCCAGATCGCCCAGATCGGCCAGTATGCTGAGAACGTGTATTTCGGCAAGCCCTCCGGTCTGATGGATCAGATGGCTTCCTCTGTAGGAAACCTGATCACCATTGATTTTGAAGATCCGTCCGCGCCGGTCGTCCGGAGGCTGGATGTTGATTTTGAGAAGAGCGGACTGAAGCTGTGCATCATCAACTGCTGGGCTGATCATGCGGACCTGACCGATGAATATGCGGCGGTTACGGTTGAGGAGCAGAGCGTGGCGGCATACTTCGGCAAGAAGGTGCTGCGTGAGGTCAGTGAGGAAGATTTCTTCAGTCAGCTCCCGGAGCTTCGCAGCAGGTTCGGCGACAGAGCAGTGCTTCGCAGTATTCATTTTTATCAGGACAATGAGCGTGTGCTTGAGCAGGTCAGCGCTCTGGAATCGGGAGACATCAAGACCTTCCTGAAGCTGGTGTCGAAGTCCGGAAGATCCTCCTGGATGTACCTGCAGAATATCGTGCCGACGGGTGCGAAGGAGCACCAGGAGATGGCGGTCGCGCTGGCACTGTGCGAGAAGCTGCTGGGTGAAGAAGGTGCGTTCCGTGTACACGGCGGCGGCTTCGCAGGGACCTGCCAGGCGTTCGTGCCGGAGCATATGATCGGTGAATTCACTCAGAAGATGGATCAGTTCCTGGGTAAGGGCAGCTGTCATGTGTTGAATATCCGCTCTGTTGGCGGAACAGTAGTAGGCTGAGTCAGATCAATATACAGAACGGGAGGAGATAGACCATGAGGATTCTTGTGACAGGCGGCGCGGGCTTCATCGGAAGCCATACATGTGTGGAGCTTCTGAATGCCGGATATGAAGTGACGGTGATTGATAATCTGTACAATTCCAGTGAGAAGGCGATCGACCGGGTGAAGGAGATCACCGGGAAGGATCTTGATTTTGTGAAGGGCGATATTCTTGACAAGGACTGCCTGGACAAGATCTTTGAATCACAGAAGATCGATGCGGTGATTCATTTTGCCGGCCTCAAGGCAGTAGGCGAATCGGTTCGCAAGCCTGTGGAATATTATTCCAACAATATTACGGGAACGCTGACCCTGATCAGCAGCATGAGAGAGCACGGCTGCAAGAATATCATCTTCAGCTCCAGTGCGACGGTGTACGGAGATCCGGCCTTTGTGCCGATCACCGAAGAGTGCCCGAAGGGTACCTGCACCAATCCCTATGGCTGGACCAAATGGATGCTGGAGCAGATCCTGACAGATGTGCAGACTTCTGATCCGGAGTGGAATGTGATTCTGCTTCGCTACTTCAATCCCATCGGTGCCCATGAGTCCGGAATGATCGGTGAGGATCCGAAGGGGATCCCGAACAATCTGGTTCCCTATATCGCGCAGGTCGCAATCGGCAAGTTGGAGCAGCTGAGCGTATTTGGCGATGACTATGACACTCCCGACGGAACGGGCGTGCGTGACTATATCCATGTGGTGGATCTTGCCAGGGGCCACGTCAATGCCATCCGCAAGCTGGCAGACAAGGAAGGCGTGTCTGTCTACAATCTCGGAACAGGACACGGCTACTCTGTCCTGCAGGTGGTGGAGGCCTTCGGAAAGGCCTGCGGCCATCCGGTCCCCTATGCGATCAAACCGCGCCGCGCCGGCGATATCAGCACCTGCTACTGTGATCCTACGAAGGCGATGAAGGAGCTTGGCTGGAAGGCGGAATACGGCATTGAGGAGATGTGCCGTGATTCCTGGAACTGGCAGAGCAAGAATCCGGACGGATACAGAGACTGAGAAACAGCGCAATCGAGTCCTTGCGCATTCGAGAGAATACATAACAGCGACTTTCAGGGAGGACGCTCATGAAGTGGACAAAGTTCAGGCTTAAGACAACAACAGCGGCGGAGGATATCGTTATCTGCGCGCTGGCGGATGCCGGCGTGGAGGGCGCCCAGATCGAGGACAATGTCCCGCTGGCACCGGAGGATCTTCAGCAGATGTTCGTGGATATCCCGCTGACAGCGGGACCTGACGACGGGACAGCGTATCTGAGCTTCTATCTTGATGAGGATGAGGATGTTGACGCGGTACTCTCCAGAGTAGAGGAGGAGCTGGCTTCTCTTAGGCAGTTCTCCGATATCGGACCCTGCACCATCGAGCGATCCGAGACGGAGGATACGGACTGGATCAATAACTGGAAACAGTATTTTCACCAGTTTACTGTGGACGATATCCTGGTGATCCCTTCCTGGGAGAAGGTGAAGCCGGAGGATGAGGGGAAGAAGATCCTTCACATAGATCCGGGTACGGCATTCGGGACCGGCATGCATGAGACCACGCAGCTGTGCATGCGCCAGCTGAAGAAATATGTGACCCCGGGCTGTGAGGTTCTGGACGTCGGGACCGGCAGCGGCATCCTGGGCATCGTGGCGATTATGTTCGGCGCCGGCCATGTGTACGGGACGGATCTGGATCCCTGCGCGATGGACGCGGTGCGGGAGAATCTTGAGGCAAATGGAATCGCCCCTGACAGGATGCAGGCGATCATCGGCAATCTGATCGATGACAGGCAGACGCAGGACCTTGCCGGATATGAGAAGTATGATATCGTCACGGCAAACATCCTGGCTCCGGTGCTTGTGGAACTGACTCCGCAGATCGTTCACCATATGAAGAGCGGGGCTGTCTATATTACCTCCGGGATCCTTGACGTTAAGGAAAAGGATGTGACGGATGCCTGCCTCAGGGCCGGCCTTGAGGTGATCGAGGTGACGCACCAGGGCGAATGGGTCAGTGTGACGGCCAGAAAGAACTGATTATGTATCGATTCTTTACAGAACCTTCGAATATCAATACGCAGGAAGGGATGATCCGCATCATCGGGGATGATGTGAATCATATCCGCAACGTGCTGCGCATGAAAAAGGGAGAGCAGATCCTCCTGTGTACGGGGCAGGAGGGAGATCCGGTGGAATACCTGTGCGAGATCGATGAGATTCGATCCGACGAGGTTTTTGCCAGGATTCTCGATCTGCAGAAGAATGCAAGGGAGCTGCCGGCGGATCTGTATCTGTTCCAGGCGCTTCCCAAGGGAGACCGTTTTGAGAACGTGATCCAGAAATGTGTAGAGCTGGGGGTCCATGAGATCATCCCGGTCATCACGGCCAGAACGATCGTAAAGCTGGATGAGAAGCGGGCGGCAAAAAAGACGGATCGATGGAATTCGATATCTCTTGCCGCCGCAAAGCAGTCCAAGCGATCCTTTGTTCCTGCTGTGCGGATGCCGGTGAACTGGTCTGGGGCGCTGGAGATGGCGTCGGGACTTGACAGGATCCTGGTACCCTATGAGAATGCACAGGGGATCGAATATACCCGCAGGGTGATCGGTGAGGTCAGGCCGGGAGAGAAGGTCGGGATCTTTATCGGGCCGGAAGGCGGGTTTGAAGAGAAGGAGATCGGGCAGCTGCAGGGGGCAGGCGCGCACAGCATAACCCTCGGCCACCGGATCCTCAGAACCGATACGGCAAGTATGGCGATTCTTGCCATGCTGATGCTGCATCTGGAAAGTGATGAAACGTAATGAATCAAATGGAAGCATATCTTGATAACTCTGCCACCACTCCGGTCTCGGAGGCTGTGATAGAGATCATGGAAAAAACGATGCGCGAAGACTACGGCAATCCGTCTTCCCGCCATCAGAAGGGTGTGGACGCGGAGCAGTATCTGCGCCAGGCGAAGGAGCGCATCGCGTCGACACTGCGTGTGACGCCCGCTGAGATCTTTTTTACCTCCGGAGGGACAGAGTCCAACAACTGGGCCCTGATCGGAGCGGCCATGGCCAATAAGAGAGCCGGGAATCATATCATCACGACGGCGGTGGAACACTCCGCCGTCCTGCAGCCTCTGAGCATGCTGGAGGAGGCCGGCTTCCGGATCACGCATCTTCCGGTGGATTCCCTGGGTCACATCGACCCCGAAGACCTGAAGAAGGAGCTGTGCGACGAGACGATCCTGGTCTCCACGATGTATGTGAATAACGAGATCGGGGCACTGGAGCCGGTCCCGGAGGTGGGCAGGATCATCGCTGAGTACAACCGCGCCCATAACCGTCATATCCTGTATCATGTGGATGCCATCCAGGCCTACGGCAAGTTCCGCATCTTCCCGAAGAAGCTGGGGATCGACATGCTGTCTGTGAGCGGGCATAAGATCCATGGCCCCAAGGGCGCAGGATTCCTGTATATCCGTGAGAAGACCAGGATCCGTCCGCTGATCTTCGGCGGAGGACAGCAGGGCGGCATGCGCTCCGGCACGGACAATGTTCCCGGAGCGGCAGGACTGGGCGTCGCGGCAATGGAAGCCTACACGGACTTCGAGAGTAAGGTGGAAGGAATGCTTGCCTGCAGGAGACATCTGATCGCAGGGCTGAAGGAGATAGAGGGAACCCATCTGAATTCGGACGAGGACGAGACCAGGTGCGCGCCGCATATCGTGAACTGTTCTTTTGAGGGAGTTCGTTCCGAAGTGCTGCTGCATGCGCTGGAAGACAGAGGGATCTACGTATCCTCAGGGTCGGCATGCACTTCAAATAAGAAGATACCGGTCAGCTCCGTGCTTCAGGAGATCCATCTGAGGAAGGATCTGCAGGAGGGCGCGATCCGGTTCAGCTTCAGCGAACTGACTACGGTGGAAGAGATCGACATGGCACTGAACGCTCTCAGAGAGCTTCTTCCCGTCCTTCGGAAGTACAGCCGCAGGTAAGAATACAGCAGCAGGAGAAAAATATGGTATTTAAAACATTTTTATTGAAATACGGCGAGATCGGCATCAAGGGGAAGAACCGCGGTCAGTTTGAGGATGCGCTGGTGACCCGGATCAGGCATGTGCTTTCCGGCGTGGAGGGTGAGTTCGACGTACACAAGGAGCAGGGGCGCATCTACGCGGACGTGCTCGGTGACGATGACAGCTTCGATCCCGATGAGGTGATCGCTGCACTTCAGAAGGTGTTCGGTCTGGTGGGGATCTGCCAGGTCATGAAGGTGCCGGTGGCGGACCCGGATCAGATCGCCCGGGACGCTGTGCGGTTCATCGCCCAGGAGTACAGCCTGACGCCGGTGGAGGATCCGGAGGAGGGCTCCGGAGAGAGCGTGCCCTTTGAGCCGGACGCGATCACGTTTAAAGTACACACGCGCAGGGCCAACAAGCAGTATCCGGTGAACTCCATGGATGTGGACGCGGAAGTCGGAGCGAAGCTGCTGGATTCATTTCCCGGCAAGATGAAGGTGGATGTGCATGATCCGTCCATGATGCTCTATATCGAGATCAGGGAAGAGGTCTTTATCTATTCGAAGATCATTCCGGGCCCGGGCGGAATGCCGGTGGGCACCAACGGGAAGGCACAGCTGCTGCTGTCCGGCGGGATCGATTCCCCGGTCGCGGGATGGATGATCGCGAAGAGGGGCGTGACCCTGGACGCGACTTATTTCCACGCGCCGCCCTATACGTCGGAGAGAGCAAAGCAGAAGGTCGTGGATCTGGCGAAGCTTGTCGCGCAGTATTCCGGCCCCATCCGCCTGCACGTGGTGAACTTCACGGATATCCAGCTGGCGATCTATGAGAAATGTCCCCATGACGAGCTGACGATCATCATGCGCCGCTATATGATGCGGATCGCTGAACATTTCGCGAAGCAGGACGGATCCCAGGCGCTGGTTACCGGAGAGTCGATCGGTCAGGTGGCAAGCCAGACGATCCAGAGTCTGGTGTGCACCGATGACGCGGCCACGATCCCCGTATTTCGGCCGCTGATCGGCTTTGACAAGCAGGATATCATCGATATCTCACTGAAGATCGGAACCTATGATACCAGCATTCAGCCTTTTGAGGACTGCTGCACGATCTTCGTTGCGAAGCATCCGGTGACGAAACCGCATCTGGATGTCATTCAGAAATCGGAAATGAAGCTTGCGGATGTGATCGATGCCATGATGGAAGAGGCGATCCAGAGCACCGAGACCATCGTGATCCGCTGAGAGGACAGGCGCCTGCGCAAAGCAGACTGACGGATAATAATAAGGCAGCTGCCGGAGATGGCAGCTGCCTTATAGAAACTCTTATACAGAGAATGATGTCAGATCATGTAGGGCTTCAGAACATCAAGAATCTCATTCAGGTTCTCTTCTGCATGAATGCTGAGATCGATCGGCTTAGAAAGATCCAGGCTGAAGATACCCATGATAGACTTGGCATCGATAACGTATCTTCCGGATACCAGGTCGAAGTCATTATCAAATTTGGTGATATCATTTACAAAAGCCTTGACCTTGTCGATGGAATTAAGAGAAATCTGTATTGTCTTCATAGTTGGTTGACCTCCAAAGTGATGCTATATGTTTCTCCCCTGGATTGGGTTTAACTCGTCTAAACATGACAAACGCATGTTCATGATTAGTGTATCGTCTTGACTATCAAAAGTCAAGGCAGGCAAAGATGAAAGAAGTATGAATTTTACAGATAAGAAGGCTGCTTTCCATACCCTTGGGTGCAAAGTAAATGTATATGAGACTGACGCGATGAAGGCCATGCTGGAAGAGGCGGGTTTTGAGATCGTCTCCTTTGACGAGCCGGCGGATGTCTATGTCATCAATACCTGCTCTGTCACGAACATAGCGGACCGTAAGAGCAGACAGATGATCCACCGCGCCAGGAAGATGAACCCGGCAGCGGTCGTGGTCGCTGCCGGATGCTATGTGCAGACAGCGATCGATAAGACAGGCAAGACCGTGGACGCGGATATCATCATCGGTTCAGGCCGCAAGGGAAAGCTCCTGGAGGAGCTGGAGAATTATTATGCCAGGGTGGAGGCGGAGGAACCGGATCTTCGCCGGGACAATGTGTGCGATGTCATGCATGAGGGACAGTTCGAGGAGATGAACCTTCCGTCCATTGAAGGCCATACCCGCGCATATATCAAGGTGCAGGACGGGTGCAACATGTTCTGCAGCTACTGCATCATTCCCTTTGCGAGGGGAAGGATCCGGAGCCGGGAGCTGCCGGACATCCTCCGGGAGCTGGAGACCCTTGCAGCGGGCGGCGTCAGGGAAGTGGTGCTGACCGGGATCCATCTGTCCTCCTATGGCGTGGATTTTGCCGGTGATGTGACCCAGGCCTACGGAGAGACGGGAGAGAAGAAGACCTGGCAGAGCCGGTCCAGACTGATCGACCTGATCGAAGAGGTGTCCCGGGTCGAAGGCATCGAGCGTATCCGGCTGGGATCTCTGGAGCCGACGATCATCACGGAAGAATTCGTCCGGCGCCTTCGCGCGGTCAGTAAGGTGTGTCCTCATTTCCACCTGTCGCTGCAGAGCGGGTGCGACAGTGTGCTGAAGAGGATGAACCGCCACTATACAGCAGAGGACTACAGGGGCAGGGTGGAGATCCTGCGCCGGTACTACGACAGGCCTGCCATCACTACGGATGTGATCGTGGGCTTCCCCCAGGAGACGGAGGAGGAGTTCGAAGAGACAAGACAGTTTCTGGAATCCATCCGTCTGTACGAGACCCATCTGTTCCGCTATTCCATGCGCGCCGGGACCCGCGCGGCGGCCATGAGCGGGCAGGTCCCTGAGGCGGTCAAGGAGCAGCGGCTTGCGGTCCTCTCTTCTCTGAACCGGGAGTGCTGCCGCGAATACGAGAAGTCCCGGGACGGGCTGGAGACCTCCATGCTGGTGGAGGAGGAAGCTCTGATCGGCGAGGACGGAGGTCTCTCGGTTCCGAATGCCGGGCCCCTCGGAGCGAACGCGGGAGAGCTTGCACGGAGCCTTGGGCCGGGTGAGAAGCTGTATACCGGCTATACCAGAGAATACGTCAGAGCCTTCGTCGTATCCGGAGAGGATCTGAGGGGGCAGATCATAAATGGGAAGTTGACAGTTGAATCTTTGCCGGTTTTCGAATATACTTGATTCTAGGAGATTCTGTTCGGAATCAGCAGCAGGTGTCAGGAGAAGGTATCGAGGACTGTAGATTATGGCTGATATTTATAATACTCAATATTTTAATGTGGAAACTGATCCGGAGATGCGTGTGAAGAAGGTCCTGGAACTTGTTTATGTTGCAATGACGGAGAAGGGCTATAATCCTGTGAACCAGATCGTCGGATATATTATATCGGGCGATCCGACCTATATCACGAGCCATAAGAATGCGCGCAGCATGATTATGAAGGTCGAGCGTGATGAGATCGTTGAGGAATTGCTGAAGGAGTATATCCGAGGCGAGGCATGGAAGAGACGTTCATGACAGAATCTGACAGCAGACAGCAGAGTACAGCAGACAGAGGGTACAGTCGGGTCCTCGGACTCGATTTTGGTTCTAAAACGGTAGGCGTGGCGGTATCGGATCCGCTCCGCCTGACCGCTCAGGGTGTGGAGATCATACGAAGGAAGAGTGAGAACAAGCTGCGGCAGACTCTCGCGCGGATCAGTGAGCTCGCATCCGACTATCAGGCCGAGGCGATCGTTCTCGGTTTTCCCCGCAATATGAATGCGACAATCGGAGAGAGAGCGAAGGCAACCATCGAGTTCAAGGCGATGGTCGAACGCCGTACATCGCTGCCTGTCATTCTATGGGATGAGAGGCTTACCACTGTTGCGGCGGATCATGTGATGGATGAAACGGGCGTGCGCGATCACAAAAAGTACGTGGACGAGATCGCGGCAATGCTGATCCTGCAGGGGTACCTGGACCGGACGAACGCCGGCCTTCCGGTACCGGAGGTTAAGATAGATGAAGAGTGATCTTACGAAGATAACGCTGGAAGCAGGCCCGGAGGGCCAGGAAGTGGATTTCTATGTGCTGGAGCAGACCAGGATCGCGGGAAGGGACTATCTTCTCGTAACCGACGCTGAGGACGGTGACGGGGACGCGTATATCCTGGAAGATATCTCCGTGGACGGAGAGGCGGAAGCACTCTATGAGTTCGTCGAAGACGACGACAGGCTGGAAGCACTTTCGAAAGTATTTACCCAGATGCTGGACGATATAGCTCTGGTTTAATCGACTTTTGTCGAGTTCATTTACATTTAAGAAGGTAAGAAATAAGAAAGAGAGGATATTTTGAGCAATAAACAAAAACTGAAGATCATACCGCTGGGCGGACTGGAAGCCATCGGTATGAATATCACCGCATTCGAGTACGAGGATTCGATCATCGTAGTCGACTGTGGTCTTGCGTTCCCGGAAGACGATATGTACGGAATCGACCTTGTCATTCCCGATATCACCTACCTTCTGGAGAACGCTGACAAGGTGAAGGGATTCGTGTTCACCCATGGCCATGAGGATCATATCGGAGCGCTTCCCTACATCCTGAAGCAGCTGAATGTGCCCATCTATGCCACAAAGCTTACGATGGGGCTGATCGAGCTGAAGCTGACAGAGCATGAGCTGATGAAGACGACCCGCAGGAAGGTCGTACAGCCCGGACAGACGATCAACCTCGGCAAGTTCCGCGTGGAATTCATCAAGACCAATCATTCGATCCAGGACGCAGTCGCGCTTGCGATCTATTCCCCTGTCGGGACCATCGTACATACAGGAGACTTCAAGGTCGACTTCACGCCGGTCTTTGGAGACGCCATCGATCTGCAGCGGTTTGCCGAGATCGGAAGGAATGGCGTTCTGGCTCTCATGTGCGACTCCACCAATGCGGAGAGGCCCGGCTTCACACCGTCTGAGAGAACCGTCGGAAAAGCATTTGATACGATCTTCTCCGAGCACACCTCTTCGAGACTGATCATCGCCACCTTCGCGTCCAATGTGGACCGCGTGCAGCAAATCATCGATACAGCCTACAAGTACGGCCGCAAGGTCATCGTGGAAGGCCGTTCCATGGTAAATGTGATCTCCACGGCAGAGGAACTGGGATATATCAGTATTCCCGAGCGGACCCTGATCACGCTGGAGGAGATGAAGTATTATCCGGACGAACAGCTGGTGCTGATCACCACCGGAAGCCAGGGTGAATCCATGGCTGCCCTGTCCCGCATCGCGGGCGGCATCCACAAGAAGGTCCAGGTCAAGCCGGGGGACACCATTGTATTCTCCTCCCACCCGATCCCGGGCAATGAGAAGAATGTGTCCAAGGTCATGAATGAACTTTACAGCAAGGGCGCTGAGGTCATCTTTCAGGATGCCCATGTTTCCGGCCATCCCTGCCAGGAGGAGATTAAACTGATCTATTCCCTGGTGAAGCCGCTGTATGCGATCCCGGTTCACGGAGAATACAGGCACAGGGTCGCTCAGGCGAAGATCGCAAGGCTGCTGGGCTACGATACGGACCATATCATGATGCTCTCCAGCGGAGATGTTCTGGAGATCACGGATGAGGACAGCGGATCTGCGAAGGTTACGGGCCATGTGCCCTGCGGCGGTATCCTCGTGGACGGCCTGGGCGTTGGCGATGTGGGGAACATTGTCCTGAAGGACCGTCAGAGACTGGCTGAGGACGGTGTGATCATCGTTGTCCTCACGCTGGACCGGGAAGGAAATCTGATCGCAGGTCCGGACATTGTATCCCGCGGTTTCGTCTATGTACGGGATTCGGAAGAACTTATGGAAGAGGCCGGAGAGGTCATCGACGGAGCGATCGACAACGTGCTTGGAAAGCGCGGTGCCGACTGGTCCAGGATCAAGAATGCCATCCGGGATGACCTGGGTGATTTCCTCTGGAAACGCACGAAGAGGAATCCGATGATCCTCCCGATCCTTATGGAAGCGGAAGGATGATCCAGAAGCCTGCAGCCCGGCCTTGTCATGCCGGCTGCCCGGGAGGACCGCAAAGAGATGGATACAGGAGTAAAGCGATCTGTGGATGAACTGCTCCGCAGTCTGAGCAGCTGCAGTGAATATCGCGCATTTGAACAGGCAAAATACAGACTGGACGAAGATCCCAGGAAGAGGAAGAGAACGGATGAATTCCGCAGAAAAAACTTCCTTCTTCAGAATTCGGAGGAGTGCCTCAGCCAGGAGGCCCAGGAGCAGATGTTCCTGGAGCGCAGCGAGCTGCGCAAGGATCCGGTGATCGATGAGTATCTGAACGCCGAGCTGGGTGTATGCAGGCTCCTTCGTCAGATCAGTCTCAGTCTTATGGACAGCGTAGACCTGGACCTGGATTCAATGGAGGATATCCTCTCATGATCTACAGTGACAGGCTGCGCACATTTCTACATGCCCTGGAGGGGCCGTCGGAGGAGGGAGGATATCCCTTCGACCGGCTGCGGCTTCAGGCACAGGCAGACGGTGTCCCGATCATCCGCCTGGAGATGGAACGGTTTCTTCAGATCCTGCTGGAGCTGAAGAAGCCTGAACAGATCCTGGAGGTTGGGACAGCGATCGGCTATTCCGCCATGCGTATGGCATCTTTCACATCTTCAGACGTAAAGATCACAACGATTGAAAATTATGAGCCCCGACTTGAGCAGGCGCGCAGAAACTTTGCTTCCTGCCCCTGGTCTGAGAGGATCTTCCTGATCGAAGGGGACGCGGCACAGGTGCTGGGAACACTGGAGACCGGCGCGTATGACGTTGTCTTCATGGACGCGGCAAAGGCTCAGTATATTCATTTTCTTCCGGATGCGCTGCGGGTCCTTAAGACCGGCGGTCTGCTGATCTCGGACAATGTGCTGCAGGACGGAGTGATCCTGGAGTCCCGCTATGCGGTGGAGCGCAGAGACCGGACGATCCACAGGCGCATGAGAGAGTATCTGAAGGTGTTGTGCCGGACGGATGGGCTTGCAACCTCTGTTGTCCCGATCGGGGATGGAGCGGCAGTGACTATCAAGCAGCAGCAGGAGATCGATCTTCCTGCCGCTGATCCAATGAGCCAGGGAGGGTAACTATGCATAAACAGGGAGCGATCCCGGAATTACTGATACCGGCCTCCAGCCTGGAGGTGCTCAGGGTCGCGGTCCGTTATGGGGCGGATGCGGTCTATATCGGCGGGGAGGCATTCTCCCTCAGGGCAAAGGCGAAGAACTTCAGCATCAGTGAGATGCAGGAGGGGATCCGGTATGCCCATGAGCACGGCGTGAAGGTCTTTGTGACCGTCAATATCCTTGCACATAACGAGGACCTGGAGGAGGCGGACGCCTATCTCACGCAGCTGCAAGCCATGAAGCCGGACGCCCTTCTGGTGGCGGACCCGGGCATGTTCATGCTGGCGAGGAGGCTGTGCCCCGATATCCCCATACATATATCGACGCAGGCCAACAATGTGAATTACGAAACCTTCCTGTTCTGGCATCAGCTTGGCGCAGAGAGGGTTGTCTGCGGCAGAGAACTCAGCCTCAGGGAGATTAAGCAGATCCGTGAGCGCATTCCGGATGAGCTGGAGATCGAGGCCTTCATCCACGGAGCCATGTGCATCTCCTACTCCGGCAGGTGCCTTCTGTCGAACTATCTGACCGGCCGGGACGCAAACCACGGGGCGTGCACCCATCCCTGCAGGTGGGAATACACACTGGATGAGACCAGGCAGGAGGACGGGATGCTGGTGCATACCCGTCTTGGAGAGATGCCGCGCTTCAGTATCGAGGAGGAGAGCAGGCCGGGCGAGAGAATGAGCGTGGAGGAGACCGAGAGGGGGACCTTCATCTTCAATTCGAAGGATCTGTGTATGATCGAACATATCCCCGATATGATCGATGCCGGCATCGACAGTCTGAAGATCGAGGGCAGGATGAAGAATGCCCTGTACGTGGCGACCGTCGCCAGGACATACCGCAAAGCTCTGGATGATCTGGCGAAGGGACGGGACGTATACGAGAGCAATATGGACTGGTACCATGAGCAGATCAGGGACTGCACCTTCCGTCCTTTCACCACCGGATTCTTCTATGGGAAGCCGGGGCCGGACGCTCAGATCTACGACAGCAACACCTACGAGAGAAACTATATCTATCTGGGCTGTGTTCAGGGATTCAAACAGATCGATGGACATCAATATGTCGAAATCACGCAGAAAAATAAATTCTGCGTCGGAGACGAGATTGAGGTGATGCGGCCGGACGGAGAGAATACGGTGACCGTCGTAGACGAGATCCGGGATGAAGAAGGGGCCTGCATGGACAGTGCGCCGCACCCTCAGCAAAAGCTATGGATAAAGTTGAGGACATCCGCAGACATCTGTGATATATTGAGAAAGCGTGGCTGACGACATCGGCCTCTGTGGATGAAACAGAGGGATCACAGAAGAATAGAAAGGCGAGCGTACTTGCGCGGGAGAATACAGATATGATGTCGATGATATTGTCGCTGATGGGCGGGATCGGCCTGTTCCTCTATGGAATGAGCCTGCTTTCATCCTCCCTTCAGCAGATTGCCGGCGGGCGGCTGGAACAGACACTTGAGAGGATGACAAACAGCAGGCTGAAGGCATTCCTGCTTGGAACAGGAGTCACAGCCGTGATCCAGAGCTCAGGCGCCACTACCATCATGCTGGTAGGTTTTGTCAACGCCGGGATCATGAAGATCATACAGGCGATACCGGTCATGATGGGTGCCAACATCGGTACTACCATGACGGCCCAGTTGCTCCGTCTGTCAGGCGGAGGGGCAGCGGCGACCACGTGGACGGATCTTCTGAAGCCTTCCACCCTCGCTCCTGCGATCGTTATGATTGGCGCGTTCTCACTGCTTCTGATCAAGCGCAAGAAGTCAAGAGGGATCGCCAGCATCGTCGTGGGATTCGGTATTCTGTTCATGGGCATGTCCTCCATGGAGGCGGCCCTTGCTCCGCTGAAGGAGTCAGAGCAGTTCCTCAAGATCTTCACGATGTTTTCCAACCCGCTGCTGGCCGTTCTGATCGGTATCCTGGTCACAGCGATCCTGCAGTCCAGTTCCGCTTCCGTCGGTCTTCTGCAGGCTCTTGCCTCTACCGGGGCGGTGACCTTCAGCATGTCGGTCCCGATCATCATCGGTATGAATATCGGTAAGACGGTGCCGGTCATAATCGCCTCGATCGGAACGGATAAGAATGCCAAGCGCCTGGTCCTGGTCGACCTTCTGATGAACCTGATCAATGGTGTCCTGTTCTTCGTGGTCATCTACGGATATCAGCAGACGATCGGCTTCGGCTTCTGGGGCATGGAGATGACCAGAGACAGTGTCGCGAACTTCCACTCACTGTTCAACGTCGTCATGAGCCTGGTGCTGTTCCCCTTCACCGGTCTTCTTGCCAGGACTGCGGAGCGCATGATCCCGGCCAGGGATGAGAAGGACAAGTCCACGGCCCTCAGCCTTCTGGATCCGATCTTTGTCACGACCCCGGCACTTGCCCTGGATCAGTGTAAGAAGGTCGTTGACGAGATGGGCGTGGCAGCCATGGAGAATCTCCAGACTGCGCTGAAGCTGTGCGTGGACTGGGATGAGAAGAAGTTCGACGAGATGCAGATGAACGAGCGCTTCCTGGATAAGGCGGAGACGCAGATTGGCGACTACCTTGTCCGGATCAACGCGCAGTCCATCAGCAGTCAGGACAACAGCAGATCCAACGAGCTGCTCCACTGTGTCGGCGACTTCGAGCGTATCGGAGACATGTGTATCAAGATCGCCAGTGTGGGCTCCTACAACAGTGAATCCGGGATCGTATTCACCAATGTGGCGAAGAGAGAGCTGAATTCCATCGGAGCGGCGACCACAAGGATCCTGGAGATGGCCGCGAGCGCCTTCACCAATACCTCCGAACCGGATGCTGCCCGCGTGCAGCCGCTGGAGGAGGTTATCGACGGGATGAAGGAACTGCTGAAGAATCACCACATATACCGTCTGCAGGACGGTACCTGCGGTGTCCCGGCAGGAATCTCCTTCCTCGAGGTCATCAACTCCCTGGAGAATATCTCTGACCACTGTTCCAGCATCAGCATCTATGTGATGCAGAGGATCACGGGATATTATTTCACGGACAAGCACTCCGCGGACGCCCATGTACGGCCCGGGCAGGAGGAAGAATACAAGGCGCTGTATGCCTATTACAAGATGAAATACTATGACCCGATCGATACGACAAGGAGAGTCGACCGGTCTTCGGGTATTTCGGCTGTCGATTAAAACAATCAGATAGGAAGTGTTTCAGAGCCTGTCATCTTCGGATGGCAGGCTCTTTCTGATGCCGCAAGAACGGCGGGCGCCTTCTTATGATAAGGCTCCGGGAGCTTCCCTTGACAAATGCTTTCGGGTAGGGTATTCTTTTGGCGTAGACGCATCTTATGCAATTCTGCAAACATCACGTATTCTTTGTGTGATATTCTGCGTGGATCCGCTCCGCATCTGACTGCGGAGAATCAGTGGTCCGAGATTTCTTTCTGTATTCATAATTCAGTACAGTGTGCTGCAATCCGGAATCCGGGGCGGTCTGCTCCGGGGGGCGATGGATTATGCCGTTAGAATTCACAGGTCAGCCGGCATTGCGTCGAGTTTGCGGGCACAGTGAAAACACGTTGCCTGCATTTGCCATGCGGCAGAAAGGAGGCTTATGTACTGTACGGTCATATCTGCGGCAATTGACGGGATCTCCAGCCGCAGGGTCTGTGTCGAAGCGGATGTTGCGGACGGTCTGCCGACCTTCTCCATGGTGGGATTCCTCGCCTCGGAGACCAGAGAGGCAGGGGATCGGGTCCGCTCCGCCCTTCGCAACAGCGGCGTTCATTTTTCTCCGGAGCATGTCACCATCAATCTCTCCCCGGCGTCTCTTCACAAGGAGGGCGCTCTGTTTGACCTGGCGATCGCCGTCTCTCTGATGGGGGCATACGGATTCTTTCCCCAGACGGCCCTGCAGGGGATCCTGTTTCTGGGAGAGCTCAGCCTGAACGGGGAGATCAACCCGGTCAGAGGCGTCCTGGAGATCGTATCCCATGCCCGCAGCTATGGGTGCGATACGGTTATCATCCCCGACAAGAACCTGATGGAAGGCTGCGTGGTCCGGGATGTGGAGGTCCTCGGAGCGGAGAATCTCAATCAGGTGATCCATTTCCTGATGGAGAGATCAGGCGGTGAGATCCTCCTGCAGGAGGATTCCTGGTATGATCCGCCGCTTCTTGTGCCCGCGCCCATGAGGAGAGCGCAGGTGGATCCTGAAAGGCTCAGAAGAGAGCAGGAGAAGAGACTTGGGGTGGATTTTGATCAGGTGAGAGGGCAGGAGCTGCTGAGAAGGGCCAGCGAGATCGCGGTGAGCGGGTTTCACAATCTTCTGATGATCGGACCTCCCGGAGCGGGAAAGACGATGACGGCGATGAGGATCCCGACGATCCTTCCGGAGACGACCGTGGAGGAGGCGCTGCAGATCACCAAGATCCACTCCATCGCGGGGACGCTTCCTGAGGATACGGGGCTGCTGATGACAAGGCCGTTCCGGGCCCCCCATCACACCATCACGGCAGCCGCCCTGTGCGGAGGAGGCAATCCGCCAAGGCCCGGGGAGGTCAGCCTGGCCCACCGGGGAATCCTGTATCTGGACGAACTGTCGGAATATGATAAATCCCTTCTGGATATGCTGCGTCAGCCCCTCGAGGACGGGGATATCCGCATCTCGAGAGTGAGGGGGACCTTCACATTCCCGGCAAAGTTCATGCTGGTCGCGTCCATGAACCCCTGCAGCTGCGGATACTTCCCGGACCGTTCGGTATGCACCTGCACCAATGCCCAGGTGCGGCGGTATCTGTCCAGGATCAGCATGCCCTTCCTGGATAGGATCGACATGTGCGTGGAAGCGCATAAGGTGCGTTATGAGGAGCTTTCGGGTGAGCAGGTGTACGAGTCCTCCGGGACGATCCGCAGGAGGGTGACGGAGGCGGCCGCCATCCAGGAGGAGCGCTACAGGGGGACTGCCTTCCGGTTTAACGGCGATCTGAATCCGGAAGGCTTACGGAGATACTGCCCTCTGAATAAGGAAGGAAAGAATATGATGAGGGAGGTTTATGAGGTCATGGGACTGACGGCCCGCTCTTATAACCGGATCATCAAGGTGGCCCGGACGATCGCCGATCTGGCCGGCTCGGACCAGATCCTGCCGCAGCATCTTGCGGAGGCGGTCTCTTACCGGGCGCTGGACCGCAAGTACTGGGACAGCGTCCGGACCGGGGACTGAGTATAAATACGGGGTGAGTTTCAATTCGAAGCAGGTATCAATTCGAAGGAAAGAAGGTAGGAAATGAACATGGGTGAAACAGATATGGAACGGTACTGGATGTGGCTGTGCAGCTGTCCGAGGATGTACCGCAATACACTGCTTGCGCTGACGGAGTACTTCGGTTCGCCCAGAGCGGTGTATGAGGCGGATACCCGGGAGCTTCTTGCGTGGAAGAGACTGGAGAATAAGGAGATGACAGCCTGGGTAAATGAGCTGACGGTCTATAAGGATACTACAGGACTTGCTGATGCGGAGAGGCTGCTGGAGAAGAGGAATCTTCATTTTGTCAGCAGGCAGTCGCCCCTCTTCCCGGAGAAGCTTCGCTATCTTACAGACTGTCCCTTCGGGTTATTTTACAGAGGACATCTTCCGGATCCGACGATCCCTGCCGTGTCCGTGGTCGGCGCGCGCATGTGCAGCCATTACGGGGAACAGACAGCCAGTCTGATCGGCAGGGCCCTGGCGAAGGAGGGATACCAGGTGATCAGCGGCATGGCCCTTGGCATCGACTCCCTGGCGCAGAGCGCCTGCGTGGAGGAGGGCGGCAGCAGCTTTGCGGTTCTGGGGTGCGGCGCGGATAACTGTTATCCGCCTGAGAGCAGGCCGCTGTACCGCGATCTTGAGCAAAAGGGCGGGATCCTGTCGGAACTGCCGCCGGGGACAGAACCCCTGAGGGCACATTTCCCCCAGAGGAACCGTCTGATCTCAGGACTGTCCGATGCGGTGATCGTAGTGGAGGCAAGACAGAAGAGCGGCTCGCTGATCACGGCGGACATGGCCCTGGACCAGGGGAAGGAGGTCTATGCCGTGCCCGGCAGGTTCAATGATCTGCTGAGCTATGGATGCAACCGGCTGATCGATCAGGGGGCTGGGATCGTGCTGTCGGCCGACAGCCTGCTCGAGAATCTCGCCGCGTCGCTGAACCTGCAGAGGGTACAGCCTGAGGAGGATGAGCTCAGTTCCTCCGGGGAGGCGGCCTTAAGCAGGATCCTGAAGGGCCTGGGAGAAGATGAGAGAAAAGTATACATGGCCCTTGGCTCGGACGCCATGGGGGTGGACGAGATCGCGAAGGCCTGCAACCTCACACTTCTGCAGACGATGAACGCGCTTCTGGGGCTGCAGCTGAAGCACTGCGCGGAGGAGATTTCCAAGAATCGATATTCTTTAAAACTTGCATCCTGAATATGTTTGCGTTATATTGGGCGTCAAAAGGTTTGAAAGTAGAGGAATATTGTATTCATGGCACACTACCTGGTGATCGTCGAGTCACCGACGAAAGTCAAGACAATCAAGAAATTTCTGGGATCAAACTATACGATCATGGCCTCTGCCGGCCATGTGAGGGACCTGCCCAAGAGTCAGATGGGGTTTGATCCTGATAATGATTATGAACCCAAGTACATCACGATCCGCGGCAAGGGCGAAGTGCTGGCGGCGCTTCGCAAGGAAGCGAAGAAGGCAGACAAGGTCTATCTCGCGACTGACCCGGACCGCGAGGGGGAGGCGATCAGCTGGCATCTTGTGGCGGCGCTGGGGCTGGATCCGAAGAAGACCTACCGCATTACCTTCAATGAGATCACCAAGACTGCGGTGAAGGAGGCTCTGAAGCATCCCCGTCAGATCGATATGGATATGGTCGACGCGCAGCAGACCCGCCGTATCCTTGACCGCATGGTGGGCTACCGGATCAGCCCGCTTCTCTGGAATAAGATCAAGAGAGGCCTGAGCGCAGGCCGCGTTCAGTCTGTGGCGCTCCGCATCATCGCGGACCGGGAGGATGAGATCAATGCCTTCGTCCCGGAAGAATACTGGAGTCTGGAAGCGTCTCTGAGACCGGAGGGGGCGAAGAAATCGATCACTGCCCAGTTCTACGGGATCGGATCGGAGAAGGTGGCGCTGGAAAATGAAGATATGACGGAGCAGATCAGGTCTGCTCTCGAACAGGCCTCCTTCCGGGTCTCCTCAGTCAAAAAAGGGGAGAGAGTCCGCAAGGCACCGCTTCCCTTCACGACCAGTACCCTGCAGCAGGAAGCATCCAGAGTGCTGAACTTCGGGACCCAGAAGACGATGCGCGTAGCCCAGCAGCTCTATGAAGGAGTTGACATCAAGGGCGAGGGGGCAGTCGGTCTGATCACGTATCTGAGAACAGACTCCACCCGTATCTCGGATGAGGCGAACGCGTCTGCGGCTAAGTTTATTGAATCTGAATATGGAGCGGAGTATCTCGGACAGGCCGTGAAGGCTGCTGACGGCAGCGCCGGCAGGGCGGCAGGCACCGGGAAGGATGCGGGCAGCGCACGGATCCAGGACGCCCATGAAGCGATCCGACCCTCTGATATCAGGCGGACTCCCGCATCGGTGAAGAACGCCCTCTCCAGAGAACAGTTCCGCCTGTATGAGCTGATCTGGAAGCGGTTTGTGGGAAGCCGCATGGATTCGGCAAAGTATGAGACTCTGCAGATCCGGATCACGGCAGATGCGGACCGGGAGTATGTCTTTACGGCAGGAGCCTCGAGAGCCCTGTTTGAAGGCTTCCAGGTGGTATACAGGGAGCCTGACAATGGAGATGACAAGAAGAGCGGAGCTCTCACAGCCCTGGAAGAGGGCGGGAAGCTCATATTTGAGAGCGCCAGCGCGCAGCAGCATTTTACCCAGCCGCCGGCTCATTTTACAGAGGCTTCCCTGGTGCATACTCTGGAAGAGAAGGGGATCGGACGCCCGTCCACCTATGCGCCGACCATCTCCACGCTGCTTGCCAGGCATTACGTGACCAAGGAATCCCGCAATCTCTATGTGACAGAGTTGGGGGACGCGGTCAATACGATCATGAAGACCTCTTTCCCCGAGGTCGACGATATTGCTTTTACCGCGAACATGGAATCTCTTCTGGATATGGTCGCGGAAGGCAGGATGGAATGGAAGAGCATCGTCCGGAACTTCTATCCGGATCTCGACCGGGAGGTCCAGGCAGCGGAAGAGAGTCTGGGCAAGGTTAAGATCGCCGACGAGGAGACGGACATTGTCTGTGACAAGTGCGGAAGGAACATGGTCGTCAAGTACGGCCCTCACGGCAAATTCCTCGCCTGCCCGGGATTCCCGGAATGCCACAATACCATGCCGTTCTTTGAAAAGGCCGGGGTGAAGTGCCCCCTGTGCGGCGATGAGGTCGTGATCCGCAGATCGCGGAAGGGAAGAAGATTCTACGGATGTGAGAATCCTGAATGCGACTTTATCTCCTGGTCAAAACCCAGTGAGATCCGCTGCCCCAGATGCGGAAGCTGGATGGCGGAGCGCGGCGCGAAACTGGTGTGCCAGAATAAGACCTGCGGCCATTCATTGAGCGTACATGAGAAAAAATTGGAACAATCGATGCAAAACCAGATAAAACTTGTTTAAAATTGTGTGAAATTGTGGCATGGATTTATCGAATTGTATATGTTAAGATGCATAGACAGACAACTTGTACGGGTTCAAAGAATGCAGGAGGTGCATTATGAGTGTTCAGCTACTCGATAAAACCCGCAAGATCGGTCAGCTTCTTCATAATAACAATTCAAGCAAGGTCGTGTTCAATGACATCTGCAGTATCCTGACAGACATCCTGGCTTCGAATGTACTGGTAATCAGCCGCAAAGGCAAGGTCCTTGGAGTCAGTGAAGCAGATCAGGTCAGGGAACTGGAAGAAATGATAGTAGACAGGGTCGGCAATTTTATCGATCCGATGCTCAATGAGCGGTTTCTGTCAATTCTCTCCACAAAAGAAAATGTAAATCTTCAGACACTCGGGTTCACCGATGAAAATGTGCGCCATTATCAGGCGATCGTGAATCCGATCGAGATCGCGGGCGAGAGACTGGGTACGGTATTCATGTACCGTCTGGAGTCCGCCTATGAGATCGATGACATCATTCTGTCAGAGTACGGGACGACTGTTGTCGGCCTGGAGATGATGCGTTCCCAGAGCGAGGAGAATGAAGAAGAGAATCGCAAGATTCAGGTCGTGAAAAGTGCGATCAGTACACTCAGCTACTCCGAACTGGAAGCGATCATTCACATATTTGAGGAACTGGATGGCCAGGAAGGCATACTGGTGGCGAGCCGGATTGCCGACAGGGTCGGGATCACCCGTTCCGTGATCGTGAATGCGCTGAGAAAGTTCGAGAGCGCCGGGGTCATTGAGTCCAAGAGCTCCGGTATGAAAGGAACCTATATCAAGGTCCTGAACGACGCGGTGTATGATCAGCTTGCGGAGATGCAGAAGCAGAAGAAACTGTGACTGCGGGACACAAATTATTCAAAAAACGAGAAAAAACGAGAAAAAACGAGAAAAAACGAGATTTTTTAAATCGCTCAGAAGATTATGCAATTCCGCAGGGGTTGCATAATCTTTTTTTTCTGCTATTATGAGCATTGTGATTTAGCACTCATTTTTAGCGAGTGCTAATAAACTAAATGAATGGAATGGAGGAATGCATTATGAAGTTAGTTCCGTTAGGAGATAAGGTTGTTCTTAAGCAGGTTGAAGCTGAGGAGACCACAAAGGGCGGTATCATTCTGGCAGCAAAGTCTCAGGAGAGACCGCAGGAAGCTACTGTAATCGCAGTCGGTGACGGCAAGGTCGACGGCAAGGAGATCTTCATGAGCGTCAAGGAAGGCGACATGGTCGTATATTCCAAGTATGCCGGCAATGAGTTCAAGCTTGGTGAGGAAGAGTACATCCTCTGCAAGATGAGTGATATTCTCGCAAAGGTTGAGTAACAGACAGTACAGAATCAGGAGGATGAGATAATGGCTAAGGAATTAAAGTACGGCGACGAGGCAAGAGAAGCCCTTCGCATTGGTGTAGATAAGCTGGCAGATACCGTTCGCGTGACCATCGGACCGAAGGGAAGAAACGTAGTTCTGGACAAGACCTATGGTTCTCCGGTCATCACCAATGACGGTGTTACGATCGCGAAGGAGATCGAGCTGGAAGACGCATTTGAGAACATGGGCGCACAGCTGATTCGTGAGGTCGCTTCCAAGACCAATGACGTGGCCGGCGACGGAACCACCACCGCTACCGTTCTTGCACAGGCAATGGTCCATGAGGGCATGAAGAACCTGGCAGCAGGCGCGAACCCGATCGTGCTGCGCAAGGGTATGCAGAAGGCTACTGACGCTGTTGTCGCAGCGATCAAGGCAGCCAGCCAGAAGGTAAGAGGCAAGGATCAGATCGCGAAGGTAGCGGCTGTTTCCTCCAGCAGCGAAGAAGTCGGCGAGATGGTCGCTGATGCCATGGAGAAGGTCTCCAAGGACGGCGTTATCACTGTTGAAGAGTCCAAGACCATGAAGACCGAACTGGACCTGGTCGAAGGTATGCAGTTTGACCGCGGATATATCTCCGCATACTTTGCAACGGATACAGAGAAGATGGAAGCTGCTCTGGATGATCCGTACATCCTGATCACCGACAAGAAGATCAGCAATATCCAGGATCTCCTTCCGCTGCTCGAGCAGATCGTGCAGGCAGGCAAGAAGCTTCTCATCATCGCTGAGGATGTTGAGGGCGAGGCTCTTACCACTCTGATCCTGAACAAGCTGCGCGGAACCTTCTCTGTAGTAGCTGTCAAGGCTCCGGGCTATGGCGACAGAAGAAAAGACATGCTGCAGGATATCGCGATCCTGACCGGCGGCACCGTGATCTCTGACGAGGTCGGTCTTGAGCTCAAGAGCGCGACGATCGATATGCTCGGCCAGGCGAAGAGCGTGAAGGTCACCAAGGAGAACACCATCATCGTAGACGGACTTGGCAATAAGGACGCGATCGCACAGAGAACCGAGCAGATTAAGGCTCAGATCGAGGAGACCAAGTCTTCCTTCGATAAGGAGAAGCTGCAGGAGAGGCTTGCCAAGCTGGCAGGCGGCGTAGCGGTTATCCGTGTCGGCGCAGCGACCGAGACTGAGATGAAGGAAGCTAAGTTCCGTATGGAGGATGCCCTGAACGCAACGAGAGCTGCGGTCGAGGAAGGCATCGTTGCAGGCGGCGGCTCTGCATACATCCATGCAGCAGCATCTGTAGCACAGCAGCTTGAGGGTCTGGAAGGCGACGAGAAGACCGGCGCGCAGATCGTGCTCAAGGCTCTGGAAGCTCCGCTGTACTTCATCGCTCAGAACGCAGGCCTTGCAGGCTCCGTAGTCGTCAACAAGGTTAAAGAGTCCGCTCAGGATGAGGGCTTTGACGCATACAACGAGAAGTATGTGAACATGATCGAAGCTGGCATCATCGACCCGGCGAAGGTCACCAGATCTGCACTGCAGAACGCAAGCTCCGTCGCAAGCACACTGCTTACCACGGAAGCGACCGTCGGAACCATCAAGGAACCGGCACCGGCAGTACCGGCTGCTCCGCAGGGCGGAATGTACTGATCCACGGGATCCGTACAGGACAGTTAATTACTCAGATCCGACATACCGCCGGATGGTCTTTCGGCCATCCGGCGGTTTTTCTGTCCGGATGCAGTTCACAGGTCAGCCGGCATAATCTGCATAGAGTTCTGCGGGCGTGCTGAACGTCCAGTGGACGTTCGTTTAGCACCGACCGGAACGAAGTGGAGACCGACCACGCATCTATAGGAGCTGGGAGCGGCTGCAATGCAACCGCCGCAAAGTGAGGGCAGGCGACGTGTTTTCATTGTGCCCGCAGACTCGAAGCAATGCCGGCTGACCTGTGAACTGCATCGCTGTTTGGCACTGAAAGTGTGGAAAAGAACCCTGTGCTCTGGTATAATCAGATAGCAGTTTCAGAAAGGGATATGCCGTCTATGACCGAAGAAGAAAAAAGGAAAGAAAATGAATATCTGAAGCAGGAAGCCGAGAAGGCCCGCAGGGAAGAATGGGAGAAGATCAAAAGTCTCGGGCCCGGGGCGAGAGTCAGATATTTCTGGGACTATTACAAGTTTGTCCTGGTGATCGGTTTTTTTGTCTTCATGGCGGTCTATATCATTGTCAACATGATCAACGGCGCCCGGACAGAGACTGTGCTGTATACCTGTATCCTGAATCTGGATGAATATGAAACGGGGGAGGCTCAGCTTTCCGAGGACTTCGCCGACAGCCTTGGCGGGCTGGGGCGGTGGCAGAAGGTAGAGTTCGACACCTCCATGAGGCTCAATCCGGGATCGGACGGCACCTCGCAGCTTGACGTGGCAAACACCGTGAAGCTGACGGCTCTTCTGCAGGCGGGGACCCTGGATGTCTTCCTGGCTCCGGCGGATGTAACGCAGTTCCTGCAGGAACAGGGATCACTCCTGGCACTGGATGAGCTTGAGGGCAGTGAATGGGATACGGGATCTTCTGCGGATGAATATCTGTACCGCGCCCGTTCGGCGGAGGATGGCGCAGAGCATCTGTACGCGGTGCGGATCGACCAGGCGGGTGTGCTGAAACAGTACGGAATGCATATGGATCAGGAAGTATGGTTCTCCATCACGGCGAATTCGGACCACACGCAGAGTGCTTTGAAGCTGTACGATTTTCTGATGGGGCAGGAATGATTGTGAGGAAAGGAGTAGATGCCGCCTGACTGCGGCACAATGGTGACGGCTATGAATGATGGATATGAAGAGATTCTGGTGAAGAGACAGCCAAAGACAACGGATGTCCTCCTGAAGGGACTGGTGATTGCCCTCGCGGTGATCCCCGCTGCGTTCGGCCTGCTGTTTGCCTTTCTTCCTGCGCTGGCGATCGGCGTTGTGCTGGGCTTTGTGGGCTATTACCTGCTGCTTCCCCAGCTGGATGTGGAATATGAGTACCTCTATGTAGGCGGGGACATCGACATTGACAAGATCATGTCCAAGCGCAAGAGGAAGAAGGTAGGCTCCTATGACAAGGACAACCTGGAGATCCTGGCGCCTACGGGAAGTGACCACCTGGCCTCTTACCTTAAGAATGGCAAGGTGCTGGACTACACCAGCGGTGATCCGAACGTAAAGTCCTGGACCGCAGTCTACGGAAGCGAGAAGGACTCCGCCATCGTCAGGATGGAGCTTACAGAGGAGATCGCCCAGGATATGAGACGCTACGCGCCCAGGAAGGTTTTCTTCAGCTGATCAGAGAGATGCATTGCGCGAATTGATATTGTATGGTATCATGTGCGAAACTTTTTTACGATCACGGACGCAATGAAAGGAGAACCGCCGCCCTATGGGAAAGATCATTAATGAAGGAATTACCTTTGATGACGTATTGCTTGTGCCTTCTTATTCCGAGGTTATCCCGAATCAGATCGACCTTACGACCCATCTCACCAAAACTGTCAAGCTGAACATTCCGGTTATGAGCGCCGGCATGGATACCGTAACAGAATACCGGATGGCAATTGCCATGGCGCGTCAGGGCGGCATCGGAATCATCCATAAGAATATGTCCATTGCCATGCAGGCAGAGGAAGTCGACAAGGTCAAGAGATCCGAGTTCGGCGTCATCACCGATCCGTTCTATCTGGGACCGGACAACACGCTGCAGGAGGCGGAGGACCTGATGCACAAGTACCGCATCAGCGGAGTTCCGATCGTTGATACGGATGGCAAGCTGGTCGGCATCATAACGAACCGTGACCTGAAGTTCCAGGAGGACCTGACAAGAAAGATCTATCAGGATATGACCAGTGAGAACCTGGTCACTGCCCGCGAGGGGATCACCCTGGAGGAGGCAAAGCGCATCCTGGGAAGAGCCCGCAAGGAGAAGCTTCCGATCGTGGACGCCTCCGGCCATCTCAAGGGCCTGATCACGATCAAGGACATAGAGAAGAATATTAAATATCCCAATTCCGCGAAGGATTCCCAGGGAAGACTGCTGGCAGGCGCCGGCGTCGGCATCACTGCGGATGTCCTGGACAGAGTCGGAGAGCTGGTGAACGCGCATGTGGACGTGATCGTGGTAGACAGTGCCCACGGGCATTCTGCCAATGTCCTGCGCGTGGTCAGCATGATCAAGGAGAATTATCCGGACGTACAGGTCATCGCGGGCAACGTGGCGACCGCAGAGGGCACGGAGGCCCTGATCAAGGCCGGCGCGGACTGCGTCAAGGTCGGTATCGGTCCGGGATCGATCTGCACAACCCGTGTCGTGGCCGGTATCGGTGTGCCGCAGATCAGTGCGGTCATGAACAGCTTCGAAGCTGCGGACAAGTACGGCATCCCGATCATTGCGGACGGAGGCATCAAGTATTCCGGAGATATCACGAAGGCGATCGCGGCCGGAGCGAATGTCTGCATGATGGGCTCCCTGTTTGCCGGATGTGACGAGGCTCCGGGAGACTTTGAGCTGTATCAGGGAAGAAAATACAAGGTATACCGCGGCATGGGCTCCATCGCGGCCATGGAAAATGGTTCCAAGGACCGTTATTTCCAGACCAATGCGAGAAAGCTGGTTCCGGAAGGCGTCGAGGGACGTGTTGCCTATAAGGGATCGGTGGAGGATTCCATCTTCCAGCTGATGGGCGGTCTGCGCTCCGGCATGGGATACTGCGGAACGCCGGATATCGAGACGCTTAAGCGCAATGGAAGATTTGTGAAGATTACCAGTGCGGCGCTTCGCGAGAGCCATCCGCATGATATTCATATCACGAAGGAAGCGCCGAATTATACTGTGGAAGATGATATCTGACACGGTGGTGTCAGGAAGGCAGCGATGTTGAGATGAGTGGCAGGAGTGATAATCATAACCGGCAGGAGCAGAACAGAAGAAGGAACCTCCGCGGAGGAACCTCTTCGCAGGAGTATTCCCGGTATGCTTCCGGCGGAAGATCTTCCGGCAGGAAGAGCGGCCAGGAGGAGAACCGGAACCCGTACTATAATCTGACTCCCTATGAGAGATATCTCAAAGAGAAGAAGCGCAAGCGCGCGGGCAGGATTATATTCTGGGTGATCCTGATCGAGGCAGTCTGTCTTGCGGTCGGAGCATTTGTTCTGCTTATGCCGAAGGAAGATCCCGAACTGGATGAACTGGTCAATAAGAAGGTGAAGTTTGAATACCAGACGGAGGCCGACCGGGTCGTCACCTACGGACTCGCTGTCCCGAGACCGAACATCGATCTGCAGCTGCTCTCTGTAAATGAGTGGTCCAGACCCGGAATCAAGGTGGACAGCATTGATAAGATCGTCGTCCATTATCTCGGCAATCCGGAGACCACGGCTCAGCAGAACCACGATTATTTCCAGAGTCTGAAGAACCTGCAGAATACCTATATGAGCGCCAACTATGTGGTCGGCACCGAGGGTGAGATCATCCAGTGCGTTCCGGACGGAGAGGTTGCGTGGGCGTCCAACGAGGCGAACTATTATTCCATCTCCATCGAGAACTGCCATGAGGATTCCTCCGGAAAACTCACGGAGGCGACCTACTGGTCAGACGTCCATCTGGTTGCCTATCTGACGGAGAAGTATGATCTGGGCAGGGATGATATCATCCGCCATTATGATGTCACCGGCAAGATCTGCCCGAAGTGGTATGTAGAGCATCCGGATGAATGGGAACAATTCAAGGATGACGTCATGACATACCGCCAGGAGTGTGCGCAGGCACAGAGAGATATGATCGATGAACTCCTGCATCCGAAGGATGAAGGCGAGACGGAAGAGGATATTCTGAGAAAATATCTGGATGGCCTGAACGCCGAGACGGAGGTGCAGCTTGAGACGTCCGACCAGAATCTGTGGGAGGAGCTTAAGAAGAGAGCGGAGAGAGCCGCGGCGAAGAACGAAGGTTGATCAGGGGGAGGCGTGAGCCTCCCTCTCTTATAAGAAAGAGGATAGATATGGCCAGACTTGAACAGATGCTGGAGATGGTGAAAAAGGACCAGGATGTGAGACAGAACCTGATCCAGATCAGGCAGAATATAACGGATGAGTCGCTGCGGCGGAATTTCATGTATCTGCTGGGCGGGGATTTTACTCTTCTTACGGATCTTCTGGAGCATGAGGACCCCAAGGTGCGCAAGAATGCCGCTCTGATCCTGGGGATGACGGAGGACGAGGATGTGCTTCCGGCTCTGTTTGAAGCCTGGGAGAAGGAGGAGACCCTCTTCGTCAGGGAAGAGTATCTGAAGGCGGCCTCCATGCTGGATTACAGAGAGTATCTGCCCAGGCTTCGGGAGAGGATCCGGGAGCTGGAGCAGATGCAGCTCTCAGAAGATAGCTCTGCCCCAGCCGCGGAGGAAGGATCTGACGCACAGCCTGAGCGCGGGGAGGAGGCTCTGTGGGACAACAACAAGCATCTGCTCCTGGAGCTGTCCAGGCTTCGCAGCATGGTCAGCCGTTATGAGCGCCGCAGGGGTCACCGCTTCGTGAAGCTGTCCCCGGCCCCGGATGTGGTGCTTCAGACGAACCGCCTGCATGCGGACGCCACTGCCGGGCAGATCCATACAGGGACCGTGAACTGCATGAGGGGAGCGGTCCATGTGAAGGGCGGAGATCTGGAGGAGATCCTGAAGATCCGAACCTGGATCGAGATGCTGTTCCCGATCCCGGGAGCAAGACCGATCCTGGGAGATGAGAAGGTGATCGCCCAGAAACTCAGGGACCTGAAGATCGGCAATTATCTGAAGTATCTGCATGAAGAATCCGACCAGCCCTTCCGGTACCGGATCGAGCTGAAGAGCCAGACGATCCCCAGGGAAAAGAAAGGCGAGTTCATTCACCGGATCGCATCCAGGCTGGACGCGCTGGAGAAGGGAACGCTTCAGAATACGGATTCCGGATATGAAGTAGAACTGAGACTGGTCGAGCGCAGGGATAAGAGCCTGATCCCGATGCTGAAGCTCTTCACAATCCCGGACAGAAGGTTTGCCTACAGGAAAGAGACCACGGCCCAGTCGACCTCGGCATCGCTCTCGGCGCTGGCTGTGGAGCTGGCCCGTCCGTATCTGAAGGAAGGAGCTCAGCTTCTGGATCCGTTCTGCGGGACCGGAACGCTTCTGATGGAGAGGTGCGTCGCCGCCGGCGCAGATCCGGTCTACGGTGTTGACCGGTTCGCGGAGGCCATCGAAAAGGCGAAGGTCAACACACAGATCTCGGAAAGCTTTCCCCATGCGCCGTTCCATTTTATCAACCGTGATTTCTTTGACTTCACCCACGAGTATTCATTTGACGAGGTCATCACAGAACTTCCGAAGGAAGCGCCGGAAGGGGAGAGTGCGGAAGCTTTCGCAAAGCGTTTCCTGGACAGGATCGCGGGACTTCTCTCGGAGGACGCAGTCCTGATCATCCTGACAGATCACGCGTCTGCGCTGGAGGAAGCTCTGAAGGAGGTGTCTTCGTTTACACTGGCACAGTCCTTCCTTCTGAACGAGCGTGCAGGGACCACGGAGTTTGTTCTTCGGTACAGATAATCTAAAATCGTGCAAATTGCACTAATACAATTCTAAAAACAGATAATTATCTGACATATTGTAGTGCGCAGCAGCCTTTGTTTTGCTATACTGAAGTTGTCTCTTTCAGTATAGCAAAGCAAAGGCTTTATCTGTGCCGGAGAACAGAATTGCGGAAAGGAGAGAAGGATGAAGAAACAATTGATAATGACGCTGGGACTTGCCATGCTCTATGCGGTTACGGCCATGGGCGGGGAAGCAGCCTCAGAAGAAACGGGGCTTACCAAGGACGTCGTGGTGCTTTATACCAGTGACGTGCACTGCGGAGTTGATCAGGGCTTCGGGTATGTCGGGCTGCAGCAGGTGAGAGAGCAGCTGGAGGCCGCCGGCAATTACACCCTGCTGGTGGATGACGGAGATAACATCCAGGGCGAGCCGCTGGGGACCATGACAACCGGTCAGGCGAGTATCGAACTGATGAATGCGATGAAATATGACGTCGCGATTCCGGGCAACCATGAATTCGATTACGGGATGGACCGCTTCCTTGAACTGACACAGATGGCTGAGTTCCCGTACATCAGCTGTAACTTCAATAAAGAAGGTGAGCTGGTCTTTGATCCCTATGTAATCAAGGAATTCGACGGCGTGCAGATCGCCTTTGTGGGCGTGACGACCCCGAAGACACTGACCTCCTCGACGCCGAAGTACTTTATGGACGAAGAGGGCAACTTTATCTACGGGTTCCTGCAGGATGAAACAGGCGAGGCAGTCTACAATGCAGTGCAGACTGCTGTGGACGACGCCAGAGCGGAAGGTGCCGATTATGTCTTCGTTATGGGGCATCTGGGAAATGAAGCCGAGTGCGAACCCTGGACCTACGCGGATGTGATCCGCAATACCTCCGGGATCGATGTGTTCCTGGACGGACACAGCCATGATACGGACCAGATCGTCATGCAGGATAAGGACGGCAATGACGTGATCCGTTCTGCCTGCGGAACGAAGCTGCAGGGGATCGGCTATGCCCGCATCAGCGCCGCGGACGGCAGCATCGAGGCCGGAGTCTACAGCTGGAACAATGATGTATCTGTTCCGGAGCTGCTGGGTGTGACCAACAGTATGTCTGAGGCAGTTGAAAAGGGAATCGGAGAACTGGACGAGAAGCTGCAGGAGGTCGTTGCGAAGAGTGCGGTCGACCTGGTGATCTATGATCCGACGGCAGCGGACGCGGACGGCAATCCGATCCGGATCGTCCGCAGGACAGAGACCAATCTGGGAGATCTGTGCGCGGATGCCTACCTGGACCAGAGCGGCGCGGATATCGCGTTCGTAAACGGCGGAGGCATACGTGTCGATATCCCGGCGGGAGATATCACACTTGAGAAGATACTTACGGTGCATCCCTTCGGCAATGCGATGTGTGTGATCGAAGCGACGGGACAGCAGATTCTGGATGCCCTTGAATGGGGCGCGCGTGAAGTTCCGGGTGAGAATGGCGGCTTCCTCCAGGTCGCAGGCCTGACCTATGAGATCCACACCTATCTTGACAGCAGCTGCACGCAGGATGAGAATTCCATGTTCACCGGCGTAGACGGTGAGTACCGTGTGAAGAATGTCATGGTGGGCGGCGAGCCGCTGGATCTTGAGAAGACCTATACCCTTGCGTCCCACAATTATATGCTGAAGAATCATGGCGACGGGTACACCATGTTCGATGGCTGCAATATTCTCCAGGACGAAGTGAAGCTGGACAATCAGGTGCTGAAGGATTACATCACCGGTACGCTGGAGGGCGTGATCGGTGAAGAGTATTCTGATCCCTACGGCCAGGGACGGATCGTCGCCGTGGAGGAGGCTCCCGGGGCACAGACCGAGGCGGAATAAGACGGAAGAGAGGTCTCTCTGAGGAGGAAGTGTAAATAAACCGGGATTTTTTTAATCCTCTGCATAAGCGATAGGCGGAAACTGGTCTGTGTACAGCAGAAACAGGTTAAATGATTTCATGCTGTATGACAGGAGGATTTGGTACAATGCAGTTTAGGACGGACTCGGCACAGAATGCTCTTAGAGTACCGCCCGGAGTTTCCAACGCACATTATGATTGAGAGAGCACAGACTGCAATTGTACAGGAGGAACAGAATGAACGAATTTATCGCAGGCATGGTGGAGAAGGCTAAAGTATCGCCGCAGCGTGTATGTTTTCCGGAATCCTTCAGTGTTGATATTCTGAAGACGGCAGCTGAGGTCATCCGCACGAAGATCGGTACTCCGGTTCTGATCGGCAGTAAGGAAGAGGTCGAGAAGCTGGCTGCGGAGAATGGTGTCTCCACAGAAGGATTTGAGTACTTCAATCCGAAGGATGAGGCTTTCATCGATGCTTATGTGGAGGATTATATTGCGAAGAATGAAGGAAAGCGCAAGAAGCCGACGCTGAAGCGTCTGACTTCTGATCCGGTCCGCTGCGGTATGTTCCTGCTGAAGGTCGGTGATGTTGACTGCGTGGCAGCAGGCAAGGAATATTCCACCGGCGATGTCATCACGGAAGCCATGCAGGGCGTCGGCCTTCAGGCAGGCGTTCAGGCTGCGTCCAGCCTCGGCATTGCTGATATCCCCGGATTTGACGGACCGCAGGGACAGATGCTCGGCATCGCTGACTGCGCTGTCACTGCTCAGCCTGACGCGGATGCGCTGGCAGGTATCGCGATCTCTTCCGCAGACACGGTACGTGACCTGCTCGGATGGGAGCCCAGAGTCGCGCTGCTCGCATTCTCTACCCTGGGAAGCGCGAAGCACGAGACAGTTGACGTAGTGATCAACGCGGTGCAGAAGGTTCACGAGCTTCGCCCTGATATCAAGTGCGACGGCGAGTTCCAGCTGGATTCCGCGATCATTCCGGCAGTTGCGCAGCACAAGGTTAAGCGTGAGAGTGAAGTGGCGGGCAAGGCCAACGTCCTGATCTTCCCGAACCTCCACGCCGGCAATATCGGTGTCAAGCTGATCCAGATCTTCGGTCATGCCAATGCCTACGGCCCGGTCCTTCAGGGCTTCGCCAAGCCGGTCTGCGACTTCTCCAGAAGCGCGCCGGTCGACGAGATGCTGGGCAATGTTGCCATGCTCGTGATCCGCGCGGCGGCTGCCAAGAAACAGGGCTGAACCCAATAAAGTTCATTATCGCTCCCTCCGCTGATGCGGAGGGAGTTTTATCTATGATTCATAGCAGAGTACCACGTCCATAGGAGCAGCTGCACCACATGGGCGTGGGTGAATGCCGAACATGATCATTGGTTTTGAATATACTCCT
>CACXAT010000020.1 GCA_902765725.1 uncultured Lachnospiraceae bacterium | reverse complement strand
AATTCTCCTCTTCCTGAGAAAGAACCTTGAAGATAAACTCGCTCTTCTCACCCAGTTCCGGATAGCCGTCCCTGGAGGTCTCGATGACTGTCGCCGACAGCTTTGACAGGAACGCTCCGTCGATTCCCAGGAGTCTGCCGTGTCTTGCGGCTCCGCGGATCAGGCGGCGCAGCACATAGCCTCTTCCTTCGTTGGTCGGCATGATGCCGTCTGAGATCATAAATGTCGCAGAGCGGATATGGTCGACGATCCTGCGGATCGATACATCCTTCTTCTCGTCTGCATGATAGGCAGTTCCTGCGAACTCGCAGACCTTGTCCCTCAGGGCAACGATCGTATCCACGTCGAACATGGAATCCACATCCTGGCAGGCGACTGCCAGTCTCTCAAGACCCATGCCGGTGTCGATGTTCTTCTGGGACAGCTCTGTATAGTTGCCGTGTCCGTCGTTTTCGAACTGTGTGAACACGTCGTTCCAGATTTCCATGTAGCGGTCGCAGTCACAGCCCGGCGCGCAGTCCGGCTTGCCGCATCCGTACTTCTCTCCGCGGTCATAGTAGATCTCGGAACAGGGGCCGCAGGGGCCTGCGCCGTGCTCCCAGAAGTTATCCTCCTTGCCGAACTTGTAGATGCGCTCCGCAGGGATCCCGATCTCCTTGTTCCAGATCTCATATGCTTCGTCATCATCCAGATAGACGGAGGGATAGAGTCTGTCCTTATCCAGTCCGACCACTTCGGTCAGGAATTCCCATGACCAGTTCAGGGCCTCTCTCTTGAAATAATCTCCGAAGGAGAAGTTGCCCAGCATCTCAAAGAATGTGCCATGGCGGGCAGTCTTTCCGACGTTTTCGATATCGCCGGTACGGATACACTTCTGGCAGGTGGTGACGCGGCGCCTCGGAGGTGTCTCTGCGCCTGTGAACCAGGGCTTCATGGGAGCCATGCCTGCATTGATCAGCAGAAGGCTGTTGTCATTGTGCGGTACCAGCGAAAAACTCGGAAGCGCCAGATGTCCCTTGCTCTCAAAAAACTCGAGATACATCCTGCGAAGTTCATTTACGCCATACTTTTTCATCTGTTTCAGCGACCTTTCCTAAAGTTATTATATGTATTATTCCGCCAATCAATGGATCTAACGGCGATCTTACAGTCCGACCTTGGCGAACTTCTTCTTGCCCTTGCGAAGAACGATTCCGTCCTTCTGCAGCTTCTCCTTATCGAGGACCGCCTTCACGTCCGTGACCTTCTCATCATCCACGGTGACGCCGCCCTGCTCGATGTTCCTGCGGGCATCGGAGCGGTTTGTCGCCAGCTTCGCCGCGACCAGCGCGCCGATCAGGTCCACCTGCTCATCACGGAAGGTGCTCAGATCCAGCTTGATCATCTCCAGGTCAGCCGTATCAGCGCCGCCTGCAGCGAACAGTTTGCGCGCACCATCCTGCGCGTTCTTCGCCTCTTCTTCTCCGTGGACCATCTTGGTCAGCTCATAGGCAAGGACTTCCTTGACCGCGTTCAGTTCCTGGCCTTCCTTCTTCTCATATTCCGCAATCTCTTCCAGCGGCAGGAAGGTGAGGAGCTTCATGCACTTGATCACGTCTGCATCGCCCACGTTTCTCCAGTACTGGTAGAAGTCGAAGGGACTGGTCTTGTTCGGATCCAGCCATACGGCGCCCTTGGCAGTCTTGCCCATCTTGTTGCCCTCGGAGTTGGTGAGGAGCGTGATGGTCATGGCCTCGGAATTGGAGCCCGGGATCTTTCTGCGGATCAGCTCGCGGCCGGCCAGCATGTTGGACCACTGGTCATCTCCGCCGAACTGCATCTGGCAGCCGTACTTCTGATACAGCATATAGAAATCATATGCCTGCATGATCATATAGTTGAACTCGAAGAAGGTCAGGCCCTTCTCCCAGCGAAGCTTGTAAGCCTTCGCAGCGAGCATCTCGTTGACGGTAAAGCAGGTGCCGACCTCGCGAAGGAGGTTGATGTAGTTGAGGTCCATGAGCCAGTCTGCGTTATTGACTGTAATCGCCTGTCCCGGCTGGTCGCCGAACTCGATGAAACGGCTCATCTGCTTCTTGAAGCACTCACAGTTGTGCTGAATGGTCTCTACTGTCATCATCGGGCGGGAATCCGTTCTTCCGGACGGATCTCCGATCATTCCGGTGCCGCCGCCCAGAAGAGCGATCGGCCTGTTGCCCGCCATCTGCAGTCTCTTCATCAGGCACAGAGCCATGAAATGACCTACATGAAGGCTGTCCGCAGTCGGGTCAAATCCGATATAGAAGGTCGCCTTGCCTTCGTTGATCATCTCCCGGATCATCACCGGGTCTGTCAGCTGTGCAAGCAGCCCGCGTGCCTGCAGTTCTTCATAAACTCCCATGTTATGTATTCCTCCGTCATATGTGGTGCGGTGCACGCATCCATTCAATCCAGTCGTCCGGTATTCAGAACGCTCTTTCTGCGCACCCCGTAGATACGTTCTTCTCAAACAGAAAACAGTATACTGGCGAAGCCTTCAAAAATCAAGTCACACCATATGATAGATGCTGTAGATCAGGCTCTCGCTCTCCTCCCAGCCAAGGCACGGGTCGGTGATGGACTGTCCGTAGCAGTGGTCGGGGCCGGAGACGGCATCCTGCCTTCCGGAGACCAGATAGCTCTCGATCATGAGTCCCTTGACCAGATGCTTCAGATCCTCGTTGTAGGAGCGGCTGTGCATGACTTCATGGGCGATGCGGATCTGCTCAATATGCTGCTTGTTGGAATTGGCATGATTGCAGTCCACTACGACCGCCGGATTCTTCAGCTTATGCTGGTCGTACAGTCTCTTCGTCAGAAGCAGATCTTCATAATGATAGTTCGGCAGACAGTTTCCGTGCTTGTTCACGGAACCTCTCAGGACCACATGAGTAAGATCGTTGCCGTCCGTATTGACATCCCATCCTCTGTAGATGAAGTTGTGGCGGCTCTGGGCGGCCACGATGGAATTAAACATGACGGTAAGATCACCACTGGTGGGATTCTTCATGCCGACCGGTATATCCATCCCCGATGCGGTCATGCGGTGCTGCTGGTCTTCCACCGATCTCGCCCCTACGGCGACATAGGCCAGGAGGTCATCGAGATAGCGGTAGTTCTCCGGATAGAGCATCTCATCCGCAGCCGTAAGAGAGGTCTGCTCGATGGCGCGCTGATGCATCTTGCGGATCGCGATGATCCCGGCAAGCAGATCCGGCTTCTTGGAAGGGTCCGGCTGATGCAGCAGTCCCTTATACCCCTTTCCCGTTGTTCTGGGCTTATTGGTATAGATCCGGGGGACGATCATGATCCGGTCTGCCACCTTTTCCTGCACCTTGGCCAGGCGTCCCAGGTAATCCAGCACAGCCTCTTCATTATCCGAGCTGCACGGGCCAATGATCAGTACAAACCGGTCGGACTTTCCTGTAAAGATCTCACGAAGCTCCCGGTCTCTCTCCTTCTTTATCCTTTTGACGCTGTCAGACAGAGGGTTCTGATGCTTGATCTCTGCGGGAATGGGCAGCTTCTTCTCAAAATGCATAGACATGAATATCTCTCTTCTCCCTTTCAAGGCTGATTCACATACGCTTCCCATCATAGCTTTATTCGTACCGGAAGGCAAGCGGATATTTGTCTGTTTAAAGCAATAAAGAGCTCCTGCAGGGAGTTTTCCGCCCTGCAGGAGCCTGCCGGTCTCTTCAGACCGGGTCGATTGATGTTACATGCCCACTCCCGGGTCATCTATGAGATCCCCGGAATCTGCGGCTGCCGTTGCCAGTGCGTCGCAGCGCTCATTCATAGGATTTCCATTGTGTCCCCTCACCCAGTTCCAGGTGATCCTGTGCGGCTGCGCCGCCTTCAGCAGACGCTTCCACAGGTCTGTGTTCTTCACCGGCTCTGATCTGGTCCGCATCCAGTTCTTTGAGATCCAGCTGTCGATCCAGTGCTGGTTAAAGGCATTGATCAGGTACTGGGAATCGGACCACAGCTCCACCTCGCAGGGCTTTGTCAGAGCTTCCAGGGCAGCGATGGCCGCCATCAGCTCCATCCGGTTGTTTGTGGTCCGTACGTAGCCCTGGGACAATTCTCTCTCATGGAGCACGCCCTTTGGATCCGTATAGGCCAGCACGGCGCCGTACCCGCCCGGACCGTCCGGGTTGCCTCGGGCCGCTCCGTCTGTATAGATCGTAACTTTCGGCATTCTGTTTTCTCCGTCCATTCTGTACTGTCAGTCTGTCTGCCCGAGATGGAAGTCGCATCTCCCGGGATCGGCGCTGATATGGACCCGGATCCCCAGGGTCCTGCAGGTCACATAGATATCTTCATTGATCCTGCCGTCCTCCAGGACCGAGATCACATAATCCATCCCATACAGGTCACTGCGCTCATACTCCTTCCGGAGGACTGTTACGCTGTCAGGCAGGCCGCTTCCTTCATCCGGAGCGTCCTGCGTAAGATAATACAGGTTGTCTGTATAGGAGGACAGATAGCGCAGCATTGTCGCGCCGGCCTCTCCGGATCCCGCCACCATGACATTCCTGTCCGCGAGATTGGTATACAGCGCAATGAGCGGTTTGGGGGTCTTCATACGATTTTTCTCTCCACATTCTTCGTGGCTGTGATATCCACTCCGGTCCCGCACACGTCCGCTAGAACCACATCCCCGATATGGACCGGGGCCTGAAGGCTGATGCCGCGAAGCGCCTCCATCACGTCAAAGATACAGCCCTTCGGAATATCGCCCGCAGTTTTGACCGACACCTGATCGATCTCACCGTCTCTTACAGGCACGGAGCTTGTAACCACCCGGACCGGATTCGTCACCTCGGCCCTGGCATATTTGTCACCCTTCATGCAGGTGTTGCCCTCTACACTCTTCACCTCACCGTTCTCAAGAGTGACGGTGATCTGACATCCCATGGGGCATCCGATACAGGTAAGCTCTCTTTTCTCCATGTCACTCCTCCTCAAGCCGGACCGTGATGCTCTTCAGGTCCTTCACCTGTTCAAATGATTCCTTCTTCAGTACGATGGTCTCCATCTCCCCGGGTGCGGCGATCTTCTTCTTTCTGTGAAGGATCCTCTCTCCGTTAAGATAGACGCTCTCGTAGATGTTCTGATATACGGCGCCGACTCGGAATCTGAGTGTGACCGTATCCTCCATGCGGGCCGGATTGATGATCTCCGGAACCGTATACCGCACTCCGTTTTCGGCAGTCACCCTGATGTCTCCCTCACTGCTCTTCGCAGCCGCGCCCTGCACGTAGCGGGCCGCATTCCTGCCGGCCTGCCCGGCTTCCTGGGAAACAAAATCGACCAGGTCATGGACATGGAGAACATTGCCGCAGGCAAATACGCCCGGAACCGAGGTCTCAAGACTCTCATTTACCTCGGGTCCTCTGGTCACAGGGCTGATCACGGCGCCCAGGGCCGACGTCAGTTCATTTTCGGGAAGAAGGCCGCAGGAGAGGAGCAGCGTATCACACTCATAGCGCTCCTCCGTGCCGGGGATGGGCTTCGAGCGCTCATCCACCCGGGCGATGGTCACTGCCTTCACCCGCTCTTTTCCTTCGATGTCAACCACAGTGTGGCTGAGCTTCAGCGGGATGCCGAAATCATCCAGACACTGGACGATGTTTCTCTTCAGGCCGCCGGAATAAGGCATCAGTTCCGCGACGACCTGTACCTTCGCCCCTTCCAGGGTCATCCTTCTTGCCATGATCAGTCCGATGTCTCCGGACCCCAGGATCACGACGCTCCTGCCCGGCATGAAGCCGTTGATGTTGACCAGCTTCTGGGCCGTCCCGGCCGTATAGATCCCGGCAGGTCTGAATCCGGGAATGCTCAGAGCCCCTCTGGGTCTTTCCCGGCAGCCCATGGCAAGGATCACCGCCTCTGCCCTCAGCTGCACAAGTCCTTCCTCCCGGTTCAGGTAGGTGACGATCTTGTCACCGCTGCCGTCCTCCGCCATCGCGATGCTCATGACCATGGTCCCGAGACGGCAGGGGATCTCCAGCTCCTGCGCCTGATCGATGAAACGCTGGGCATACTCGGGTCCCGTCAGTTCCTCCTTGAATGTATGAAGGCCGAACCCGTTATGGATGCACTGATTCAGTATGCCTCCCAGACAGCGGTCCCTCTCCAGCACGAGGATACTGTCTGTTCCGGCCTTTTTTGCCTCAATAGCTGCCGCAAGGCCCGCAGGCCCGCCGCCGATAACTGCGATCTTCGTTCTGTTCATCTCAATCCCTCTACTTTCGGCTTACCCGATGAATTTATCTCTGCCGACAATGATCCTCGACTCTCCTCCGCTCTTGGTGATCTCTTCCAGCGGAACTCCCAGCTCCCTTGAGAGGATCTCCATGACTCTGGGGCTGCAGAAGCCTGCCTGGCATCTGCCCATCCCGGCTCTCGTGCGGCGCTTCACACCGTCCAGGCTTCTTGCTCCGGGCGTGCGCCGGATCGCGTCAATGATCTCACCCTCCGTGACGGATTCGCAGCGGCAGACGATGCTGCCGTAGGAGGGCTCCTGGCTGATCAGCTCTCTGTATGCCTCCGGCGTAAGAGTCTTCGGATCAAGGATTCCCTCCCGCACGGGATCGAAGTCCTTCTTCTTCTCCGCATTCAGTATACCCGCCGCGCACTCGGCTACCATCACGCCGATGGCCGGAGCGCTGGTAAGGCCGGGGGATTCGATTCCTGCGCAGTCCACGAATCCCGGACAGTCCTTCACTTCGCCGATCCTGAATTCATGCGCGTCTTCATGGGCGCGCAGCCCCGCAAATGAAGTGATCGTCTCTCTGTATGGGATCCCGGCGATGTACTTTCCGCTGGTCTCTACCACAGCGCTCAGCTCCTGCGCGGTTGTATTCGTACCCTCCGGGTCATCGATATCCACCGCGGTCGGACCGATCAGAAGGTTGCCGTGTACCGTCGGGGTTACGAGAGTTCCCTTCCCCTTGCTGGAGGGAAGCGGGAATATAACATGTCTCACATGGCTTCCCGCCGTCTTGTCCATGAGATTATAAGAGCCGCGCCTCGGAGTGATATGGATCTTCTCACTGCTCACCTGGTTATGGATCGTATCCGCGTAGAGGCCTGCGGCATTGACTACGACCCTGGCCTGGAGCTGCCCCTTTGATGTCTCCAGACAGAACACCCGTCCGGCATCACTCTGAGAGGGGATCACACGCTCCACGCGGGTATCAAACATGAACTCTGCGCCGTTGGCGGCTGCGTTCTCCGCGTAAGCGGCGGTCAGCGTGAAGGGACAGACGATGCCTCCCGTCGGCGCATACAGGGCCCACTGCGTCTCATCCGTAATATGGGGCTCCATCTCCTTGAGCTCGTCCCGGCCGACTATACGCAGATCGGGAACGCCATTCTGCCGGCCCTGCTCCAGCAGCTTCTCGAGAACGCTCCGGTCTTCATCCGAGCGGCAGACAACCAGAGATCCGATCCGGTCAAAGGGAACATCCAGTTCCCGGCATACCTGATCCATCATACGGTTGCCTTCCACATTCAGTTTCGCCATCAGTGTACCCGGCTTCGCGTCGTATCCCGCATGGACGATCGCGCTGTTCGCCTTGCTCGTGCCGCAGCAGACATCCTCTGCGCTTTCAGCGACAAGTATCTTCAGGTCATACCGGCTCAATTCCCTTGCCGCAGCGCAGCCGCTTACACCTGCACCGATGATGATGACATCGTACAACATTTTTTTCCGCTGCCTCCTTTCTGATTCAAGTCTGCTGTGACCAGTCACAGCGCCTGCGTGACAGATTCGGATTGTAGGCAGGATCTCCCTGTTTCAGAAATTCCGCCCATCTTTTTCTGAACACTGTCTTCTCTTTATTGAACCTTTTCCTTTTCTGTGCCGTATCCTCAAGCCCGCGGCTGAGAGATTCATGATGGATCATCACCGCGGAAGGCTCCAGCACATTTCTGTACCCTTCCTGCACCAGTCTCAGACAGAAGTCCACATCGTTCAGGGCAACCGGAAGATCCTCCGCGAATCCGCCTGCATTCTGGTATACGTCTTTCCTCACCATCACGCAGGCCGCAGTCACAGCGCTCATATTCTGGACAAGAGCTCCTCTTCCCATATACCCCGGGTCTTCTCCATCCTCCAGGACCATCATGGATCCCGCGTATCCCATGATGCCGACAACGATTCCCGCAGACTGAACCCTCAGATCCGGATACAGGAGCTTCGGTCCGACGGCACCGATCCCCGGTCTCTGACAATGGGCCAGCAGCCTCTCGATCCAGTCTCCGGTCCGGACAGTCACATCGTTATTCATCAATATGACATACTCGCCCCCGGCATGCCTGACCCCTTCATTGACGATCCTGGAAAAATGAAACGGATGGTCATACCGCACGATCCGCGCAGTGCCTTCCTCCTCCAGCTTCCGGTAGTACTCAAAGGTCTCCTTCTGCGTCGAGTTGTTCTCGACGATCACGATCTCATATTCTGTATAGGTAGTTCTGTTCCGGATCGACCAGATACAGTTCTCCAGCACAGAGTAGTTGTCCTTGTTGGGGATCACGATCGATACGAGGGGACGGGACACCAGGTCATAGGATATATGGAAGGTACCCTTCCACGGTCCGTCCTCCACCCTTCCGGAGCATCCTTCCCGCTGTATATCCCTCTCCAGAACAGCGCGCATCCTCTCATGCGCATCTTTGCTTATTTCCTCTGCGATCTTTTCTTCTTCGCCCTCACCGCTGCGCACATGGCACAGGACTCTGGGCACATGGACGATCCCGCCCTGCTCCTGCGCTCTGCGGCTGCAGCGAAGCACATACTCATAAAACACAGCCGGGTCATTCAGGATCCAGGCGCTGGGTACCGTCCCCTCTTCCCGGTAGAAGCTGCGGATCAGCCCCGCGCGGACCATAAAGGGGGTACCGATATAGTTGCAGGACCGAAGATATTCCGGGTTGTAATCCGGCTTGAACAGCGGACGGCTGTAGCGGTTTTCCCTGTCGATCTGCTCATAGGAATCTTCATCCGCGTACACAGCGTCCGCGCCGCCCTGCACGGCTTCTGTCATACGAAACAGAGCGTCCTGGGTCAGCAGGCTTCCATTTTTTACGCACAGAAGATAGGCATCGTCGCTGATATGCGTAGTCAGGACATCGGATACCGAGGTCTTCTGATACGTCTGTCTGCGCACCGACTGCAGCGTCTGCATATCAGGCTGGGCTTCCTCCTCCGGGCGCAGGATCATCACGATAATATCCGGCATCCTGTGAAGGATCAGCTTCTTCTGATATCCGACCGTCGCGGAAGACAGCTCCCGGGCACGGATCCACCGCTGATAATCAAAACGCTGATCCCGCACCTTCTCCACGGCATGGGACGCAAACTCTCCCGGTCCTCTGTCCTGCAGATAGCGCAGCGCCTTGCGGAAAGCACTATTCTGATTCTGGTCCTGATTCGCCATCTTTCTCCCCCCGAGGCTTCCTCTCTCCGGTCTCAGTCCATACTGTTCAGATATTTCAGATAGGGTCTGGCCCCCTCCCGCAGTTCATCCCTGCAGGTCCAGCTTCTTCCCGTCAGTGTGAGGTTGGGGTTGTAGAACGGATCCCCCGCCTCCAGCTCCGCCTCCCAGCGCGACACCATGATCCCGATTTCCCTGTGGAATCTCGCGACCTTCTCCGGTGAATCCTCAGCTCCTCTGGAAACAGACTCATTGTGGTACAGCTGTGCCTGCGGGCACAGAAGGACTTTCTTTCCTTCCCGGCGAAGACGCATGCAGAAGTCCACATCATTGAACGCGACTGCCAGCTCTTCGTCCATTCCGCCCATCTCCTGCCAGACCTGTCTTCTGACCATAAGGCAAGCGCCTGTCACTGCGCTGACGTTATGGGTATGGGAGAACTCCAGTCCCGGGAAGAATCCCAGGTCTCTTCCGGACCTCTCTCCGGTAAATGCATGTCCCGCGATCCCTCCGTATCCCAGTATGACTCCGGCATGCTGGACGGAGCCGTCGGGATAATACAGCAGAGCTCCCGCTGCACCGGTATCCTCTCTCTTCACAAGCTTCACCAGCTGCGCGATGGAGTCCTTTTTCAGGATGACCGTATCATTATTCAGAAGAAGAAGGTATTCGCCCGCGGCATGCTCTGCTCCGAAGTTATTCACTGCCGAATAGTTGAAAGGCCTGTCGTACTCAAGAACCCTGATGCGCGGGTCTTCGCTGCAGAGTCTGTCATAACAGGCAAAGGTTGCCGGATCCTCCGAATTGTTCTCCAGGATCAGGATCTCCAGATTCTCCCAGGTATTCACAGTCTGCAGGGATCTGACACATTTCTCGAGATCGCCCGCATGATCCTTGTTGGGGATCAGGACAGACACCATCATCCTGTCTGACTCCTGCGCTCCGTCCTCCTCTTCTGACTCCAGGTCTGAGATAACGCTCAGGCTCGCGTCCCCTGTCTCATGATAGAGGATCTCCGGAATGTGTCTCACGTCCCCGCTTCCTTCCATGCCGGGGCGTTCTGAGGCAAGGGCGCAGACCCGTTTCAGGAATGCGTGCAGGCTCTCGCCGCCATTTGACGGAAGTCCCGCCTGCATGGCAATATCGGTCCTCACCAGCACCACTTCACCCATATAGTTGATGCTGTCCAGAAGATCCGGATCATATTCCGGCCGAAATGCCGGATCGCACTTGCGGCCATCGAGCCCGATCCTGTCTGAATCAAAGTAGACCAGGACCGGCGCGTCCCTCATCACAGATTCCGTCAGTCCCTCGTCATTGAGCAGATTCACGGCCTGCCACAGAATATCCGGAGCCAGTATGCAGCCTGCGCCTGCGATCAGCATGTACTCTGCTTCCGGGCACTTTTTGTAAGACCGGACATTGCGGTAGATCTGGAGATTCAGAGACTGCATAAACTGTGTGCGGTCTTCCGGAGCCATAAATGCCTTGATGCCGATCACCGGGTTCCAGGCAAACACTTCCTTCGCCATTCTGGCGTAGTCCCTTGATGACTTCCTGCTGCGCTGCAGCCATCTGTCATAGGAGACCTCCTCTGCCTTGCGCTTCAGCAGACGATCGGCCGCTCTGACGGCAGCCGCGTGAAACCCATAGTCTTTTATGTAGTTGGATAGATTACGAATATTCATAGCTGATACCTGTTATCTTTTGCGAAGAAGCTTCTTCAGAGGCTCCTTAAACGGAATATTAGCCTCGGCTATCCTTCTGGCGATCCGGTAGGATGTCGTGTTCTTCATCATCTCCATGGATGTCCTGAGCATGGCATTCTCTTCCTGAACACGGTTCAGGGAAGCGGCGCTGCCCCTGCCTGTGACCGACGGATTGGCCATCGCCAGGCCCTGGAAGAGGAAGTCCGGATCACACTCTGTCTTCTGTCCGGACGCGGGAAGTCCCGCGTACAGAAGCCGGTACTCCTCATTCATCTCGTCAACGCTCTTCAGATGAAGCGCTGCCGCAGCCTCCTTCTTCTGTCTCAGTTCCTCCGGATGCCTTGAGATGTGATCCAGAAGCTTCATCAGATCTTCCTTCGACGAATCTGCAGGGATCGTCCAGCCCGCGCCGGTCTTCCGGATCCGCTCTCCCACGGCTCCCAGATCCACTCCGATCACAGGGATCCCGCAGGACCACGCCTCGGAGAGTGTATAGCAGAAGGTCTCTGCCCAGATGGACAGGATACATGCCACGTCGATCCCGCTTATCTTCAGCAGGTCAAAGATATCGTCCTTCCTGTAGACTCCGGAGAAATGAACATTGTCCGCGCCCTTCGGCGCCCTGACACTGCTGTCGCCGACCTCCCCGAACACATAGAAGGAATACCGGCTGTCCGGCGTGCTGATCACCTGGGACAGCAGCCCGGATCCCTTGGCCTTCGTGATGCCTCCGAGAAACGCGATATTCAGAGGACTGCCTGCCGCGTCATTCCCGACGGCACGGGCGTGTCTTCCCTCTCTTCTCCAGGTTCCCGAATAAACTCTGCCGTCCGTGAAGGTCCTGTCCTTCGCATGGATCAGCAGCCGGATCCAGTATTTACCGTCCGGCATGTCCGGGACATTGAATACTGCGTGGAATCCGCTCCACAGATACAGGTCGCTGGCAGCGGCCGCGGCAACATCCGCCCGGGCGCTTCTTCCCACCTGCATATAGTGAAGCTTTCCTTCACAGTCTTTGATCTCGATCGTAAGGCTGGTCTGGTGGCTGTCGACATCCTCCAGATACGCCCAGCCCGCAATATAATGAAAACCGCCCTCGGTTCCCGGCTGCTGGTCCAGCCTGGAGTGCACCGCGCCGGATTTTGTCACCTCCGGATCCTCTTTGTTCAGGGTGCTTCCGGATGAGACCGCATCCGTTCCGTGTTCAATGACCCTGCTGCGCTCTTCCAGATCCGGATAGACCCTGAGGGTCAGATTCATGGCACTCTGGCTGGGGAACAGGATCCTGTCACAGCCAAGCAGCGCCTCATGGCACATTTCGCGCCATTTCCGGATCACATGCACTCGGCCGTACCCGCAGTTTTCATGAAGACACCTGGCACAGGTCTTCTCATTTATGTCCGTATAAGAGCCCCGGTCCGGACAGAAAGTCCCGTCCTCCCTGAGGAGCTTCGTCGTCGGGCAGGTATAGAAATAATCATGCAGTGTCGCCACCAGCGGGATCTTCAGCTGTCTGCAGACACGGTAGATATCCAGCGACAGTCCCTGGGTGTGATGCACATGGACCAGGTCGATGGAGCAGGAGCGCAGGATCTTCCTGAGCAGCTCCGCCATCTCTTCGTCATAGAATACCGGAAACGGTTCTTCCTCCCCGATGGGGAACTTCAGCGAGATCAGCCGACCGCCCTTGTACGCGGTCTCTTCCTCCTGCAGAAGTCTCCATTCCGGGAGATGCTCCTCCTGCCGAAGATAGGCAGTCAGCCGAAGGGCACTGCCGTCCCTGGAGGCCACAAATACATTCCAGTCATCCTTCGCCCCGCGCACCAGGTCCTTCACATGAAGCTGGGTTCCCCCGATGCTGCTGCGGGCAATCTCACGAAAATCAAGATGCAGGAAATAAAGAAGATTCTTCTTTCCATTGTCCAGACACATATGAAGAAGGAGATTGTCCCGGATCTCCTGATCCGGATTCTCCCGGCAGTAGTCATCGTTGGCCTTCATCAGCTCCGGATAGCGCCTGCGCAGGATGCGGTCATGCTCCGCGATCAGAGCCTTCTTCTCCTCCGTGTCAAAAGAGGCGGTTCCCCTGTGGTAAATGAACGTGTCGTCACACAGCACGTGGGTGTATCCCAGCATGCTGCAGCGGCAGCAGAAGTCATTTTCCTCACCATATCCGCGGCCGAAGGTCCTGGCGTCGAATTCACCCACCAGCGCATATGCCTCCTGCTTCACGTACATGCAGAATCCGACCGCCACCGTGACTTTGGGATAGCGTCTGAGCGAGACCCGCTCAACCAGATCGGCAAAGGAATCAACCGTATATCCTTCCGGAAGCGGGTTGTCCTTGAGAAAATACGGCACGGACGCAAGAGTCGCGGCGTTGGACAGCGGCGTTACCGTGGCGGTTCTCTCCGAGCGGTACGCGCAGGCCTGGATCTTCTCAACCCAGTTTCTGGTGACAACGGTATCTGAATTGAGCAGGATCGTATCCCTGTCTGACCAGGCAAGACCTATGTTGACATTGGCCGAGAACCCCTGATTCTTCTCATTGAACACGGCGATCAGGCCGCATTCCTTCCTCCCGGCACTCTCCCCGGGCACTTCAGGAAGACCGCAGATCCCCTTCAGGTATTCCCTGACTCTCTCATCCGGACTGCAGTCATCGATCAGTATGACACGGTGCTTTGACAGATCCGTGTGTTTTTTCAGACTCTCCACGCACTTTACGAGATCGTCGTATCCATTATAGACAGGTACCGCTATATCGATCGCTCTGGTGACCATATCGTCTGCTGTCCCTTCTTTATCCTTCTTTATCTCTTCAATCTGCGGGCAATCGCGCCCAGGGGACCTCTGCGGTAGCGGCCAAGCAGCTCCTGACTCTTTGCCAGCGCCCAGTACAGATCCCTGGTCTGTATGGATCCGCTGATGCGGATCTTCATGACATCCTCCCCGGAGGATGCCTTATTCTTCCCGTATTTCACCCGGTAGGCCGGATCCATCGTCAGGAACTCATAGCCTCCCCTATACCTGGCAGAGGCGTTGATCGGCTTCAGTTCGACTTCTGTCGATGTGAGGTCGCAGATGCATGCGGTGCCCTCCAGAGGATCGAATCGCATGGAACGGATCTTCTCCGGATGACTGACATCGAAGGTCACGTCATACCTGCCATCCGTTACCACCACCTCCGTATGCAGCGCGTCCTGTTCATTGTATCCCTGTCCGAGATCCATATACAGGGTCGCGGTAAGGCGCACATTTTCCCCGGACCACTGAAGGTCCTTCAGGTCAGCCTTTCTTGCGGGCCTGGCGAAGGCAGCGAGCCGGTTCGCCCCCACATACTCCTTCTCGAAATGATCCGCCCATTTCCAGAAGATCTGCCTCCGGGAAGCATCGATCCCATATTCCGCAAGCAGCTCCTCCTGGGGAAGGACCGCTTCGGCCTGCCTGTGGACCGAATAGAATTCATTGACCGCGCGCCACAGGATAAAGTGGGAAGGCACCGGGAAGTCAAAGATCCACTCTCCGTCGATAATCTCAGCCTCCCGCTTCTCGCCCGCATCATCCAGATATACATTGTCCAGGATCAGGTCGATATTCGCAGGGCAGACCATCTCCCATTCCAGATCCGCCCCCGCCGTTCCGAAGACCGCGGCAAATTCCTCTCCGGCCGTCCTGTCCCCGCAGCTGCCGCACCCAATCAGATTCCACAGCGAACGGAAGATCTCTCTCAGCGCTCCGGCGTCCTTCCTGTCTGCAGCCACAGCTGCTCTCTTTGCCAGGTTCTGGCCCGTAAGGAAAGGATACTCGCAGCTGTCCTCTCCAGCCTTCGTTCCTTTCAGCAGGCTTACCTGATATGCGGCGCCGTCCAGCTCCATCGTAAATGCAGGAGACGCATCTTCCCTCTCATGCATCCGCGCAAGATGCTCCCGGGCCTGGTCCGTCAGCGCGCTCTTTATGACCTTTCTGACGCCCTCCGATTCACAGATCATAGTCTGGATCCGGAATCTCTCGTCACGGTCCGAGCTAAGCTTGACATAGGAGATGTCTGTCTGTCCGCCGATCCCGATCGGTGCCCTGCAGGCCGCCTCGATCAGAAATGAATTCATGAAGCGGTCCATAACACCTTCCCGGCACAGGGAAGCTGCCATCTGCGGCTCGGAGAACAGTTCCAGCCGCCTGGCATTGAAATTCCAGGCATTGCGGGCGAAGCTGTCCGCACTTAGGGAACTGTCCGTAAAGATCTCGGATGGGAACTTATAGTCCGGGTAGGGATAATAAAACCTGTGATACGCAAGGCCGCATCTGTCGCACAGCTCCTCCCACTCATTTTTCGAGAAGGTGTGCACGCTGCTGTTTTCAGGATAGTCCTTCAGGCCCTCCATGTAATTGTCAGTGTGATCCTCCGGCGCGCCGGCAAAATACTTCAGGCCCAGCCGGTTCTCGATGGCGATCAGCAGCATGCCGTCATCCTTCAGATAGCTCATGCATCTGCTCAGGAATGTACCGTAGGGATCCTCACCCCGGGTAAATGAACCCGCGTACTCGAATACACCATTGAGCACTACATAGTCAAACTTCCCGGGAAATACCATATCATTCAGGTTCCCGGCCATGATCGTCAGATTACCGCAGTCCTTATGGCGTTCATAATTGATGAGCGCCCTTCTCCTGGACAGCTCAACCGAGGTCACAGACGCGCATTTTCTGCACAGAAGTCCCGTGATCGCACCCGGTCCGGCCCCGATCTCGAGCACATGCGCCCCTTCCCTGAACGGGTACCAGGAGAGGATATTCTCGCGCACCGGCGACAGATGATAAAGGACAGGAAATGACCTGTCCTCTGTGTCCTCAGACGATATTCCTGCCCTCACGATCTCCAGGATCCGGTCCTCCACATCACCGTCCGAGTACTGATCGGTCCCATTGTAGTAATCTGTATTAAAATCAGCCATACAGCCTCCGTATCTCTTTACTGCTCACTCTCGTCCTGCGGATCCAGCTCGCACACGCTGTTCATGTCATAGAACCCGACTGTGTCACGGGAGGACACCACCGTCAGGGAGATGACGTCATAGAGCCGGTGGAACACCCGGAACATGCCGTCCTGATATCCGGTACAGCCCAGGGAGAGCAGGTATTCGCCGCCCTGCAGATCGATCTTCTGCGTAAAGGTGACCACATGCTCGTCTCCCGCCTTCATAGTCGGGACGGGGATCTTCTCCATGGTCGTGTTCGTCCCGCAGATCTCGATGCCCTTCAGATTCTTAATGGTAAACGCGAAGATCGGCTCAAGCACCGTCTCCCTCGCGCGGATCTTCATCTTCACTGTGAAGGAAGAGCCCTTCAGGAAGTTGGAGGTCGGAAGCCCCTTCTCATCATAGAGACCATAATCGAAGATCTCCGCATTCTTCTCACCGTACTCCACCAGACTGGGGTTGACCGGGAACATATCCTTCCACATATTCCCTGCGCTCTTTCCGCCCTCTTCACTCTGTGCGTCCGCGGCGGCTGCGTCAGCAGTACCGGTTCCCTTGTGGAACTGATCCACCAGAACCTTCTTGTAGATATCGATCGCTTCCTTCGGCGTTCCCTCGTAGACCTTGTCCCCCTGATTGAGCAGGATCGCACGATCGCAGTATCTGGAGATTGCGGACAGGTCGTGGGATACAAAGAGGATGGTCTTTCCCTCCCGCTTGAAGTCCTCGAACTTGCGGTAGCACTTGGACTGGAAGAACACGTCTCCCACCGACAGCGCCTCATCTACGATCAGGATCTCCGGATCGATGTTGATGGCGACCGCAAAGGCAAGGCGCACAAACATACCGCTGGAATAGCTCTTGACCGGCTGATTGATGTAATCGCCGATATCCGCAAAGTCGATGATAGACTGCAGCCTCTGATCGATCTCCTCCTTCGTGAACCCGATCATGGTCCCGTTCAGATAGACATTCTCGATCCCTGTATATTCCATGTTGAAGCCGGCGCCCAGCTCCAGCAGCGCACTGATGCGCCCGTCCACGTGAATCTGTCCCGAAGTCGGCGTCAGGACGCCGGTGATCAGCTTGAGCATGGTAGACTTCCCGGAGCCATTGGTCCCGATGATGCCAACCGTCTCACCCTTTTTGACTTCGAAGTTTACATGGCTGAGCGCATGCTTCTCTTTATAATTCTTCTTGAAATCCAGCCCCAGCGATTCCCACAGGCGGTCTCTCTGCCGGTTGTACAGCCGGTAGATCTTGGTGATGTCCTGTACGCTGATCGCGGTCTGGTTGTCATGCTCCTGCATGCTCTCTCCTTATCTTTTCAAATATTTATAATCGCGCCCCCTGTGCCGCTTCGCTGCACGGCGCTCCTGTGTATGCTTACTGATATCTTACTTTATGATATCGCCCTGTGCCGCTGCTCCGTGCTCCGCACTCCCGCACCTGCACGCCAGACATCTCGCGCCCCCTGTGCCGCTTCGCTGCACGGCGCTCGATGTCTGTTAGCGTCTCTCATGCTCTGACGTCATGATGCATAAATGCATCAGCCCGTCTTCGCATGGAGACTGGGCGATATCACTCACAGCACGTCTGCGAAGTGGCCTCTGCTCCTGCGGAAGGTTTTCACGCCCCACAGGTATACGGCTGCTGTAAACAGCCAGAAGTAGAGTGTGAGCAGGGGGTGCTCCCAGAATCCTTTATGGAAGATGAAGGTGTCCCGGTAGCCGTAGACGATGTAGTACATCGGATTCATTTTGAACAGGAACACCAGCCATTTCGGAAGGCCGATCGAGTTCAGGTCCCACATGATGGGGGTTGCCCAGACGCCGATCTGCAGTACGATCGTTATGAGCTGTTCCATATCCCTGAACAGTACCGTGATGGCGCTCGTCGCGTAGCTCAGGCTGAGTACCATCAGGAACATGCACAGTGAGTAATAGAAGATCTGCAGGGTCCACAGTCCCGGGAACTTTCCGTAGACGGTGTACAGCAGATAGGTCAGCACCACGAAGAAGGTGTGCACATACAGTGCGCTCACTGCCTTCACCATGGGCAGGATCTCGATCCTGAATACGACCTTCTTGACAAGGTAGCTGTATTCGACCAGGGATTTCGTGCCGCCCTGCAGGGCGTCGTTGAAATAAAACCAGGGTACCAGTCCGGCAAGCATCCACAGGATGAAGGGTACGCCGCCCACCTCCTGGGTCTGTCTCAGGCCGATCTGGAAGACGAACCAGTAGACCAGTACCGTCACGACCGGCTGGACCAATGCCCAGACAATTCCGAGATACGACCCCGCGAATTTCTTCCGGAAGTCATTTTTCGCGAGCGTCCAGATCAGCCGGCGCTCTGTAACTAAATATTTCAGCATAGATTGTGTAAGTGTCCTTCCATCAGGCATGGTGACAGGCTCTGGAATACTTGATCACTCCGTGAACTGCGTAGCTTACAAACAGTGCCGCGCTCTTCAGCGGACCGAATCCCATATAGCGGTATGCCTTGTATGTCATCGCGGCGCTGCGCAGCTTGCTGCCGCTCTTTCCTTTGGCAGAGACTCTGTATCTGAGCAGAGGTTCATTTACCGCGCACACCTCTTCATATTCACTGAGGATCTGCATCCAGGTGATGTAATCCTCATGGGAATCCTCATGGACCATGGGGAACCGTCTTGCCACCTTGGTCAGCATAACAACTGAGGAGCAGTTGATCTGGTTGTGCCACAGAAGATCCCTGTAAGTGAGCCGCTCTTTTACGGGGATGACGCGGCCGGTCATCTGGCCGCTTTCATCCATCAGTTCTCTTGCCGTGCAGCACAGCACGTCACCGGTCTCGTAGATCCGGGCAAACTGCTTTTTCAGTTTCTCCCTGTCCCAGGAATCATCCGCGTCCAGGAATGCCACATATTTTCCTCTGGCAAGCAGGACGCCTCTGTTGCGGCTCTTTGCCGCCCCGAGATTATGCTCATTGTGCAGGAAGACCACTTCCGGATGATCCGTATACAGATTCTCTATGGAATCCAGATCATCGGTGGAAGCATCGTCGATCACCAGGATCTCCATCTCCTGCACGCTCCCCCGGCCGATGCGCTGGGCGGACTCAAAATGCATATCCTGCTCGAGCACGCTGTCAATGGCATCCTTCAGTGTATGGGCACTGTTGTGGACCGGTATGATCACAGAGACCAGAAGGCCGGGCACATGCTGGGCAGCAACATCCTTCGCCCGCACCCCCCTGGGAAGGGCCGCTGCCGCTTCCGGAGTGATCTCCTCATGGGATCCGGCAACTGCTTCCTCCTTCAGGACGTCGATCGTATTCTGAACATCCTTCTCCAGCTGTCTCTTATCCGAGACGATGTTCTCCTCACCTGTGGAAGCCGTCAGCTGGGTCTGTTCCACGCCCTCCGTATTCTCCTTCTGGAACAGGATCTTGACTGTAGTGGCAACCAGCTGCAGATCCAGCAGAAGTGAGTAATTTTCGATATAGGTCAGGTCAAGCTTCAGCTTGTCATAGGGCTTGGTATTGTATTTTCCATATACCTGGGCATAGCCTGTAAGGCCTGCCGGGACCTTGAGTCTGTAATTGAACTCGGGGATCTCCTTCTCATACTGGGCAGCGATCTCCGGCCGCTCCGGCCTCGGGCCTACGATGGACATGTCCCCTTTTATGATATTGAACAGCTGGGGCAGCTCGTCGAAATGAATCTTCCTGAGCACTCGTCCCACAGGAGTGATCCTGGAGTCTCCCTTTGCTGCCAGTCTGGCCCCGCTCTTATTCTCAGAATCCACCCTCATGGAGCGGAACTTGATGATCTGGAATACGCGGCCGTCTTTGGTCAGTCTGTTCTGCCTGTAGAAGACCGGACCGCCGTCATACAGCTTCACCAAAAGGGCGATCAGCAGAAGGACCGGCGACAGGATGATCGTCAGGAGAACGCATACGATGATATCCAGCACCCTCTTGACAAACTGCTGCTCCACCGTCAGTCCTCGGTTTCGCATCAGCAGAAGCGGAGTGTCGAACATGTGGATCTTCTCCGCGCTCATGAGCATGATGTCGGAGATCTTCGGACTACAGTAGCACCGTACGCCGATCTCAAAGCAGTACTTCACCAGAAGGTTGCGCTCATGGGCCGGCATGTCGCCGAGAATACATGCCTGATATCCGGGGATCCGCTCCTTAATATAATCGATGCCGCGGTCGATCAGAACCGCCTCGGCAATCTCATATTTATCCTTGCGGGACGCGATATTCTTAAGCAGCTTCTCCGGATTATGCTCATCGTAGATCAGAATGACCGACTTCGGCGGATAGATCGTATTGTAGATCCACCGCATGAAAATGACCCACAGTATGACGATCACCAGATTGATCCCGGTCAGCCTGATCATGGGACCGATGTGGTCAAGGAACCGCCAGCGGCCGATCAGGGCCAGCTGGACATAGGCGACGATATTGGTGCATATGACCGAACAGATCTGGGCGATAATGACGTCCTGCACCCGCATGTAGCCCACCTTCAGGGCTCCGAACAGCTTCGACATCAGGAACACGATCAGTGCATACAGCCCGATCAGCACCCAGTTGCCGCGTCTCCAGTAAAAGATCCGGATGACGGAACGGCGATTGTATACGGTATACCAGATATAGGCAAAATTCGCCGTCTGCATGCCGATCACAAGAAGTGACGCAAAAAACATGATCAGGCGCTTATATCTTTCTCTCTCCATGAACCGAAATCCCCAAAATGCCCCCAGGGCATGTACTTATTCTGTCTGTGCTTCCTGCCTGGTCGACACTACCGTAATGCTGACGTTCTCTGCCAGCTCATAGCCCTCGGGCAGCGAAACAGCGATCGGAATCTCATAGCTGCCTTCCTCGGCACAGGCCGAAAGATCCGCGCTGAGAGCCAGGTCATCTGCTGTCAGGGCAGCCGCGTCCGCAGACAGCGGATGCACCTTGACCGAGACTTCATCCGCCGGTGTCACCACCAGGTTCATCTTGTCCGGTCTGTTATCAAAACGAATGTTGCTGAGCGGGACCGGGAGCGTAACGTCTCCGTTCGCCTCGATCACCACAGACACCTGGACCGTCGGGTCCGCATCCGTGATCAGCTTGATCCCTTCCATACCGGACAGGGTGGTGCTCAGATCGATCTCCTCAGACACGGTCTCCTTCGCACCGCTCACGATCACAGGCTCGGCAACATTAAACTCTGCTCCGAGCAGCTCCAGAGCCTCGTCGGTTCCGGCGACACTGATCGTCTCGGGGATGGTCGTGATGCGGGTCACATTGTATCCCCATGCCGGAGAGCCTTCTGTCGTGACAACGATCGGGACATCCGTCTTGATCTTCCACAGATCCACACTGACACTGACGGTATGATCCGCTATGACATTGCCCAGCTCATCCTTGAATTCCAGGCTGGACAGCTGAGACTCGGTAAAGGCAGCTCCGTTCTTGTCGTACACCTTCAGAATGCCGCTCAGGACCGAATCCTCTTCCATTCCGGCCACATTGATCGGAGCCACGACCTGGTTGATGATATTCATCAGCGACCTCGGACCTGCGATGACAATATTCTTGCCCTCGAGGATCGAAGTGCTGCCGACTTCGTATCCGCTGGACGCGGAGCCGTCAACCGATACGGACGCGACATAGGTCTGCTCCACCTTATCCTCCAGCGTAACCTTCAGACTGGAGGGAGAGATATCGATCTCGTCCCAGGTCACCGATGGATTGGAACAGGTGACCGTCAGCGGAACCGTATTGAGCGCAGTGATATTATTCAGGTCCGCCTCCACATAGAATGCGGTTCCGGACTTGCTCAGTCTCTCAAGGACAGACCTCTTTTCCGTGACCCTGAGAGTGACAACAGAGCTGCCCTCCGGCTCAACGACCTTGCCGATGTCCGCGATCTGATCCTGATTGATAATATTGATCGGTATGTTGGTAAACAGCTGTGTTCTGGTGGGATTGTCCGCGTTGGACACCATCATCCAGATCGCCGCCCCGATGACCAGGGAGAGAAACTTCAGCCACAGGTTGCCCAGAAGGGCCTGACGGATCTTATGTGCCATTATCCTGCCCTCCTTGTCCTGCGCTTCTTTTTCTTCTGTACGACTGCTTTGTTCTGCAGCTCCACCAGACGGTCGCGGAGCACCTTCTCCGTAATATTTCTCTGCAGTTCTCCCTTGTACGCCACAGAGATACCACCCGTCTCCTCAGATACGATGATCGTGAAGGAGTCGGTCATCTCAGACACGCCGACACCCGCGCGGTGTCTGGTGCCCAGTGCCTTGGACAGAGATTTGTTGTCCGACAGAGGGAGATAGCAGGTGGCCGCCGTAACACGATCGCCCCGCACGATCACGGCGCCGTCGTGAAGCGGCGTATTGTGCTCAAAAATATTGATCAGAAGCTGGCTCGTCACCAGCGCGTCGATCTCGATCCCTGTCCTCTCATATTCATGAAGATTCTCGTTCTGCTCGATCACGATCAGGGCGCCGGTACGCTCGGCAGACATCTCGACGCAGGCGCGGACCAGTTCGTCCACGGTCCTGTCGGAGAATCTCCCGGCTGCGTTCCGGTTCTGTCCGAAGAGAAATGAATGATTCAGAATCTCCCGCTCACCCAGTGACTCCAGGACTTTCCTAAGCTCCGGCTGGAACACGACCACCAGTGTGATGATCACGATGCTCATTCCCTGATTGATGATATAGATCAGAGTATCCATCTGAAGCAGATAGATTGCGCCCAGGGCCGCCGCTATGATCAGGATCCCTCGAAGGAGCGTCCATGCGTGGGATGTCTTGATCCAGTTCAGGATATTGTATACCAGCCAGGCCAGGATCAGGATCTCGACGATATCGGTCGGGGTGACTGTCACATTCGGAAGACGCAGAAAATTAAGATGGGAGTCGATCCATGCTGTCAGACTGCTCATCCTCATCTTCCTCCTCTCTTCGGTGTTGCCTCAACGTAATAGATATATTCATCATCCTCGAACTCAAGCGTCTGCATATGCCTGTAGTCGAGGTCTTCTCTCCTGTTTCCGTTTCCCCGGCCGCGCTGCCTGGAAGGCTCATCCTCCCAGTCGTCCTCCTCGTCCTGGGGCGGACGATATCCGTAGGATGTCTGCCGGGAGGCTTCAGGACCGGATGCGTATCTCGAAGATGCCTCAGGGCCGGATGCGTATCTGGAGGATCCCCTCCTGCCCTCTGCATCAAATCTCCGGATCTTCTCAAGCAGGCTGCGGTACTGCTTCTGGTAATACAGCGACTTCCTGTAGGAGCCGTAGGATCGCACGGCGGCGATCAGAATCGTGATCAGCAGTATGCTGCTGTAGGCGATCAGCACGACCATGATCAGGCTCTTCAGCTGTCCTGAGGCAAAAGCGTCCAGGAACATGTTGATATTGAGCGCCATGAGGATGGCGGCCGCCGCCGCAAACAGGAGCGACGCAAAAAATCCCATCTTCCAGACGGGATTGGTCAGCAAATCAATCCGAAATGCATTCTCTGCCTTCCGGATCTGTCTGCCATGCTGCTTCTCGAGGATTGCAAGCCTCGTCATCAGTCTTATCTTTTCCTGCGATACCATGGATACGCACTCCCCTCTGCGTCCGGATCTGTCTGCTGTCTTTTAAAGAGTATAACACAGAACAGTCTGCGTTTCTCCTAAAGTTTTCCTCAGCTTATCGGTACCCTGACCTTTCCCCTGCACTTTCTGTATTTTCCTTTACCGGTAATACAGCAGGTGACGGTCTTATTTTTCCTGTTTACAACACACCTGACACTGTACTTCTTCCTGTCAAGCAGCTTGTCTCCCAGGTACACACTGCACCGGCAGGTGATCCTGCCCCTGCGGGTCACAATCTGTATGTCCCCGACCGCGAGATTCCTGCTGCTTCCTCTGTAAAAATAAGCACAGCTACGGATCTTTCTTCCGGAGGATGTGGCATGACTGTCCTTCTTCCCCTTCCTGAAGGGCGGCCTGATCACTCCCCAGAATTCCAGCGCTCCTTCTCCTGCATAAGAATGCCGGTAGAAGGCCGCGTAATGCCTCCCGTTCATGTTCTGGTCCAGCGACAGAAATGAAGACGCGTCCGCAGATACGATGAGCGCCACATGCCCGTAGCTTCCTCCCGTCCAGACCGCCACATCGCCGGCCTGGGCCGCAAATCCCTCGTAGTACGGGATCCTCTTCCACCCGGAGGGCGGCTTTGCCTCTGAATACTGCCAGGCATCCGTATCCGGAACGGTTGCGTCAAAATGCATGTAATAGCAGCAGACCAGCTCGGTGCACTGGGCATTGGACCTGGGATTCCAGTAATAGACAGCTTTACCGGCAAGGGTCCTGATCCAGGCCGCAGCCTGCTTCGGTGTGCAGGACCGGGCACTTTTGGCCGCTGCCCCGAAGGAGAAGAGAATCACAAACAGCAGCGCCAGAAGAACCGCCTTGCGGATCCTGACGGCGTCACGATGCTGTTTCAGGCGGATTCTGAACGTGTCATGATGCCGTTCCATTCGAATCCTCCCCGGTGACAAGGTGTACATGCGGATAGGCAAAGAACACCGACGGGCTCTCGTCGACTGCCTTCTTGACTGCTCTTCTGATCTGTGAGCAGGCCGCGAAGTTCTCTTCCACCGTGCGTGTCTTTACGATCCCTCTTATATCGATCCCCGAATCCGCAAAATTCCGGACAAGGACCATCGGCGGATCGAGGTTCTGAGTCCGGATACTTTCCGCCGATACATACGGATTGTCCGCGATACAGCGTCCGACCAGTTCCAGCGCCTCCTCCAGATCCGACTCATAGGTTACGGACAGATCCAGGAAGGCCGAACTGGAATCCGTCACCTCCAGATAATTGTTCTGGATCATCCCCAGATCCATCTTTGCGTTGGGAACGCTGACCATCGCATTGTTCTCCACATTCTGGATCGTCGTGGATCTCAGACCCATGGTCCGGATGTATCCGGTCAGAGTGATCCCGTCGATCGTGACCATGACCCGGTCGCCGATCTGGAAGGGTTTGGAGACCGACAGGATGAACCCGTGGACAATGTTGGTCAGCCCCTCCTGGAAGACAAAGCCCAGGACGACCACCACCAGAGAGGAGGACATCAGGAGCTGCTCAGCGATACCCTTGAGCACGTAAAACAGATTGATGATCCGGATGAGAATGACGATGGCGATGATCCCCTTCAGAAGACCAGCCAGAAACACCACCATCGGATTCGAATTGCGCTTCCTTATGGTCTTCGCGACGAGGTCTACCACCTTGAACAGGACCCCCATTATGACCACAAGAAGGATGACATAGAAAAACTTGGATGAGAAGACCGTAGACCAGGCAGCCTCGGCCCCGTCCTTGATCTCCTGTGTGTACTCATTATTCAGCAAGGTTCCCTCTTCCGTCATCGTCAGCATCATTTTTCCAAACAGATGGATCGGAAAGATCTGTTGAAATAAATCCGGCATACAGTCACCGCCTCACAATTACTGGCAGATTTCTCAGTGTACAGCTTATCCATCATACCATATTCCCGCACAGTACGCGAGTATGAACGCCTTATTGATTCGATCCTCTGATATATGAAAGGAGCACCGGTCCCCAGGGGCCGGTGCTCTCCATCCTGCATACCAGTGCGGCACGCCAGGTTCTGCGTGCCATAAAGATGCTTACATCAGTTGACGGAACATGGCAATGACCTGATCCTTGTCAGCTTCTCTCGGATTGCCGGGATAGCATGCGTCATTGAGCGCGTCAGTTGCCAGCTGGTCCAGATCCTCTTCACGGATCTTCTCATTCTTCTTCGGGATGCCCACATCCTCGGAGAGCTGTCTGACTGCGTTGATGGCAGCGTCGCGGTACTCTTCCTGGGACATCTCATCTACACCCTTTACTCCGAGAGCACGGGCGATCTCACGATAGCGCTCGCCGGTGTAGTCTCTGTTGAATTCCATGGTGATGGGCAGGAACATCGCGCAGGCAATACCATGGGGAGTGTCATAATGAGCAGACAGGGTATGAGCCATCGCGTGGTCGATGCCAAGGCCGACATTGGAGAATCCCATTCCGGCGATGTACTGTCCGAGAGCCATTCCCTCACGTCCGGAGGTCTCATTGTTGACAGCGTCTCTCAGATGCTTGCCGATCAGGCGGATCGCTTCGATATGGAACATATCAGACAGTTCCCATGCGCCCTTGGTGGTATAACCCTCAATTGCGTGGGTCAGCGCGTCCATACCGGTGGAAGCGGTAAGGCCCTTGGGCATGGAGGACATCATCTCCGGATCGACAACCGCGTATTCCGGGATATCATGCTCATCGACACAGACGAACTTTCTTTCCTTCTCAACATCCGTGATTACGTAGTTGATGGTAACCTCTGCGGCTGTGCCGGCAGTCGTCGGAACTGCGATCGTCTTCACTGCGTGATTCTTGGTCGGAGCAACACCTTCCAGAGAGCGGACATCTTCGAATTCCGGATTGGTGATGATGATACCGATCGCCTTGGCCGTATCCATGGAGGATCCGCCGCCGATCGCGATGATGGAATCAGCGCCGGCTTCTCTGAAAGCCTTTACACCGTTCTGAACGTTCTCGATCGTGGGGTTCGGCTTGATATCGGTATACAGTGAATACTCAATCCCCTCCTTATCAAGAAGATCCGTCACCTTCGCAGTGACGCCGAACTTCACAAGATCAGGATCAGAGGCTACGAAGACCTTGGTAAAGCCCTCTCTCTTCGCGATGCCCGGGATCTCCGCGATCGCGCCTTTTCCATGATAAGAAACCGGATTAAGGATAAATCTGTTAGCCATATTCATTTCCTTCTTTCTTCTTGAGAATGATAGAATGCTGCTTTCAGAAAGCATTATAAAAAAGTTAAAATCGCCACGCAAGATTAAAACTGTGAAAAAACTGTCAACTGTGTTAGAATGTGTTTCCTGACCACGGCTGCCCGGCAGCCCGGCCGGATACGACCGCAGAAAAATGAACAAAACAACCGGAGGTTGATCATGAATAAGAAAGAGATCGCAGAGATCAGGAAACAGCTGAACCCCACCCGCCAGACTATCACCAGGATCTGCGGATGCTACGTAAGCGCCGAAAAAGAAAAGATCACCACTTTCTCACAGAGCTTCGGAATTCTGGAGGAAGAAGAGATCTTCAAATATCTGGATATCTTTAAGAAGAGCCTGTCCGGGACCCTCGGCAAGAATCTCCTGAACATGGAATTCCCGGATGAGTCCGAATCCGAGGGCGGCACCGAGCGTTTTCTGTATGATCTGCGTCAGAGCCATCTGGAGGACAGCGAGCTTCTGGATGAATTCTATACAAAGGTGATCGACAGCTACGTCACCGGCGAGAGCTACCTGATCCTGCTGATCGCCAATGCCTACGACGTTCCCGGAAAAGGGACCGACGAGCTGGAGATGTTCGACGCCTCCGATGAAGTCTACGACTATTTCCAGGCAGTCATCTGCCCTGTGGATCTTGCAAAGCCCGCGCTCTCCTATGACCGTGAGACCCAGAGCTTCCACAGCCTGAACCGCCAGTGGATCGTGGGCATGCCGGTCCTGGGATTCCTGTTCCCGGCATTCAATGACCGCGGTAATGATATCCACAGCGTACTGTACTATTCAAAAGACTCCGAAGACCTGCATTTTGATTTCACGGACCGCGTGCTCGGCTGCGTTCTTCCGCTTACGGCAGGACTTCAGAAGGAAGCCTTCCAGCAGGTAGTGGAGCAGACGCTTGGTGAAAACTGCAGCTTCGAAAATGTCCTGATGATCCATGATACGCTGAGGGAAAAGGCGGAGCAGGAAAAGGAAAACCCCGATCCGGTATCCTTCGGGAAGCATGACGTGAAGGTGATCCTCAGCAAAGCCGGCGTAAAAGAGGATGATCTGCAGGACTTCGACACCGTCTACGACGAGAACGTCGGAGAGGAAGGCCGCATCCATGCAGCCAATGTGATGGCGGCCAGTAAGATTGAAGTCCACACACCGGATATCCGCATCAGTGTCAGCCCGGACCGCTCCGACCTGATCGAAGAGCGGATGATCGACGGCAGGCGCTGCCTGGTGATCCCCATCACCGACGAGCTGACTGTCAACGGAATCCGGATCTCACAGACCGGTATCTGACAGCGCCTCTTTAGCCATGTAGTATGTGGCCGCATGCACTGCCTGGGCAAAAGCGCCCCTGCGGATCAGCGCATGCACCTCCTCCGCGTCCAGCACTTCAACATCAACAAACTCTGTGACGTCAAGATGGCGCTCGGCCTCCCGGCGGCAGCCGCGCGCCAGATACAGGTGCGCGTAGTTATCTGCCATCGTTGCATTGGCCGGAATCGATGCAAGATATGTCCAGTCATTGGAGACATAGCCTGTCTCCTCTCTCAGTTCCCGCTTCGCGGAATCCAGAGGGTCCTCACCCTTCTCGATCCCGCCTGCGGGAAATTCTGTCGTAATCTGCCGGATCCCCTGGCGGAACTGGCGCACGCACACAAACCTGCCCTCTTCATCCAGAGCGGCGATCACGGCGAAGTCTTTGCGGTGATACGTATAGAACGGGCCCAGCTCCATTCCGTCCGGGAATCTCCAGTCACTCTGTCTGAAGTCGATCCATTCATTGTCTACCAGTTTCTGTTCACTGACCAGTTCCCAGCCAAGATGTTCTGTCTTCATGTGTATAACTTTCCTTATGAGAGGACCGTCACCGACTCGATAACCGGCTGGCTGTCTTTTGCGATCGATCCATTGGTGTCTGTCGGCTTTGCATCCTGACAGATCTTGTCCACAACCTCCATACCCTCGGTCACGTATCCGAATCCCGCATACTGCCCGTCCAGGAAAGTACTGTCAGCCTGAACGATAAAGAACTGGGAGCTGGCACTGTCGGGCATCTGTGAGCGGGCCATGGAAACAGCGCCCCTTACATGGGTGATGGGATTCTCCACTCCGTTCTCAGAAAACTCGCCCTTGATCGTCTCCTCGCTGCCGCCCATTCCGTTGCCCAGAGGATCGCCTCCCTGGATCATGAAGCCTTCGATGATGCGGTGGAAGGTCAGACCGTCATAGAATCCGTCTTTTGCAAGGGAGATGAAGTTCTTCACGCTCACGGGAGCCACTGTCTCATCCAGGGCAGCCGTGATGGTGCCGTAGTCCCTGACCTTGATCTGTACGTAGGTCAGCTGATCCGCGGAGATGTCGTAGCAGCCCTTCAGCGACGAAGCGTCAAACTTCGCGTAAGACCCGTTCCCCTCAGATCCTTCCGTCTGCACGGCGGCATCTGCGGCGCTGCTCTCAGACACAGCTGCAGAAGATGCGGCAATCTCCGTCTCCTGGACCTCAGCCTTCTTCATTCTTCCCTGGGTCAGAGCCCAGATTCCTATGAGCGCCACTGCCACCAGGCCCACAAGTACCGGAAGGACAGTCTTCCATTTTGCAGCCTGCTCGGCCCTTGCCCTCTCCTGTGCTCTGCGCTCCTGCGCCTTCTTTTTGTTCTCTTTGTTCATTGCGATACCTCCCGCCTTTTGTTGTTCAGGACTGCCCTCTGCCGATGCAGACAGTCAGAAAAAAGATGTGTCTCACACCTGCCTTCTGCAGTGCATAGGCAGCCTCATCTATGGTTGTTCCAGAAGTATATATATCGTCGACCAGAACCGCTCTGTCCGGAATCTCTGCCCCCTGAGGCACGGCGAAGACTCCGCGCAGGTTCTTTCTGCGGCTGGACCTTCCAAGCTTCTTGGACGCGCCGGTATACCGTGTCCGGACCAGCAGGTCCTTCCTGACTTCCACGCCGCATCTTCTGCCCAGCTCCTCGGCCAGCAGTGCTGCCTGGTCGAATCCCCTCTCTGCTCTTTTCTTCGGGTGCATGGGGACCGGCACCAGACAGTCCGGCCTCCACCGGGGAAGCACATCCCTGGCTGTCCTCGCAAGACAGATTCCGAAAAATGGGATCGATTCCCTTCTGTTATAAAATTTCAGCCGGTCTATGGCCCTGCGCGCTCCCCTCTCATAGAGAAGCGCCGCCCGGCCCTCCTCATACCTGTGGGGCCGCGTCCCGCAGTCAGCACAGTATTCCTTCTCATAGCTGTCGATGGGCTTGCCGCATTTCTGGCAGTACGGGCTCTTCACATAGGGAAGAGCCTTGGCGCATTTCCTGCAGATCATCACGTCCTCAAGCGGAAGAATCCCTCCGCATACGGGACATCTGGGAGGAAATAATGCATCGACAAGAGTCGATGCGACCGTCCGCAGCTGTGCGCGCAGCCCGTCTGCCGCATCTTCTGACTGACTGTTTCTGAACTGTTCCATCCTGCGCTGCATAGAATATACCGCGCGTACTCTCTCCAATTCTCTCAGGTCTGTACCTGCGCCTTACACCATATCGTCCCAGCCCGCGAAGGGGTCATCCGGATCAAAGTCATCAAACACGGCACTGTCTGCAGTCTCTGTCCCCGGGCCGGCGCCTCTTATGTGCTCTGTATCCGTCCCTTCTTTCTCATTGTCCGCATAGACTTCCTTCAGCCGCAGCGCCAGGGTCGTATAGCGCTTTGCTTCCTGCACATTGTCGATCATCTCATTCATCACGGAGGGTTCTCCGATCAGTACAACCAGTGATCTTGCCCTTGTGATCGCGGTGTAGAGCAGATTGCGGTTCATCAGCATCCGCGGACCGCGCAGCAGCGGTATGACGACCGCAGGGTATTCGCTTCCCTGGGCCTTGTGGATCGTCACTGCATAGGCCAGCTCCAGCTGATCCAGGTCATCAAAGTCATATTCGACATATCGATGTTCGTCGAACTCTACAGTGACAGTCTCCGCATAGCGGCTGATCTGCCGGACGATCCCCATATCGCCGTTAAACACTCCCTCGCCGTTATCGAGCACTGCATTGTGACGGCCGCGGATAGTCCAGGCGATCTGGTAATTGTTGCGCACCTGCATGACCCGGTCGCCCTCCCGAAACAGCGTCTCCCCTCTGCTGTGCTCTTCCTTCTGCGGGCTGGCCGGATTGAGGTAGGTCTGCATGACCCGGTTCAGGTTCGTGATGCCCAGGACACCTTTCTTCATGGGTGCCATGACCTGGATCTCACTGCTGTCCGTCTTCAGATAGCGGGGCAGATTCTCCCCGACCAGCTTGACCGCCGTCCCGATGATCGTTCCGGGATCACTCTGCTTTATAAAGAAAAAGTCCGGACTCTTATTGTCCACCACGGGATGCTGTCCCGCGTTGATCTTGTGAGCATTGACTACGATATCACTCATCTGCGCCTGCCGGAAGATCTTCTCCAGGGTCACGGTCAGGATCTTCCCCGATTCGATCATATCCTTGAGCACGCTTCCGGGGCCGACGCTGGGAAGCTGATTCGCGTCCCCGACCATGATCAGGCGGGTTCCCGGTATGACCGCGCGAAGCAGAGACTGGAACAGATAGATATCGACCATGGACATCTCATCGATGATGATGACGTCGCTCTCCAGGGGTTCGCTGGCATCTTTATTGAAATGAGTGCCGCTCTCGGGATCCCCGCTCACTTCCAGAAGACGGTGGATCGTCCTTGCCTCCCTGCCGGTGGCTTCCTTCATCCGCTTGGCCGCGCGCCCCGTAGGCGCCGCCAGCTCGATGCTCAGGCCCTCCCTCTCAAACACGGAGATCATGGTATTGATCGTGGTAGTCTTCCCCGTTCCGGGACCGCCGGTCAGGATCATCAGCGTGTGCCGCATCGCCTCCAGGACAGCTTCCATCTGTTTTTCATCAAGCTCATTCCCGGAACTTGCTGCAGCCGCCACCGCATAGGAGCGCACCTCATCCTGGTCCGCCTCTGTGGTCAGATTCAGCTCCGCAAGCATCCTTGCGACACGCAGCTCCGTATAGTATGCCTGGGCAGCGTAGACTCTCTCTGTATCCTCTTCCTTCTTCAGGATGATCTTCTTGTCCACAGACAGGTCCAGCAGCGCCGAGATGATGGGATTATCCGCGCCCCGAAGCGCCTCCGGAAGCAGGAAGGGTGCTGCCGTTTCCTGGTCCTCGAAGGGATAGTATACCTCCGGATCCTCCTGGACATAGGATGCCTGCATGCCGCCAAGTCCCAGCAGATTAGCGGTCCTCCTGACAAGGATGTCCCGCGGCAGATACATGCTCCCCTCCGCGGAAGCCAGCTCAAGGACATAGAGAATGGCACTGGAGATCCTGAACATGGAATCGGCCGCAAACCCTGCTTTTCTCGCGATCTCGTCCGCGGTCCTGAAACCGACACCCGCAACGTCATCCGCAAGCTTGTAGGGATTGTCCTTCACGATCCTGTAGATGTCCGGCCCATACTGCTGCCAGATCTTCAGAGACAGTGTGTTCGGAATATTGAAGCCTGCCAGAAACAGAAGCCCGTCCCTCATGTCGCGCTTCTCAAACACCTGCTGTGCGATCTCCCTGGCCTTTTTCAGAGAGATCCCCTTGATTTCTGCCAGCCGCTCCGGCTCCTGATCCAGGATCGTAAATGTATCGTCCCCGAAGGCTTTTACGATCCTGTGTGCCAGCGCTTTTTTGATCCCCTTGATCTGCCCGGAAGCCAGATAGCGCTCCATCGCGGCCGCGTTCTCCGGCGGAAGGATCTCGAAGGAATCAATCTTAAATTGTTCTCCGTAGGTGGAATGAGTTGTCCAGAATCCGCTCAGACTCAGCAGCTCGCCCTCTCCCACCTCCGGGAGAGATCCGACTGCGGTAAATACACTGTCCTCCCCTGCCTTCTCCCGCTCCGGGTCAGAAAGACTGAGGACGGTGTATCCATTTTCCTCATTGCGGTATGTGATGTGTTCTACATAACCTTTGACAGAATCCATTTTTAATCCAGCATAAGCTCCGCAAAACGCCCGGTTCCGATTGCCACCGCGCACAGCGGGTCATCGCACGTAACCGTATTGACTCCTGTACGTGCCTCCAGCAATTCTTCCATCCCGTCGATCAGGCATCCGCCGCCCACCAGAACGATTCCTCTGGAGACAACGTCAGAGGCCAGCTCCGGCGGGGTCTTCTCCAGTACACTGTGCACTGCCTCGACTACGCGTCCGGTCAGTTCCCGGCAGGCAAGCCTGCAGTTCTCGGAGCTGATACGGACCTTCTTGGGAAGACCGGTCTCAATGTCTCTTCCTATGAACTCCAGGAATTTCTCCTCGGGCCGCTCATACACGGTCCCGACCTGCATCTTGATCTCTTCAGCGGCAGCCTTCTCAATCACCACGCCAAACTGATTGCGGATGTATTTGATGAGAGCCTCGTCATAGTCATTTCCGCCGATCTTGACACGGGTGCTGACCACGATGCCGTCCATGGACAAAATCGCGACACTGGTGCTGCCTCCGCCGATATCAACGATCATATTGCCGCTGGGCTTGGAGAAGTCGATTCCGGCCCCGATGGCGGCAGCGATGGGTTCTTCAACCATGTGCACGTCTCTGGCACCTGCCTGGTAGGCAGCGTCCTCGACGGCATGCCGCTCCACCTCTGTAAGTCCTACGGGAATACAGATGCATACGCGCGGCTTGCGGAAGGACAGGCGTCCTACCGCCTTCTGGATAAATGTCCTGAGCATCTGCTCCGTGACCACGTAATCGGCGATGATCCCATTTTCCAGAGGATGGATCTCCGTCAGATTCCCCTCTGAGCGGGACAGCTGGATCCTGGCCTCCTCGCCGATGGCCCGGATCTTTTCATCATCCCTGTCGTAAGCCGCGATCGACGGCTCCTTGAGGACAACGCCTCTGCCTCTCACATATACAAGAACACTCGATGTTCCGAGATCGATTCCAACGTCTGTAACTGCCATATCAATCCTCTCAATGCTGGTCTGTTATCAGAATGAGTATTATTACTGTTTCATTTTATGCCTGCCGCGGATCAGAAGAAGCAGCACTGCACTGCCCACTGCAAGGACTGCCGCAAGTACCTGGGAGACCGCGATCTGCGTTCCCCAGAACCGCAGCTGGTCTGTCCGAAGTCCTTCGATCCAGAATCTCCCGATGCCGTACAGCAGGAGATATCCAAGAAAGACCTGTCCGTCATATCTTTGCTTCATCTTCAGAGTGACGCACACAAGCACGATCAGGACACCCAGATTCCAGAGCGATTCATACAGAAACGTCGGATGAACCTGTATATATGTGATGCCGTCAATTACCTGCGCATGCTCCCTCATCTGCTGCGTCACTTCAGTTGCGCGAACCGCTTCAAGCGGCAGACGCATCGCCAGCAGATTGTCTGTATAGCCTCCGAAGGCTTCTCTGTTAAAAAAGTTTCCCCATCTTCCCACGATCTGGCCGGTCACCATTCCAAGGCATGCCGTATCCAGGACCTGCAGGATGCTGAGTTTTTTCACGCGGCAGTAGATCATGACCGCGAGCACCGCTCCGATCAGAGATCCGTACAGGGCAAGTCCGCCTCCGCGAAAGTCCAGGATCTCATTCAGATGATCCTTGTAATAGTCCCAACTGAAGACGACGTAATAGGTCCTTGCTCCGAGCAGTCCCAATACGATGCCCAGGAGGGCGATATTGACATAGTCATCCGGATCCTGCCCCGTCTTCTTCGCCACCCACATGGCGACATAGAGACCTGCCAGAATTCCCAGCGCCATCGTGATTCCGTAGAGTGCGATCTCATAGCCGAATACACTGAAGGATCTGATGACATATGGCAGGTGGATTCCCAGATTCGGGAAATCAATAGACATAGTGAATTCCTTTAATACTCGCGCCAGGCCGCGGACGCTGCGCTTCGCCTATATACCTCTGACGCTCTGAACTGTTGTTATACGTTGAACCTGAACAAGATCACGTCGCCGTCCTGGACTACGTATTCTTTTCCTTCCAGGCGGACGATTCCTTTTTCTCTGGCGGCGCCAAGGGAGCCGCACTCCAGCAGGTCTTTGTAATTGACGACCTCTGCACGGATGAATCCACGCTCGAAGTCGGTGTGGATCTTGCCGGCTGCCTGCGGTGCCTTGGTTCCCTTCTTGATTGTCCAGGCTCTGGTCTCTTTCTCTCCGGCTGTAAGGAAACTCATCAGTCCGAGCAGGCTGTAGCTTGCGCGGATCAGTTTGTCAAGGCCGGACTCTGTCAGTCCCAGGTCTTCCAGGAACATCTGCTTCTCGTCATCATCCAGCTCCGAGATCTCTTCTTCGATCTGCGCGCAGACTACAAAGACTTCTGATCCTGACTCGGCTGCCAGTTTCCGGACTGCCTGCACATGCGGATTGTTCGCGCCGTCATCCGCCGCGTCATCCTCTGCCACGTTTGCGGCAAAGATCACCGGCTTGGCGGTGAGAAGATTCAGTTCCGCAAACAGTGCGGTCTCAGCGTCATTCTTCAGCTCGAAGGAGATGGCAAGTTTCCCTTCTTCCAGATATGCTTTCAGTCTCTGGAGCATGGCAAGCTCGGCCGCTGCGTCCTTGTCATTCTTCGCAGCCCTTCCGACTCTGGACATTCTGCGCTCGAGCACTTCCAGGTCGGCAAAGATCAGTTCCAGGTTGATGGTCTCCACATCGCGCACCGGATCCACGCTGCCATCCACATGGACGACGTTGGAATCCTCAAAGCAGCGAACCACATGCACCAGGGCGTCGCACTCACGCACATTTCCAAGGAACTGATTGCCCAGGCCCTCGCCTTTGGATGCGCCCTTAACCAGACCTGCGATGTCGACGAATTCGATCACAGCCGGCGTAACCTTCTTGGAACTGTACATGTCTCCCAGCAGTTTCAGACGCTCATCCGGAACCGGGACAACGCCTACATTGGGATCGATCGTGCAGAACGGGTAGTTTGCGGACTCCGCTCCGGCCTTAGTCAGAGAATTAAAAAGGGTGCTCTTGCCGACGTTCGGCAGACCCAGAATACCTAATTTCATTTTTTATATATCTCCTTAAGTTTCCTTTATTTACAAGGGTTTTCAGCATCAGTCTGTATGCTTACTGTACCAATTCTGTACCAATCTCTGTATCAGACCGATCTGACAACTCCATGTTTTCCTTCTGTCTCTTATCGAAAAAAGAGCCTGATGTGACAAAGATAAAGGTATCACATTGGCTCTCGTTTCTCCACCATTTTATTGAATTTTATTTTTTAATTCTTTAGAGACACCGTCCCGGACTGCATCTTCCGGAACGGCAAACCTCTCCGCCGGTCGTCTGGACCGCACCACTTATTTCGCCTCGAATGAGGGACGCCATGCAGCGAACCCTGCCAGCTGTTCATCCGTCCGGTGATAGTAGCGTTCTCCCTTATCCAGCTTTGCGATCTCAGCCATCTCTTCCTCTGTCAGCCTGAAATCCAGGATGTCGAGATTGTCCTTGATGTGATCGACATTCTTGCTTCCGGGGATCACCACAAAGTCCATCTGTGTGTGCCAGCGCAGAATGATCTGTGCAGGAGATTTTCCGTATTTCTCGCCAAGCTCTGTAAACACGGGCTCTTTCAGAAGAGACTTATCGCCGTGTCCCAGCGGATACCAGCTCATCAGCTTAAT
>CACXAT010000019.1 GCA_902765725.1 uncultured Lachnospiraceae bacterium | reverse complement strand
CGTGGTGTACCCGGAATCGTTAAAACATCTGTGCGCGTTCCTTGAGGTTCTGTCCGGCGGGTGTTATACTGGGTGCAAATATGTTTATACAGGATGTGCATGCGCAGGAGAAGAGCGCATCCTTAGAAAGGACACTGGTATGATTACGAATGATAAAGGCCTGGTCGAACTGAAACACCAGGTGATCCGTGAAGTCTGCCGCATGGCATGGAACGATCAGCTTACGCATGAAGAGAGGGAGCGGACGGTCTATCGCATGATCCCGGGACAGAAGCCCACCTACCGGTGCTGTGTCTACAAGGAACGTGAGATCATCCGCGGAAGGATCCGTCTTGCGATGGGAATGAGTCCGGATCTGAACAAGCCGACGGACAATGTGGTGGCGGTCATCCCGGCAGCGTGTGACGACTGCCCGATCCAGGACCATATGGTTACGGACAGCTGCCGGTTCTGTCTGGGAAAAGCCTGCCTGAACGCCTGCAAGTTCGGCGCCATCTCTCCCGGCGATACCAAGATGAAGATCGACCCCAATAAGTGCAAGTCCTGCGGAATGTGTGCCAAGGCCTGCCCCTTCGGCGCGATCATACACAGTAAGCGTCCCTGCCAGAGAGCGTGTCCGGTCGGAGCTATCTATTATGATGAGAACGGAATCTGCATGCTGGATGATGATAAGTGCATCCACTGCGGCCACTGCATTCATTCCTGTCCCTTTGGCGCGATCGGCTCGAAGATCTATGTAGTCGACATCATCCAGACGATCAAAGCCGGTAAAAGAGTCATTGCCATGTGCGCTCCCGCGACGGAGGGACAGTTCGGCAATGACATCGGTATGGCATCCATCAGGGCTGCGCTGAAGAAGGTCGGCTTTACGGATATGGTAGAAGTAGGGCTTGGCGGTGATATGACAGCTGCCTATGAGGCGAAGGAGTGGATCGAGGCCAGGAAGGAAGGCCGCAAGATGACGACCTCCTGCTGTCCCGCCTTCGTCTCTCTCCTGCATCATCATTTCCCGGAGCAGTACAGGAATAACAAGTCGTCCACCGTGTCGCCGATGGTCGCGGTGTCCCGCTATCTGAAATCACAGGATCCGGACTGCGTAACGGTCTTCATCGGTCCCTGCATCTCCAAAAAGAGCGAGGCGATGAATAAGGAGATCAAGGATAATGCGGATTACGCGATGACATATGGTGAGATGGTAGCGCTTCTTGACTCCAGGCAGATCCAGATCACCCCGGTGGAAGAGGATTATCAGGAAGCGTCGCTCTATGGCAAGGGCTTTGCCGGATCCGGCGGCGTTGCGAACGCGGTGATCGAAGCCATGCAGGAGATGGGGGAAGATACTTCAGACATATTGATCCTTCGCTGCTCGGGCGGAGACGAGTGCAGAAAGGGCATGCTGCTGCTCAAGAGCGGCCGCCTGAAGGAAGACTTTATAGAGGGAATGATCTGCCCCGGAGGCTGTGTCGGAGGACCTTCCAAACATCAGGCGGAGCCGATCGTGGAGAGAGCCCGCAAAGGCCTGCTGGCAGCTGCGGACAAGAGGAATATCCTCGAAAATCTGAAACTGTATCCGATGGATCAGTTTTCCATGTACCTCGACGGACATGTCGAGAAGAATGGCTGATCGTGCGTGATACAGAGATGCAATCCCGGTGTGATCTCTATGCAATGCCTTTGTGGTGACTTGCAATGACAGCCAAACTACGATATAGTAGCGGAAGGGATTTTTGACAGATATTTAATAAGGGTTCACAGAGGAGGAATACTGACATGAAAAGATCAGCGGCTTTATGCGGCATTATTCTTGGTGCGTTTTTGCTGGGCTCGACGGCCCAGGCCGATACGGTGGCAAGGGCGATGAATTTCCGCTCTCAGCCTTCGGCAACCGGCACTCTGATCGGCTCCGTTCCGAAGGGTGCGACGGTAACCGTCTTAAGCAGCCAGAATGGCTGGGATTATATCAGTTATAACGGCGCGAACGGATGGATCCACGGCGGCAACGTCACCAGCCAGCCGGCAGCTCAGACTGCTGCAGCAACTGCAACAGCAGCGGCGGGTACGGCAGCTGCATCCACTGCAGGGGTTACCGGGACGACAGTAAAGGTTCTCTACGGTATGAACTTCCGCGCGGCCCCCGGAATGGACGGCCTCATCGTAGGAGGAGTTCCTGCCGGCACACAGGTCCAGTATCTGGGCAGCGCCAATGGCTGGGATCAGATCATATTTAATGGGATTACCGGATGGATCGCTTCCGGGCGGATCACCTCTCTGGGGGTTGCTCAACCGGCATCCACGGGTACTGCTGCCTCTGCGGCCAGCACCTCAGGCCAGTCCGTTAAGGTTCTCTACGGAATGAACTTCCGCGCAAAGCCCGGGATGGACGGACGCATCATGGGAGGTGTTCCGGCGGGCAGCGTGGTTCAGTATCTGGGCAGCAGCAATGGCTGGGATAAGATCATCTATAACGGGGTTACCGGCTGGATCGCAACCGGGCGGACTGCTCCGGCAGGAAATACGGCGCAGGCAGGCACCGCTGCACAGACCGGCACTGCACAGACATCTACTTCCGGTTCTGCGGCAGGCACCACCAGGACCGTCACAAACGGGATGAACTTCCGTTCGTCAGGCAGTCTTTCCGGATCTAAGATCGGACTGATTCCTTCCGGGTCCAAGGTCATCTACGTTACCAGCGCCGGCGGCTGGGACCAGGTTATCTACAATGGTCAGTCCGGCTGGATCAAGGGCGGCAATACACGCTGAGACAGCGGCCAGACAATGTTTTTTGATTAGATGAGATATTGTATCGGCGGAGCAGACAGAACTGCTCCGCCTTTTTTATGTTCCGACACATGGAGATGCTGTAAACTATAGAAAGCACAGAGATTCCTGAAGAGCAGCGCTGACTGCGGATGCGGCAGATCATAGAGCTGAAGACGGGGATACACAGATAATGCTGCGCTCCGGCGCAGGAGGATAAGGAAACGAGGATTGTCATGGGTAGAAGAGACGCCGCTTTGCTGGCCATACTGTTTGCGGACGGACTGCCCACGGCTCTGTTTGTGATGGGACGGGATAAGGCTCTGTCCTACTGGGAAAAGCACCGGGATTCATTTGACACGATCCTGGTGGAAGAGGATGGCAGCATATCGGTTACGGAAGGATTGAAGGATGCATTTACATCTGACCTGACTTTTGAGATAATATCCTAGAATCAGGCTGCAGACTTTTGCATCGCAGCAACTCTTGGGAGATTGGTATTTGCAAGTTAGGAGGTATGACAATATGGGACTTTTATGGGGATTGATTCTTGGAGCGATCGCAGGATGCATCGCAAGCGCCATCATGAATGAGAAGTCAGGGATGTTCAAGAACATCCTTCTTGGAATCGCAGGAGGCTTTGTAGGCGGAATGATATTCAGACTGGTCGGCTTATCTGCGACGGGGACGATCGGAAGCCTGGTGGTATCGACCGTCGGAGCCTGTATCTGCATCTGGATCGGAAGAAAACTGTTCTGAAAAATGGAACGGACATGGTGCGGGGACTTGTGTAAACGATTGTTTTTTCCCTGTTTCGTGGTATACTGTAAGACAGAAGCGGACAACAGAATACGTTCGGATGAAGGACCCAGGAGAGACCGCGCGGCGGCACCGAAGGAGAATGGGCGGAAACTTTCAGGTAAAAGGACTGGATCCTGACGAAACTCCGGAAAGCTGAGTGATCAGCACCGACGATGCAATCCCCGGACGGGGAGAATCTTTCAGGTTTAAAGAACGGAGCGCACCTTGTATTAGGTGCGCTCTGTTTTTGTTTTTGAACAGGCAGGCATCCGCTCAGAGTGTATCTGCAAGATAAGGGAGGGAATATGGAGAAAAAGACTGTGCTGTATGATTCACATGTGAAGCTTGGAGCAAAGATTGTTCCGTTTGCAGGCTACCTGATGCCGGTTCAGTATACGGATATCCTGGAGGAGCATATGGCAGTGCGCCAGAAGGCAGGCCTGTTCGATGTCTCTCATATGGGAGAGATCATGATGGAGGGACCTGACGCTGTCGCGAATCTGAACCATCTGCTGACCAATGACTACACGAAGATGAATGTCGGCAGGGTTCGCTACAGCCCCATGTGCTATGAGAACGGCGGCGTGGTGGATGACCTGCTGGTCTACAAGATGGGGGAAGAGAAGTACCTGATCGTTGTCAATGCATCCAACAAAGACAAGGACTACGCCTGGATGAAGGAGCATGTACAGGGCGATGTTACCCTGAAGGATATCTCGGACGAGGTGGTCCAGATCGCCCTGCAGGGACCGGCCAGTGATCCGATCCTGGAGAAGCTGACAGACCTGGAGAAGCTTCCGAAGAAGTATTATACCTTCACTGAGAACAATGAAGTCGGCGGCATCTCGTGCCTGGTCTCCCAGACCGGCTATACCGGTGAGTTCGGCTATGAGCTGTACTGCAGCGCTGCGGAGGGCCCCAGGCTGTGGGACATGCTGCTGGAGGCGGGGAAGGAGGCCGGACTGATCCCCTGCGGTCTGGGTGCCAGAGATACACTTCGTCTGGAGGCTGCGATGCCTCTGTACGGCCATGAGATGGATGAGAACATCACACCTCTGGAGACCGGACTTGACTTTGCCGTCAAGATGAACAAGGAGGACTTCATTGGTAAAGCAGCTATGGTCGAAAAGGGGACGCCGTCCATTACCCGGGTCGGCCTGAAGGTCACCGGCAGAGGAATCGTGCGTGAACATATGGATGTTCTGAAGGATGGAAAAGTGATCGGCCATACCACCTCCGGCACCTACCTGCCTTACCTGAAGGGAGCCTATGCGATGGCTCTGGTGGAGGCCGGATCAGATGAACTGGGAACGACGGTTGCAGTCAGCGTCAGAGGACGGGAGATCCCCTGCGAGATCACTGCACTGCCTTTCTATAAGAGAGAAAAATAATAAGCAGAAGAAAGATACTGAAAACCAGACACACAAGATAGGAGAAAATGAAAATGAATTCACCTGCAGAACTTAAGTACAGCGCAACTCACGAATGGATCAGAGAAGATGGAGATACCTGCCTGATCGGCATCACGGACTACGCCCAGGACCAGCTTGGGAGCCTGGTTTTCGTCAACCTTCCGATGGAGGGCGATGAACTGACGGCAGGCGAGGCATTCTGCGATGTGGAGAGCGTAAAGGCTGTCTCTGACGTGATCGCGCCGGTCAGCGGCACTGTCACTGAAGTCAATGAGGAGCTGGCAGATGCTCCGGAGAAGCTGAACGAGGATCCCTACGGCGCGTGGATCTGCCGCGTGGAGAATTGCTCATTTGACCATGAACTGATGGATGCAGAGGCGTATGCGGCTTTTTGTGAGAAGGAGCACGAATAATGGGAAGCTATCTGTCTATGAATGATTCGGATAAGAGGATCATGCTTGAGAAGACAGGCGTGTCCTCTGTCATGGATCTGTATCGGGATGTCCCGAAGGATCTGATCCTGGACAAGCCCCTTGATCTGCCGGAAGGTAAGGCGGAGATGCAGGTGGCAAGGATCATGAGGCAGCTTGCGGGCGAAAACAGAGTCTTCGGAACTGTTTTCCGCGGAGCCGGCGCGTACCGCCACTATATCCCCGCGATCGTGGATGAGGTGGCTTCCAAGGAGACGCTGCTGACCGCGTATACGCCCTATCAGGCGGAGATCTCCCAGGGCGTCCTTCAGTCTATCTTTGAATACCAGACAATGATCTGTGAACTGACGGGGATGGATGTATCCAATGCCTCCGTGTATGACGGGGCATCTGCGGCAGCAGAGGCTGCGGCCATGTGCAGGGACAGAAAGAGAAATAAGATCCTTGTCTCCGAGACGGTCAATCCGGAAGTGATTACCGTCATGCGTACCTACAGCTGGGCTTCGGACGGACAGATCGTGACCGTTCCCGCATCCGGCGGAGTGACTGACCTTCAGAAGCTGTGCGAGGCAGTTGACAAAGATACGGCAGCAGTCTGCCTGCAGAATCCCAACTATCTGGGATGTCTGGAGGATCTCAGAGCGGCGGCCGATATCATCCATGAGAAGGGGGCGAAGCTGATCGCGTATGTGAACCCCATCGCCCAGGCGATCCTGAAGACACCGTATGAATGCGGTGCGGACATCGCGGTCGGAGAAGGACAGCCGCTGGGACTTCCCCTGGCCTACGGCGGACCCTACCTGGGCTTCATGGCCTGCAGGCAGGAGATGATGCGAAGGCTCCCCGGCAGGATCGTCGGACAGACCGTGGATCCTCAGGGAAGAGAGGCCTACGTGCTGACCCTCCAGGCGAGAGAGCAGCATATCCGCAGGGAGAAGGCATCCAGCAACATCTGTTCCAACGAGGCTCTGTGCGCGCTGCGTGCAGCTGTCTACATGGCGGCGATGGGCAGAGAGGGCATGAGGCAGGTCGCGAAGCAGTGCGTCTCCAAGGCTCATTATCTGCAGCAGAAGCTGGAGGAGGCAGGGTTTGCGAGAAAGTACGGACAGGAATTCTTCCACGAATTCGTCACGACCTGCCCATATGATGCGGACGAGGTGATGAAGATACTGGCCGGGAACGATATCCTGGGCGGACTTGTGCTGTCGCAGCATGAGATCCTCTGGTGCGCGACGGAGATGAACACGAAGGAAGAAACAGACCGGATGGTCAGTCTGCTGAAGGAGGCGCTTGGATGAAGCTTTTATTTGAAAAGTCTAAGCCGGGAACGGGCAATCAGTACATCCCGGCCTGTGATACGCCGGAGTACGCTCTGGACGCCTCTTTCCTCAGAGAGGAAGAGGCAGCGCTGCCCGAGATCAGCGAGAATGATCTCAGCCGGCATTATTCTGCGCTGGAGAAGCGCTCATACGGAGTCAATGACGGCTTCTATCCCCTCGGCAGCTGTACGATGAAGTACAACCCGAAGATCAATGAAGCTGCCGCGGCTCTGGAAGGATTTACCGATATCCACCCGCTGCAGCCGGCAGATACAGTCAGCGGCTGCAGGAAGGTCCTGGACATGACAAAGCAGTACCTGTGCACGATCACGGGAATGGATGCCATGACCCTCGCTCCGGCAGCAGGCGCCCACGGTGAGTTCACCGGCATGATGCTGATCCGGAAGTATCACGAGATGCGCGGAGATATGAAGCGCCGCAAGGTCATCGTTCCGGACAGTTCCCACGGAACCAATCCCGCGACCGGCACCATGAATGGCATGAAGGTCGTCAGCATCCCCTCTACGCCGGAGGGATATGTGGATCTGGAAAAACTGCGCCAGGCAGTCGACGATGAGACAGCAGGACTGATGCTGACCAATCCGAATACCCTGGGACTCTTTGACCGGAATATCTGTGAGATCACTAAGATCGTGCATGAAGCCGGTGGACTGTGCTATTACGACGGGGCAAACATGAATCCCATCATGGGCATTGTCCGTCCCGGGGACATGGGATTTGACTGCATCCATCTGAACCTTCACAAGACCTTCTCGACGCCTCATGGCGGCGGCGGTCCGGGAGCGGGTGCAGTGGGCTGCAAACAGTTCCTGGCGGAGTATCTGCCCTGGGATCTGGAGGAGACAGAGAATTCCTGCGGTAAGGTCAGGAGCTATCATGGAAGCTTCCTGGTCATCGTCAAGGCCCTCGCCTATATCCTGTCCCTCGGAAAGGAAGGGATCCCGGCCAGCGCCGCGGCCTCGGTACTGAATGCCAATTATTTCAAGGCGCTTCTGTCCGAGAAATATACCATGGCGAACCCGGGCTTCTGCATGCATGAGTTTGTCATGACGCTGGAGAAGGAGCACAAAGAGCATGGATTCAGCGCACTGGATATCGCCAAAGGTCTTCTGGACAATGGGATCCACCCGCCGACCATGTATTTCCCGCTGATCGTGCATGAAGCCCTGATGGCGGAGCCGACCGAGACTGAGAGCAGACAGACCCTCGAGGAGGCGGCAAAGATCTTCCTGGATCTGTATGACGAAGCCATGAAGGATCCTGAGAGCATGCAGCATCGTCCGCAGTCTACCGTCATTGGCAGGCCGGATGAAGTGCTCGCAGCCAGAAAACCGGTACTTCGCTGGAAGAAGGAAGAGAAAGATGAAGGCTGATCTGATCGTGATCGGGGGAGGCCCCGGTGGTTATCCTGCAGCGCAGTATGCTGCGGGGAACGGATTTAAGACAATTCTGATCGAACAGGGAGAACTGGGAGGCACCTGCCTGAACCGCGGATGCATTCCCACCAAGGCACTGCTTCACGGAACCCAGATGCTCCATGAGGTGCGTTCCTCTTCCCTGTTCACATCACAGCCGCAGACGGACTTGTCACAGCTGTTCCTGAAGAAGGACCATGTTGTGGAAACTCTTCGCACAGGTGTAGAGAGATCACTCTCTGGGGCCGGTGTCGAGATCGTTCGCGGCAGGGCACAGGTTACCGGCCCGCACACCGTGGTCTGCGGAGAGGATACCTATGAGGCAGAGCATATCCTGGTGGCTGCGGGCGCAAGGCCCTCTGTACCAAGAATAGAAGGCGCGGACCTTCCGGGCGTGGTCACCAGTGACAGGCTGTTTGCGGACCTGCCGCAGAGCATCGGGAAGCTGGTGATCATAGGCGGAGGCGTGATCGGCTGTGAGATTGCTTCCATCTACAGTGAGCTGGGAACGGAAGTGACCATTCTCGAATATATGCCGTATCTTCTGCCGCAGCTGGACCGGGAGATCGGAAGAAGCCTGCAGGTCATTCTGAAGAAGAAAAATGTGCAGGTTACGTGCAGCGCTCAGGTGCTCAGGATCGTCCGGGAGAATGGTCTTCAGTGTGAGTTCCGCATGAAGAATAAGGACATGAGCGTGTCGGCGGATGTGATCCTGCTGTGTACAGGAAGGCAGGCAGACACAGAAGGACTGTTTTCAGAGAAGGTTCCGGTTGAAATAGACCGCGGGATCGTGACGGACGATCATTTTGAAACCTCCGTCAAAGGGATCTACGCAGTCGGAGATGTCATCAGCGGTACTGCGGGCCTTGCCCACGCGGCAACCGCACAGGGGCTCTGCGCCGCGGCGCATATGCTGGGGAAGGAAGCTCCCTGCGACGCCACTGTGATACCGTCCTGTATCTACACAAGTCCGGAGATCGCCTGTGTGGGTATGTCCCAGGAGGCTGCGGCGCAGTGCGGGATACCGGCGAAGACAAAGAAGGTCACGACCTACTCCAATGCCCGGTCCATGATCGCGGAGGCGGAGAGAGGATTCATCAAGATCGTTTATGGAGAGGATGGCCTTCTGCTCGGCGCGCAGCTGATGTGCGAGAGAGCCTCTGACATGGTCACATTCTTTGTCTCGGCCATCCTTCAGAAACAGACTGTTCAGGAGATGGCGCGCGTGATGTTCCCCCATCCATCCTTCGGGGAAGCCATCGGTGAACTGCTGAGGGAGGCTGCTCAGGAATTATAATGAAAAGATGCAGAATCGTATCCGTATCCTGTACGGATCCCTACCGCAATCAGGCGGTGGAAGAATTGCTGCTGCAGAATGTGGAGGAGGATGAACAGATCCTGTATCTGTGGCAGAATGACCGGACGGTCGTGATCGGCAGAAACCAGGATGCCGCCCGGGAATGCGACCTGGAAGCCCTGCAGTCTGACGGGGGCAGGGCAGCAAGACGTCTGTCAGGCGGCGGTGCCGTGTATCACGACATGGGCAATCTGAATTATACATTTCTGTCGGCCCGCGCCAGCCATGACGTAAAACGGCAGACAGGGATCATCCTGGATGCGGTCGCTTCCTTCGGGATCCATGCGCAGTGCACCGGCAGAAATGACCTTACCATCGAAGGCAGAAAATTCTCCGGGAGCGCCTATTATGACAACGGACACGCGAAGCTGCATCACGGGACGATCCTGATCGATACGGATCCTGCGTGCATGGCCCGGTATCTGACCCCCTCCAGACAGAAGCTCGCCTCCAAGGGCGTTGCCAGCGTCTCATCCAGGGTCGGCTGCCTGAGAGAACTGGACAGCTCACTGAACGTGGAGAAGATGCGGGAGGCTCTGGCCGATGCATTCTACCGCAGTTTCGCGCCCGGCGAAGTTGTGACAAGCGGGGATGATGCGCTGCCTTTTGACGAGGCACAGATCACGGCGGCAAGGAGCCGGTTCGCAGACCGCAGATGGATCGTGTCCAGGCGGACAGGACTGTCCAGGGTGGCAGAGTTCAGGAATGAGAACGGGCTGTATACCATTCATGCGGTGGTCTGTGGGGATGTGATCACAGATGCGCAGGTATTCACGGATTCACTGGATCCGGAAGCGGCGGCTGTTATGAGAAGAGAGCTGATCGGGCGGCATTTCAGCGATCTGGAGACCAGTCCCCCGGGAAGAGCCTGAAAGTGGATTTTCATGTTTTGCGTGGATGTTTTCTGTTCGTGCGTATATATCAATGTAAACAAAATACAACACGCCGCGGAAAACAGAAAACAGCGGCAATTAAAAATATAAATCATACATATACGAAAAGGAGAAATAATCATGACAGATATCAGAAAAATGAACGAGCAGGAAGCAGCAAAGGTAGCAGGCGGTGTTGAGGGATACAACTACGGCAACGGCTGGAGAACAGTTAAGAATCTTCAGGGCGGATACCTTGCACTTCGTACCGCACCGAGCTTCAACTATGAGAACGAGATCATCCATGCAGGCCCGAAGAACGGCATGCTGGTACAGATCGTAGGCGAGACCGTCAAGGGCACCGGAATCAACGGCGTACCGGCAACCTACGTGAGAGTGTTCTCCCCGGACTTCGGCATCACCGGTCTTGCGAACGCTTACTACATCGGGTAATTACCATCGGATAATTAAAAACTGTAACTGGTTAACACAAATCCCGCCAGGCGGCTGCCTGGCGGGGTTTTCTGTTCGTTCATTCATGAAACCGGACCGTGACGGGATCGGTCAGGTCGGGTGACGGGATCAGGTGGGACCGTTCAGAACAGTTCGCTGATGTACTTTGTCAGTGCCTCACGGTCATAAAAATGGTTATAATCCATGATCGTGAAATCCGGTTCCACTCCCTGGTCTACATCATAGTAGGCACCATTTTTCACGAAGGAGATCTGAGAGGAACCGGAGATCTTGAAGCTTGTGCCCCAGGCCGTGGTGAGGGGCCGTACCACGCAGCTTCCGCCACCGGAGGTCTTTCCCAGCAGTGTGACCCGTCCGTCTTCCTTGAATGCCCAGGGAACCAGGTTGGCGCAGGAGAAGGACTGGGAGGAGATCAGGCAGAACAGGTTCAGGTCGGATATAGTGTCTTCTTCATTGAATTCATGATCCAGGTTGACATCCGCCTGATAGGACATGGTGGATTCCGAACCGGTGGCCATATAGGAGATGGAAGAGGGCGCATCTCCAAGGAACCAGCACAGAACGAATACAGCTGCGTTCGCATCGCCTCCGCTGTTGGCTGAAAGGTCGAGCACCACGTTCTTGATGGGACTGTTTTCCCGGGTGATCTGTCTGTGCGCTAGGATGATCTGACCCATGGTATCGTCCGGCAGCTCGTCCTCCTGTGCCAGAGCATAGTAATCCGGGTCAGGATTCTCCGCAGTGCCGCTAATGAACTTGTCAAAGGTAACGTAGGCCGTATCTCCTACCTCATAATAAGGCTTGGTTGAATCCGGATATTCCTGGCGGATCTTTGCCAGCTGCCGTCCCTTTGCGGAGTCTGATACAGTACTGTAGCCAGGTTCCCAGGCATTGGTTTTGCTGCCCTCTGACAGGTAGGAGCGTGCGATGTACGCAGAATGCAGGTCATCGAGCCAGTATTCCGTAAGTTCGCCGATGGCGCTGTCCGCGACAGAGGGGTCCGGATTGAGCAGCTTCTCGGTAAGGCCTGTCTGAGCGAAGAATTCTCCAAAGCTGTCGATATGATGCGCACTTTTCAGACCGTAGTTCAGGTCCAGCTCCATACAGAGCTCCGCATACCCGTATTTTGTCAGGGCGTCGCTGCGAGGTCCTTTGGGACCGGACAGACATATGTCAGACAGAGAGGGTGTCTGCTGACTTCTGATCTCTTCGATGGCGGCTTTTCCTTCCTCGGTCTTACTGATGGCCTCAATGATATATTCCAGTTCTTCCCTGAAGGTTTCCGAGTTCTCTTCCGCTTCCCTGCGAAGCTCCGTTGTCAGCAGATCCTCGTTGAACAGAGCATTCAGCAGTGCGGTGTCCGGATCGTTGATGTTGGTGATGTGAGTGAAGTTCAGGGATTCCTGGTTAAAGTAAACACCAACGCTGGACTCTGTGAAACTGAGGGAGGAAATGGTCTGCAGCGGGAGCAGGTATTTCCCATCCTGCATGATCATAGGGATATCATATTTTTTCAGATTCACAAGGAGCTCGCTTCCGCGGCGCAGCCGGTTGTCTGTCGCGCGCAGGTAGGTTTCGCCTTCCAGCATCTTATCAACCGTGATCGAAGCGATATCGATATAGAGCTTATTGGTATTCTGCTGGAACGCAAGATAGTCATCAAAAAGAAGCGTGCCTTTGCTGAAGTCACAGACCAGCGAGCTGCCGTTATCCCGAAGCAGGGTGACCTGGTCCCCTTCATTGTTTACAGACATCGTTACATAGGGGGTGTCCTCGGAGACGCTGAGCACGTTGACCAGGTCTGTCCAATCCTTCAGATCCGTGAAGGGCAGGTCTTTCGCACCGTCCACAAAATACAGCGGAAACCCGTTCTCCAGAGCGGATTCTGTAGTGAAGAAGTGGAGAGGATAGGTATTCTTCTCAATCTGATGAGAAGGGCCTTCCGTCTCCCGGGCAGGCACAGCGGCCGGACAGCTGACGATCATGATGACCGTCATTAACAGAGACAGAACCCGTTTTATCATATGCAGTACCTCCTTTAATACAACGGTGTTTCAGATCAGACAGAAGCGAAATACTTATCTGAATAAATACATTATATTCATTTGGCGGCGGAATTGGGCGAAAAATGGGAAAATTATACAACAATTCGGACAATTATTATTTTCCTGCCGGGGACGCCGGCCTGGGAACCTGCGTGGATTTTGTCTGTTCGTGCGTATATAGATATGCAGATGAGAAACAGACATCTGACAGAGAAAATGAGGCGCCGGGTGAGCCCGGTAATTAAAAAAATAGATTAAAGATAAAAGACTATTGCGAAGCTGCGAAGGGCAGCAGAAAAGGAGATAAAGATGAAGATTTACAATATTACAGATACAGACAGATTTTTCAGGGTTCTTTCAGACTGCAGAGGCGATGTGGAGATCATCGGCAAAGACGGGAGCGCGATCCCGTTTAACAAGGATGACAATGCAAGGATCATCGAAGAGATGAGCAGTGATATTACGATCCATGAGATGGAGCTTCATTTCTCAGATCCGAAAGACTGTATAAAAATGATCGTATATCTTGGCAACTTCAAGGCTGCATAATTCACAGCTGCATAATTCACAGCGATTTTAAAGCGATACGGAATCAGATCCGGGGCACAGCCGCCCCGGATCTTTTTTTGCGGAAGAGAAATAATTCTTAAGAAAAGCAAAAGGATTTACAAAGTAAAAGATTCGTGACAGAAGCGTGAGGATGCTGTATATTTGAAATGGGTCTATGGCTTTGTGATTCAGAACTTCATGATTGAAGGCTCTGGGGGAAGGAAGGTATGAATATGAAAAAGATAGCAAGACGAATCCTTCTGTTGACGTTGCTGCTTATGATGGCAATGTCTGTTCATGCAATGGCAGAGTACAGATTGTATTCTCAGAAGACAATCACGCTGCCGAACAGATATGGCGGAGGCTGGTCGAACCAGTTTACACTTCCGACCAGAAGTACAGTAATGGTTACAATCAGTATCAGCGGCAATAATCAGTCATATCTTATCAATCAGGGGATGTCCTACTTCCTGCAGAATGTAGTTACGGGCAAGAGAGTCTACCTGACGATTCCCACTGCGGACAGGGTCAAGCTGGGTTATGCGATGTCCGCTGTCATGGACCGGGGTACCTACAGCTTCGGTGTGTATTATACCGGGACCCAGAAGTTTACCGTGAGGTTCTCAGTTGCCGGAGCCGGCGGAATTAACATCGCGGACAATCTGGAAGTCATGAAGGGGACCACAGAGAGGGTGAACGTGACCCGGTCTGACGGAAGCACGAATTACATCAAGATCAAGTCCGCCAAGAGCTCACAGCCAGGATATGCCACTGTAACATTCAGCAACAGCACGAACCCTCCGTCTATTACGGTCAAGGGTATCGCGACAAACGGCAGTACCGGCACCAATCCTTCGATTATCATTACGGTAACGGGAGAGGACGGCTCCTACGATACGATGCGCGTCAAGGTAACGCAGTTTGTACCGGCACCGACTCTGAACGTCAAGTCATTTAAGCTCAGCGCCGGCAATGTCGTTTACAATGCGGTTGAGAATGCGGTAGCAGGGGTCACATGGTCCAGTTCCAACAACAATGTTGCCAAGGTCAATCAGAATGGCCGCATTAAAGCGATCGGCTACGGGAAGTGCGTGATCAGGGCCAAGACCGTCAGCAATAAGAAGACCTATGATCTTGCCTGCACGGTAAGCGTCAGCCGCACCTCACCGGAGTTTAAGATCCGTTTTGTCAGTTACAACGCCAAGAAAAAGCTTATGAAGATCAAGATCGAGAATAAGAGCAGGGTCCCGATGGTCTTCCTCAGCAAGGGCGGTGAGCTGCGCGACAGAGATACGGATAAGAAGATCCGGAGCATCCAGCTGAAGCAGGGATCCAGCGTCACGATCCCGAAGAAAAAGTCCAAGACCATCTATGTGAAGGTCAAGGGGAAGAAGCTGAATCCGGATGAGATAGAGAACTACTACATGAAGATGGCGTTTAAGCAGGACAAGCGGAATTATTACGCCTGGTTCAGTAAGGATGTCACTCTCGGAGCGTATTCCTGGAAGAAGGCTCCGGATGTTCTCTATTCCTCCTACAGCATAGATAAATGATGACAGGGGCGGAGGCTGCTCTATGAAGAAGATATTATTTGTTGCATCGGAAGGTGTTCCCTTTATTAAAACCGGCGGACTTGCGGATGTCGTGGGTTCGCTGCCCAAGTGCTTTGACAAAGAGAACTATGATGTCAGAGTCATCCTTCCGAAGTATCTGTGTATGAGACAGGAGTGGAAGGATAAGATGAATTATCTGACCCACTTCTATATGGATCTGTCCTGGAGAAGTCAGTATGTCGGGATCCTGGAGCTCGAGTACGATGGAGTTCAGTTCTATTTCATCGACAATGAATACTATTTCTCAGGACCGAAGCCATACGGCAATATCTATCAGGATGTTGAGAAGTTCGCATTCTTCTCCAAGGCAGCCCTCAGCGCGCTGCCGGTGATCGGATTCAAGCCGGACATCATACACTGCCATGACTGGCAGACCGGTCTTGTGCCCGTATTCCTGAAGGATAAGTTCCATGACAATGAATTCTTCAGAGATATCAAGTCGGTGATCTCCATTCACAACCTGAAGTTCCAGGGCGTGTGGGATGTCAAGACGATCCAGGATATCACGGGTCTGGACAAGTCGTACTTTGCTCCGGATAAGCTGGAGGCATACGGCGATGCGAACTACCTGAAGGGCGGCATCGTATATGCGGACCGCATCACGACCGTGTCAAAGACATACGCTGAGGAGATCCAGACACCGTTCTACGGTGAACGTCTCGACGGACTCATGAGAGCGAGAAACAACTGCCTGACCGGTATTGTGAACGGCATTGACTATGACGAGTACAATCCGGCAACGGACTCCTTTGTGGAGAAGAACTATGACATCAAGTCCTTCCGCAAGGAGAAGGTGAAGAATAAGAAGGCTCTCCAGAAGGAACTGGGTCTCGACCAGGATGAAAGGAAGTTCCTGATCGGTATTGTCTCCCGGCTTACCGACCAGAAGGGATTTGACCTGATCGCGTATATGATGGACGAGATGTGCCAGCAGGATCTCCAGTTCGTCGTACTTGGGACAGGAGAGGAGCGCTACGAGAATATGTTCCGCCATTTTGCCTGGAAATATCAGGGGAAGGTAGCGGCCAACATCTATTACTCGGAAGCGATGAGCCACAAGATCTACGCGTCCTGCGACGCATTCCTGATGCCCTCCCTGTTCGAGCCCTGCGGACTGTCTCAGCTGATGAGCCTTCGTTACGGCACCATCCCCATCGTCAGGGAGACCGGCGGCCTGAAGGATACCGTAGAGCCCTACAACGAATACGATTCGACAGGTACCGGCTTCTCATTTGCCAACTACAATGCGCATGAGATGCTCTATACCATCAAGTACGCGATGGATGTGTTCTACAATCACAAGAGAGACTGGAACAAGATGGTGGAACGCGCGATGGAGAAGGACTTCTCCTGGAACACCAGCGCCCGCGAATATGAAAAGCTGTATGAGAGCATGACAGAAGAGTAAAGAGTAAAGAGTTAAGAAGACCGCCGGCCCTGAGGCCGGCGGTCTTTTGTGATTATGAGATGTCTGAACGGAATCCTGAATGGGAAGCCGGTTATTCTGCCAGCGGCAGCTCAATGGGTTCCCGGTTCCTGAAGACGGTATATCTCTCATATCCCATCGACAGCAGCAGCTCCCGGACCGTATCAAACGCGATCGCGATGTGCTGCGGCGCATGGGCGTCAGAGCCGATGGTAATGTTCATTCCCCCAAGCTGCCGGTATCGTCTGAGAATGGAAGGGGCGGGGTTGGGCTGGCCTAGTCCGTATTTGTACCCGGCTGTATTCACCTCCAGACATTTTCCGCTGCGGATCACATACAGAAGGATCTCATCGATCAGATCCGGGAAGGCTTCATAAGAGTCAAAGAGGAAACTTTCGCGGTCCGGGATATAGCGGATAATGTAATCCAGATGGGCCAGGGTATCCCACTGAGTCATGGTCTTCAGATTGGAGAGCATCTCTTCATAGTACGAGCGGATCAGCTCTTCATGGGTTTTCCCCTCCCATACCTCAGGATAGTAGGGATCCAGCCCTCCCACCAGATGCTGAGAGGCGATGACCATATCAAGAGGCCATCTGGCGGCGAGCTCTTCAAAGCGGCCTGCAAGATGCGGCTGCATGCCGAACTCCAGACCAAAGCCAATATGGAAATCTCCGGAGGCAGCGCCGCAGACATCCCGAAGACGGCTGATCTCGTGATGGATCAGCTCCGGATCTGCCGTGAAGGCCGAAGGATCATCCGGGAAATATAAGGGCGGATAATCCAGATCCATATGATCTGTAAAGCAGATCCCTTTCAGACCCGCTTCCATCGCTTTTCCTACCATTGTCTGCGCAGGGGCATCCGAATCTGTCGAGAAGGACGAGTGCATGTGATAATCATACTGAATGGCCATAATTCTACCTCCTGGATGATTGTAATTGTCAGGGATCGGGACTGTCAATTACAGGCGGGGGTAAAATATCGTGAAATAAGTGACAGAATATCCGTTTCCTGCCATATTTCGGTCCCTGGTCTACTTGATTTTTGCAGGATGATTAGATAGAATAACAGACGAGTTAAGTGCGCAGTGATCTATATTATGATGGATATGCTCACAGAGGCGCTTGACAGAAACTGTTTTTCTTTAACTATTCTTAGGAGGAATTGATATTATGGCAGTAAAAGTTGCAATCAATGGATTCGGCCGTATTGGACGTCTTGCTTTCCGTCAGATGTTCGGAGCTGAGGGTTTTGAGATCGTTGCAATCAACGACCTGACCTCCCCGAAGATGCTTGCTCATCTTCTGAAGTATGACAGCACCCAGGGCAGATATGCGAAGGCTGATACTGTCACTGCTGGTGAAGATTCCATTACGGTCGATGGAAAAGAGATCAAGATCTATGCGATCCCGGATGCAAACAACGCTCCGTGGGGTGAGATCGGTGTTGATGTAGTCCTGGAGTGCTCCGGTTTCTACACCTCCAAGGCTAAGGCTCAGGCTCATATCAATGCTGGCGCAAAGTATGTCATCATCTCCGCTCCGGCAGGAAATGATCTTCCGACTATCGTTTACAATGTAAACCATGACAAGCTTACCGCTGATGATCACATCATCTCCGCTGCAAGCTGCACCACCAACTGCCTGGCTCCGATGGCAAAGGCTCTGAATGAATGCGCACCGATCAAGACCGGTATCATGTGCACAATCCATGCATACACTGGCGATCAGATGACTCTGGACGGACCGCAGAGAAAGGGCGATCTGAGAAGATCCCGCGCTGCAGCTGTCAACATCGTTCCGAACAGCACCGGCGCTGCAAAGGCAATCGGCCTTGTTATCCCGGAACTGAACGGCAAGCTCATCGGCGCTGCACAGCGTGTTCCGACCCCGACCGGTTCTACCACCATCCTTACCGCAGTTGTTGAAGGAACTGTCACCAAGGAGCAGATCAATGCCGCTATGAAGGCTGCTTCCAACGAGTCCTTCGGTTACAACGAAGATGAGATCGTTTCCAGCGATATCGTAGGAATGACCTATGGTTCTCTGTTCGATGCAACCCAGACCATGGTTCTGCCGCTTGACAATGGCACCACTCAGGTTCAGGTTGTTTCCTGGTATGACAATGAGAATTCCTACACCAGCCAGATGGTCCGCACCATCAAGCACTTTGGAAAGCTGATGAACGTCTGATTGAAGACAGGGTAATAAAGACTCAGAAAGGGGGTCCGGTCTGCAAAGGGCCGGGCCCCTTTAATGATATACATACATGATCAGGAGGAATTGTATCATGGGACTGAATAAGAAATCGGTTGATGACATTAACGTTAAGGGCAAGAGAGTTCTCTGCCGCTGTGATTTCAACGTTCCGCTGAAGGATGGAAAGATCACAGATGAGAACCGTCTGGTAGCAGCCCTTCCGACGATCAAGAAGCTGATCGCTGACGGCGGCAAGGTTATCCTCTGCTCTCACCTGGGCAAGGTTAAGACGGAAGAGGATAAGCCCTCCAAGACACTCGCTCCGGTAGCAGCAAGACTGTCAGAGCTCCTCGGCCAGGAAGTCAAGTTTGCGGCGGATGACTGCGTAGTCGGCGAGAATGCGAAGGCTGCAGTTGCTGCAATGCAGGACGGCGATGTAATCCTTCTTCAGAACACCCGTTATCGCAAGGAAGAGACCAAGAACGGCGAAGAGTTCTCCAAAGAGCTTGCTTCCCTTGCTGATGTATTTGTCAACGACGCATTCGGAACCGCTCACAGAGCTCATTGCTCCAATGTTGGCGTAACTCAGTTCCTGGATGGCCCCTGCGTAGTCGGATATCTGATGCAGAAAGAGATCGATTTCCTGGGCAATGCTGTTGAGAATCCGGTCCGTCCGTTCGTTGCGATCCTGGGCGGTGCCAAGGTTGCTGATAAGCTCAATGTTATCTCCAACCTGCTTGAGAAGTGCGATACCCTCATCATTGGCGGCGGCATGGCTTACACCTTCCTGAAGGCAAAGGGCTATGAGATCGGAACCTCTCTGCTCGACGATACCAAGATCGACTACTGCAAGGAGATGATCGCGAAGGCAGAATCCCTCGGCAAGAAGCTTCTTCTTCCGGTCGATACAGTCTGCACCGATTCCTTCCCGGAACCGATCGATGCTGAGATCGCGACCACGATTGTTGATTCCGATAAGATCCCGGCTGACAAGATGGGCATGGATATCGGACCGAAGACCATCGCGCTGTACAGCGAAGCTGTCAAGACTGCGAAGACCGTAGTCTGGAACGGACCGATGGGCGTGTTCGAGAACCCGATCCTGGCAGCAGGAACCAAGGCAGTTGCAGCTGCTCTTGCAGAGACAGACGCAACCACCATCATCGGCGGCGGCGACAGCGCAGCGGCAGTCAACCAGCTGGGCTATGGCGACAAGATGTCCCACATCTCCACCGGCGGCGGCGCTTCCCTTGAATTCCTTGAGGGCAAGGAGCTTCCGGGTGTTGCTGCAGCAAACGATAAATAAAAAGCGTAGCGAAGACAAGCCGATGGCAAGTCTATCAATTGTATAAGGAGAACGAAAATGGCAAGAAGAAAGATTATCGCCGGCAACTGGAAGATGAACATGACTCCGAGCGAGGCGAAGGCACTGGTTGAGACCCTGAAGGATCTGGTAAACAATCCTGAGGTTGATGTTGTTTACTGCGTACCGGCGATCGATATCGTTCCGGTAGTTGAGGCTGTCAAGGGAACCAACGTTGAAGTCGGCGCTGAGAATATGTACATCGAGGAGAAGGGTGCATACACCGGTGAGATCGCTCCGGCTATGATCGTAGATGCAGGCGCTAAGTATGTCATCATCGGACATTCCGAGAGACGTGAATACTTCAAAGAGACCGACGAGTTCCTGAACAAGAAGGTCCTGAAGGCATTCGAGCATGGCCTTACCCCGATCCTGTGCTGCGGCGAGAGCCTTGAGCAGAGAGAAGCAGGTGTGACTCTTGACTGGATCCGTCTGCAGATCAAGTCCGATCTTCAGAACGTAACAGCTGAGCAGGCAGCATCCATGGTTATCGCGTACGAGCCGATCTGGGCAATCGGAACCGGCAAGACCGCTACCACCGAGCAGGCTGAGGAAGTCTGCAAGGCGATCCGTGAGACCATCTGCGAGATCTATGACGAGGCTACTGCTGAGTCCATCCGTATCCAGTACGGCGGATCCATGAATGCCAAGAACTGCGACGAGCTCCTGGCACAGCCGGATATCGACGGCGGACTGATCGGCGGCGCTTCCCTGAAGCCTGACTTTGGCCGCATCGTCAACTATGTAAAATAATCGATACGCTGGATCCTATCTGATACAGTGTACGAACAGGGCACCCCGCTTCAGTGCTGAAGCGGGGTGCTTTTTGCGCGATGCGGTTCTGAATCGGGAGAGGACGTAACAGTGCACAGGTCAGCCTGGTGAAAATGATTGATAGAATATCCTTCTTCAAATATAATAAAATGCAAACAGACCTATGTTTAAACATACCTGTGTTTTATGTATACGGATTCTCATCAGACGGGGGCCTTTTATGAATATAATTAAAACTGCTCTTATAGTGCTGTTCAACAGTACTACTCTCATGGGCAGTATTGTCAGTGTACTTGAGATAGTAGGAATGTGGGGCATCTTTAAAAAGTGCGGACAGCAGCCATGGAAGGCGCTGATTCCTTTCTATCAGGAGTATGCTCTTGCGGAATGTGCCGGGAGAGAGCCGGAAGGACGCAGGCTTTATGTTCTTGATATCCTGATGACGGGATGTTCGATTGCGGCTTTGTATCTGCCGGACAACTCAACACAGGAGCTGGTTGTGGATATCATAGCGGTTTCCATCGGACTGGCATTTATTATCAGCCTGATGAGAGTCTACTGGGCACTGATCGAGGTTTTTGACCGTCGGAAACGCTGGATCATCCTGTTTATGCTTCCCATCTCGTTCCTTGTATATCTGCTCTTCGGATGGCACAAGGATTTTCAGCCGCTGTGGAACCTGCAGGACTTCAGGGACAATGAAGCCAATTATTTCAGCAGTTCTAATGCAAGGGCACTTGAAAATGGTCTTACGGTCAACATCACAGACCGGTCTGTCAGGTCTCTTTTTTCGAAAACATATCTGCTCAGAAATATCCATATGTATATCAAGCCCGGAAGCATGGTTCTCCTGCTGGGCGGCTCCGGTGCCGGCAAGACTACATTTCTCAATGCTGTCATCGGCTATGAAAAGGCCAATGCGGACATCGTGCTGAACGGCAGCAATGTATACAGAGAATACAAGAAGATGAAATACGAGGTCGGATTCGTTCCGCAGCAGGATCTGATGCGGGGCAGCGATACTGTGCTTCGGACGCTTACAGATGCTGCGGCTCTGCGGCTGCCCGTGGATTTTGACGCGGGAGAGCGCAGACAGAGAGTAGATTATGTCATGAAGCTGTTCGGCCTTCTTCCGATTCAGAGTAATCTTGTGGATAAGCTGTCCGGAGGACAGCGCAAGCGCCTGTCGATTGCCATGGAATTCATATCCAATCCGGCACTGTTCATACTGGACGAGCCGGATTCCGGTCTGGATGGCGTGATGGCCCGCGAACTGATGGAACAGCTTCGCAGCATTGCCGACCAGGGGAAGATCGTAATCGTAATTACCCATACACCGGACCGCGTCATCGATCTGTTTGACAGTGTGATCGTACTTGCCAAGGATGCGAACCGCACAGGCCGCCTGGCCTTCTATGGCGGTGTGGATGAGGCAAAAGAATTCTTCGGCAAGGACCGGATGGAGCAGATCGTCATGAGCGTCAACCGTCAGGAAGAGGGCGGCGAAGGCAGAGCGGACGAATATATCAAGCGGTATGAACAGTCACTGGTGACTGGATAACGGAGTCGGAGGTTTGTCATGGGTGAGACAGCAGTAAAAAAACGAATCAAGATGCGCCACCATGGCCGGGGATTCCAGGTACTGATCTATCTGGGCAAGATCATCCGCATCTTCTTCTTTCAGAATGACTGGAAAGTACTGCCGATGTCAGCGATCGTCGCAGGTATGGCCTCGCTGGTCGTTCGGGCAGGGATGTTCCAGTCGATGGAGAGGACGCTTACCGGTTCTCTGGCACTGACCTGCGTTGCGATCTGGAACGGTTTTTTTAACTCGATCCAGGTGATCTGCCGTGAGCGCAATATCATCAAGAGAGAGCACCGGTCCGGACTCCACATGTCTTCCTATGTGGCTGCGCATATGCTCTTTCAGGCAGTGCTGTGTGCACTGCAGTCCGGAATTACGATCTATGTCTGTACCCTGGTGGATATTCATTTCCCGGCCGAGGGACTGATCACAAGGTACTATATCACAGACCTCGGGATCACCCTGTTCCTGGTCACGTATGCCGCGGATATGACTTCCCTTTTCATCTCCAGTATCGTGCGGACCACGACGGCTGCCATGACGGTCATGCCCTTCATCCTGATCTTCCAGCTGGTATTCTCAGGAGGCGTATTCGCGCTGCCCAGGAGCATAGAGTCTCTCTCTTATCTGACGATCTCTCATTATGGTCTGCAGAGCATTACGGCCCAGTCCGGATACAATGACCTGCCCATGCAGAGCGCCTGGGAGACATTGAATAAGATGAAGAATTCGGAGGTGGACGCCAAGGTCACACTGGATGATCTGGTTACGATCCTCAAGACGAATAAGAATGCATCTCTCGAAGAGCTTCGCAATATGGAACTGGATTCCGGTGTCACAGTGGGGGAAGTTATGTCGATACTCACTGACCTGCCGGAGTATATGGAGTATGCAGGCGATACGATCCAGGTTAAGTTCAAGATCAGTGATGTGATCGATATCATCGGGGAAGAGAAGGCAAAAGGGCTGGTAGATGAGAAGAGTAAGGCTGCCGGCCAGAATCCGAATTATGACAGGACCGTTGATAATGTCTTACACTGCTGGAGAATGCTCATAGTGATGATCGTGTTTATGTCGCTGGCCTCGGTGATCGCGCTGGAATTTATTGATAAAGACAAGAGATAGCGCATTTTGCCGGTCTTCAGCAAAAAAAAAGTGTAAATCACAAACAAAAAGTAAGCAATCCCTTCCATTATGTGGTATACTTGTCTAAAGGAGTCGGAGGTTCCGACAATTGTTGACATTTCGGTATATCACATTATGGGAGGGATTGTTTATGAATGGGATGTTTCATCTGCAAGAGAACCATACAACAGTCAGAACGGAGATACTTGCCGGTCTGACAACCTTTATGACGATGGCTTACATCATCGCTCTGAACCCGAATCTTCTTACGAATTTCGGGGCGGAGGGACAGGAGCTGTGGAACGCGGTATTCATGGCAACCTGCATCGCTTCGGCAATCGGTACCTTTACCATGGCATTCCTGGCCAATAAGCCCTTCGTCATGGCACCGGGCATGGGCCTGAACAGCTTCTTCGCCGTTGTCGTAGGCAATATTGCCGCGATCACCGGAACGACTTATCTGGTTTCCTTCAGAGCGGCTCTGTGCATCATCCTGATCGAAGGTATCGTATTCCTGATTCTCTCGATCCTTAACATCCGTGAGAAGATCGTACATGCGATTCCTCTGGGCATCCGTCTCGGAATCTCGCCTGCGATCGGCCTGATGCTCCTCAATATCGGACTTGGCTCCAATGCAGGCATCTATTCCGAAAATGGCGGCCCGTTCTATGCGATGAGAGACTTCTTCGGTGCACTGACTCCGGCAGTGGCAAGAGATTCCATGGGAACCGGCTACACGGTCATGGTTCTGTCCGTTATCACCATGTTTGTCGGCCTGTTTGTGATCCTCTATCTGAATCATAAGGGAATTAAAGCAGCGGTTCTTGCAGGCATGGTATGTTCTTCCATCATCTACTGGGCAGGTGAGGCGATCTTCCTGAAAGTGAACCCGTTTGAGTCGCTGAAGACAGCATCCTTCGTCCCGCCTGTGAAGGATATGGTTGAGCTGACACTGTTCAAGTTCGATTTCCATGACTTCTTCGCGATCGGAACATTTACCGCAATCACACTGATCATCACATTCTGCATGATCGACATGTTTGATACCATCGGAACACTGGTCGGTACCGCAAGCCGTGCCGGAATGGTCGATGAGCACGGCAACATGCCGAAGATGAAGGAAGCTCTCCTGTCTGACGCAGTCGGCACCATCGCAGGTTCTCTTACCGGTACCTCTACGGTCACTACCTTCGTAGAGTCTGCGTCCGGCGTTGAGGCAGGCGGAAGAACCGGTCTGGCGGCTCTGACATCCGGCGTTCTGTTCCTGGGCTGCATGTTCATCGCTCCTCTGGCGGCTCTGATCCCGGCTCCCGCAACTTCCGCGGCTCTGATCTATGTCGGCGTGCTCATGCTGGCAGGACTTCAGAAGATCGACTGGAATGACGTCTCTCAGATGGTCCCGGTTGCACTGATGCTGATCTGCATGCCGATCTCCGGATCGATCGGACACGGCATCGGTCTTGGCATGATCTCCTTCACCGCGATCCGTGTGATGCAGGGAAGAGCAAAGGAAGTCTCGATCCTGACGTACGTTATCTCCATACTGTTCCTGATCAAGTTCTTCGTGATCGTCTGAATACGATCATATGTGTGCGGCCGCCGCAATACCATCTTCTGTATGGCTGCAATTGAATAACCGTTCAGTACATCGCCGGCAGTGTAAGCTGCCGGCGTTTTTTTATGCAGGGGAAAGCCCTGCTGATTTTATGAAAACGATTAAGCCGGCTATTGATTTTCAGTAAGGCAGATAGTATGATAGTTAGCACTAACTAACGTATTATCAGGTGAGGAACTGTCATGAATGGAAATGAGATAGTCAGTTTTGAGAATGTTGTCAAGGTGTACGGGCAGGGCGAAGGAAAGCAGACAGCAGCAGACCACGTGAGCTTCTCCATAGACCGCGGCGAGTTTGTTGTGATCCTGGGCCAGTCCGGAGCCGGCAAGTCAACCGTTCTGAATATGCTGGGCGGGATGGACCGGCCGACAGAAGGAAGGATTGTGGTAAATGGAAGAGAGGTTTCTGCCATGACGGATAAGGAACTATCCAGATACAGGGCAGATACAATCGGTTTCATTTTTCAGTTCTACAATCTGATTCCAACACTCACAGCCTTCGAGAATGTCGCGCTGACCAGGGATATCATCTCAGGCGCCCGGGATCCGGAAGAGATGCTCCGGAAGGTGGGGCTGTATGAGCATCGCAATAAGTTTCCGTCCCAGCTTTCAGGCGGGGAGCAGCAGAGGATCTCCATCGCCAGGGCGCTGGCCAAGAATCCGCCGATCCTGCTGGGAGATGAGCCTACCGGGGCGCTGGACTCAGAGACCGGACTGCTCGTTCTGCAGCTTTTGTCCGATATATGTCATGAAAACAGAAGTACGGTGATCATCGTGACCCACAATGCGGATATTGCCCGATGCGCGGACAAGGTGATCCGGATGCGCAACGGAAAGATCCGGGAGATTACGGTCAACACCGATCCGATCCCGGTATCTGAGATCGCATGGTAAGAGGGGACCTGAGATGCTGAAAAGAAAGATGAGAAGGGAACTGCTGAAGAACTTCGGGCAGTATTTTTCCCTGTTTATACTGGTCCTGCTGGCAGTTATGGTCTATGCGGGATTCGCGGCAGATCCCATCGGTGGAGGGGCCGCGAGGGATTCATTTCACAGAAAGTCAAACCTGGCTTCCGCATGGCTGTACGGGGAGGGGTTCACCCAGGAGAACCTGGAGGCAGTGAGAGCCCTGCCTTATGTGGAGAGTGCCCAGCTTCGGACTTCCGTAACAGGCAGCGCGCCGGAGCAGGGAGACGCACAGATCGACCTGTATCTGCAGACGGAGAACCTGGTCAATAAACCTGTGACCGAGGAGGGGGAAGACTTTGATCCGTCTGATCCGGACGGATTCTGGCTGTGCAGGACCTTTGCCCGGACCTGGGACATCTATGTGGGGGATGACTTCACCGTTTCCTATGACGGGATCCGGATCACAAAGCAGGTGAAGGGAATCGTAGTCTCCCCGGAATATGAATACATGTGCGCCTCCACGGATGTGGACACGAACTACAGGAATATCGGATACGTCTATATGGATTATGAAGGCTTCCCGGTGCGGGACTTTCTGATCCACAGGATCGAAAAAGGAAAGATGAAGTCCATACTGACTGCGTTTGCGGAAGCTGCAGATGAGAAGATGCTGTTCGATCTGCTGCCTTATACGCAGCTGATCCTGCGTGCCCCGGAAGGCACGTCAATCCTGGAGAAAGAGACAGAGATCGCGAAGGCTCTCCATGATAATTATGCAGTCATGATCGATGAACACTCGATCGACGGCATAGAGCGCCTTACGGCAGAGCTTGCGCAGCATGAAGGGTTCTCCTATGTCTTCATGGCAGTTTTTCTTGCGATCGCTGTTCTGATCATCATGACGGGGACAAGCCGTATGGTGGAGCAACAGCGCACTCAGATCGGAACGCTGAATGCCATCGGCATGGAGCGGGGGAAGATCACCCGCCATTACCTGAGCTACAGCCTGGTCACTGCCTGCGCGGGGAGCGCAGCAGGGCTCCTGCTTGGTTATTTCTGGGTGGGCAGGTGGATCGTCAGTCTGTTCAGCACCTATTATACGGTTCCGGGCTGGACAGCAGGGGCTGACTGGACATTCCTGGCGATCCCTCTGGTGATCATCGCAGTCTGCGTACTCAGTGCATGGCTGAGCTGCCGGAAACTGCTGAATGTCGCGCCATCTGAGGCGCTTCGCCCATCTCCTCCCAGAAAGGGGCAGCACATCCTGTTTGAGAAGCTTCCCTTCTGGAATAAACTGGGATTTCGCTACCGCTACAACCTGAGGGATATCTCGAGATATAAGCTCAGAGCCCTCATGTGCGTGCTCGGGACCATGACAGGGATGTTCCTGCTCACGGGTACCATCGGTGCACTGGGCATGATGGATGATATGTATGAGTGGTATTTTGAACGGATCCAGAACTTTCAGTATGAAGCGATGCTGGAGGATGTGTCTCTCGAACAGGCAGATTCACTTCGAGATGACACCGACGGCGAGCTGGTCATGCAGGCAGGAATTGAAGTGGCCTCCCATGATCATGCAGTCAATGCGGAGAAATCCACACAGGTTATGACCGTAATCGAAGGGCGGGGCCTATACAATATCACTGACCCGGGAACGGATGTAATCTCTCTTCCGGAGGGGACGGTGGCAGTGACCAGGCGCCTTGCAAAGAAGATGGGTCTCTCGGTCGGGGATACGATCTGGTGGCATATCTATGAGCACAATGACTGGCATGAGTCAAAGATCGGTGCCATCAACCGGACGCCGGTCGTATCCGGCATTACCATGCTTCGTTCTGATTTTGAAGCGCAGGGCTGTGACTATGCGCCGACGCTGCTGTGCACCGACAAGACCCTGACAGGGGATGAGGCGGAGGGCATCACTGCGGTTTACCGGGTGGAGGAGCTGAGAGCGGCGTTCGAGGAGACGATGTCGATCGTATGGGTCCTGATCGTGGTAATGGTGATCTTCGCAGTGATCCTGATCACAGCCGTCCTGTACAACTCCGGTTCTCTGTCCTTTCATGAGAGGATCCGGGAACTTGCGACTCTCCGGGTTCTGGGACTGTCGGACAGTAAGATTCGGTCTCTTCTGACGATCCAGAATCTGTGGCTGTCCATCCTGGGCATCCTCCTCGGTGCACCGCTGGCGACACCGCTTCTGGAAGCCATGATGAACAGCAATGGAGAGAACTACGATATGATCGCGTCTCTCAGGCTGACGGACTATCTGCTCGGGGGCGGCTGCGTACTGATCCTGTCCGTGCTGGTCAGCTTCCTCTTTGCGGGCAGGATCCGGAAACTGGACATGGTCGGCACACTCAAGGGAGCCGAATAATAATGGTTGCAAATATGACTGCCTGACGCTATATTAACGGATAGCGCGCTTTTGAGGTGCGCGGATCTGATTAAGCGTAAATGGAACAGAAGGTGTCATGGGCAGAGAAGATACAGCAACCATCAACTGGAAAGCATTTTATTATCGGCTCTTTGTGCTGGCCGCGCCGATCGCGTTTCAGAGCCTGATGCTTGCCTCTGTGGCGGCAGGCGATGCCCTGATGCTCGGGCGGGTCGCGCAGTATGAGATGACTGCAGTGTCCCTGGCAACGCAGATCCAGTTTGTGCAGAATATGTTCATCTCTGCCATCGCTGCGGCCGGGGCAATCCTCGGCGCGCAGTACTACGGCAAGGGAGACCGGAGGACCATACAGGAGCTGTTCAACCTGATGCTGCGCTTCAGCATGCTGTTGTCCCTCCTGTTTTTTGCTGCCTGTGAACTGGCTCCCGGGATGCTGATGCGCATCTTCGCCCATGATCCGGAGCTGATCCGGATCGGAAGCGCTTATCTTCGGATCGCCGGGTGGTCCTATCTGCTGACCGGGATCTCCCAGTGCTATCTGACCGTGATGAAGGTCACGGACCATGTAATGCCTACCGCCTGGATCAGTTCGGCGGCAGTAATATCGAATATCCTTCTCAATGCAGTCTTTATCTTCGGATATCTGGGAGCACCTGCCATGCAGTCGCGCGGCGCTGCCCTTGCGACCACTCTGGCCAGGATCCTGGAACTGTCATTGTGTCTTATCGTATCTTCCGGAAAAAACTACATAAGGCCGGCATGGAGCCGGATGCTGCGATGGGATGCGGCCCTGACAAAGGACTTTGCCAGACAGTGTTTTCCGCTGCTTGGCGGATCTCTTCTGTGGGGCGTCGGCTTCACCTCGTATACGGCTGTCATGGGACACATGGGTGCTGACGCCGCGGCGGCCAGCTCGGTGGCGGCGGTTGTCCGGGACCTCATCTGCTGTGCCTGCAACGGAATCGCCAGCGCAGCCGGGATCATGGTCGGAAATGAACTGGGGGCCGGCAATCTGGAGCGGGGCAGACTGTATGGGATCCGGCTGAAGAATATCTCCTGGGTGATAGGCTTTGCGTCTACCGCCCTGGTTCTGGCACTGACGCCTCTGATCGTGCGGATGGTGATCCTGTCTGACAAGGCGCACAGTTATCTGACCGGAATGATGGTCATCATGGCATTCTACATGATCGGCAGGTGCGTCAATACGGTCACCATCAACGGCGTGATCGATGGAGGCGGTGACACACTGTTTGATATGTACAGCCTGGCGGTCAGTATGTGGGGAATCGCGATCCCGCTGGCCGTTGCGGGGGCATTTGTCTTTCACTGGCCGGTCCTGGCGGTCTACTCCTGCACCTGCCTGGACGAAGTAGGCAAGATCCCATGGGTCATGCATCATTTCCGAAAATACAAATGGGTGCAGAATCTTACCAGATAAGAAGAGAAGATAAAAAGAGAGTATGAAGATTCACAGCAATAAATATATAGGTGACAAGGCGTTTTACAAGACACTTCTGACAGTGGCGGTGCCGATCATGATCCAGAACGGCATCACGAACTTTGTCGGACTTCTGGACAATATCATGATCGGACGGGTGGGAACGGAGCAGATGTCCGGCGTGGCCATCGTCAACCAGATCATGTTCATCTACTTCCTCTGCCTGTTCGGAGGACTGTCCGGCGCAGGCATCTTTACCGCGCAGTATTTCGGTTATAAGGATGATAACGGGATCCGCAATACCTTCCGTTATAAGCTCTGGCTGGGGCTGGCTGTCACTGTGATCGCAGTGGCGGTCATGTTCTTCTTCGGTGAGGATCTGATCAGTCTGTTCCTGAATGAAAGTGAGGGCGGCGGCGACCTGCAGGCGACACTTCGCTATGGCATGGGCTACATGCATCTTATTTTCCTGGGTATGCCGGTCCTGTTTGTCAGCATCGTCTATTCCAGTACACTGAGAGAGTGCGGGGAGACCATCGTGCCCATGAAGGCCGGGATGGCAGCGGTCTTTGTCAATCTGGTATTCAACTATCTGCTGATCTATGGCAGGTTCGGATTCCCCAGACTTGGCGTATACGGCGCAGCGATCGCAACCGACCTGTCCAGAGTGGTGGAATGTGCCATTATCGTGATCTGGCTCCACAGACACAGTGCGACCCATACCTACATCCGGGGTGTCTATAAGACGATGAAGGTGCCTCTTGCGGTCGTAAAGAAGTTTTTCATAACCGGGGCGCCGCTGCTGATCAACGAGACGCTCTGGTCAGTTGGCATATTCATGCAAAACCAGGCATATTCTCTGCGCGGCCTGAATGCGGTGGCAGGGCAGAATATCGCCAATACCATCAATAACGTGTTCAATATCTCTTTCATCGCCATGGGAGACGCGGTGGCGATCATCGTCGGCCAGCTGCTGGGCGCCGGGAAGATGAAAGAGGCTAAGAAAACAGACACATGGATCATCTCCGCATCCGTGATGATGGGCCTGGTGATCATGGCGGTCATGACTCTTACAGCCCCGCTGTTTCCCAGGATCTACAACACCAATGAAGAAGCACGCCGGCTGGCTGCCTGGTTCCTGATCGTGCAGGCTGTCGCGGCACCCAAGGACGCTTTTCTGCACACCTCGTATTTTACCCTGAGATCGGGCGGCAAGACGATCATCACATTCTTTTTCGACAGCTTCTTCATGTGCGTGGTCAGTGTTCCGACCGCGTTCATACTGAGCCGTTATACGGATCTGAGTGTAATCGTGATCTTCGCTGCTGTGCATGCCATGGATCTGATCAAGTGCGTGATCGGCTACGTGCTTGTCCGGAAAAATGTGTGGATGAAAAACATTGTAAAGTAGCCGGACCGGTTCGCGTCTGTAAACTTATGTCTGCATTGACGAATGCTGCAAATCAATGGTAGCATGATGTTAATAATATACAGTATATTGCATATTATTGAGAATAATTGATCAATAAGAACAAGGAGGAACTGTTATGGCAGACTGGGTAAAGATTGGCAAGTGCATTGGCGCGGTTGCGGGAGGCGCACTGCTTGGACATTATGGAGTAAAGGTTCTTTCGGGGAAGGATGCATAGACGGCAAGAAGGTGCGCATCGGCAGCTGGCATTTCATCTTTGAGGATGAAAGATGCGTCTGCCCGGAAGACGAACAGGAGAAGCTGGACGGACTGCCGGATGAGTACTCGCATCTGTATCTGGCCATCGACGGCATCCTCTCTGCGGTGATCCTGGTGGAGGATCCGCTGAAAGAGGAGAGTCGCACCGTAGTTTCCATGCTGCATGAGCTTGGATTTGAGAAGGTCGTCATGATGACCGGGGACAGCGGCAGGACAGCGAAGGCGGTTGCCTCCAGGGTCGGTGTGGATGATTACTGCGCCGAGGTCCTTCCGGAGGACAAGGCCGCGTTCATTCGCTCTGAGCACGAGAAGGGGCGCAGGGTGATCATGGTCGGTGACGGCATCAATGATACGCCGGCCCTCTCCGAGGCGGATGTGGGCGTTGCGATCAACAGCGGGGCTGCGATCGCCCGTGAGATCGCGGATGTAATGATCCTGGAGGATGATCTTCATTCTCTGGTTACCATGAAGAGAATCAGCGACGGACTGATGAGGCGCATTCAGCAGAATTACAGATTCATTCTGACGTTCAACTCTGTTCTGATCGCGCTTGGAGCCATAGGGCTGCTGCCGTCCTCCACGACGGCGCTGCTTCACAATGCCTCCACCATAGCCATCAGCCTGCGCAGCATGACAAATCTTCTGGAAGAAAACTGAAAGATACCCGGTCAGCCCTTCAGACGGCATGTATGATATGCTATACTGTGACTGACTTGACGGGATTCGTGTGACACCTTGGTGTTCGCGGATCCCGTTTGCTTTTGCACTGTGTGGGCATACACGGGATGCGTAAATGCACTGAAGATCAGCCTTATTTCCCTTGCAAGTCCAGGAGGTGACTGCCATGAAGAAAATGAGAACGTGGAAGCTGAACAGATATTTGCTGGGTTTCATACTGCTGTTTTTGCTGCTGCCGGTGACGGCAGTGAAAACGAGCGCGGCAAACAGCGGAGAGTGCGGGTACAACTGCAGATGGACAGTGTCGGGTTCTGCCATTACCTTCATCTATAAAACGGCATATCTGGATACATCGAAAAACATAACCGGAGCGATCAGCATTTCTGACCTGTCCGGCCTGGAGAGATCTGCCATCACAGAGGCTGTCTTTGATATGGCGATCGCAGGGATCGGAGAAGGTACGCTGGATGGGTTCAAGAATCTGAAGAAGGTTACCGTAAAAAGTACAGTATGCAAGACGATTGCTGACAAGGTGTTCTATGACCTTGAAAAGCTGGAGACGGCAGACCTGGGCAAGAGCCTGGTCTCCATCGGAGAGGAGTCCTTCCGCCTCTGCACCAGTCTCAGGAGCATAACGCTTCCTGCTACAGTAAAGACCATCGGAAGAGGCGCTTTCTGGTCCTCAGGACTGGAAGAGATCAGTCTGCCGGGCAGTCTGGAGAATCTCGGCGAGAATGCATTTCAGGTGTGCAGGAAGCTGAAGGCAATTGAGATCCCCGGAAAAATAAAATCAATTCCGAAGCAGTGTTTCTACGGGGCAGATATGCTGGAGACGGCTGTGATCTCGAATGGCGTGGAACAGATCGCGGTAAGTGCTTTTCAGGGATGCAGCAGTCTGAAAACGATCAGTATTCCGGCCACCGTTGCAATGGTCGGCAATGCCGCCTTTGAATCCTGTACGAAGTTGGAAAAACTGGATCTGAGTCATGTCAGTTCGATCGGACACCTGGCCGTCTCGAAATGTCTTGGGCTCAGTGAGATCCGGCTTTCCAACAGTCTGAAGACAGTGGACAGCCTGGCATTCTACAATAATTTTACAGATAAAAAGGTTATATTCGACGGAACGCAGGAAGAATTCGCGAAGATCGCCAGCAAGAGCGAATCCAGGAACACAGATCTGCTGACAGGCACGGTTCAGTGCCTGCAGTCCTCCTCTGATCTTCCAAAGACGGAAGATGTTGAAAAGGTGATTCTGCCCCTCTCCGGGAAGGCAGAGGTTCCGGGCTCAACCTTCCATATTCTGAGGGCGAGGGCATCCAAAACCCGCAAGAAGAGTATTCAGCTGAAATGGAAAGCCGTACCGGGCGCTTCCGGATATATCATATACGGCGCAGAGAGAAAAGCGGTTCTGCAGAAGCTGGAGACCATAAAAAATGGAGGCACCACCTCCTATACCCACACCGGCCTGAAGCCGAACAGATACTACCGGTATATCGTGACCGCATACCAGAATGTGGGATCGGGAACAGAGGACCTGCGGGTGCTGTCCTGCTCGAAAGTGATCTTTGCCGCCACGTTGGGAGGAAATTACCGCAATACCCAGGCGGTAAAGGTGCCCTCCAGAAAGATCACCCTGAAGAGAGGGAAGAAGCAGAAACTGAACGCGTCCCTGTCATCAAAGGCAGGCGCAGGCAAAAAATACAGAACCTTCCTGAAAATACGGTATGAGAGTTCGGATCCGGCTGTGGCGACTGTGAACCGGAACGGGCGGGTCAAAGCCGTGAGCAAAGGGACCTGCTATATCTTTGCCTACGCGCAGGATGGAATCTTCAGCAGAGTCAAAGTGACCGTGAAATAACCCTTTGCGGTTGCTTTTTGAGATTCGATGTGTGTATAATGTTTTGCAGTCTGAAACAGGACACAGAATCAACAGAATGAGGAAACAGGACTATGGATGAGATGTATGTAGCGCTGCTTGGACTTGGAACCGTGGGAACCGGCGTGTATAAAGTCATGAAGACACAGGAATCCCAGATGCAGCAGAAACTGAATACAACACTGCGTATCGGCAGGATCCTGGTCCGCAATCCCAAGAAGCATGAATCAGAGGTGGATGATCCGTCGGTTCTCACGGATTCCTTCGAGGATATCGTTTCAGATCCGAGGATCCGCATCGTGATCGAGGTGATGGGCGGCATTGAGCCGGCACACACCTATATCCGGGAATCGCTGGAAGCAGGCAAGAGCGTCGTGACGGCCAATAAGGATCTGATCGCGGAGCACGGCGGAGAGCTGATGGCTCTTGCGGAGGAGAACCATGTGGACCTTCGCTTTGAGGCTTCGGTTGCCGGCGGCATTCCGATCATCAGCCCGCTCAAGAACAGTCTGGCGGCCAATGAGATCAGCCAGGTCATGGGAATCGTAAACGGGACCACCAATTACATTCTCACAAAGATGACCGAAGAAGGGATGGACTACAGCGAAGCTCTGCAGGAAGCGACGGAACTTGGGTACGCAGAGGCAGACCCCACTGCAGACGTAGAGGGGTATGACGCGGGACGCAAGATCGCCATCATGGCTTCGATCGCATTTCACTCCAGAGTTACCTTCCGCGATGTCTATACAGAAGGCATCACGAAGATCACTTCCAAGGATATCGGATATGCCAAGACCCTCGGCTGGGTGATCAAGCTGATCGCCCTTGCCCGCAATACGGACAGCGGGATCGAGGCAAGAGTTCACCCGATGCTGATCCCGGAGAGTCACCCGCTCGCAACGGTGGGCGGTTCCTACAATGCGGTTTATGTCGTGGGTGATGCGGTGGAGGATGTCATGTTCTACGGGCGCGGAGCCGGTGAGATGCCGACTGCGAGCGCTGTGATGGGAGATGTTTTCTCCGTTGCCCGCCATACGGTGTATGATTCCCAGGGCTCTACCCGGGACAACGTGTACAGGAGTATTCCGATCAAGCGGATGGACAATATCCGTTCCAGTTATTTCCTGCGCATGGAGGTGGAGGACAAGCCCGGCGTACTGGCTACGATCGCCAGCATATTCGGCAACAATTCCGTATCGATCGAACAGGTCATCCAGAAGAATAAGATCGGTACCAATGCGGAGCTGGTCATCATAACCAGTGAAGTAAAAGAGAGACATATACGGGATGCACTGCTGATCCTCAATTCCAGCAGCGTCGTGAAGGAGATTGCGACCATGATCCGCGTTTATGGCTGAAAATACCGGCAGGGTGCCGGGAGGCAGTATACAGAGAGCTGTCTGATGAAGGGCAGCAGAACCTATAGTGTGTGAGAGGAGAGAGAGATGAGCAAAAGACCTACCGTTTTAATGATCCTGGATGGCTACGGACTGAATCCGAGGCAGGACCACAATGCAGTGGCCCAGGCCAGCACGCCTGTCATGGACCGGCTGATGAAGGAGTATCCGTTCGTACAGGGACAGGCAAGCGGACTGTTTGTCGGTCTTCCGGACGGACAGATGGGCAATTCCGAGGTTGGACATTTGAACATGGGCGCAGGCCGCATCGTGTATCAGGATCTGACCCGCATCACCAAGTCGATCCAGGACGGAGATTTCTTTGAAAATGAAGTCCTTGTGAAGGCAATGGAGAACTGCAAGAAGAACAACAGCCAGCTGCATATGTACGGCCTGCTGTCTGACGGCGGTGTGCACAGCCACAATACCCATGTATACGCTCTTCTTGAGATGGCGAAGAGACATGGACTGGACAAGGTCTTTGTACACGCGTTCCTTGACGGCCGCGACACTCCGCCTGAAAGCGGCGCTGACTTCGCGCAGCAGCTGCAGGACAAGATGGATGAGATCGGCGTAGGCAAGTTCGGCGTGATCTCCGGAAGATATTATGCGATGGACCGCGACAACCGCTGGGAGCGTGTTGAGAAGGCATACCGCGCGCTCACTCTCGGCGAGGGTGTCCCCGCGTCATCTGGTGTACAGGCCATCAAGGATTCCTACGCGCAGGGCGTGACGGATGAATTCGTGGTTCCGGCTGTTGTCATGGAAGACGGCAAGCCCGTCACCACGATCCAGGATGGAGACTCCATCATCTTCTTCAACTTCCGTCCGGACCGTGCAAGAGAGATCACCAGATGCTTCTGCATCGATGATTTCGACAAGTTCGACAGAGGACCGAGGAAGAAGGTCTTCTACGCATGCTTCACCGATTATGACGTAACGATCCCGAACAAGGAGATCGCATTCCCGAAGGTGGAGATCAACGAGACCTTCGGCCAGTATCTGGCACAGCACAATATGACGCAGGCCCGCATCGCAGAGACGGAGAAGTATGCTCACGTCACCTTCTTCTTTAATGGCGGTGTTGAGGAACCGAATCCGGGAGAGGATCGTATCCTGGTCAAGAGCCCGAAGGTAGCCACCTACGACCTGCAGCCGGAGATGAGCGCTCCCGAGGTCTGCGACCGTTTCGTGGAGGCGATCAAGTCCGGCAAGTATGATGTGATCATCACCAATTTCGCAAATCCTGACATGGTAGGCCATACCGGTGTGGAAGAAGCAGCCATCAAGGATTCCTACGCGCAGGGCGTGACGGATGAATTCGTGGTTCCGGCTGTTGT